>NZ_JBKEZJ010000004.1:0-445396 GCF_046449555.1 Rahnella selenatireducens
GGCATCAAATAAGTGGAAAGCCCTGTACTGACGTACAGGGCTTTTTGCTTTGAGGAATTTGAGACGTGGAATCGGTCAAGAAACCCACCAATTGCTCAGATTTTTCAGCCATTAATAGAAAAGGCCATCCTCACAGATGGCCTTTTTAACTTTTGTCTGCATAAAGACTCAGTGATTAGAACTCTGCGATATCCCAATGCCTGTTTGAGAACGAACAAACTGAGAATAGAAACGCTCTCTCTCTTTTTGTCCTTCAACAGAATTGTCGGTAATTGAGAAGAACCAGGTTCCTGCAAAGGCAACGATCATTGAGAAGAGAGCCGGATATTCGTAAGGGTAAATTGGCTTCGCGTGTCCTAAAATCTGCACCCAAATCGTTGGGCCAAGGATCATGAGTATCACGGCCGTCAGTAACCCCAGCCATCCACCTATCATCGCGCCGCGAGTCGTCAATTTAGCCCAATACATCGACAGAAGAATAATCGGGAAATTACAGCTTGCTGCGATGGAGAATGCCAGGCCCACCATGAACGCAATATTCTGTTTTTCAAACAAAATACCCAAAGCGATCGCCACGATACCGAGCACGATAACAGTAATCTTTGAGACCCTCAGCTCATCGCGTTCCGTTGCCTTACCATCTTTAATGACGCTGGCATACAGGTCATGAGAGACTGCTGATGCACCAGCCAGTGTTAATCCTGCTACGACGGCCAGTATTGTCGCGAATGCCACTGCCGAGATGAAACCGAGGAAGAAGCTTCCGCCAACCGCATCGGCCAGATGTACCGCTGCCATATTATTGCCGCCGAGCAATACGCCGCTGGCATCTTTGAATGCAGGGTTTGAACTGACCAACACGATAGCGCCAAAACCAATAATGAACGTCAGGATATAGAAGTAACCAATGAAGCCGGTTGCGTAAAATACGCTTTTACGAGCTTCCTTAGCATCATTAACGGTGAAGAAACGCATGAGAATGTGCGGCAAGCCTGCGGTCCCAAACATCAGGGCAAGGCCTAGTGATAACGCCGATATTGGGTCGGAAACCAGCCCTCCCGGGCTCATGATCGCGATACCTTTTGAATGTACTGCCACGGCCTGTGTAAAGAGGGTATTGAAGTTAAAACCAACAGATTTCATGACCATAACGGCCATAAACGTGGCGCCTGCCAGTAGCAGGATTGCCTTAATGATTTGTACCCAGGTTGTTGCCAGCATGCCGCCGAACAACACGTAGAGCACCATCAGGATCCCAACCAGGATGACTGCGACGTGATAGTTCAGGCCGAACAGTAGCTGGATAAGCTTACCGGCACCCACCATCTGTGCAATCAGATACAGTGCAACCACCACCAGTGAACCACAGGCTGAGAGCAGGCGAATTGGCTTTTGCTTCAGCCGATATGAAGCGACGTCGGCGAAGGTGTATTTACCCAAATTACGCAAACGTTCAGCAATCAGGAAAAGGATGATTGGCCAGCCGATAAGGAAGCCGATGGAATAGATCAGACCATCATAACCGGAGGTATAAACCAGCGCGGAGATCCCAAGGAAAGAAGCGGCTGACATGAAATCACCGGCAATCGCCATCCCATTTTGCAGACCGGTAATTCGGCCGCCAGCCGTGTAATAATCCTGACGGGAACGCGTCCGTTTAGCGGCCCAGTAGGTGATATAAAGCGTCGCACCCACAAACAAAACGAACATCACTATCGCTTCAATATTAAGAGGCTGGCGTTTTACCTCGCCTGCAATTCCTTCTGCTGCAAAAGCGCTGATAGGCAAAGCCAGAGATAACATCAGGAAAAGGAGGGAGCTACGGCGTGCGATCATGGCTTAACCTCACGGATAATATCAGCCGTCAGCTGGTCAAACTCGCTGTTGGCACGAATGACATAGATCCCCGTGAGGATGAAAGAAATCACGATCAGCCCGACGCCAACCGGAATACCTCGCGTGATTGTGGCACCTTCATACAATGGCGTCCCCAGCCACTGCGGATCGAACGCAATCAGCAATATGAACGCCACATAAAGCACCAGCGTAATGCCCGACAGAAGCCAGGCAAAACGGCTGCGTTTTTGCACCAGTTCCCTGAAGCGCGGATTACTTACAACTCTCTGATAAATGAGATCATTCATCTCAGTGACTCCTGTGAGGCATTGATAGAGTTCACCGCGCCAGGGCGGTGAAAATTATGACGGCACTTTCATTGATTGTTTTTCTTCCAACAATTTTTCAACTACGCCCGGATCCGCAAGCGTTGAGGTATCTCCCAGATTACTGGTGTCACCGGCAGCAATTTTGCGCAGAATACGACGCATAATTTTGCCGGAACGGGTTTTAGGTAATGAATCAGTCCAGTGAAGAACGTCCGGTGTAGCGATGGACCCTATCTCTTTACGCACCCAGTTACGTACTTCCGTATAGAGCTCCGGTGAAGGTTCCTCGCCATGATTCAGAGTGATGTAGGCATAAATAGCCTGACCTTTGATGTTATGCGGAATCCCGACAACGGCAGCTTCTGCAATTTTTGGATGTGATACCAGTGCGGATTCAATTTCTGCAGTTCCCAGGCGGTGGCCGGAGATATTCAGGACGTCATCCACGCGGCCCGTGATCCAGTAATAGCCATCTTCGTCACGACGCGCACCATCACCGCTGAAATACATGTTTTTGAAGGTGGAGAAATAGGTTTGCTCAAAGCGATCGTGGTCGCCAAACAATGTACGCGCCTGTCCCGGCCAGGAATCGGTGATGACCAGATTGCCCTCACATGCGCCTTCCTGCGGGATACCTTCATTATCAACCAGTGCGGGTTGCACGCCGAAGAAGGGGCGTGTTGCAGAGCCGGCTTTCAGCTCTGTTGCACCCGGCAACGGTGTGATCATAAAACCGCCGGTTTCGGTCTGCCACCAGGTATCGACAATCGGGCACTGGCTGTTACCAATCGCTTTGTAGTACCACTCCCAGGCTTCCGGGTTAATCGGTTCACCCACTGAACCCATGATCCGCAGCGAAGTGCGGCTGGTTCCTTCGACCGCTTTATCCCCTTCCGCCATCAATGCACGGATAGCTGTAGGCGCAGTATAAAGAATGTTTACTTTGTGCTTATCAATGACCTGCGCCATACGTGCTGGCGTCGGATAATTCGGCACACCTTCAAACATCAGGCTGATTGCACCGCAAGTCAGCGGGCCGTAAAGCAGGTAACTGTGGCCAGTGACCCAACCCACGTCGGCTGTACACCAGTAGATATCACCGTCGTGGTAATCAAAGGTGTATTTAAAAGTCAGCGCGGCATAAACCAGATATCCGCCGGTGGTATGCAAAACACCTTTAGGTTTGCCGGTGGAACCGGAGGTATAGAGGATAAACAGCGGATCTTCCGCTTTCATTTCTTCAGCCGGACAATCCGCCGGTACATCTTTTATTGCGTCATGCCACCAGATATCGCGGCCTTCTTTCCATTCACCCTGTTTCCCGGTGCGCTTGAAAATAATTGAGTGCGTGACGCTGGTGACTGCCGGATTTTTCAGGGCATCGTCCACATTCTGTTTAAGTGGGATGGTGCGACCTGCGCGCAAGCCTTCATCGGCGGTGATCACGACTTTGGCATTGGAATCAATGATGCGGCCGGAAACGGCTTCCGGTGAGAAACCGGCAAAAATGACGGAATGTACTGCGCCGATACGGGCACAGGCAAGCATTGCTACGGCGGCTTCAGGCACCATAGGCATATAGATGGCGACAACATCGCCTTTTTTGACGCCAAGTCCTTTTAATACGTTAGCGAACTGGCAGACATCATGGTGAAGCTGTTTATACGTGACGTGCTTATTTTCGGCGTTCGGATCATCGCCTTCCCAAATAAGTGCTGTCTGATCGCCTTTTTCTACTAAATGCCGGTCGAGACAGTTAGCGGCCAGATTGAGCGTGCCATCCTCAAACCAGCGAATATCAATATTCCCCGGTGCAAATGAGGTGTTTTTCACCTTGGTAAACGGTTTGATCCAGTCGAGTACTTTCGCCTGTTCTCCCCAAAAGGCATCGGGGTCTTCAACAGACTGCTGATAATACTGCTGATATTTTTCAGGTGTGATCAGGGCGCGTTCTGCCACAGAGGCAGGAATAGAATGCTTATGAATTTGGCTCATGGTTTTTCTCCTTTATTTTGTTAAATATATGTCAATCAAAAGTTAAGTGTAGTTTGCGTTAGGGCTTTGTTTGCTTTCTGGGGGGCAGATCACGCAAGCGGAGAAAAAACAGCAAGATATCTGCAACAGCGGTGCGGGACAGGCCACAAAAGTCAGGGCACCTTCAGCAGTAACCGGTCCATGAGCTAAAAAAGTTAACGGAAACTGTTCTTTCTCAATGCACACATGACGGTTTGATAAGAATGTTCCACTGAAAATGATCTGAGAAGAGATCTGGATGCTCTGTTCGAGGCTGGTCTTTTGATCTGAATGCAGAGTTTTCTCACTGCTGTTGGAGAAAATGTATCAATAACCCTGAAAACGTAAATTTTGATCACTCTAAAAGTAAAATATTGGTTAACTAAAGCTTAATTATTCAACTTAATAAGAATGATTTCTATTCAGGCTGGAACATTTAATGTTAATTATTTTAACTTTTAAGTTAATTTCCTTTCATAAAGGTGATGTTTAAAGATTAATCTGAGATTAAAGTTCTTAATATTTGCAATTATCAAATTATTATAACGTTAAATTAAAAATATCAGTATATTGATCTGGCAAGAGAGGGGTGCTCTCTTCGGTACAGCGAAAAATACCGCCTGTGAGCGTATTTATCACTTATTAGCTACCGTTAAATCTCAAGGACTTACTATGTTTAACGCTAAAAACAAGACACTGATTATTGCTTTATCCACTTTAATTTCTGCTTCAGCTTTTGCTGATGACGTCACAACACCTCCGACCGGCGCTGACCAGGGTTCCGGCCGTATTCATTTCACCGGTACCGTTATTAATGCGCCTTGCTCTATTGCCGCAGGCGATGAAGACATTAATGTCGATATGGGTCAGGTGGCGAATAAGGTGCTGGCAAGCGGCAATAAATATTCTCAAAACGTTAACTACACCATCCATTTGCAAGATTGTGATTTGACCGCGCAAACTGCAGGCACCATTGCATATCCGGCGATGTCTAAAGTTGCCGTATCCTTCGCAGGTACGCCTGACAGCAGCGCTGCTGAATTGCTGGCGAATACTGGCAGCGCGAAAGGTGCCGGCATCCGTCTCATCGATGCTAACGGTGATTTGTTGAAAGTTGGCGATACATCAAAAGACATTAATCTGGTAACAGGTAATAACGAGCTGGTATTTGCTGCGCGCGTTGAAGCCAACACCCAGCCAGTGTCCACAGGGACTATCGTTTCTCAGGCGACTTACGCCCTGAACTACAAATAAATATTGCTGTTATTTAGGGGAGTTATCTCCCCTTTATTTTCCGGGTGCATCGGGGTTCCGTGCTGGATCTATAAAAATAAATAAGTGATTTTATTATGTTGTTTGCGATGGACAGAACATCGACAAGGATGAGAATAACAACAGGGGTTATTATTTTCTTGTCGGGATGCCTTATTTCATTCAAAAGTCTGGCGGTGGAATTTAACGTTAACTTTATTGATTCTGCCGATCGCAATAATGTAGACCTTTCACGTTTTCAGGTGGCGAATTATATCGCGCCTGGTGAATATCTGCTGGATGTCGTACTCAATGGCCGCACGCTGGGCGATCAGAGCCTGATTAAATATATTTCCACTGAAGATAATAAAAACAGCCGTCTGTGCGTGCCGCCTTCACTGGTGGATAAATTCGATCTGACTAAAGCCGCGCAGGAAAAACTGACGCTCTGGCATCATGGCGAATGCACTTCTCTTGACCGCCAGAAAGAAATCACCGCGCGTTACGATCAGGAAAAACAGACGCTGAATATCAGTATCCCGCAGGCGTGGCTGACGTTTCACGATGAAAACTGGGTGCCGCCTTCCCAGTGGGATAATGGCGTAAATGGCGCATTGCTCGATTACAACCTGCTGGGTAGTCAATACATGCCACAGCACGGTGACAGCTCGACCAGTTTTAGCAGTTACGGTACCACCGGATTTAATCTGGGGGCGTGGCGTGCCCGTGCGGATTACCAGTATTCCGCCGCCCGTACGTCAGGATCGCCTGTGAACGACAAATTCACCTGGACACAAACCTATCTGTTTCGTGCGTTACCCTCCATCGGCGCACGTCTGACCGGCGGTCAGACCTATTTCAGCTCAGACATTTTTGATTCTTTTCGCTTTGTCGGCGTGTCCGTCAACAGCGATCAGAGGATGCTGCCGCCTTCACTGCGTGGTTATGCGCCTCAGGTAACGGGTATAGCCAAAACCAACGCCAAAGTCAGTATCAGCCAGAACGGTCGGGTGATTTATCAGACCAACGTATCTCCCGGGCCGTTTGTCGTTCAGGATCTGACAGAAGCCGTGCAAGGCGCGCTGGACGTTAAAATTGAAGAAGAAAACGGCAGTGTAACCACTTATCAGGTGACCACGGCGACGATCCCGTTTCTGACCCGCAAAGGTCAGGTGCGCTTCAAGACGGCGATGGGTAAACCGACTACCGGCAGCAGCAATCACGTTTTGCAGCCGGGTTTTTACAGCGGAGAAATGTCGTGGGGGGCGCTCAATGATTTCTCAGTTTATGGCGGGCTGATTGCCACCACCGGGAACTATCAGGCTCAGGCGCTCGGCGTCGGGCAAAACTTGCAAAAGCTGGGCGCGGTGTCTTTCGATGTCACGCGTTCTTCCGCAACAGTCCCTGTGGCGGGTAAACAAACGGGTTTCAGTTATCGCGCCAACTATTCCAAACGCTTCGATTCCACCGGAAGTCAGATCACGTTTGCCGGTTATCGTTTCTCGGAAAAAACTTTTATGTCGTTCAACCAGTATCTCGACAAGGTGAACGGCGACGGGTATTCCCGCGACGATAAACAAACTTATACGGTAACCGCCAACCAGTTTCTGCCGTGGCCGGCGATCACGTTGTATCTCTCGGCGACGCATAAGGTGTACTGGAACGAGAATCCCAGCAATAACTACAGCGTTTCCGTCAGCAAGATATTTGATATCGGGCGGTTCACCGGGATTTCCGGAACGTTGTCTGCCAGCAAACTGAGATACCGCGATACCGATGAAAACCAGATGTTTCTGTCATTCAGTTTGCCATTGTCTTCCGGGCAACAGATCAGCTATGACGCACAACAGGATTCCCAGGGCGGGTTTTCCCAAACCGCGTCTTATTACAACAGCCAGGATCCGAACAACAGCTGGCGCGTGGGAGCAGGCGGAAGCAGCCCTGACCTGCAAAAAGGCGACGGCGTTTTCCGTGCTAATTACCAGCATATGTCGCCGTACGGTCAGTTAGGTGTGAACGGCAGCGTAAAAAATAACGATTACCGCTCGGTAAATGCCAACTGGTACGGCTCATTTACGGCCACCGGAGGCGGAGCCGCCTTGCACCAGAGCAGCTCAGGCAGCGAGCCGCGCATGATGGTGTCAGCCGGGGTGAAGGGTATTCCGATCAGCGAAGGCGCATCGGTAACGAATGATTACGGCATCGCCGTCGTGAACGGCGTCTCCAGCTATCAGACTTCTGATATCCGCGTTGACGTCAATCATCTGCCTGATGATGTAGAAGTTTACAGCTCGGTTGTCAGCAAAACCCTGACTGAAGGAGCAATAGGTTTTCGCAAAATTCGCGCGATTAAAGGCGAGCGCCTGATGGCGGTCATTCGCCTCGCGGACGGCAGTTATCCGCCATTGGGTTCGTCGGTGACGGACAACAGTTCCGGGTTTGAAGCCGGCCTGATTGGTGATGGTGGTCTGGCGTATCTGGCGGGCGTTTCCGGCGAGAAGTCGTTGACTGTTCGCTGGGGCGAGGATCAGAAATGCCGGATACAGGTACCTCAGCAGCCCGTGAGCAATAGCGGACAGGTGTTATTACCGTGCATCTGAAAATTAACAAAGTGAATCAGGAAAGGAAGAGTCCGATGAAGAAGCAGATTTTACACACTGGCATGGCGTTACTGATGATGGCCAGCGTCGCCTTTCCGGTCATTGCGGCAGTAAACCTTGACCGGACGCGCATCATTTTTAATGCCAATGACAAATCGGTCAGCGTCATGCTGGAGAACCAGAGTAAGGATTTGCCTTATCTGGCGCAGGTCTGGCTGGAGAATGCGCAGGGCGAAAAGATTACATCTCCGCTGGTGGCGCTGCCGCCTATGCAGCGAATTGATGCGGGACAGAAAAGCCAGATCCGCGTACTTCAGTTACCGGAAACTGCCGCGTTGCCGAAAGATCGTGAATCGTTATTTTATTTCAATGTGCGTGAAGTGCCGCCAAAAAGCGAAATGGCCAACGTGATGCAGGTTGCGATTCAGAGCCGTGTGAAGCTTTTCTTCCGGCCCACCGAACTGCGCAAATTGCTGAAAGGAAACTGGCAGGAACAGCTTCAGGTCAGCCGCCTTTCGGACGGTTTGAAACTGACCAACCCGACGCCGTTCTATATCACCGTCGGTTATCTGGGAAAGGATAACAAGGGCAACGTGCCGGGTTTTGACAGTGTGATGTTGGCTCCGTTTGCGACGGAATCCCTGACCGGCAGCCAGTATGTCAGCGACCGGTACAGCCTGGGATATATGGACGACTACGGGGGTTTGCAGGTGAACGAGTACCAGTGCCAGACGCCTCAGTGTCAGCTCACCCGAAAAGAAGGCAAACGCTAAGCTGTGCGAAAGCCCGTATAAGAACCTGTTTATCTCCTTGATAAGGGATTGTTATGCCTGATATTTACCGGTTATCCGCTGGCAGGATGATATTAATTATTTTATTGCTCTGTTTTTCCCGCAGCGCGCTGGCGCTCGATTGCGTGGAAAAAGGAACGGGGATCGTCGATAAACCGGCGATCCCCGTCGGACAGCTGGCGATACCGTCGAATGTGCCGGTGGGCACCAAAATCTGGGAATCCAATGACATCAATGTCACCGCGTATTGCGATAACGTCCTGGGCTCAATCATTGATGTGGTGCACTTCTACTTCAATCCGAAATCGCAGTCGATCGGCGAAGGTTTACTGCTGGGTGTGAGCTATAACGGGCAGGATCTCGAACAGAATGAACAGCGTCTCAGCACCAACAGCACGCCCATCAAAAAAGGCCAGAACGTTACAGTAAATGTCACTTTCCGCCTGTATATCAAAGTCAGCGGGAACGCGCCTTCCAGCGGTCATTATCAGGGAGCCGACCAGTTCACGGTATTCCAGCTTGATGGCAGCCGGGGCATCAATAAAACGCCTGGCGCGAAAAACCTGAAATATAACCTCTCGGGCTTACAGGGGATTCGCTTCCTGGCCTGTGGCTCAGATTTGAAGGTCTATCCGGAATCTCAGATTGTGGATTTCGGCCCGATTCAAAGCACCATTCTGTCCCGATCTTCCGGCATTTCTCTGCCGTTTGCTATCAAAGCTGTTAAGCAGGGATGCCTGGATAATTTCTCCCTGCAAGCCGAGTTTTCCACGGCCAGTCCGCTGATCGATAACACGGCTATAGACTTGTCGAATGGCGCCAAACTAATGCTCTATAACGATAAAGAACAGGCGATTACGTTCAATCGTTACGATGATTTTGCTGAGCTTAATAACGTGAATGAAGTGACGAAAAACTTCACTGCGAAAGTGAGTGCGATCCCGGGGAGAGCACTTTCTCTCGGGCAATTTGATGCGTCAGTGATCGTCAAGATTAACTACTACTGACCGTGTCTGTAAGAGAGGGAGAACGACATGCTAAGAACGGCTAAATTACGGGCTCAGGCGCTTGAAGAACCGGTATATTCTGCGCAGGCTCCGGAACTGATTGCTGAGACAGAAATTCATGCGTTGTTGCAAACCTTACGCGAAGATGCCGGATTAAATAAAACTGAACTGGCCCGACGCCTGGGGATAACACCTCCGGCCATCACCCGCCTGGAAAAGCGTCCGGCACAGGCCAGTTTCAGTACGCTGGCTCGTTACGCACAAGCCTGCGGATTTCAGCTCTATCTGTATTATAAATAGACAAAAGCAGTGACTGCCGGGTCTCACAGACTCTTACTGAAGACGCACAGCGTAAACGGTGACTGATTGTTTTCGATGAGGAGGGCGTTATCGCCGTACTTCTTTAAGACCAGCGTATCTGTGTGGCCCGTCAGAAAAAAACTGTTCATCAGTAAAAGTGAGGAAATACGCCAGTCAAAATCATCCACGCTGTCGATATTGATCTGACTGCTGGTCATCGAGTAGGTATCCGTGGCTTTACTTTCATGGATATAATCATAATAGATATTGCGCAGCAGCGTTTTTTTCTCAACGACGACATTTTCGTTGTTATACAAATATCCTGTCCCGCTCAGAGAAATCAAAATTTTATTCTTGCTCAGAAAACTAAAGTACAGCGATGTCACCATTCTGGCTCTTTGATTATCATATTGTGCTTCTATGATCATGTTTCCCCTGCAAGGGATGTTAACCGGAAATGCCTCTTTATCTCTTCTTAAAAAAATCTCGCAAAAAATAATTAACAATAAAACAATAATAGGGGGTATGGATAAAATAAGGTTCTTCTTTACGGAAGATAATCTTTTATTATAGTTTGTCATTCGTGGTCCTGTCATTTGTATAATAACTTATGCAAATGTTCATCTTATGATTATCATCGGTATTACATTGCGTCATGAAGTCGCGCACAGAACCCGTATTTATCGGGAGAGAAAATCGCTCACTTTGAAATATGAATATTTCACCGGGCTTGCAGGAAATATTGTTTTTTCGCAGGAATATTTCGGCCAGACGCGCGAATTCCTCCTTTCGTGAAGGAGTGACGGGCGCGGCTGAATACAGTTCGCAGACGCCTATTCTCGCAATCTGCAAATGCGCCAACGGGTCACTCAGATTTTGGTGAAGGATGAAAATCCCCCAAGCCGTGATCACTGTCGTGACTAAAATACTTATAAAAACAGAGTGTTTTGTTTCCCACCCCTGATGATCCAGTGTCATTGTTTCGGGCTTAACTGGCTCAGTTACAACCGCTGAAGAAATTTGCTCTTCAGCGGCGGGCAGAATGATTTCCGGGATTTCGATAACACTTCTGCACTCTTGCGTATTTTCTGCGGGAGGTGCGATTTGCTCAAAATTCACCGCAATGGCGATCTCTTTCCTGATGAAAAAACCAACTTTGGGAACGGTGACAATGAATTCATCGGAATAACCCAGCATAGAAATCACTTTGCGTAATTTGCTGATACAGTGATTGAGATTGTTATTACTGGCGGTCAGTCCGTAGTCATCCCATACCTTTTTAAAAAATGTTTCACGATGAACAACAATGCCATGTTGTTCAATCAGCAATAATAAAATTCTCCGCGCAGGATTGGATACAGCGACCTTACTCTCAGCGTCGCTCAGCAAAGAAAGTGAGTTATCCTCTGGATTGAATACTATTTCATTTTCAATCAGATAAATCATTTGCATCCTTCGTCTCCCTGTTAAAAATATCCTGTCTTACATTTGCATTCAGATAATTAGTACAGTGCTACCCTATCAGAATTTTACCCTGATATACCGTCGTAAAGGGGCAGTCAGTATAAACCGTACTATTTAAAAGTCAGATTGTTGTCAGAAATATTTACATGCTGGCAATACACAGCCTTAACGGGGGAGAAGAAAAAGGGAGGCTTGAACCGGAGAGATATAAATCACGTACGGAATTTTAGTAGTACGTGATTTATACGGTCATCATGACAGGTACTGGCCGGTAATGTGAATCTGCTGCCGGTCAAAGTCGACAGCGATATCGACACCCAGCGGCAAGGTGAGCATCGGGTGAGTATGGCAGCAGTCAAAGCCATCGACTAACGGGATATCCTGGCCGTTAAGAATTTCCAGGAGTACATCGGCGGGCTGCCTGCCGGTTCCGGCGTCATCGAATAATTCATGCTTCCCGAGCACTATCGCACTGACGCGGTCGAAAACGCCATTGAGCTTAAGCATGGAGAACGAACGTTCGACGGTGGCGATATTCAGCAGGCTATCTTCGATAAACAAAATGTCGCCCTGACGGATTTCAGGCTGATAAGAACTTCCCCAGATACCCGAAAGCGTATTCAGATTACCGCCCATGACGCGTCCTTCAATACGTCCTTTGCCCAGAAAACGGCAGGTATTCACATATAAATGCTTAGCACGAACCGGAGCAATATCATTCCAGTTAAGCTTTTCGTCCGTCCAGTGTGAGGGCAGAGAATAACCATACGGCGCGTCGTGACGGTTCATCAGAACGTCAGTAAAAGATGCATAAGTCACATCAACCAGCGGGGGAAATTCGCCGAAAGAGGCAACCAGCGCAGGCCCGTAAAAAGTAATCAGTCCGGTCTGTGCGTAAATGCCTGCCAGCAGCGCGGTGGTATCTGAATAACCAATAATGATTTTCGGGTCAGCGCGCAGGGCATCGTAATCGAGATAAGGCAGCAGGGAGTTGGTGTTATTGCCACCGATGGTAGACATCACGCAACGCACCTGCGGATCACGAAACAGTTGGTTTAATTCTTCAGCCCGCCGGGCAACAGATCCTGAACGGTAAAGGTCTGATTCGCCGGTCAGCAATCCCGGTTTGAGCACAAAACCTTTCTCCCGCAGGAAGTTTTTCCCGCGCGCAAAGCGATTTGGTGCCGTAACGGTAACCGGTGAAGAGGCGGAGAAGAAACCAATAGTGTCACCGGTTTTCAATGCTGGCGGGAAAAGCGGAGTTCCGGACGAAGGCATTTCTATATCCTATAAATTTGCTCAATGTTCAACCTGCAATGTATCAGCTCAGTTGCAGGTTGAACATGACAAATCAAGGGATTAATGCTCAGTAATGACGTCTTCTGACGGGCTTTTTTTACCAAAAAGTTCATTCACTTTATCCTGGCGTACGAGTATGGCCATTGCGACCACACCGACGATCGCCAGACCGCTCGACAGGATAAAAGCAGACTGATAACCGCCGCCGTACTGGATTAAAAAGCCGGTAATGCTGGGAGATAAAATCCCGGCCAGATTAGCCAGCAGATGGACAAATCCCCCCGCTGTTCCGATGCGGTGCGCCGGCACGATATCCTGCAACAGCGACCAGCACGCCTGCGGGGTCATATACGCAAAGATACTGGCGACGGTGATCAGGGCGACGGCACCGGCCGTATTGCGAGTATAAGCGGTCATCAGCACGCAACCTGCGGCGATAATCAGGCCGGTGAAAATGACAGCTTTGCGTGAGAAAAGGAAGTTACCGGTCCGGCGGTACAGCATATCCGCCACAACGCCGCCGCCAATGAAGCCTGCCGTTGCGCCCAGCCACGGGAGAATGCCGATAATGCTCATGCTCCTGATGTCCAGATGTTGGAAATCCGTGAGGTAGCTCGGCAGCCATGACAGGAAAAAATACTGAATATAGTTGAAGCAGAAAAACGCGGCGGCCACGCCTAATACCGGTTTGGAAAAAACGTAATACCACAGGGTATGCCCATCTTTTTCTTTCATCCCGGAAGTGACCGGTGTCGCCGGACGGTCGCTGGCAATCAGCGTTTTCTCAGCTTCGGAGACGCGCGGATGCTGTTCCGGTTTATCGCGGAAAAGAATCATCCAGGCCGCCAGCCAGACGAAGCCCAGCGCGGCAATTACCACAAAGGCAATGCGCCAGCCGAAGTGCAACCCGATCAGCCCGACAATCGGTGCCGCAATTGCAGCGCCCAGCGGTTGCCCGGCGTTGGTAAATCCGACTGCGCGCCCGACTTCTTTACGCGGGAACCAGTTAGAGATGGACTTGTTGGTGGTGGTGCCCATTGGCCCTTCACCGATACCAAACATTACGCGTACGATCAGCAAATGCCCGAAACCTGTCACCAGCGCTGTAGCGCCGCAGAATACCGACCAGAAAGCCGCCGCCAGCCCGAACACTTTTCGCGGCCCGAATCTGTCAGCGCTCCAGCCCCCGATGAAACAAAACAGGCAGTAACCGATGAAGAAGGCGCTGAACAGAATTCCCATCTGCGCATCGTCAATGTGCAAATCGCCTTTGATCAGCGGTGCCATGACCGACAGCGCGGCGCGATCGAGATAATTCAGCATGCCCGCAAAGAACAGCAGCAGGGCAATAACGACGCGGTAATTGGATTTACGCATGAGTCGCCTCCGCTGTCAGGGAAAGCGTTTGTGAGCTGACGAGGTATTTCTGAATGACGGCGGGAGAAGGCTCGAAACCGAGACCCGGCGCATCAGGTAAAACCATGCGCGGTGTGAAGTCCAGCTGCGGATAAAGCTGTTCCTGCCACTGAATGAAAGGCACCTCCAGGCTAACACTTTCATCAAGCAAGGCCACCAGTTGCGCGCTCGCCATCAGGCCGGCGCCATAATAGAAGCAGTGCGGGACAACCCGGACAGAATATTGTTTTGCCAGCGCGAAGACTTTCAACATGGCCGTGATACCGCCAACTTTGCTGACGCTTGGCTGCGCGACGTCAATCGCACCGTGTTCGAAATGCTCGACAAATCCCTGTACGCCAGCGGCATTTTCGCCAGCGGCAATCCGTGTGCCTTGTGTTCGGACCTTCGCCAGACCGGCCAGATCATCCGGTGGCCAGACGGGTTCTTCCAACCATCCTAGATCCAGCGGGCGTAATTTCTGTGCCTGCGCCGTGGCATCTTCAACACTCCACGGGCAATTCACATCGACCATCAGTTCGGCATCCTGCGGCAACACTTCCCGCGCGGCGGCAATGGCAGTGTATTCGGTTTCATGCAATTTGATTGCGCGGAATCCGGCGTCATATGTGTTCAGCACTTTTTCTGCCACGCGTTGCGGGTCATTTCCATAACTCACCAGACTGGCATAAACACCGATTTTATGACGCTTCGCCCCGAGCAATTGCCAAAGCGGTTGGTTTCTGGCCTTTGCCACCAAATCCCACAGCGCGATATCCACCGCTGAGAGCGCAAACATCACCGGCCCCGTGCGGCCAAAGGCGTGGAAATTGATTTCTGCCTGTTGCATCAGTGAGTCAATTTCGTCGGGGCTTTGCGGGCAGGTTTGACCGAGGAAAAATCTGCCCACCAGGCCGTTCAGCGCCGTTTCCGTCATCGGGTTAGAAAGATGTCCAAAACCCTCGCCCCAGCCGTGTAAACCGGTATCCGTGGTGATTTTGACCAGCAGCGTTTCCATACGGGTTAATGTCGGTGACGCCGCGTTGTAAGCGTCAGTATTTTTCTCATGTGATTTTTCCCTGCCGCTGCTGAAAGGAATAGCAACGCGCAATACCTGAATGTGGGTTATTTGCATCAGACAATCCTGTTTGTAGGGCTTTGAGTAAATTTTTTAGCCTAAGGAAACAGTCTAAAGCGAGGAAACATGCCCGTTAACGGACGTTGGCCTAACTTTTAAACAGGATTAAACGGGGATTTTGTGCAAATGAATGAAGGGGTGAGAAGTGAGTCACGAAAGGAGAGTATTAGAATTTTTTGGATAGCAGAAAGCAAAAAACCAGCCGTTAAGCTGGTTTCTTTAAATATGGTGCCCGGACTCGGACAATGCTGCGAAGCAGCTTTGAACAGCGCTTGCGCTGGCCCCGAAGGGGTGAGTCTCAGTATGAGACGAATAATCGAACGGAGTTCGATGGAGAGTCCGTCGCTCAGAAAGCAAAAAACCAGCCGTTAAGCTGGTTTCTTTAAATATGGTGCCCGGACTCGGAATCGAACCAAGGACACAGGGATTTTCAATCCCTTGCTCTACCGACTGAGCTATCCGGGCAACGGGGCGCATTAAACCGTATTGGGCATGTGTCGTCAACGGCTTTGTCATCTAAAACACATAAAAGACGTTCGTTTGCTGTCTTTTCATTCAAAAATGGCGAAATGCCCTGTCTGTGGTCAGAGAAAGTCAGGAAAGTGCGCCATGTTCACGGCAGCGTGCAACATTCAAAACATCTTCTGCCAGACGTCGCGCCACTTCCACATCGATGAGCTGACGTTTCACCAGCAACTTGCTCAGACAACCTTCAAGGATCAGTTCCATCTGCTGCGCCACCATTTCGGCGTCATCGGAGCCCATTTCCTGGAGCAAAGACAGCGTGTAGTCGTAGGACGCCCGTTTCTGATTTTCGGCCAGTTGATGAATAGGCGCGTCGCTCTCAGGGAAAAACGTACAGGCCGCGATAAAGAGGCATCCCGGATAACGCTGCTGGCGCACCTGTTCATCGAGCACTTTATACCGTGCCAGCAATTTCTGCGGCGGAGTGAGCGTTTCATCCAGCATCAGCTGACGCCGCCAGATTTCAATTTGCTCACCATGATAACGCAGGCTGTCGTAGAGCAGCGCTTCGGCGTCGGGCCAGAAACGGCGCAGTTCATTGAGCGGAACGTCGACGAGTTCAGCGACTTTTTCCAGTGACAATGTTGCAAGGCCACGTTGTTCCAAGAGATTAAGGGTTTGATCGAGAACCTGTTCACGTAGCACGTTTGCCTCCTCACAATTCGCGTACTTCAAAATGTAGTGTCGTTTAAGGGCGGGCTTTCTGCAAATGCTCACTGAACTCAGCGGCATCCATAAAACCGGTGACCCGTGACTGCGGCAATTCATGGCCGTCGGGGCCAAAGAATAAAATCGTAGGCAAGCCCAGAACTTCAAGACGGTCTAACAACGCCTTCTGCTCCGCCGAGTTTTGCGTCACATCGGCCTGAAGCAACAAAGTGTTCGCCAGCTCATTCTGCACTTCTGGCGCGGAAAACGTATATTTTTCGAACTCTTTACACGCCACACACCAGTCTGCGTACAAGTCCAGCATGACGCGTTTGCCCTGCGCGCCCTGCAAGGCGGCGTTCAGTTCATCAACGTTATGAATTTTCTGGAAGTTCAGCGCGTGCTGTGGCGTGGACTGACTGCTGGCGGGCGCAAAAGCCCAGTCCTGCAACGGACGGCTGACGATAAGCGCAGCGGCGAGGAAAATCAGTTGCAGCACACGCATGATACCGCGCTGGCTTTTCAGGCTCAGCAGTAACGCCCAGCCGAAGAACGCGATGCCAAGCAGGCTCCAAAGACGTAATCCCCAGGTATCGCCAATCACACGCTCAAGTAAAAACACCGGCAGCGCGAGAATGACAAAACCAAAGCCTTCTTTGACGTAATGCATCCATGGGCCGCTGCGTGGCAGCAGTTTATTCCCGAACATCGTCACGATAATCAGCGGGATCCCCATCCCCAGAGCGTACAGATAAAGCGTGCCGGCACCGGCCAGCAGGTTTCCGCTCTGGGCGATGTACAGGAGGATGGCGCTCAGCGGCGCGGTGGTGCAGGGGGAACAAATCAGGCCTGCCAGAGCGCCCATAATAAAGACGCCCGGCAGCGAACCGCCTTTTTGTTCATTGCTCCACAACGCCAGCCGGGTCTGAACGGAGGACGGAAGCTGCAGGCTAAAAGCCCCAAACATCGATAATGCCAGCGCGATAAACATCACGGATAAAACGATCAGTACCCACGGGCTTTGCAATGCGGCCTGAAACTGCAAGCCCGCAGCGGCGACCGCCATCCCAAGCAGCGTATACGTCAGCGCCATGCCCTGTACGTACACCAGCGACAGCAGGAAAATTCGCTTCATGCTGTGCGGACGCTGGCGCCCGAGAATAATGCCGGAAATCAGCGGATACATCGGCAGCACGCACGGTGTGAACGCGATGCCGATACCAATCAGCAACGCCCAAAGTGGCGAAAACGGCAGCGGCGTGGAGATTTTCGCTGGTGTGGCCTCAATCGGTGGACGGGGGGATTCTGCAATGTCTGAGCTGGCTTTAACCGGCTCAGAAACTTCACTGAGCGGCACTTCGCGGATTTCCGGCGGATAGCAGAAACCGGCAGCGGCGCATCCCTGATAGGTCACGCGGACGGTCGCATCGGCGCTGGCCTGTCGTAATGGCACCGTAAGGCGCAGTGCGTTTTCGAAGACTTCACTGTCGCCGAAAAACTCATCGTGATGCTCACGGCCCTTCGGCAGGATATACGCTGCCAGCCGGGCATTCTTCGGTTCAATCTCAATTTTGCTGCGATATAAATAGTAACCGTCGCGGATCTGCCAGTTCAGTTTGAGGTCATGGCCTTGTTGTTGAAAATCAAAGCTGAAAGCCTGATCGACAGGGACAAATTGCGGGGCAGCCGGTTTATCAAACAACGAGGCGTGTGCCTGCAAAGGCAACATAAACAGGCTGCACAGCAGGAAGACAATTCTAAGAATGCGGTGATCCATGCGGAGTAAAGTTCTCTTTGTCGCGGCAGGTGAACGGCCACTGGGTGATTCGACAGAAGATGCGGACGGCTTCATGCCGCAGCGCGTTAATGAAATGTGAGTATACCCCGTGCGAACGCGGCGCAGAAAGCCTTGCAGGTACTTTACAAAAGAGTGAAGCGGGAGAACGCAGGGAAGACGGGGGCCGCAGCCCCCGGAAAAACTGTCAGAGAATAATACTGCCGACGGCGAAGCCGAAAAGAACCGACAAAAATACGCCGATCGTGCCCGGTATAAAGAACGGATGGTTAAAGACGAACCGGCCAATTCGGGTGGTGCCGGTATCGTCCATCTGCACGGCGGCCACCAGCGTCGGATACGTTGGCAAAATGAACAGCCCGGAAACTGCCGCGAAAGAGCCCACCGCCGTCAGCGGGGAAACGCTCAGCGCCAGCGCCATTGGCAACAGGGCTTTGGTCGTCGCGGCCTGTGAATAGAGCAGGGCCGAACTGAAGAAGAAAATCACCGCCAGCAGCCACGGATGTGCCTGAATAATGGTGCCCGCGGTGTCCTTAATCCAGCCCAGATTCGCCTGTACAAATGTGTCTCCGAGCCAGGCAACGCCGAGGATACAAATACAGGCGCTCATGCCAGATTTGAACGTGCTGGAGGTCAGAATTGAGTCGGTTTCGATGCGGCACAACAGGGTGATTAATGTCGCCACGCTGAGCATGATAATCAGAATCGCGCTGTTGGTCGTCATCACCGGTTGAGCAACCCAGCCAAGGCTTGGGCTGTTAATCACGGCGTAGCCGACCACAGAAAAAACGCCCAACAGGAACAGTAAAACGGAAAGCTTCGCGCCACGTTTTATTTCCACTTTTTTATCGCCACGCAGCTCAATCAGGCCCTCTTCATAACGCTTGAGATAAACCGGATCGTTGGAGAGTTTCGAGTCAAAGCACCAGCTGATAATCAGTGACATTACAATCACGGCGGCCAGCGTTGAAGGAATCATCACCATCAGCAAATGCAAATAACTGACGCCGTGGCCTTCCATCGTCGATGCCATATAGACCACGGCGGCGGAAATCGGCGAGGCGGTAATGGCGATCTGCGCTGCAACAACGGCCGTAGAAAGCGGACGACAAGGTTTGATCCCCTGCTCTTTTGCCACTTCAGAAATCACCGGGAGCGCAGAAAGTGAAATGTTACCGGTACCGGCCATGATCGTGAGGAAATACGTGACGATCGGCGCCAGAACGGTAATGTGTTTCGGGTTGCGGCGCAGCAGTTTCTCGGTTTGCTGCACCAGATAATCCATCCCGCCCGCGACCTGCATGGTCGAGATGGCGGCAATTACGGCCATGATGATGGAGATAACGTCAAAAGGAATCGAGCCCGGTTTCACGCCGATTAAAGCGAGCACCAGAACACCCAATCCACCCGCGAAACCAATGCCGATCCCGCCTAAGCGGGCACCGAGAAAAATCGCGGCGAGTACAATAATAAGTTCGATGATTAACATGGCTGTCCGTCCATATATCCAGCAATCCTTAAGGAATTGAAAAATAATTGTTATGTAATTGTTGTTTGTTGCTCAGTAAAAAGGCCCGCTGTTCCGAAGAACAACGAGCCTTTAAAAGGTCAGAAATGGAGTCTGTTACTGTTCATTTTCATCGGTATAACGCTTCGCTTTGTAAGCCGGGTGCTTCAGGTTTTCGATAGAGAAAATATCGTCCAGCTCGGCTTCCGTCAGCAAACCGCGCTCAAGCACGACTTCACGGACACTTTTGCCGGTTTCGGCACAAATCTTCCCGACGATATCGCCATTGTGGTGGCCGATGAACGGGTTCAGATACGTCACGATCCCAATAGAATTGAAGACGTAGAACTCGCACACTTCTTTGTTCGCTGTAATGCCGTTGATGCATTTTTCCAGCAGGTTGTAGCAGGCGTTAGTCAGGATATGCACGGATTCAAACATGGCCTGGCCAATCACCGGTTCCATGACGTTCAGCTGTAACTGACCCGCTTCGGCGGCCATCGTGACGCACATGTCGTTGCCGATGACTTTGAAGCAAACCTGATTCACTACTTCCGGGATTACCGGGTTAACTTTGGCAGGCATAATGGAAGAACCGGCCTGCAATTCTGGCAGGTTAATCTCATTGAGCCCGGCGCGCGGCCCGGAAGAGAGCAGGCGCAGGTCGTTACAAATCTTAGAAAGCTTAACCGCCAGACGTTTCAGGGAGCTGTGAACCATCACGTAAGCGCCGCAGTCTGATGTCGCTTCGATCAGATCTTCAGCCGGAACGCAGGCCAGATTGCTGACTTCCGCCAGTTTCTGCACGGCCAGCTGCTGATAACCTTCCGGCGTATTCAGACGCGTACCGATCGCCGTTGCCCCGAGGTTCACTTCCAGTAGTAATTCACCGGTGCGGATCAGGTTGCGGGTTTCTTCTTTAAGCAGCACGTTGAATGCATGGAATTCCTGACCGAGCGTCATCGGTACCGCATCCTGCAACTGCGTGCGGCCCATTTTGATGACGTTTTCAAATTCGACCGCTTTGCGCTCGAAGCCATCGCCCAACTGGGAAATCGCATCAACCAGCTTCAGCAAAGAGGCGTAAACCGCGATACGGAAACCTGTCGGGTAGGCATCATTGGTGGACTGACATTTATTAAGGTGATCGTTGGGATTAAGGAACTGGTAATCGCCTTTCTGGTGACCCATCAGCTCGAGACCGATGTTCGCCAGCACCTCATTCGTGTTCATATTTACCGAGGTTCCCGCGCCGCCCTGATAGACGTCGATAGGGAACTGGTCCATGCATTTACCTTTATCAAGCACTTCGTCGCACGCCTGAATGATGATGTCTGCAATGTGACGTGGAATGGTGCGCAGCTCTTTGTTCGCCAGAGCCGCCGCTTTCTTCACCATCACCATGCCACGAACAAACTCAGGCACATCGCTGATCTTGGTGTTGCTGATATAGAAGTTTTCAATCGCCCGCAGGGTATGAATGCCGTAATAAGCTTCTGCCGGTACTTCACGCGTGCCCAGCAGGTCTTCCTCGATACGAATGGTGTTTGACATGAGAACCTTCTCTTCGGTACTGAATGCGTTATGCGATGTTTAAAATTATGTTACTAGCCGTGGTAAATTTAAAACGATCAACCGTTGTTTCCACAACGAAGGCGATCATATGCTGCTTCAGGCGAATTGCACGTACTAAGATCACTATCCTGCCCTATGATTGTGCAAGATTTTAGTATCTGTGAGAATTCTCACAATTCATTTACGTGCTCAATTAAATCAGGTCTGGCGCTTGAAATCACCGTAACACAGCACCATTTCAGTGTAGTCAGCCTGCATTTCTTTGATGGCAAACATCGGAAACAGGCACTTATTCAGGGTTTCGAACGTTTCTGAAAAAGAACTTCGGGGCCAAATCACAAGGAGAATGCGGTGCGCTGGTTACCGTTACTACTGTTATTCCTGCTGGCTTATATTGAAATCACCTTATTTATCAAGGTGGCCGCGGTCGTTGGCGTCGCCACGACGCTATTGCTGGTGGTATTTACCTCCTGCGTGGGTGTTTCTCTGGTCAAAAATCAGGGAATGAAAACGTTCATGCAGCTTCAGCAGAAGCTGGCTGTGGGTGAAAGCCCGGCGGCTGAAATGGTGAAGAGTGTTTCACTGGTCATTGCCGGTTTCCTGTTACTGGTTCCGGGATTTTTTACCGATTTCCTCGGCTTGCTGCTCCTGCTGCCACCGGTTCAGAAACGACTGACGCTTAAGCTGATGCCACATCTGAATATTGTTCGCTCTGGCGGTAACTGGGGTAACAGCGCGCCCACCGGAAATACTTTTGAAGGCGAGTTCCAGCGGACAGATGAAACACCGGAACGTCTGGTTTCACCGAAAAAAGATGACGACACAGAGCACCGCGATCGCTAATCTCTGTGGCCTTGATTGTTAATACATTGTTGGGAAGTGGTTTTCAGGCCGGGTTTTGATTGCCTGAAAGCCAAAAGAAAAATCGAAATTTTTTCTGTTCTTCCCCTTGAAGGGCGATGTATTGCCCCCATTAAACAAACCACGAGGCCGGGCAGCATTTGTCAGGCATTCAACCCTAAAAATAGATATGGACCCGCTCACAGGAGAGTTATCAATGAAAATTCGTCCATTGCATGACCGCGTTATCGTCAAGCGTAAAGAAGTAGAATCTAAATCCGCTGGCGGCATCGTTCTGACTGGCTCAGCCGCTGGTAAATCTACCCGTGGCGAAATCCTGGCTGTCGGCCATGGTCGCATTCTGGAAAACGGTGAAGTTAAAGCGCTGGACGTTAAAGTTGGCGACATCGTCATCTTCAACGACGGCTACGGCGTGAAAGCTGAAAAAATCGACAATGAAGAAGTGTTGATTATGTCTGAGAGCGACATCCTGGCAATCGTAGAAGCCTGATCTTCCTCCGACCCACTTTTTTCTGAACTGAACGAATTGAAGGGAAATTAACAATGGCAGCTAAAGAAGTAAAATTCGGTAACGACGCCCGTGTGAAAATGCTGCGTGGCGTAAACATCCTTGCTGATGCAGTAAAAGTGACCCTGGGCCCTAAAGGCCGCAACGTGGTTTTGGACAAATCTTTCGGTGCTCCAACCATCACTAAAGACGGCGTGTCCGTTGCACGTGAAATCGAACTGGAAGACAAGTTCGAAAACATGGGCGCACAGATGGTGAAAGAAGTGGCGTCCAAAGCGAACGATGCAGCGGGTGACGGTACGACTACCGCAACCGTTCTGGCACAAGCCATCATCACTGAAGGCCTGAAAGCTGTTGCCGCTGGCATGAACCCAATGGATCTGAAACGCGGGATCGACAAAGCGGTCATCCACGCTGTTGAAGAACTGAAAAAACTGTCTGTACCTTGCTCTGATTCTAAAGCGATTGCACAGGTTGGTACCATCTCTGCTAACTCCGATGAAACTGTCGGTAAACTGATCGCAGAAGCGATGGAAAAAGTCGGTAAAGAAGGCGTCATCACTGTTGAAGAAGGCACTGGCTTGCAGGACGAGCTGGACGTTGTTGAAGGTATGCAGTTCGATCGCGGTTACCTGTCCCCATACTTCATCAACAAACCAGAAACCGGTTCAATCGAACTGGAAAGCCCGTTCATTCTGCTGGCTGACAAAAAGATTTCTAACATTCGCGAAATGCTGCCAGTACTGGAAGCCGTTGCTAAAGCCGGTAAACCATTGCTGATCATCGCTGAAGACGTTGAAGGCGAAGCTCTGGCGACTCTGGTTGTGAACACCATGCGTGGCATCGTGAAAGTGGCTGCGGTTAAAGCACCTGGCTTCGGCGATCGCCGTAAAGCTATGCTGCAGGACATCGCAACCCTGACCGGCGGTACCGTAATCTCTGAAGAGATTGGCCTGGAGCTGGAAAAAGCGACTCTGGAAGACATGGGTCAGGCTAAACGTGTTGTGATCAACAAAGACACCACCATCATCATCGATGGCGTTGGCGAAGAAGCAACCATTCAGGGCCGTGTATCTCAGATCCGTCAGCAGATCGAAGAAGCGACCTCTGATTACGACCGTGAAAAACTGCAAGAGCGTGTGGCTAAACTGGCAGGCGGCGTCGCTGTTCTGAAAGTTGGCGCAGCGACTGAAGTTGAAATGAAAGAGAAAAAAGCCCGCGTTGAAGATGCGCTGCACGCAACCCGTGCTGCTGTAGAAGAAGGCGTGGTTGCTGGTGGTGGTGTTGCGCTAGTTCGCGTTGCTCACACTCTGGCTAACCTGAACGGCGACAACGATGACCAGAACGTGGGTATCCGCGTTGCTCTGCGCGCAATGGAAGCTCCTCTGCGTCAGATCGTTGTGAACGCAGGCGAAGAAGCTTCTGTTATCGCGAACACTGTTAAAGCAGGCGAAGGTAGCTTCGGTTACAACGCTTACACCGAACAGTACGGCGACATGATCGCAATGGGTATCCTGGATCCAACTAAAGTGACCCGTTCTGCTCTGCAGTACGCGTCTTCTGTAGCTGGCCTGATGATCACCACTGAGTGCATGATCACCGACCTGCCTAAAGACGATAAAGTCGATATGGGCGCTGGCGGTATGGGTGGCATGGGCGGTATGGGCGGCATGATGTAATTATCATCCCCCTGCGCTCATCCGCAGGTACGGCAAATCAGCAGCAATTTTGTTGTCTGAGTTAACGTACTGAAGAAACCCGGTCTGAAAAGGCCGGGTTTTTTTATTTGACCATTTTTTATCGTGTTCAGTAAGATAAGTCTCAATGTCTTCCGGGTTTAACGTGTAGACTCATTTCTGCGTGGTTTTCGGATTTATACCGATAGCGCAGAACCTTGGGTATGCGTGGCAACGGATGCCTAAGAGAGCCAGGTGTTTTCTGATAGGCTTTATGTGATTACAAAAACAAATGGGGAAAGTGATGCGGATTAAAATGTTACTGGGCCTGTCAGCTATCGCGCTGCTTGCCGGGTGCAGTACCACTCATCAACTGGATGCAGCGGGACAGCAGGTGAAATTCACGGACGACAAACCAGGCGCAAATTGTCAGCTCCTCGGTGAAGTCACTGGTGCCCAAAGCAACTGGTTCTCCGGTACCGGCGGCGATGGCAGCTCAATGCGTGGTGCGGCCAACGACCTGCGTAATAAGGCAGCAGCGATGGGCGGCAATACCATTTATGGTGCCAACAGCCCGTCTCAAAATTTCCTGTCCAGCTTTGCACCGGTTGACAGCAAAATGGTCGGCCAGGTCTATAAGTGCCCATAGTCGGGCCGTTTACGCTTTAGCTGCGTGAACCTGCATAGACTCTCATAGAAATACTAAAGGGATGCCCGATGGCATCCCTTTTTGCATTTCGGCATTCGTGTTTACGACTGTTTAAGGCGTAAATCCAAAATAGTTTTACTCGGTTCGCCGCCAATCTCACGGGTCAGTTTCGGCACCATATAACCGGAAACTTTGCTCATCAGCCCCTTCATGATGAGGCGAGCTTCATCGTCGCTCACCATGAAATGCGCCGCGCCCTGTACTTTATCCAGCACGTGAATGTAGTAAGGCAAAATTCCCGCATCAAACAGCGCATTGCTAAGCGCAGCAAGCGCATCGGCAGAGTCATTGACGTCACGCAACAATACGCTCTGATTGAGCAGCGTAACGCCATGACGTTTCAGTTTGGCCATGCTGGCGCGCAACGCGTCATCGATTTCATTGGCGTGATTAATGTGCGTCACCATCAGCACCTGCAAACGCGACTGTTCCAGGCGCTGGCAGAGCGTGTCCGTGATGCGCGCCGGGATGACCACCGGTAAACGGGTATGGATACGCAGGCGTTTGATGTGTGTGATCCCTTCCAGTTCACCGATCAACCAGTCGAGTTCGTGATCTTTCGCCATCAGCGGATCACCGCCGGAGAAAATAATTTCATCGAGTTCGGGCCGTGTACGGATATAATCCAGCGCCTGAACCCAGTTGGCCTTATTTCCCTGGTTGTCCTGATACGGGAAATGGCGGCGGAAGCAGTAGCGGCAGTTCACCGCACAGCCGCCTTTCACCAGCAACAGGGCGCGATTGCTATACTTGTGCAACAGACCCGGAACAACGCTGCGTTGTTCATCAAGCGGGTCGGTGGTAAAGCCCGGCGCGGTGATAAATTCTTCGCGTGCGGTCAATACCTGGAGCAACAAAGGATCCCGCGGATCGCCGTGCTGCATACGTGCTACAAAGGCACGGGGCACGCGAAGCGGGAACAAACGACGGGCTTCATGGCCACTTTGCAGATCTGCATTGTCGTTAAGTGCCAGAAGAGTAAGCAGTTCATTCGGGTCAGTGATAACATCGCCGAGTTGATACAACCAATCTTCTCTAAATGGCGTGTTTAGGGTTACAATGTTTGCCATTTTTTTGGCTAATACCAGTTTAAAATTAGAGGGCCATCATGGCGACTTATTCTAGCAACGATTTCCGTCCGGGTCTTAAAATCATGTTCGAAGGCGAGCCTTTCGCAATCGAAGACAGCGTGTTCGTAAAACCAGGCAAAGGCCAGGCTTTCGCACGTGTGAAAATGCGCCGTCTTCTGACCGGTTCCCGTGTAGAAAAAACCTTCAAATCTACTGACTCTTGCGAAGGCGCAGACGTTGTAGATACCAACATGACTTACCTGTACAACGACGGTGAGTTCTACCACTTCATGCACCCTGAGACTTTCGAGCAGCACGGTGTTGAAGCTAAAACTGTTTCTGAAGCTTCTAAATGGCTGCAAGACAACGCTGAATGTATCGTGACTCTGTGGGACGGTCGTCCTATCGCTGTCCAGCCACCGAACTTCATCGAAGCAGAAGTTGTTGATACCGATCCAGGCCTGAAAGGTGATACCGCAGGTACCGGCGGCAAGCCAGCAACCCTGAGCACCGGCGCAGTGGTTAAAGTGCCTTTATTCGTGCAGATTGGCGAAATCGTCCGTTGTGACACCCGCTCTGGCGAATACGTTTCCCGCGTTAAATAAGTTTCTTATTACGCTGGATGAAAGCTGCCACAGGGTAATGCCTGTCGCAGCTTTCCGGCTCAACCTGTTGAATGGGATTGTGTTTTCCATGTTGAAGAAGATGATGTTTATCGTGGTTTCAGTGATGTTGCTGGCTTCGTTATCCGGCTGCAACACGGTTCACGGTTTTGGTGAAGACATCCAGCATCTGGGTGGCGCGATTTCCAAAGCAGGCTGATTCCTTCAGCCTCGTTTTACCCACTGTCCTAAAATCCTGCCTTTTCCCTCCCGTATTCAGAAAATTAACTACACTTAGTGAGTCTTACTTTACATTCTCTTATAGGAAGGAATTTTATATGTTGAAGAAAAGTATCCTCGCAATCTTGTCTGTTCTTGTTCTGTCTTCTGCGTTAACTGCCTGCAATACCACGCGTGGCGTGGGTGAAGACGTTTCTGCTGGCGGCCAGGCAATTCAGAAAAGCGCTCAGTAAAGGGCGTGTGCGTTGAAGTATGCTGAAGTCTGCCTGCACATTGATGCAGGCAGTATTGTTTCTGAAGGGCGGAAAACTTAAGGCTGTTTGACCCATACCAGCTTGCTGGTATCAAAGCCGTAGCCTTGCGCGGTTTTCAGCAGTTGCTGTTTTACACTGTCATCCAGCGTCGGGGTTCGTGAGAGGATCCACAGGTAGCTTTTATCCGGCCCGCAGACCAGCGCATAGCGGTAATCTTTATCCAGCTCGATAACGTTATAGCCGCCGTAGAACGGGCCAAAGAACGAAACTTTAAGCGCCGCGCGTGACGTTGAACCGGTGAAATATCCTTTGCCTTCACTTTCTTGCCATTTGTTTTTCTCAGGATTAAAGCCGCGGTTAATAACTTTCACACCGCCATCTTCGCGCAGGCTGTAATTGGCCGTCACGCGCTCAAGCCCGCTTTCAAAGCTGTGATCCAGCCTTGCCACTTCATACCAGGTTCCCAGATAGCGGCTAAGCTCGAAATTACTGACGACTTTGACGTCTTTGGGTGGCGTCACGCTGCAAGCGACCGATAAAAGTGCCGTGACAATCACACCGAGTTTTGACCAGATACGCATAAATGTTCCTTCCTTAGGTAATCACCTAAGTATAGGTAACAATTAAGGAAAAGTGAAAAGGGAGGGCAGTAAAAAATCAGCGGCCATGAAAATGACCGCTGAAGAAAGTGATCTTCTCAGATCAGAGGCGGATCAGCACGATAAGTGTGACAACGCTTAAGATCATTGCCAGACCGTAGAACACCCATTTACCGGCAGGAACGTGGATTTTCAGGTCATGCATGGCGTGGTGGATCCTGTGCAGGCCGCACCACAACGGCAGGACGATCATCAGCAGCAGAAACAGGCGGCCAATCCAGCTTTGTGCGAACGCCAGTACGCGCGGATAGCTCAGCGCGTCACCGGGGAAAAACCCCAGTGGCAACAGGAAGCACACCAGCAGAATCATCACCGGCGCAAAAATCGCACTCCACATGCCGCCCGCGCCAAACAGCCCCCAGAACACCGGCTCATCTGAACGTTTAGGAAGAGTATTTTTCATGTCGCCTCCTCAAAGAAACAGCGCGATGGCAAGGATCACCAGCGTCACAACGGCAGTTACGCACCAGAAACCGGTAATCACCGGCTCCGGCCCCATCTTCTTGCCTTTAACGATGACGATGGAGGCTTTTGGTGCCAGTTCAAACCAGGTTTTGGTGTGAAGCAGCGCAGCCAGCAAAGCAATCAGGTTGATCAGCATCACCACCGGATTTTGCAGGAAATGCACAAATCCCGACCAGCTTTCCGGCCCGTTACGTAAGGCGAAAATACCGGCCAGCAGCAAGATACTGAACCAGACTGCCGGAACGGACGTGCCTTCACGCAGCATATAGAAACGATAGAAAGGTGAACGTTGCCACCAGCTGGCGGGCATTTCGCGCACGTAAGGTTTACGTTTGCTGCCCGGGGTCTGAGTTCGAGTCGTCATATTTTCCTCCCTCATTGCGGTCTCAGCCTTGCTATCATGAAGTCTTTCGAACTTTCGACCTTACCTTGTTGAATAGCGGCGGCCGGATCGACGTGTTTCGGACAGACTTCAGAACAGTAGCCGACAAACGTACAGCTCCAGACGCCGTTCTGGCCGTTAAGCTGCGGCATACGCTGGGCTTTGCCGTGATCCCGGTTATCCAGGTTATAGCGGTGCGCCAGCGTAATCGCAGCCGGGCCGATGAATTCCGGATTCAGGCCAAATTGCGGGCAGGCGGCGTAACATAGACCGCAGTTGATACAACCGGAGAACTGATGATATTTCTCCATTTGTGCAGGCGTTTGTTTGCCCGGACCTTCCGCAACGGTTCGGGTATTGCCAATGATGTACGGCTTAATGGATTCGAGGCTTTCGATAAAGTGGGTCATATCGACCACTAAATCGCGTTCGACCGGGAAGTTTGCCAGCGCCTCTACCTGCATTCCGTCCGGATATTCACGCAGGAACGTTTTGCAGGCCAGTTTTGGCACACGGTTGACCATCATGCCGCAGGAACCGCAAATGGCCATACGGCACGACCACCGGTAGGAAAGATCGGCGGCGAGATAGTCTTTGATATAGCCCAGCGCGTCGAGCAGCGACGTTGTTTCGTCGAAAGGCACGTCATACACCACCGGATGCGGCGCGTTGTCCGTCTCCGGGTTATAGCGCATGATTTCAACCTTCAGGCTTCGCATTTTAGCCACGTGATTGCTCCTTATCTTTTTTATCGTGATTCTCAGCTTCCCCGCCATACATACGTTTTGCTGGTGGCAATGTGGTGATTTTCACATCGCCATATTCAAGACGTGGCGCGGAATCTGGCTGATAAAAGGCCAGCGTATGCTTCAGGAAATTGACGTCATCGCGTTCGGTACAGCCTTCATCCAGACGCTGATGCGCGCCACGGGATTCCCGGCGATGCAGGGCAGAGTGCGCCATACATTCGGCCACTTCCAGCCCGTGTCCCAGCTCGATGGTGTACAGCAAATCGGTGTTGAAAACGCTGGAGGTATCTTTGATTTTGACGCGTTTGAAACGCTCTTTCAGCTCGGTCAGCTTGTCGATGGTTTTCTGCATCAGCTCGGTGGTGCGGTAAATCCCGCAGCCTTCTTCCATCGCCAGACCCATTTCGTCGCGGATGGCTGCCCAGCTTTCATCGCCTTCCTGCTTCATCAGCGCGTCAACGCGGTTTTCGATATCACGAACCTGCGCGTCGAGGGCTTCGGTATTGCCGTAGTCTTTGGCTTCGGCGGCGCGTTCTGCCGCTTTTTCACCGGCCATGCGGCCAAACACCACCAGTTCTGCCAGTGAGTTGGAGCCCAGACGGTTTGCGCCGTGCAGGCCAACCGATGAACATTCACCGACGGCAAACAGGCCTTTGATGCGGGTTTCGCACTGTGCATCCGTTTCGATCCCACCCATCGTGTAGTGTGCAGTAGGGCGTACAGGGATTGGATCGGTGATCGGATCGACGCCGACGTAAGCTTTCGCCAGTTCACAGATAAACGGCAAACGCTCGCGCAGCTTTTTCTCGCCGAGATGACGTAAATCCAGATACACCACATCGCCACGCGGAGTGGAAATGGTGCGTCCGGCGCGCCATTCGTGCCAGAACGCCTGCGACACTTTGTCGCGCGGGCCGAGTTCCATATATTTGTTTTTCGGTTCGCCGAGCGGGGTTTCCGGGCCCATGCCGTAATCCTGCAAATAACGGTAACCGTCTTTATTCACCAGAATACCGCCTTCACCACGACAGCCTTCTGTCATCAGAATGCCGGAGCCGGGCAGGCCTGTCGGGTGATATTGCACGAACTCCATATCACGCAGCGGAATGCCATGACGGAACGCCATACCCATGCCGTCGCCGGTGACAATCCCGCCGTTGGTGTTGTAGCGGTAAACGCGGCCTGCGCCGCCGGTCGCCATCACGACTGCGTTAGCGCGGATTTGTACGCGGGTGCCTTCCATCATATTGATGGCGACGACGCCGCGAACCTGGCCGTCATCGACCAAAATATCGAGAACGAAATGCTCGTCGAATCGTTTGATTTGCGGGTATTTCAGCGAGGTCTGGAACAGGGTATGCAGCATGTGGAAGCCGGTTTTATCTGCGGCAAACCAGGTGCGTTCGATCTTCATCCCCCCAAAACGGCGGACGTTGACTGAACCATCTTCCTTACGGCTCCACGGACAACCCCAGAGTTCAAGCTGCGCCATTTCAGTCGGACATTGATGAACGAAATGGTCCACTACGTCCTGCTCACACAGCCAGTCGCCTCCGGAAACGGTATCCTGGAAGTGAAAATCAAAGCTGTCGTGATCTTGCGTCACTGCGGCAGAACCGCCTTCGGCGGCCACCGTGTGGCTGCGCATAGGGTACACTTTCGAAATCAACGCGATATTCAGGTTGGGATTGGCTTCCGCTGCGGCTATTGCTGCGCGTAAACCCGCCCCACCTGCACCTATAATTGCAATGTCGGCGTTAAAGGTTTGCACTGCATTCCTCCACTATCATCAATGAGATCGGGTTTGAAACACCCGCGAAAAAGGTTTTTGAATCTGAGGCTTAACCACCGCTGATGACATGCAGGCGCTGTCCCAGAGGCTAATATTCTTATTATTTGTAAGGGAATTATTATACCTAATGAGGAGTAGTGGTAATTTGATGTGAATGCAGGTTTAGGCTTTCTCTGTATTTTGCTTCGCAAAATGAGATATTTGTTTGCCCTGAGGGTTGCAGGTAGACTGCATGACTTTTCTGAATTCGGAGTAAATCACCATGAGCGAAACGGCAAGCTGGCAACCCAGTGCTCCTGTCGCCAATTTGTTGAAGCGTGCGGCTATTCTCGCTGAGATTCGACGTTTCTTTGCCGATCGCGGCGTGCTGGAAGTAGAAACGCCGGCCATGAGCCAGGCCACGGTGACCGACATCCATCTGGTGCCTTTTGACACACGTTTCGTCGGGCCGGGTGCCGCTGACGGCATGACGTTGTATCTGATGACCAGCCCGGAATATCACATGAAACGTCTGCTGGCCGCGGGCAGCGGGCCGATTTACCAGATGGGTCGCAGCTTCCGTAATGAAGAAGCCGGTATCCATCACAATCCTGAATTCACCATGCTGGAATGGTATCGTCCGCGTTATGACATGTACCGCCTGATGAATGAAGTGGACGATCTGCTGCAACAGGTGCTCGATTGCGATACGGCAGAAACCCTGTCCTATCAGCAGGCGTTTACGCGCCATCTGGGCGTGGATCCGTTGTCTGCGGATAAAACCGAACTGCGCGAAGTTGCCGCGAAGCTGGATTTATCAAACATCGCGGATACTGAAGAAGACCGCGACACTTTATTGCAGTTGCTGTTTACGATGGGTGTTGAACCGCATATTGGCCGCGACAAGCCGACTTTCGTGTATCACTTTCCGGCGACGCAGGCGTCTCTGGCGGAAATCAGCACCGAAGATCACCGCGTTGCTGAGCGTTTTGAGGTGTATTACAAAGGCATCGAACTGGCGAATGGCTTCCGCGAACTGACCGATGGCCGCGAACAACGGCAGCGTTTCGAGCAGGATAACCGTAAACGCGCCGCGCGCGGTTTGCCTCAGCATCCTATCGACAACAACCTGCTGGACGCGCTGGAACACGGTATGCCGGAATGCTCTGGTGTGGCGCTGGGCGTTGATCGTCTGATTATGATTGCGCTGGGTGCGAGCAGCCTGAGCGAAGTGCTGGCCTTCCCGGTAACACGCGCCTGAGTCGGTTTTCCCCAATCCTGGCCCTCGGGTCAGGATTAACTTTCTTTCCCACCATGCCTCCTTTCCCTGCCCTGTGATTGTGCAATAACATTAAAATTGCCCCTTTAGTGAAACAAAAGTACCTAAAGTGCGTAACACTGATTTTAAAGTTTCAGAGATGACACTCCGGCACGAATCCGCAATCCTTCTGGCTCCTCAACGATTTAACGCAAATTTACTCTCCGCTGGCCTGATTTATGCATTACAGGATAACTACTCAATCAGCTCTGGGATCCCGTTATGTCTGAATCTGGCGACAAAGAACTTCTTTATGGTCTGGAGGCGCGTATTGCACCTGCACCGGCATTTTTCACGGCCATCCAGCATGTCCTCGCGAGCGTGGTGGGGATTATTACTCCGCCGCTGATTATCGGTTCGGTGCTCGGACTGAATGCGTACCTCCCTTATCTCATCAGCATGTCTCTGCTGGCTTCCGGCATCGGGACGTTCATTCAGGCGCGCCGGTTTATGTCGGTGGGCGCCGGAATGATTTGCTTGCAAGGCACCAGTTTTGCATTTCTGGGCGTGATCCTCTCCGGAGGAATGCTGGTGAAAAGCCGCGGGGGCTCGCCTGAAGACATCATGGCAATGATTTTTGGCGTGAACTTTGTCGCGGCGTTTATTCCGCTTCTGGTCAGCCGGTTTATCGGGCAGATGCGCCGCGTGTTTACCCCGCTGGTCAGCGGCACGGTGATTGCCCTGATTGGTATCAGCCTGATTAAAGTCAGTATTACAGACTGGGCGGGCGGGCACGGTGCGGCAAATTTCGGTGCGCCGGTCAATCTGGCGCTGGGCGCGCTGACGCTGCTGGTGATCGTCACATGTAACCGCATTAATGTCCGCTGGCTGCGCCTTTCATCGATAGTATTAGGGATTATTGTTGGGTGTATCGCGGCTGCCCTCACCGGACATCTGCCGCTTAAACCGTTGCAGGGCGACTGGTTTGCGCTACCGCAGTTATTCCGCTTCGGCTTCAAGTTTGACTGGATCATCTTCGTGCCAATCGCGCTGGTGTCGTTTATCAGTATTCTGGAAGCGGTCGGCGATTTGACAGCGAACTGCATGTTGTCGCAGCAGCCAATTGAAGGGGAAAGTTTCCGCAAGCGCCTGAAGGGGGGGATCCTGGCCGATGGCGTTAGCTGCATTATCGCTGCGGCGTTTTCCTCCTTCCCGAATACCACTTTTGCGCAGAACAACGGCGTGATCCAGATGACCGGCGTTGCCAGCCGTTATGTTGGAATGTACATCGGGGGCGTTCTGGTACTGCTCGGGCTGTTCCCGTTTATTGGCGAAGTCTTGCAGCAAATCCCTGCGCCGGTGCTGGGTGGCGCGACGCTGGTGATGTTTGGCAGCGTGGTCGCTGCGGGCATTCGCATCATGACGCAGTCGCCGGTTGGCCGCCGCGAAATGTTAATTATCGCGATTTCCTTTGGCATCGGTCTTGGCATTGAAGCGGTGCCCGATGTTCTTGCGCAGTTCCCGCCGATTGTGGGGAATATCTTCGGCCACGCAGTCACCAGTGGCGGCGTGATCGCCATCCTGCTGAATCTGCTGATGCCGGCAGAGCGCGCTATCACCGTGGCAGAAGAGGTGAAAGTTCACTAACGTTCTCCGCGCGTGCGCCCCTGGATCAGCAGACAGGGCATAACTGAGCTGACTCACTTTTGAATTCATGAAGAGGAAGTCAGTTATGTCTTTGCAACGCACCTTGATTAAAAATCCGCTGGCGGTATTTACCGCCAATGAACTCGATGCCCGCGGCGGTATCGTCGTCGAAGGCTCCACGATCGCCGAAGTTCTGGCATCCGGCCAGTTACCCTCAAAGCCGGTTGATCAGATTGCCGATGCCACCGGCTGCGTACTTATGCCCGGCCTCATCAACACCCATCATCATTTCTATCAGACGCTGACCCGGGCCTGGGCGCCTGTGGTCAATGTACCGCTGTTTCCATGGCTGAAAAAACTGTATCCGGTCTGGGCGCGTTTGCAGCCTGAAGCGCTGGGTCTCGCCAGCCGTGTGGCGATGGCCGAACTGTTGCTTTCCGGCTGTACCACTACGACTGACCACCATTATCTGTTCCCGCAGGGAATGGAAGAGGCGATTGATGTGCAGGTTGAGGTGGTCCGCGAGCTGGGGATGCGTGCTCTGCTGACGCGCGGCTCGATGAGCCTCGGAGAAGAGCAGGGAGGTTTACCGCCGGAGCAGACGGTGCAATCGGGAGATACGATTTTGCGCGACAGCCAGCGGCTGATTGACCGTTATCACCAGCGCGGCGACGGGGCGTGGATGCAAATTGCGCTGGCGCCGTGCTCGCCGTTTTCCGTGACCACGGACATCATGCGCGAAAGCGCCGAGATGGCGCAGCGTGAAGACGTCCGGCTACATACGCATCTGGCAGAAACGCTGGATGAAGAAGTATTCTGCCTGAAAATGTTCGGGCTGCGCACGGTGGATTATCTGGAAAGCGTCGGCTGGCTGAATGACCGGACGTGGCTGGCGCACGGCATTCATTTCAATGCGAACGAAATTCAGCGGCTTGGCGCTGCCGGAACCGGGATCTGCCATTGTCCGGTGTCGAATATGCGACTGGCGTCCGGCATGTGTCCGACGCGCGACCTTGAAGCGGCAGGCGTCCCCATCGGTTTAGGCGTGGACGGTTCGGCATCCAACGATGCGTCAAATCTGATGTACGAAGCGCGTCAGGCGCTTTACCTGCAACGTCTGAAATATGGCGCGGAATACGTCACGCCGGAAAGAGTTTTAGGCTGGGCAACGCGCGGTTCTGCGAAGCTTATCGGGCGTGATGATATCGGGCAAATCGCGGTTGGGAAGCAGGCGGATCTGGCACTTTTCCGGCTGGATGAATTACGTTTCAGCGGCAGCCATGATCCGGTTGCTGCGCTGCTGTTGTGCGGAGCAGAACGGGCTGACCGCGTGATGGTTGGCGGAAAATGGCGGGTGATTGACGGACAGATTGTCGGGATGGACATCAAATCGCTGATTTCTCAGCACCGTAAAGCAGCGGCGGCGCTGATTGCAGATCTGTAAAACAATGGATTCAGGGGCAGAGAAAATCTGCCCCAGGTTTTCTATTAAAAAATCGTTATTTCACAACCGGTTTTACAAATCGCCTGGAGAACGTGAACTGTTACCGCTGCGACCACTGCCGCTGCTGCTGGTAAACGTCGCATTATTGCCATTCTGCGCACGGTGCAACGTTTCCATACGGACCTGGAACGGAGGGAACGGCAGCGTGATGCCGTGCTCGCGGAACCCGGCCAGAATTAGCTGATGGATTTCGTGGCGAAGCGGCATACGGTGCGCCATTTCGGCGGCATGCATACGCAGCTCGAAGATCTGAATCCCTTGTTGTAAATCCACGAGATATGCTTCCGGTGCAGGCATATCCAGCACCAGAGAACAGCGGTGCGCGGCGTTAAGCAGAATTTGCGTCACTTCCTCACTGTTAGCTTCCGAAGGTGCCGGAACAGTCAGTACGACACGCGTGACGGAATCGGAAAGCGACCAGTTGATGAACTGCTCGGTGATAAAGGCCTTGTTCGGCACGATAATTTCTTTGCGGTCCCAGTCGGCAATCGTCGTGGCGCGCGTATTGATTTTGGTGATGCTGCCGGTCAGGTTGCGGATGGTGACGGTATCGCCGATACGGATCGGTTTTTCGAACAGAATAATCAGGCCGGAAATGAAGTTAGCGAAAATTTCCTGCAAACCAAAGCCCAGCCCGACACCCAGCGCGGCGACCAGCCATTGCAATTTTGCCCATTCGATCCCGATAAGCGAAAAGCCCACCAGCCCGCCAATCAGCAGCAAAACGTATTTGGTGATAGTCAGCACGGCGTAACCGGTACCCGGCGTCAGCTCCAGATGTTGCAGCAGCGCCAGTTCCAGCAGGGCGGGTAAATTACGCACCAGCTGCGTGGTAATAATCAGCACCAGAATGGCGATCAACACGGATCCGAGGGTGATCGGTTGCATGCTTTCCACGCCCTGAACGGTCGAGGAAACCTGCCACAAATGAATATTTTCCAGGAATGAAAAGGCGGAATGGATTTCCGACCACAGGAAGATCACCGAGATCAGCGCGATCAACGTCAGCAGGGATCGCACCAGCCTCAATGACTGCGCGGAGATCGCGTCCAGATCAACAACGGGTTCTTCGATTTCCACCGTGCCTTCGTTACTGCTGCTGGTGTGATGCCCCTCTTCTTCACCGCGAGCGCGCTGGTTTAGCATTTCTGCGCGGCGCTGTTTGGCACGCTCAAAAGCGATACGGCGCCGCTGAATGAGCATCCAGCGGCGGATAATGTGATAAATCACCAGCAGAACAAACCAGATGGCGACCGAGGTTTCCAGACGTGCCAGCAGCGCCTGTGACGTCGCGAGGAAGCCCATCAGCGAAGCCAGTGCAGCCACGAGTGGGGCGCCCAGCAACATCCACCACAGCGTGTTATTGAGGACGTTCTCGCTGTTACCGTGTTTATCGTGATAGAGCGGAATGCCCGCGCGTTTCAGGCTATGAGTCACCAGCGCGACGACCAGACAGAGAATAACGAAACACAGGCGACCCAGCGTATTGGAGAACTCGCGGTCATTGAGATTATCGAAGGTAATCAGCGCCATAATCAGCGGCACCATCACCCAGATCGACAGGGCGTAATAGCGTAATGCCCGCGAGACGGCGCGCTGCGGCCAGCCAAAGTGTGCGACAAACAGCCCCTGAGGATGGGCAAGCGCGGCGCTGACCATAAACGCCCAGAGGATCGGCAGCGTCGCGGTTACGCCATCGCCAATGGCGACCGCAATCGGATAGGGCCACGCACTTTGCAGCCCGAAACCTAACGCCGCCCACAGCACAGGCAACGGCATGGCCACCAGAATTGACCAGAACACCGTGCGCATCGTCAGCGAGAAATGGTCTTGGGTGACTTTACCGACCTTGCTGCTGGCACGCGCCAGAAACGCGTAATAGTGTTTGCGGGAGCTGATGCTGACAATCACCAGGATCAACGCGCCAAACAGCGGCAGCAGCGTTTCTTTGCTGGTGATCATCATCATGGATGCGCCACCCAGCTGGCTAAGTGAATCAAGCGACACCAGACGTTTCAGGTCATGCGCGACCTGCACCGGATAGGAAAAACCAATCGGGCTGACGTCGGCGACCCAGAACAGATAACGGTGCGCGGCGTCATGCACGTCATTCAGCGCTTCCACCAGCTGGCTGTTGGCGACTTTCAGTTTGGTCAGTTCAAGAATTTGCGTATCGCAGCCGGAGAGCAGCGAATTGAGTAAATCACGCTGAGTCCGCAACTGGGCATCAAGGATTTTTTGCTGCGCAGCCGTGAGCGGTTTGCCGTCGTCCTGACGCCCCTGGCGGTAAATCGCCTGCTTATCCAGTAAATCTTCAAAATGCAGACGCTGGACGCGCAGCTGTGCCATATCGCGGTCTAGCTGTTGCGGTTTAGGCATGTCCGGCAGACGGGAAACTTGCGCCCGGAGCGTTTCGCCCAGCAGATTTGACGCGCCCAGCCACTGCGCCTGTTCGCGGATAGTGTTAATCGCCTGACGAACCTGTTGTGTCTGCGCGGCAGCCTGACGCTGTTGCGAGGAAATCAGATCCATGCGCTGCGCCTGCTGGTTCAGCGCCAGTGACAGCTCGCGGTTCGACTGCAACTGCTGGCTGATGGAATGCGGAAGCTCACCGCTTTGTTCGGCTAACTGCTCGGTTTTTTCCAGTGCCTGTTCAGCTTCGCGCTGGCGCTGGTTGTTGAGCATGTTGCGTAAAGCCTGCAACTGCTGGTCGAGAAAATCGGCACGTTTTTTGTAGAGATCGGCGCGAAGTCGGGAAAGTTCCTGCCGGTTATTGGCAGATAGCTGCGCGAGTTCCAGTTCGTCCACCTTGGCTTTGCGTGCCGCCGATTCAGCCTGAAGCGCGCTGAGCTGAGCCTGCGCGAGCGGTGAGGATGACGCCGCCGCCGTGGCCGCCTGCATGCGCTGCTCAATATCGCTGAGCGCATTCCGGGCTTCGGTTTGTTGTTGGGGGATCTGGCTGACTGAATCGCTGATATCGCGGAAGCGGTCCTGCTCCTGACGTAGCTGGCGGGTTTCTTCCAGCTGCTGGCTGCTGACCTGCAAAATCTGCTGCTCAAGCTGCGCGGCAGGGATGCTGTCATCAACGGCAGGCGGCTTTTCCGGCTGGTTTTGCAGCTCGAGGCGTAGCGCCTGCGTCAGTTTTGGAAAATCATCGATAACGGTTTGGTATTGCGCGGTGCGCCCGGCCGAAACATTCATCTCATTCAGCCAGTTGAGCGCACTTTGCAGCGCCTCAACCACCTGCGTCTGATTGGCCATTTCTTTATTGGCTTCCGCCTGTTTCAGCTCTTGTTTGAGCTGATCTTCGGTCGGGGTTGCTGTCGCCACCAGAGGCAGGGCCAGCAATAAACTCATCAGCAGGGCGGGGATCAGGCGCACTTGGTCAATTCCTTTTCAATGGTTTAACGCGTACTCAGTAGTCTTTGGGCGCTTGTGGTTCAGCTGTGGCCACGCCTGCCGGCATTTCTTTGATGACAGATGCTTCCTGGGTGACAAGTACTTCTGGTACTTCAGGTTCCGCCGTTGCAGTTGCCGGTGTACGCAGTGCTTCGGCAAACGGTTCGCCCATACGTGTCACCGTGCCGTTACTCAGTTGTGGCATGAAGCGGATCTGGTTTGCAGCAAACAGATTAATCACGGTTGAGCCCAGTTTGAAACGTCCCATTTCCTGGCCTTTTTCCAGCGCAATCGCGCCTTCTTCGCCAGCGGCTGGGTATGTCCAGCGTTTTATGATGCCTTCGCGCGGCGGCGTGACGCAGCCTGCCCACACGGTTTCGATGCTGCCGACGATGGTCGCGCCGACCAGAATCTGCACCATCGGGCCAAATTCAGTATCAAATACGCAGATGACGCGTTCGTTACGGGCAAACAGGTTCGGGACGTTAGCCGCCGTCAGCGGGTTCACGGAGAACAAATCGCCGGGCACGTAAATCATTTCGCGCAGCACGCCGCCGCACGGCATATGCACGCGGTGGTAGTCGCGCGGTGCCAGATAAATCGTGGCGAACTGGCCTTCTTTGAATTTTTCAGCCAGCAGGTAATTTCCGGCCAGCAACGCTTCGAGGCTGTAGAAATGCCCTTTTGCCTGGAACAGTTTGCCGTCGGTAATCGCGCCTAACTGGCTGACTGCGCCATCGGCAGGCAGGCAAAGCATGTCCAGACCGCTAACCACCGGGCGAGCGCCATCACGCAGCGGACGCACGAAGAATTCATTGAAGGTGGCATACGATTTGAGATCCGGGTTTTGCGCTTCTTTCATGTCCACGCTGTAGAAACGAGCGAAAGCTTTGATGACCCAATGCGTCAGCGTGGCTGCGCGTTTATCTGCGCCCCAGCCTGCCAGACGGGTTAATCCTTGTTTAGGAAGTAAATATTGGAGTTTGATTTTGATACTGTCCAGCACGGGAAAACCTCTTGGATGGTATGAATGACCGGTGTGATCCGGCCATTTTGCAGGAGGCCGTCTTTTGACGGCCCCACAGTGTTTTAAGGTGGGGGATTGTAACGGGGTGAAATCATCGGTTCAACTTCCGTTAACGTCACCCGTTTGCCCTTAACCTTTTAGCTCAATGGCTTAACATTAAAGCGCGTCGAAGTTTTTACGCGTTTTTACGTCTTCCATACTTTCCAGAATGCGGTGGTAGTTGTCGAAACGCTCTTCGGCGATTTCGCCGCGATCGACCGCATCACGGATTGCACAGCCCGGATCGCTGCCGTGTTTGCAGTCGCGGAATTTGCAATAGCCGAGGAAAGGGCGGAATTCGACAAACCCTTGTGTGATTTGCTCTGGTGCAAGATGCCACAGGCCAAATTCACGCACTCCAGGGGAATCGATAACATCACCGCCGTGCTGGAAGTGATAAAGGCGGGCTGCCGTGGTCGTGTGCTGGCCCAGGCCGGAGTTGTCGGAGACTTCATTCACCACGATCTGTTTTTCTTCCGGCGGAAGCAGGGCATTCAGCAAACTGGATTTCCCCACGCCTGACTGACCGGCAAAGATACTGATGCGATCCGTCAGCGCCGTTTCAAACGCCGGCATGCCTTCACCGGTCTGGCTAGAAACTTCAAGCACGCGGTAATTAATCTTGCGATAAATGTCCATCATGCCTTCGACGAATTTACGGCCTTCGTCGTCGAGCAGGTCAATTTTATTGAGCACAATAAGCGGCTCAACTTCTACGGTTTCGCAGGCCACCAGATAGCGGTCGATAATGTTCAGGGACAGCTCTGGCAGGATGGCGGAAACAATGACGATCTGGTCGATGTTGGCGGCGATAGGTTTCACGCCGTCGTAGAAATCAGGACGCGTCAGGACGGACGTGCGCTCATGTACCGCCTCAACGATACCTTTAACGCTGTCGTTTTCGCCTCTGCGCCAGACGACGCGGTCACCGGTGACCAGTGAACGGATGGTACGGCGGATGTTGCAACGGTGCTGGCTGCCGTCGGCCGCTTCAACGTCCGCATGCATTCCGAAACGGCTGATGACGATGCCGTCCTGCGGTTCGCCGTGCAGAGAATCGTCCAGCTCTTTCCGTTTGTCGGTCTGTGTCAGACGACGCTGGTGGTTAGTCTGAACGCGACGTTGTTGCCCTTTAGACAGTTTTGACTTAGTCACTGCGCCTCACTTGACTGGCTTTAATCGCTCGGTGCGACCAAAACGTCTATGATACCAGCTATATCTCTTTCATTGTAATAGGACACATCATGGCTGCAAATGACTCGAATTTGATTTGGATCGACCTGGAGATGACCGGTCTGGATCCTGAGCGCGACCGCATTATTGAGATTGCGACGCTGGTCACCGACGCGCATCTGAACATTCTGGCTGAAGGCCCGGTGATGGCAGTTCATCAGTCTGACGCGCAACTGGCGCTGATGGACGACTGGAATGTTCGCACGCACACCGGCAGTGGTCTGGTCGATCGCGTGAAAGCCAGTCCGTTTGACGATAATGCCGCGCAGCAAAAGACGATTGAGTTCCTGCGCGAGTGGGTGCCAGAAGGCAAATCGCCAATTTGTGGCAATAGCGTCGGGCAGGATCGCCGTTTCCTGTTTAAGTACATGCCGGAGCTTGAGGCGTACTTCCACTACCGTTATCTGGATGTCAGCACCCTGAAAGAACTGGCGCGCCGCTGGAAACCGGAAGTGCTGAGCGGCTTTAAGAAGCAAAACACGCATCAGGCACTGGACGATATTCGCGAATCCGTGGCTGAACTGGCGTATTACCGCGAGCATTTCATCCAGCTTTAAGTTTTTTAAAAATACCTGAAATCTTTTTTACTGCGGTGCGGAGCATGAAATCACCGTGTTTCGTTGCTTAAATCGCCGGTTTGCTGTTTTAATCGACACTTGAACAAAAAAATCGTTTTTTTGCTTTCAGGGGCTTGCGGCTAAAAGGATTTCTCGTATAATGCGCACCCCGTACCGATGAAGAATTTCGTTGAGTGCGCAGAGCGGGAATAGCTCAGTTGGTAGAGCACGACCTTGCCAAGGTCGGGGTCGCGAGTTCGAGTCTCGTTTCCCGCTCCAAATTTTTAAGTGTTTGTTTTAAGTGTTTTAGATTTATCATTTAGATGTAAAACATGCAGTGCCATGCGACGCGGGAATAGCTCAGTTGGTAGAGCACGACCTTGCCAAGGTCGGGGTCGCGAGTTCGAGTCTCGTTTCCCGCTCCAAAAATTTCAAAAGCTGTAAATTTACAGCGGATGCAATCAGCATCTCAATGCGGGAATAGCTCAGTTGGTAGAGCACGACCTTGCCAAGGTCGGGGTCGCGAGTTCGAGTCTCGTTTCCCGCTCCAATTTTCTTCTTCGATTTACTTTCATTTCTCAGCAGCGTTTTCATGCATATTTCGTGCGTGATTTAGACCATCATTACACGGTTTGTAGTAATTTTTTAAACAGACTTATCCACAGGTTTAGCTGTTTTTCTACACTGTCCGTTTTTTGCGCTGCCCATATTGCCAATTATTAATTATTTGATTTTATTAAAAATAAATTTATAGCAAAACGTTATGACGATCACTTGCTCTTTTTTTTGCACTTGATTGGCAAAGCATTTTTATTTTTATGCACAGATAATATGGCTTTTCTAATAATGTGCTTTGCGATTTGCTATGCATCCCTCGGCAGACCTTTTTCAACAGCGCGGATGAGGCGTTTCTGCTGCGAAGTTTGCACTTCAATACGGTGTTCACTCCTTCTTTCGGTTTGTTGCCGGATTGCCCATTCGATATGTTCATCCAGCAGCGGATTTTCGCCTGTACGTGAATTCAGCGCGTCCAGCACCTCTTCCGACCAGGGAGCATTGCCCAGCGCTACAGAAATATTCCGCAGCCAGCGCAAATGACCGATGCGGCGGATAGGGGACCCTTCGGTGATGCGCAGAAACTTCTCTTCCGTCCAGGCAAACAGCGCGATCAGCTCCGGCGAATGCAACGCGGCGCGCGGGCTGAAATCCTCTTCATCCGTCAGTTGTGAATAACGGTTCCACGGACAAATCAGCTGGCAATCGTCACAGCCATAGATGCGATTGCCCATCATGGGCCGAAATTCTTCCGGTATCGCGCCTTCCAGTTCAATGGTCAGGTAAGAAATGCAGCGACGCGCATCGACGGTATAGGGGGCGACAATGGCACCGGTCGGGCAGGTGGTGATGCAGGCCACGCATTTGCCGCACTTTTCTTCCTGTGGCTGATCAACCGGCAACGGCAGATCAATCAGCAGTTCGCCGAGAAAGAACCAGGAACCGGATTCTCGGTTAAGAATAAGTGAGTGCTTGCCAACCCAACCAAGGCCTGATTTCGCCGCAAGAGGGCGCTCCATAACGGGCGCTGAATCGACAAAAGGCCGGAATGTGACAGACTGGTCGGGTTGCTGTTCGGTGCAATGCGCCTGAATCATATCGCCGAGCTTTTTCAGTCGCTGACGCAACACTTTGTGATAATCGCGCCCGAGCGCATACCGGCTGACATAGCCGAGCTGCGGATTATTCAGGGTTTTGGCGAAGGCGGCTTTGGCGGGCAAATAGTTCATGCGCACGCTGATCACCCGCAATGTGCCGGGCAAAAGCTCGTGAGGGCGTGCACGTAACATGCCGTGGCGCGCCATCCATTCCATCTCGCCATGATATTGTTTATCAAGCCAGTCCTGGAGTTTGGGCTCTTCTGCGGATAAGTCTGTATCGCAGATGCCGACCTGCTGGAAGCCTAGCGATTGGCCCCATTGCTTGATATGTTGAGCCAGTTGAACGAGATCGAGAGGGAGTGTCATGACGAACCAACGTGAAAAACGAAACGAGGCGAGTTTACCACATTCCGTGTTTTCTGCTGACTGGCTGAGAAAAGCTGAGCGTCAGGCGGCGCAGGAAACAGGGGTTTCTCTGTTTACCTTGATGCAGCGCGCGGCCAAAGCGGCTTTTTTGCTGGCTCAGTGTCAGTTTCCTGATGCGCGTCACTGGCTGATACTTTGCGGGCACGGCAATAATGGCGGCGATGGATATGAAGTTGCCCGTCTGGCTAAGCTGGCCGGAATTCGGGTGACGCTGCTGGCGGTCGACGGCCACAAACCACTGCCCGATGAAGCAGAATCAGCGCGTCTGGGCTGGGGGCAAGCGGGCGGTGAAATCGGCGCTGCTGATACGCAATGGCCGCAGGGTATTGATCTCATTATCGATGGTTTGCTTGGCACTGGCCTCAAGTCTGCGCCGCGTACGCCTTATGACGGGCTTATCGGAAACATTAACGCGACGCCGGTTCCGGTTCTTTCTTTAGATATCCCGTCTGGTCTGGATGCCCAAACCGGGCAGGCTGTCGGGCAGGCGGTTCACGCCACTCATACGCTGACCTTTATTGCCCTGAAACCCGGCTTACTCACCGGGCAGGCTCGCGATTACGTGGGGAAATTGCATTGCGATCCGCTCGGGCTGCAAAGCTGGCTGGGCGGACATCTTCCGCACTTGCAACGGCTGGACGCAACGCAGCTGGCGCAATGGCTGCATCCGCGTCGCCCCTGTTCGCACAAAGGCGATCACGGGCGTTTACTGATGGTCGGCGGCGATACGGGTTTAGCTGGTGCTATTCGCATGGCGTCCGAAGCCGCGCTGCGTAGCGGTGCAGGTTTGGTGCGAGTACTTACTCACATTGAAAACGTCGGTCCAATGCTGACGGCAAGACCTGAACTGATGGTGCAGGAACTCACGGCAGAATCACTGGAAGAAGGCCTGAAATGGGCAGACGTTCTGGTCATCGGTCCGGGGCTCGGACAAGGCGACTGGGGCAGGCAGGCGGCAGAACGGGCTGAAAAATCGGATAAACCGGCGTTATGGGACGCCGATGCGCTTAACCTGCTGGCAATCAATCCCGGGAAACGGCAAAATCGCGTACTGACACCGCATCCCGGCGAAGCAGCTCGTTTACTCGGGTGCAGTGTGGAGGAGCTTGAGAGTGATCGCTTACTTTCAGCCAGAAAACTCACTGAACGCTACGGCGGTGTGGTCGTCCTGAAAGGCGCAGGCACGCTGATTGCCAGCGAACACGGCGAGCTCGCCGTCGCCGACGTCGGGAATGCCGGAATGGCATCGGGCGGCATGGGCGACGTACTTTCTGGTATTATCGGCGGATTACTGGCTCAAAAACTCGATGTATATGATGCGGCCTGCGCGGGCACAGTGGTTCATGGCGCAGCTGCGGACGAAATCGCCCACCGGCAGGGAACGCGCGGTATGCTGGCGACTGATCTTTTAGCGGTGATTCCCCCGTTAGTTAATCCAGACCTGAAGAAACAGATATCTGAATGAATCAACTTAATATCTCTTTACCCGACGAAGCAGCGACGCTGCAATTAGGTGCTTCCCTGGCGAAAGCCTGCGAAGGCTCTGCGGTTATCCATCTTTATGGTGATCTGGGCGCCGGTAAAACGACCTTTAGCCGGGGTTTTCTTCAGGCATTAGGGCATCAGGGCAACGTGAAAAGCCCGACCTACACGCTGGTTGAGCCTTATCAGCTGGACAATATCGCTGTTTATCATTTTGATTTATATCGCCTTGCGGATCCGGAAGAACTGGAGTTTATGGGGATCCGTGATTATTTTGCGCAGGATTCCATTTGTCTGGTGGAATGGCCGCAGAAAGGTGCAGGTGTTTTACCTGAACCGGATATTGAACTGACTTTGGATTATTCATCGCAGGAGCAGCCACTGGCGCGCACGGCGAAGCTGGTCGCCGTGTCGGAAGCCGGTGTTAAGTTATTACATCGTGTTCAACAGCAAGGATGATCGCGCGATGAACTCACGTTTCACCTCTCTTTTTCATTCAGCGGCGACACTTTTGTCGACGCTGATGCTGTTTGTCGTTTTGATTCCGTCCGCCGCGATGGCGGCCGGTATGAAAAACATCAATGTTTCCAATGGTGCAACGCAGTCGACGGTGACAATTACCTTTGACGGCTCACCCGATTATTCTTTTTTCCCGCTGCATAATCCCGAGCGCGTTGTCATGGATATCCGTCAGGATGGCGTGATGAAAGGGCTTCCGCTGACGTTTAACGGGCAAAATCTGGTGACCCGCGTGCGCGCGAGTACGCCGCCGAATGCGCAAAGTCAGCGTCTTGTTTTTGAACTGAATCAGAAAGTCAGAACCAACGCGACGAAACAAAAAGACGGCAGCCAGTACACCGTAGTGCTGACCATGAATGCGTCGGCGGCTCCGCGTCGTAATATGCCGGTTTCTACGGTAACGAATACGCCGTCGCCAAACGCTGTTTCCACGCCAGTTGCATCGCAAAAATCGAATCCGTTTACGAATGACCAGACAAAAGTTGTCGCGACTGCCGTCGCACCGGACAACTCACGTTCTTCCACTGTTTCCACCAGCGACAGTAAAATTATTGTCGCGATCGACGCCGGTCACGGCGGGCAGGATCCGGGCGCTATTGGCGGCGGCGGCCTGAAAGAAAAAAATGTCACTATCGCCATTGCCCGTAAGCTTCAGACATTGCTCAACGCCGACCCGATGTTCAAACCGGTGCTGACCCGCGACGGCGACTATTTCATTTCCGTCATGGGACGTTCTGACGTGGCGCGTAAGAAAAATGCCAACGTTCTGGTCTCTATACATGCCGATGCGGCGCCAAGCCGCAGTGCGCGCGGGGCGTCGGTGTGGGTTCTGTCCAACCGTCGCGCGAACAGCGAAATGGGTAACTGGCTGGAGCAGCATGAGAAACAATCAGAATTGCTCGGCGGTGCAGGCGATGTGCTGGCGAATACCGCGTCTGACCCTTACCTGAGCCAGGCGGTTCTGGATTTGCAGTTCGGCCATTCACAACGCGTGGGTTATGACGTGGCGACCCGCGTTTTACGGGAACTTCGCTCGGTCGGCTCGCTGCACAAAGCCAAACCGGAACACGCCAGTTTAGGCGTGCTCCGTTCTCCGGATATCCCCTCTCTGCTGGTAGAAACCGGCTTCATCAGTAACTCAACCGAGGAGCGGCTGCTGGGCAGCAGCGCGTACCAGGATAAAATTGCACGAGCCATTCATATTGGCCTGCGTAATTATTTCCAGTCGCATCCGATACAAAACGGCCCAAAGGTCGAAAACCGTCCGCTGCTGGCATCAGCATCGGCGGCAAGTGATAGCGCAACGGCGGGTGCATCAGCCAGTTCTTCCGTCAGTCAGCCCGGTCCGATTGAAGCTACTGCGGCTTCCGGTGGGGCAACACAAATCCACAAAGTCACACGTGGTGAGACGCTTACCGGCATTGCCAGCAGTTACGGAACGACCAATGCTGCGCTGCGTGATCTCAATAAATTGAAAAAAGATGGCGTCTGGGTCGGACAGAGATTGAAAGTACCGGCCGGCACCCGCACTTCTACAGCATCATCTTCATCGCGCGCTTCTGCCACGACGGCCAAAGCAACGAAGAAACCGGCGAAACATACGGTGAAACGCGGTGATACGCTTTCCGCGATAGCGAGCAAATACGGTGTCAGCATGAGTGACATCAAAACGGCGAATCACATGAAGTCTGGCGAGGTGCAGCTCGGCCAAACCTTAACGATTCCACAGTCATAACGGCGGTTTACAACCGCCAGCCACAGGAGCCGATATGCCGATCAAGGTATTGCCGCCGCAGCTTGCTAATCAGATAGCGGCCGGTGAAGTTGTCGAAAGACCGGCTTCCGTGGTGAAAGAACTGGTGGAAAACAGTCTGGACGCGGGTGCGACGCGCATCGATATTGATATCGATCGTGGCGGCGCCAAGCTCATTCGTATTCGTGATAACGGCTGCGGGATTGGTAAAGACGATCTGGCTCTTGCGCTGGCACGTCACGCCACCAGCAAAATTACCTGCCTCGACGATCTGGAGGCCATTCTTAGTCTCGGTTTTCGCGGCGAGGCGCTGGCCAGCATCAGCTCTGTGTCGCGTCTTATTCTGACGTCACGCACCGCAGAACAGCAGGAAGCCTGGCAGGCGTACGCCGAAGGCCGCGACATGGCGGTGACCGTCAAACCCGCTGCGCACCCGCAAGGTTCGACCGTTGAAGTTCTGGATCTGTTTTACAACACGCCAGCACGGCGCAAATTTATGCGCACCGAAAAGACCGAATTTACTCATATTGATGAAGTCGTCCGCCGTATTGCGCTGGCGCGTTTTGACGTTTCCGTTAATCTCAGCCACAACGGCAAACTGATCCGGCAATATCGCGCCGTGAAAGATCCGTCGCAATCTTCCCGCCGTCTGGCCAGCATTTGCAGCCCGACGTTCGTTGAACATGCGTTGGAAGTCGAGTGGAGTCACGGTGATCTGGCGATCCACGGCTGGGTTGCGGATCCGGCGGGTTCGCGCAGCCTGACGGACATGCAGTATTGCTATGTGAACAACCGCATGATGAAAGATCGTCTGATTAATCATGCGATCCGCCAGGCGTATCAGGATCAGTTAAAAGACGATCAGCAGCCCGCATATGTGTTGTATCTGGATGTCGATCCGCATCAGGTGGATGTCAACGTGCATCCGGCGAAACACGAAGTGCGTTTCCACCAGTCGCGGCTGGTGCATGATTTCATTTATCAGGCCGTGATGTCTGTTTTGCAACAGGCGGGCAATCCGGGGCTTGAAGAACCGCAGTTGCAGGAAGAGGCGCCGCGCTGGCAGCCGGAAAACCGGCAGGCGGCGGGGGGAAATCACTTCTCACAGCCCGCAGATAAAAAACCGGCTCAGCCCGCCCGGGAAAATGTGTTTCCAGAAACCGCCCGAAGCAGCGCGCCGCGCGAACCAGCATTTCGGAGTCCTGAACCGGCTTACAACCGCGGTGAAGCGAAACCCTATCAGCAGCTTTTACAGCCTGCCGCCGGGGATTTCTCTTTGCAGGAACCGGCTCCGGCGGTGGCACAGGCCGCTAAGCCTGCGCCATCCGCCGCCCGTACACTGGCTGAACCGGCACTTGAAGCGCACAGCCAGAGTTTCGGGCGCGTACTGACGGTCTGTTCGGCGGAATATGCGTTGCTGGAACGCGGAAAGCAACTGGTGCTTTTATCGCTGCCGGTGGCCGATCGCTGGCTGAAGTGGGCGCAGCTAACGCCGCCGGAAGAAGGGCTTCGTCCGCAGCCTTTACTGATCCCGTTGAAACTGACGGTGAGTAAAGAAGAAGCCGCGGTGCTGGCGAAACACGCCTTGTTATTACAGCATTTTGGTTTAGAAATGCTCAGCGAGTCACAGCATGTGACGGTTCGCGCGGTACCTTTACCATTACGCCAACAAAATTTACAAAAGTTGATACCCGATCTGTTAGGTTACCTTGCTGTTCAGCAGGAGGTGACTTCTGATGCGGTAGCTATGTGGTTTGCCCGCCACTGTGGCTGCGAGCACGAGGTCTGGTCGGTTTCACAAGCCATACAATTACTCACGGACGTTGAGCGACTTTGCCCACATTTGGTTAAATCGCCTCCTTCCGGACTTCTGCAACCTCTTGATTTACAGTCCGCGCTGGCGGCTTTTAAGCATGACTGATTCTGAAAAACACTCCGCTCCCCCGGCGATCTTTATTATGGGGCCGACCGCATCCGGTAAAACGGCACTGGCGATGTCGCTGATGAAGCATCTTCCCGTTGAGTTAATCAGTGTGGATTCCGCACTGATCTACCGTGGAATGGATATCGGCACCGCGAAACCGACGGCGGAAGAACTGGCGCAAGCACCACATCGTCTGATTGATATTCTTGACCCGACCCGCGCTTATTCTGCTGCTGACTTTCGTGCTGATGCTTTACGCGAAATGGCAGAAATAACCTCACGCAATAAGATCCCGTTATTGGTGGGTGGGACTATGCTTTATTTCAAGGCGTTGCTTGAAGGGCTTTCCCCCTTACCGCCTGCCGATCCTGCCGTGCGTGAACGCATTGAAAAACAGGCCGCAGAGCAGGGTTGGGAAGCGCTTCATGGCAAGTTGAGCGAGATTGATCCTGTCGCGGCTATGCGAATTCATCCGAATGATCCGCAGAGACTGTCCAGAGCACTGGAAGTTTTTTATATTTCGGGTAAAACTTTAACGGAACTGACTAAAATTTCGGGTGAAACGTTGCCTTATCACGTTCATCAGTTTGCGATTGCCCCGACCCGCCGTGAAACATTACATGCGCGTATCGAGGAACGTTTTAGTCAGATGTTGTCCAATGGTTTTGAAGACGAAGTCAGAACGCTGATAGCTCGGGGCGATTTGCATACGGATTTGCCTTCCATTCGTTGCGTCGGATACCGCCAGATGTGGTCATATTTGTCCGGTGAATTCGATTACGATGAAATGGTTTTTCGTGGTGTTTGCGCGACACGACAGCTGGCCAAGCGTCAGATGACCTGGTTACGAGGTTGGGAGGATGTCCAATGGCTTGATTCTGAGAAGCCACAAGAGGCCTTAAACCGTGTAATTCAGGTTGTTAGTGCATAGGTTGGGTGATTGTGTACAATTGATGAGTACTCAGCGCGCAAATTTTTTATGTGATTTATTTTCGAGCCGATAGGCTCAAAGTTACAAACAACAAACTAATAAGGAAAAGATAGAATGGCTAAGGGGCAATCTTTGCAAGATCCGTTCCTGAACGCATTGCGTCGTGAACGTGTTCCGGTTTCTATTTACTTGGTGAATGGTATTAAGCTGCAAGGCCAGATTGAGTCTTTTGACCAGTTTGTCATTCTGTTAAAAAATACGGTAAGCCAGATGGTGTATAAACACGCTATCTCCACCGTAGTGCCTTCCCGCCCGGTGTCACATCATAGCAATAATCCAGGTACGGGCAGCACCAGCAGCAATTATCACCATGGTAGCACTCCGTCTGCGCAGCAGCCGCAGCAGGAAAACGATGACGCTGAATAAAGCGCAACGTTGGTCAACCACGAAGGGGTTCATAAGTATTCCGATTATGCTTATGCACCCCCGGCTGGCGAATTTTTCCCAAATGAGAGGTCGCAAGCTTGTTTGACCGTTATGAAGCCGGTGAGCAGGCCGTACTGGTTCATATCTATTTCTCGCAAGACAAAGACACGGAAGACCTGAGCGAATTTGAATCGCTGGTATCTTCTGCAGGTGTAGAGGCGTTGCAAGTCGTCACCGGGAGCCGCAAGGCACCGCACCCTAAATACTTTGTCGGTGAAGGAAAGGCCCAAGAAATCGCAGATGCCGTCAAAGCAACGGGCGCTTCTGTCATCCTGTTCGATCACGCTTTGTCCCCCGGCCAGGAACGAAACCTGGAAGCCTTATGCGAATGTCGCGTTGTCGACCGCACCGGTTTGATTTTAGATATTTTTGCCCAGCGGGCACGAACTCACGAAGGTAAGTTACAAGTAGAACTGGCGCAATTACGCCACATTGCTACCCGACTGGTTCGCGGCTGGACACACCTTGAGCGTCAGGGCGGCGGTATTGGTGCGCGTGGCCCGGGTGAAACCCAGCTCGAAACGGACCGCCGTTTACTGCGGGACCGGATTACATTAATTCTCAGCCGTCTTGAAAAAGTGGCTAAGCAGCGCGAAACAGGTCGTCGTTCGCGCGTCCGTGCGGATGTTCCGACGGTGTCTTTGGTGGGGTATACCAACGCCGGAAAATCTACACTCTTTAACCGTATCACTCAGGCCGATGTTTACGTGGCCAATCAGTTGTTTGCTACGCTGGATCCTACGCTGCGCCGTATTATGGTGGCAGATGTCGGGGAAACGGTTTTGGCGGACACCGTAGGGTTTATTCGTCACCTGCCCCATGATTTAGTTGCCGCCTTTAAGGCAACGTTGCAGGAAACCCGACAGGCATCTCTGTTAATACATGTGATTGATGCAGCGGACATCCGGGTTCAAGAAAACATTGACGCGGTGAATACGGTGCTGGCAGAGATTGAAGCAGATGAAATTCCTGCGCTGTTAGTGATGAACAAAATAGATATGCTGGATGATTTTGTCCCGCGTATCGACCGCAACGAGGAGAATTTACCGGTCAGGGTCTGGCTCTCAGCCGTGACAGGTGAAGGTATTCCGTTGCTCTTTCAGGCGTTAACGGAGCGGTTATCTGGCGAAATTGCGCAGCATGAATTGTGCCTGCCGCCGGAAGCAGGCCGCCTTCGTAGCCGTTTTTACCAGCTTCAGGCCATTGAAAAAGAATGGATTGAAGAGGATGGCAGTATTGGTCTGATGGTGCGAATGCCCATTGTTGACTGGAGCCGCCTCTGCAAACAAGAGCAGGAACTGGCCAGCTATGTCCGCAACCAGAGCCTGTCTGATTTGGCCTGAAGAACACCAATCATAGAATAATGGAGCTATAACATGGCGTGGAATCAGCCCGGTAATAACGGACAGGACCGCGACCCCTGGGGCAGCAGCAATAATAATAGCGGCAACTCTGGTGGAAATTCTGGTGGTAATAATGACAACAAAGGCGGCCGCAATCAGGGGCCTCCTGACCTGGATGATATCTTCCGTAAACTTAGCAAGAAGCTGGGTGGATTCGGCGGAAAAGGTTCAGGCAGCAACAATAATAACAATGGCGCGCCAACCGGTTCTGGTCATGGAATGAGTGGCACCCGGATAGCGGGCATCGCGGTTGCCGCGGTGGTTGTGATTTGGGCGGCGACGGGCTTTTATACCATTAAAGAAGCAGAGCGTGGCGTGGTGACTCGTTTTGGTAAGTTCAGCCATCTGGTTGAGCCGGGCCTGAACTGGAAGCCGACCTTCATCGATCAGGTACGCGCAGTGAACGTCGAAGCTGTACGTGAACTGGCGGCGTCTGGTGTGATGCTGACGTCTGACGAGAACGTGGTACGCGTTGAAATGAACGTGCAGTATCGCGTGACCGATCCGGCAGCCTACCTGTTCAGTGTCGCCAACCCTGACGACAGCCTGAGCCAGGCGACGGACAGTGCTTTGCGTGGTGTTATCGGCAAATACACGATGGACAAAATCCTGACTGAAGGCCGTACGACCGTGCGTAGTGACACCCAGCGTGTACTGGAGGAAACCATTCGTCCGTACAAAATGGGTATCACCATTCAGGACGTCAACTTCCAGACCGCGCGTCCGCCGGAAGAAGTGAAAGCTTCCTTCGATAACGCGATTGCTGCCCGTGAAAGAGAGCAACAGTCTATTCGTGAAGCAGAAGCTTACGCGAACCAGATCCAGCCTCTGGCAAACGGTGAAGCACAACGCTTACTGGAAGACGCGAAAGCGTATAAAGACCGTACCGTTCTGGAAGCGCAGGGTGAAGTGGCCCGGTTCTCCAAGCTGTTACCTGAATATAAAGCGGCACCGGAAATTACCCGTGAGCGTCTTTATATCGAAACCATGGAAAAAGTCCTCAGTCACACCCGCAAAGTTCTGGTGAGTGATAAAGGAAATAACCTGATGGTATTGCCACTGGATCAGATGTTGCGCGGAAATAATGCCGCAGCGAACGACGCCAGCAAAAATGATGAAGCAGGTTTGCTACCTTCTGTACCGGGTTTAACCAGCAGTAATGGCAAAAGCAGTGCCGATAACAGCAGTTCCCGTTCGTCTGGCAGTGTCATGGACCAGCGCCGTGCTAATGCACAGCGTGACGATACACTTCGCGTAGGGAGAGAATAACAATGCGTAAGTCATTTTTACTTATCGTCGTTGTGGTGCTGATGGCGCTTTATGCTTCACTGTTTGTGGTTCAGGAAGGTCAGCGCGGAATCGTACTGCGCTTTGGCAAAGTTCTGCGCGACAGCGATAACAAGCCTTTAGTGTATGCGCCGGGTCTGCATTTCAAGGTTCCTTTCGTGGAATCCATCAAAATGCTCGACGCGCGTATCCAGACTATGGATAACCAGGCCGACCGTTTCGTGACGAGCGAGAAGAAAGACCTGATCGTCGATTCTTACCTGAAATGGCGTATCAGTGATTTTAGCCGCTACTATCTGGCCACGGGCGGCGGTGACGTCTCTCAGGCTGAGATTCTGCTGAAACGTAAATTCAGTGACCGTCTGCGTTCTGAAATTGGTCGTCTGGACGTGAAAGACATCGTGACCGATTCCCGTGGCCGTCTGACATTGGACGTACGTGATGCGCTTAACACTGGTAGCGTAGGTGATGAGCCGGAAGCGACGACCGAAGCGGATGATGCCATCGCATCTGCGGCTAAACGTGTTGAGCAGGAAACCAAAGGCAAACAGCCTGCGGTGAACCCGAACAGCATGGCCGCGCTCGGTATTGAAGTGGTTGACGTTCGTCTGAAACAAATCAACTTGCCTGAAGAAGTGTCCAGCGCGATTTACGATCGTATGCGCGCTGAGCGTAATGCGGTGGCATTGCGTCACATTTCTCAGGGTAAAGAAGAGGCGACTAAAATTCAGGCCGCAGCGGATTACGAAAGAACCCGTACTGTTGCTGAAGCAGAACGTACCGCCCGTATTACGCGTGGTGAAGGCGATGCAGAAGCCGCGAAACTGTTTGCTGATGCATTCAGCCAGGATCCTGACTTCTACGCATTCATCCGAAGCTTGCGTGCTTACGAGGCCAGCTTCAAAAGCGGGAACGACGTTATGGTGTTAAGCCCTGACAGCGACTTCTTCCGCTTCATGAAGTCACCTGACCAGCTAAAAAATAAATAATTGCGGATGCAATTTCCAAAAGGCCCTTCGTGGGCCTTTTGTCATTTCTGAAACTCCTTTTCCTGCTGAAGGGAATTACTGAGACACATTCAACATGAACTCGACAATCTGGCTGGCGCTGGCCTTAGTTTTGGTTCTGGAAGGCCTCGGGCCGATGCTTTATCCAAAATCGTGGAGAAAAATGATCCTTACATTGGTGAATCTTCCGGACTCCGTTTTACGTCGTTTTGGCGGGGGTCTTGTGGTTGCAGGCTTCGTAATTTACTACATGTTGCGTGGTCGTTTGGGTGGTTGAGGTTTTGTTACGTTCAGCGTGTCACGTCCTGTTGAGACCGGTAGCACGCAATTAAAATTTTTCCCGCAAACGTGTGCTAAAAGTACTGGAAAGCACAGAATGAGATGTTAGAATCCTTTTTTAAGCAACCTGGTGATTCTTGAGATGGGTAAGAACGTCGTCGTACTCGGCACACAATGGGGTGATGAAGGGAAAGGCAAGGTCGTAGACCTGCTTACTGAACGGGCTAAATATGTTGTGCGCTATCAGGGCGGTCACAACGCCGGTCACACTCTGGTTATCAACGGTGAAAAAACCGTTCTTCATTTAATTCCGTCTGGCATTCTGCGTGAGAACGTGATCAGCATCATCGGCAACGGTGTTGTTCTGGCACCTGACGCGTTAATGAAAGAAATGGGCGAACTTGAAGCTCGTGGCATCCCTGTACGCGAACGTCTGTTACTGTCTGAAGCTTGCCCGCTGATCCTGCCTTACCATGTCGCACTGGACATGGCGCGCGAAAAAGCGCGTGGCGATAAAGCCATCGGCACCACCGGTCGTGGCATCGGCCCGGCTTATGAAGATAAAGTTGCTCGTCGCGGTCTGCGCGTTGGCGATCTCTTCAACAAAGAAACTTTCGCTATTAAGCTGAAAGAAATCATCGATTATCATAACTTCCAGCTGGTCAACTACTACAAAGTCGAAGCCGTTGATTTCCAGAAAACGTTGGATGATGTCATGGCTATCGCCGACATCCTGACGGCTATGGTTGTTGACGTGTCTGAGCTGCTGGATGGCGCGCGTAAGCGTGGCGATCTGATCATGTTCGAAGGCGCGCAAGGTACGCTTCTGGACATCGACCACGGGACTTATCCGTACGTAACGTCTTCCAACACCACCGCTGGCGGCGTCGCTACCGGTTCGGGTATTGGTCCACGTTATGTTGATTACGTTCTGGGTATCGTAAAAGCCTATTCTACCCGTGTAGGTGCAGGTCCATTCCCGACTGAACTGTTTGACGAAACCGGCGAATTCCTGCGTAAGCAAGGTAACGAATTTGGTGCGACCACCGGTCGTAGCCGTCGTTGCGGCTGGCTGGATATCGTTGCCGTACGTCGTTCTGTGCAGATCAACTCCCTGTCTGGTTTCTGCCTGACCAAACTGGACGTGCTGGACGGTCTGAAAGAAGTTAAACTGTGTGTAGGCTACCGCATGCCTGATGGCCGCGAAATGACGACCACCCCGCTGGCAGCAGAAGGCTGGGAAGGTATCGAGCCAATCTACGAAATCATGCCAGGCTGGAGCGAAACCACCTTTGGCGTGAAAGAAGTCGAAAATCTGCCACAAGCAGCACTGAACTACATCAAACGTATCGAAGAGCTGACTGAAGTTCCTGTTGATATCATTTCGACTGGCCCGGATCGTAGCGAAACCATGATCTTGCGCGACCCGTTTGACGCATAACAGCCTGAGCTGATTGCGTAAAAACGTTATAACCGGGCAAATTTGCCCGGTTTATTTTTTTCTGACCGTCCACGCTTGTTTACTTCCCGCGAAGCATCCACTATCTAAATGATTAGCTGCAAAGTTCGCGGCTGGTTTATCATCAAAGTGTCATAATAAACAATCATCTTCACCCTGTTGTCATTGCTGACGTGGAAAGACCGGGTAAACAACTACCCAGAGGTATGTGTGCAGTTAACGAGTTTTACTGATTATGGTTTGAGAGCGTTGATTTATATGGCATCCCTGCCAGGCGATCAGATGACCAACATTTCGCAGGTCACCGAAGTTTATGGTGTATCGCGCAACCACATGGTGAAAATCATTAATCAGTTGAGCCGTGCAGGCCTGGTCACCGCTGTCCGTGGGAAAAACGGGGGCATTAAACTGGGGAAACCCGCGGAGACAATCCGCATTGGCGATGTGGTTCGCGAACTCGAGCCGCTTTCACTGGTTAATTGTGACAGTGATTTTTGCCATATCACGCCCGCTTGCCGGCTAAAACAAGTCCTGCACACTGCTGTAGAACATTTTCTTGATGAGCTGAATCAGTACACTCTGGCCGATATGGTCAAAGATAACTCAACGCTCTACAAATTATTGCTTGTTGAATGAAAGACTTTCAACAAACTGCTGATGACAACGGAGGAACCGCTATGTCACAAGATCCATTCCTGGAACGAGAAGCAGAAAAATACGAATCACCTATTCCCAGCCGTGAATTTATTCTTGAACATCTCGCCAAACGTGAAACGCCCGCCAGCCGGGAAGAGATTGGGAATGAGCTGAATCTTTCCGGAGAAGAAGCACTGGAAGCCCTGCGCCGTCGTCTTCGCGCGATGGAGCGTGACGGACAACTGGTCTTCACCCGTCGCCAGTGCTACGCGCTGCCGGAGCGTCTGGACTTACTGAAAGGGACTGTCATTGGCCATCGTGATGGCTATGGTTTCCTGCGCCTTGAAGGCGTTAAGAAAGACGACGTATACCTTTCTGCTGAACAAATGAAAATGTGCATCCACGGCGACGTGGTGCTTGCACAACCGGTCGGCACCGATCGTAAAGGCCGCCGTGAAGCGCGTATCGTGCGCGTTTTGGTGCCGAAAACCAGCCAGATTGTCGGTCGTTACTTTACCGATGCGGGCGCGGGTTTTGTCGTACCTGACGACAGCCGCCTGAGCTTCGATATTCTAATCCCGGCCGATGCTATCAACGGCGCGCGCATGGGTTACATGGTCGTGGTGGAACTGACACAACGTCCGACCCGCCGCACGAAAGCCGTCGGTAAAATCGTGGAAGTGCTGGGCGATAAAATGGGCACCAGCATGGCGGTGGATATCGCGCTGCGTACTCACGAAATCCCGCACGTCTGGCCGCCACAGGTTCTGAAACAGGTCGAAGACCTGAGTGAGCAGGTGCCGGAAGAAGCCAAAAAAGGCCGCGTCGATTTACGCAGCCTGCCGTTAGTCACTATCGATGGTGAAGACGCCCGTGACTTTGATGACGCCGTATACTGCGAGAAAAAACGCGGTGGCGGCTGGCGCTTATGGGTAGCTATCGCTGACGTGAGTTATTACGTTCGCCACGGCACGGCGCTGGACGACGAAGCACGCAGCCGCGCGACATCTGTTTACTTCCCGTCGCAGGTTGTCCCGATGCTGCCGGAAGTCTTGTCGAACGGCCTGTGCTCCCTGAACCCGCAGGTTGACCGCCTGTGTATGGTCTGTGAGATGACAATCTCGGCGCAGGGTAAGCTGACCAGCTCTAAATTCTACGAAGCGGTGATGAGTTCTCACGCGCGTCTTACGTACAACAAAGTCTGGCGCATCATCGAAGGCGATCCTGAGCTGCGCGAGCAGTACAGCCCGCTGGTTAAACATCTGCTTGAACTGCACACCATGTACAAAGTGCTGGATCAGGCACGTGCAGAACGCGGTGGCATTGCCTTTGAAACGGAAGAAGCGAAATTCATCTTCAACGCCGAGCGCCGTATCGAACGTGTCGAACCGACCGTCCGTAACGACGCGCACAAACTGATTGAAGAGTGCATGATCCTCGCGAATATCGCGGCGGCGCGTTTTGTTGAAAAACATAACGAACCGGCGTTGTTCCGTGTTCATGACCGTCCAAGCGACGACCATATCTCCGCGCTGCGAAGCGTGCTGGGTGAACTGGGTCTGGTCATGGGCGGCGGTCTGAAACCTGAGCCGAAAGATTATGCTCAGATTATGGATGAACTGGCGGATCGTCCTGACCGCGAAATGCTGCAAACGATGTTGCTGCGTTCGATGAAGCAGGCGATTTATGACCCGGAAAACCGCGGTCACTTTGGTCTGGCGTTGCAGTCCTACGGGCACTTTACGTCCCCAATCCGCCGTTATCCGGATCTGGCCTTGCACCGCGCCATCAAATATCTGCTGGCAAAAGAGCACGGCACTCTGAAAGACCGCTGGACGCCAACCGGCGGCTGGCACAGCGACTACGAAGACATGTTGCAGCTTGGCGAGCATTGTTCCATGGCAGAACGCCGTGCGGATGAAGCCACACGTAACGTGGCTGACTGGCTGAAATGTGACTTCATGCAAGATCACGTCGGCGAGGTCTTCACCGGCATTATCGCCAGCGTCACCGGCTTCGGTTTCTTCGTGCGCCTGAACGATTTGTTCATCGACGGTCTGGTGCATGTGTCCTCGCTGGACAACGATTACTACCGTTACGACAACATCGGGCAGCGCCTGGTGGGCGAATCTTCCGGCGCGGTTTATCGCCTGGGCGATACGGTAGAAATCCGCGTTGAAGCCGTACATATGGATGAGCGCAAAATCGATTTCGCACTGGTTTCCAGCACCCGTAAAGCACGCGGTGAAGGTAAAACAGCCCGCGATCGCGCTAAAAAAGGCGGCGAACGTTCGATGCGCTCTACTGCGCCTGCAAATGCAGGGCGTCGACGTACCGGCAAGAAAAACGTGAACTTCGAGCCGGACAGCGCATTCCGTAAAGACGACGCGAAACCTGCTAAGCCGAAGAAAGAAAAGGTCGTTGGTGCAGTCGGCAAAGACGGCAAACCGAAGAAAGCCAAAAAGCCTTCTGATAAAACGGCGAAAATCGCAGCGGCCACCAAAGCCAAGCGTGCGAAGAAAAAGTCGACTGACAGCTAATCCTTCCCGGCGATTCTTCTATGGTAGAATCGCCCCATAATCTTATTAAAATGCGGACAGCATGCTGCCCGCAAGTCTATTTTAAAGAGCATCATGAGCGAAATTATCTACGGTATTCATTCCGTTAAAGCCTTACTCGACAACGATCCGCAACGCTTTCTGGAAGTTTTCATCCTGAAAGGCCGTGACGACAAACGTCTGAAACCGCTGATCGACGAGCTGGAAGCCAGCGGCATTGTTATCCAGGTGGCGAGCCGCCAGTGGCTGGATGAGAAATCCGAAGGTGCCGTGCATCAGGGGATTATCGCCCGCGTGCGCGAAGGCCGTCAGTATCAGGAAAACGATCTGCCTGCGCTGCTGGAAAGCCTTGATTGCCCGTTCCTGCTGGTGCTGGATGGCGTAACCGATCCGCATAACCTCGGTGCCTGCCTGCGAACCGCTGATGCGGCTGGTGTTCATGCCGTAATCGTTCCGCGCGACCGTTCTGCAAAACTGAATGCGACAGCTAAAAAAGTCGCCAGCGGCGCGGCAGAAAATGTGCCGTTGATCAACGTGACCAATCTGGCCCGTACTTTACGCGTATTGCAGGAACATAACGTCTGGATCGTCGGCACGGCGGGCGAAGCGGATCATGACTTGTTCCAGAGCAAAATGACCGGCCCGATGGCGCTGGTGATGGGCGCAGAGGGCGAAGGTATGCGTCGTCTGACCCGCGAACATTGTGACGAACTGATTAGCATTCCGATGGCGGGCAGCGTGTCTTCCCTGAACGTATCCGTCGCGACCGGCGTTTGCCTGTTCGAGGCCGTACGCCAGCGTGGTCTGAAAAAAAGCTGATTTCAGTTTTCTGATTTCATGCCATAAAGCGGGAGCCTTCGGGCTCCCGTTTGCATTTCTGCCTTTGTGATCTGCGCGCCTGTTAATTCCCCGTTTTTTACCATACTGATACCTCATCCTTTTGAAAGGGAGCTGGCGATGAACTGGGAAACACACCGGGTGTTTAATCAGCCCAAGCCGCTGAGTAACAGCAACTTATTCCTCTCTGATACGCCGTTGCGCGAAGCCGTTTCACGCCAGCAGGCGGGCTGGGACAATGACGTTTTAGCCTCTTTAGGGCAACAACTGGGCTCCGCCGAATCGCTGGAACTCGGGCGGCTGGCAAATGCGAATCCGCCGGATCTTCTGCGCTATGACACCACCGGCGAAAGGCTTGATGATGTCCGCTTCCACCCTGCCTGGCACTTACTGATGCAGGGGCTGGTTGCCAACCGCGTGCACAATTTGCCGTGGCAGGAGGATGCGCGTATCGGTTCCGCCGTGGCGCGGGCGGCGCGATTCATCCTGCATGCGCAGGTCGAGGCCGGAACGCTTTGCCCGGTGACGATGACTTTCGGTTCAATTCCTCTTTTACAACAATATCTGCCTGCGGAATTTCGCAGCTGGCTGAAACCGCTGTTGTCTGACCGCTATGATCCACATTTGCAGCCCGGCGAACAGAAGAAAGGTGTGCTGATTGGTATGGGTATGACCGAAAAGCAGGGCGGTTCTGACGTGCTCAGCAACACGACGCGGGCAGTTGCGCTGGAAGGGCGTGGCAGCGGAAAACCGTATCATCTGACCGGCCACAAATGGTTTTTCTCGGTGCCGCAAAGCGATGCGCATCTTGTGCTGGCGCAGGCCGACGGTGGGCTTTCCTGCTTCTTTCTGCCACGGGTGCTGCCGGATGGCTCACGTAATGCCATCCACATTGAACGACTGAAAGACAAACTTGGTAACCGCTCGAACGCCAGCAGTGAAGTGGAGTTTCAGGATGCGACAGGCTGGCTGCTGGGCGAAGAAGGCGAAGGGATCCGCCATATCCTGAAAATGGGCGGACATACGCGTTTTGACTGCGCGCTGGGCAGCCACGCCATGATGCGCCGGGCTTTATCCGTAGCGTTGTATCACGCCTTCCAGCGGCAGGTTTTCGGCAAGCCGCTGATTCAACAGCCGCTGATGCGTCAGACGCTGAGCCGGATGGCCCTGCATCTGGAAGGGCAAACCATGCTACTGATGCGTCTGGGCGCTGCGACAGGTGCCCGCGATAATCCGGCTGAGCAGGTTTTGTGCCGCCTGCTGACGCCTGCTGCGAAGTTTGAAGTCTGTCGTCAGGGCATGCCTTTTGTGGCAGAAGCGATGGAGGCTTTAGGCGGGATCGGGTACTGCGAAGACAGCGAGTTACCGCGTTTGTATCGTGAAATGCCGGTGAACAGCATCTGGGAAGGCTCCGGGAACGTGATGTGTCTCGACGTGCTGAGAACCCTCAAAAAACTGCCTGCCAGCGGAGAAATGCTGCAACATCTGTTGCATCAGGCTCGCGGGCAAAACCGGATTTTTGACCGCGCTTCACGCCAGTTCCTGCAACGGCTGCGTTCACCGGAAGAAGCGCAGGGGCGCTGGCTGACCGGGCAAGTGTTTAACCTGCTGGCGGCCACGCAGATGCTGGAATTCGCATCGCCGCCCATGGCCGACGCGTGGTGCCGGATGGTGCTGGACTCGCGTGGAGACACGCTGCTGCCGGAGCGTCTGTGTCAGTTGTTGATCAATCGCGCAATCGGTGCTGAATAATTAGCGGTAAAGCGTGGCCTGAGAATACCAGCGGCCGGGCACAATGGTTTCGCTGTTAAACATGATGACGTAATAGTGCGCGCCCGCGGCATTGGCTTTGCGGCGGATTTCCGCTTCGACATCCATCGGGCTGCCAATGGCTTCGGCGGTAATGCTGCCGATTTTGGTCAGCGTTGATGTCTGGGCGCGGGTAATTTCCTGCGCTTTTGCCTTCGGCGCGGGGGGAGGAACGGGCGTTGTTTGCATGACGTTGCTGCAACCGCTGAGCGCAGCCAGCAACAGCAGCGCGGCGGAGATTCGGAGGGATTTCATCGTGATATCCGGTAAAAGGGCGATAGTCTGAGTGTAGCCCTTTCACCGGTGTGCTGGCGAGTCTGCGCGGTATTTATTGCCGCGCACGCACGTCTTATCTTTCGGAAATTTTAAACACGCTCACCAGTTGAGACAGGTGGCGCCCCTGTTCGCTGAGCGCCGCAGCGGTTTGGCGGGAATTTTCCACCAGTGTGGCGTTCTCCTGCGTCGCTTTACCAATCTGCATGATGGCAATATTGACCTGCGAAATCCCTGAAGACTGCTCGTGCGAAGCCACGTCAATGTCACTCATCAGTACTTTGACCTGACGGATCCCGGCAAGAATATCGCTCATATTGGCCTGCGTTTTGGCTGCGCTCTGATGGCCGTCTTCGACCTTGCTCAGGGAATCGGCGACCAGATTTTCAATCTCTTTCACTGCATTCGAACTGCGTTGTGCCAGCGCCCGGACTTCGGCGGCGACCACTGCAAATCCGCGCCCGTGTTCACCGGCTCTGGCGGCTTCCACGGCGGCGTTCAGCGCCAGAATGTTGGTCTGGAAAGCGATGCCTTCGATGACCGTGGTGATATCCGCGATGCGTGTTGAGGCATGTTTGATGGCTTCCATGCTTTCGACGGACTGATTCACCGCATCCACACCGACCGTGGCGGCTTTATCGGTTTGTTGCACCAGCTGCGTGGCCTGTGTGGCGTTGTCTGCGGTGTTCTGCACGGTGGCGGTAATTTGCTCCATACTGGCCGAGGTTTCTTCAAGACTGCTCGCCTGCGTGCCAATCTGCTGATTGATCTGATCGCTGTCGTGCGCCAGCCCGTGCGTACTGGTCATAATTTCAGAAGATACCTGGCGCACTTCGTCGACAATTTTCTCCAGACCGTGGCCGATACCGTCGATGGCGTGCATCAGAGCACCAATCTCATCGACGCGCTGCGTCTGCGCGCGGGCACGTAAATCACCGCTGGCATATTGCTGGGCAATCAGCACGGCGTCGCTGAGCGGGCGGCTGATCAGTTTTCGCGTCAGCCCGATAAAGAGCGCTGCGAACAACGCCAGCGCCAGAAGGCTGATCATCAGGAAGCGGTTACGCGTGCTGTTAACTTGTTCCATCAGACTGTCTTTGTCGGTACTGCCCACGACGACCCAATGCCACGCCGGGACATTCGCATAGACAATAAATTGCTGATGCTGGCTGGCCGGATCGGTGTACTCACGCTCTCCATGCGGTTGTGACATCACCTGCTGCAACTCGCCGTCCGGCCACGCCGGGGTTTTGCCTTCATCCGTGGAGTGCACCAGATACTTGCCGAGGTCTTTCCCCGGCGCGCTGTTGAGCACAAAGAAATAACCTTTCTCCCCGATGCGTTTGGATAAAATTTTGGAGCGCATATCCGCGTACTCCTGCGTGATATCCACACCGACGAACAAAATGCCAATCACGCTGCCCTGAGCGTCACGCACCGGCTGATATTTGGTGATGTATTTTTTGCCGAATAACGTCGCGAGGCCGCTGAAAGATTGTCCGGCCATAATCTGTGTATACGCCGGGCTGGTGTTGTCGAGCAGTGTCCCGATGGCACGGGTGCCATCCTGCTTTTTCAGCGAAGTCGTCACGCGGATAAAGTCGTCGCCGCGGCGGGCGAAAACCGTAGAGATCGCGCCGGTGCGTGCCAGAAAATCATCGGGGATCCGCGTATCAAGGTTCAGGGGATTGCCGCCTGCTTTAATGACGGGTGCAGACTCACTGCCGATCATCATCGGGCTGGCGGTATCCAGCTCGAAACTCTCCGGCAGAAAATGGCTGAACAGGCCCGTGTAGTTGTCCACTTCGGCATTCAGGCTGGCGTTATACATCTCAATCATGTCAACGACGCCGGTCACCTGTTCTGAAATGGCGTTAACGCCCAGTGTGTTGACCTGTCTGCCGGCAGAGTGTGTCAGTGACAAAGTGAAAATAATAAACAGGGTGCCGACCAGCAAAGAAGCGATGCTGGCCAGTTTTGCGCCAATGCTCCAGCGGCGAAATGCACGTTTTGATGCCGTTTTCATGGGGTTTTTCCATTTGCTTATGTAAGCGCACTAACGGCGGCAAACGGGAAAGGATTAATGCTCAAATGTAACCAGTTATTTCATTAAAAATTGATCTGAATCAATGAAATTATCCTCAATATGTGAATTTGAATTAGGTGGAAATGGCTGATTTTACTTTCACACGAGTAAATGGTTATAAATCATACGAAAAAGGTTGTGGCTGGCGGGTGGCAGGCCGGTAAAATGAAAAACAGACTGAAGCCAAACTCATTTGCCAGAAAGCGTAAAGGGAGTATCCGATGGTTGAGATGTACGAAGAAAATATTGACGGGATCCAGGTTATTCACGCCGTTCCTGCCGGGCAATATCAGCAGCAGCTCCCGACAATATTTTTCTATCACGGTTTTACCTCGTCGAAAGAAATTTACTCCTATTTTGGTTACACGCTGGCGAAGTCCGGTTTTCGCGTTATTTTGCCCGACGCCCGCCTTCATGGCGCACGCGCGGATGGCGATGAAGCCCGGCTGCTGGCGAATTTCTGGGGCATTTTGCAGGGCAACGTCGAAGAGTTGCCCGTGCTGAAAGATCACTTTGTCGGCAAAGGGCTGGCGAACCCTGAAAGATTGGGCGTCGGCGGCGTATCGATGGGCGGAATGACGACGATGGCCGCGCTGGTCAAATTCCCGTGGGTAAAAGTGGCGGCGAATCTGATGGGCTCCGGTTATTTTTCAAAATTATCGCACTCTCTTTTTCCGGCTTACGACACGCAAGACTCCGCGCAACGCGACGCGTTTGAACGCGAATTTTCACCGTTACTCAGCCTGGATTTCAGCGGAAAAGCGGCTTTAATAGCCGGTAAACCGTTGTTTGTCTGGCATGGCGAACAGGATGATGTCGTCCCGTTCGGCGAAAGTCAGCGCCTGTGGCAGGAACTCGCAGAGAATGGTGCGGATACGAACCTGACGTTCATTTCTGAAGCGGACGCAAAGCATAAAGTCTCGGTGAATGCGCTGGCGAAAAGTACGGCATTCTTCGCCGCAACGCTGTAGAGAAATTAATCTGCCTTTCTCCTTGAGTTTCCCACAGGCTGTACATATAATTGCGCGTCATTTTTTCGACCGCACAACAAACACGTTCCTTGCTTCCATGGGCCGCGGTTGACCCTGACAGGAGGCTGAATAATCCGTAAGGAGCAATTCGATGCGTCATTACGAAATCGTTTTTATGGTTCACCCTGACCAAAGCGAACAGGTTCCGGGCATGATCGAGCGTTACAGTGCAGTAATCACTAACGCTGCTGGTCAGATTCACCGTCTGGAAGACTGGGGCCGCCGTCAACTGGCTTACCCGATCAACAAACTGCACAAAGCTCACTACGTTCTGCTGAACGTTGAAGCTCCGCAGGAAGCGATCGATGAGCTGGAAACTAACTTCCGCTTCAACGACGCCGTTATCCGTAGCATGGTTATGCGTACTAAACACGCGGTAACTGAAGCATCTCCAATGGTTAAAGCAAAAGACGAACGTCGTGATCGCCGTGAAGACTTTGCTGAAGCTAACGATGATGCTGAAGCTGGGGATTCTGAAGAGTAATTGCCGTGACGGCGAATCGTCTGGTGTTGTCAGGCACTGTGTGCAAGACCCCCATTCGTAAAGTCAGTCCTTCGGGCATTCCTCACTGCCAGTTTGTGCTTGAGCACCGCTCGCAGCAGCAGGAAGCCGGATTTAGCCGACAAGCATGGTGCAGAATGCCCATCGTTGTCAGCGGACAAGCGTCACAAGCATTAACTCACAGTATAACGGTCGGCACGCAACTCACTGTTACCGGATTCATTAGTTGCCATCAAGGGCGCAATGGACTGAATAAAGTGGTGTTACATGCCGAGCAGATTGATTTGATAGATTCTGGAGACTAGCCTAATGGCACGTTATTTCCGTCGTCGCAAGTTCTGCCGTTTCACCGCGGAAGGCGTTGTAGAGATTGATTACAAAGACATCGCTACGCTGAAAAACTACATTACCGAAAGCGGTAAAATTGTCCCGAGCCGTATTACCGGTACTCGTGCAAAATACCAGCGTCAGCTCGCTCGTTGCATCAAGCGCGCACGCTACCTTTCTCTGTTGCCATACACTGATCGTCATCAGTAATCGGCAACTGTCAATTAACGACTCTGAGAGGATAAGGTAATGCAAGTTATTCTGCTTGATAAAGTAGCAAACCTGGGCAGCCTGGGTGATCAAGTTAACGTTAAAGCGGGCTACGCTCGTAACTTCCTGGTACCACAGGGCAAAGCTGTTCCTGCTACCAAGAAAAACGTTGAATTTTTCGAAGCACGCCGTGCAGAGCTGGAAGCTAAACTGGCTGACGTTCTGTCCGCTGCTGAAGCTCGCGCAACTAAAATCAACGAACTGGGTTCAGTAACCATCGCGTCTAAATCAGGCGACGAAGGCAAACTGTTCGGCTCTATCGGTACTCGCGATATCGCTGATGCAGTAACTGCTGCTGGTGTTGAAGTTGCTAAAAGCGAAGTTCGTTTGCCGAATGGCGTTCTGCGTACCACTGGTGAACACGAAGTTGAGTTCCAGGTACACAGCGACGTATTCGCTAAATTGAACGTAGTTGTGGTTGCTGAAGCGTAATAACGCTGCAGTTAACCTGTAAAACGCCGGCCTTGTGCCGGCGTTTTGCTTTTCTGCGTCCGGGAAAATACGCTTGCCTGAAAAGGCATTCATTCATGGAGCGATTCGATGGCAGACATTACTCTTCAGCGCGTTTACGATTTCCACGGTCCGGCACAGCAATATTGCTATCTGACGGATCGTTTATGGCCGCGGGGCATCAGCAAAGAAAGATTGCAGGGCGTTGTCTGGCTGAAAGAGGTGGCACCGGAAACTGAACTACGTCAGTGGTTTCATCATCATACCGATCAGTGGGACGCGTTCACCGCACGTTATCGTCAGCAGCTTGAAGCCAGTGAGCACTGGAAGGAATTGCTGGAGATAGTGCAGCAAGGCCATTCTCTGACCCTGCTGTTTGGCAGCAAAGACGTTCACCATAATCAGGCCGTCGTGCTGCGGGACTTTCTGTATGAAAAGCTGAACGCTTAACCGCCGCGCTGGAAACTGCCGTCCGGCTGACGCGTAAACGTCACCGTCACATTCTGATCTGTCGTCACCTGTAATGCGGTGACCACGCCCTGCGCATCACGCTGAATCTTCACCTGCTGACCCGTTTTGAGCGTGCTAAGCGGTTTATCAGCGCCTTCAACGCGCGCCATCGCGAAAACATCATTCACGGCCATATTATTATCGCGGAACAGCTGAGCCAGGGTCTGACCTGACTGAACCTGATAATTGCGCCAGGTGCTGGTGCTGTCGTTCACCTGCGGTTGTACCGGGTCCGGTTCCGCCATTTGCGTGGTCCGGCCCTGATCGTTACGCAAATCGGCCTGCATCGGAATGCTGGTCGGCTGCTGCGGTTGTGAAGGCGCGTAAGTATTTTCCGGCGTATAAGGCCAGAGCAGTGCCAGAAGGATCACCAGCATACTGATAATCATGCCACGGCGGTGAGCATAAGGCAGGGGCGACATCCAGTGGAAATCGTCGCTCATATGCCAGATTTTGCTGAGCAGCGTTTTGCTTTTCGTCACCGCAGAAGAAGCGCGACCGGTTTGCCCGACGTTTTCTTCCTCTTCGTTTTCAGTTTGCGCTGTCGTGTCTTGCATCGGCCTTTTCATAATGGCAATCCAGGATCTCAACATGGGTTGATAAATACGGACGGCTTTCCTTCTCCTGGGCGGGATTCTGCCCATGACAACCTCTCTTTTTCACTGTCGCAATTTCGACTGCCTGTTGCTGCCTAGTATAGCCGTTTAACTGCTTGATGCGGAAAGGGGCAAAGCATAAATATCACCCAAACGATGTGTTAAATAGCGGCAAATACGAAAAATTTATCGAAAAGTGGAAGGAACTGCGTCAGGCGTCAAGTTGCCTCACAGAGAATTTTACCCAAAAGCCTTGCACTGCTATGCTGCGCGTTCGACATTTTTAAGAGCTAAGGAAAATTCATGACTACCCCTTCATTTGACAGCGTAGAAGCGCAGGCAAGTTACGGTATCGGCCTGCAGGTCGGTCAACAGTTGCAGGAATCAGGTTTGCAGGGCTTAGAGCCTGACGCACTGCTGGCAGGCTTACGTGACGCGCTGGAAGGGAATACGCCAGCCGTTCCTGTTGATGTGGTTCACCGCGCACTGCGTGAAGTCCACGAACGTGCTGATGCTGTTCGTCGTGAACGTCAGGAAGCCCTGGCCGTTCAGGGTCAGGAATTCCTGGCTGCCAATGCACAGCGCGAAGGCGTAAGCAGCACCGAATCTGGTCTGCAATTCTCTGTGATTACTCAGGGCGAAGGCAATATCCCGGGTCGTCAGGACCGCGTACGTGTTCACTATACCGGTAAACTGATCGACGGCACTGTGTTCGACAGCTCCGTACAGCGTGGCGAGCCGGCTGAATTCCCGGTTAACGGCGTGATTGCTGGCTGGATTGAAGCACTGACTCTGATGCCTGTGGGTTCTAAATGGGAACTGTACATCCCTCATAACCTGGCTTACGGCGAACGTGGTGCGGGTGCTTCCATCCCTCCCTACAGCGCGCTGGTCTTTGAAGTTGAGCTGTTAGAAATTCTGTAATTCCTCGCGGAAACCAGAAACGAAAAGGGCGCATTTGCGCCCTTTTTCATCTTTGTCTTTTACGGACTGCCGCTTACGGAAAGCTGAATTATTCGCCGCGTAAAGCCCGTGGGAACAGCAGATTATTTTCCATATGGATATGTTCCATCAGGTCGGTAATGAACTCGTTAATCCCGGCGTACAGCGCACGCCAGGTGACACAGGCGCCTTCCGGCGGCGTCACGTTATTGGTCAGTCGTTTAATCTCTTCCAAAATATCGCCCGCATCATCATGCTCACGTTCCATCACTGAAATCGGACCGGCTGCCTGACGGCCCATTCCGCCGCGGATCATCGGGAACAGGATCTGTTCTTCTTTCATCATATGCTGAGTCAGTTCGTCGAGGATCAATTGCAGCTGGACCGCCAGACCGTGCGGGCAGGGCAGTTTGTCACCGTGAACGCGTTCGACTTTGTCCGCCATCAGCACCAGTTCCGGCAATTCCTGACGGTGACGATCGTGATAACGCGGAATAATGAAATCGATAATCTCCGCCAGTGGCGCGGTTTTCCAGTCGGTGGAAGTGTCCGGTTGTTGAGCAATTTCAGCAAGTTGCTGCTCAATCGCATCAATATCCAGTTCTTTTTTGGTTACGGCGCGCAGAAGCGTTTGTTTGCCACCACAGCAAAAATCCAGATCATAATGACGAAAAAGACGGGTTGCGCGCGGAATGGCAACGGCCAGAGCGCCAAGAGGTTGGTCGCGATAGTCCATGATGAAGCCTCGTTAAATGAAGGTGTCTATAACATGCATTATAAATACATGTTTAAGGCAGGGCTATAGCTCTAAGGAAGTACAGAAAGAAAAAACGCTCCCGGAGGAGCGTTGAGTCAAAGGCTATTTTTGCAAATCGACCTGATAAACCTCGAAGCCGATATCGTCCGTCCCTTTGGCGGTGACCGGATATTGTGCATGAGATTTTATGAAGGCCGCGGCTTTGTCGCCCGGGGATGTTTCGAAACGAATATCCAGCTGCTGCGGCGCTTTAATTGTTGCCAGCTTCCAGTTGTTGTCTGCCGTTGGCGTAACCGCACCGTGCTTTTTGGTTTCTGCGCTGATGTACGCGGCCACCACAGAACGGTTTTCATCCGGTGACGCGAAGGCAATATGTTTATCGCCGGTGCCCGCAAATTTTCCGCCGTACGCACGGTAGTTATTTGTGGCAACCAGGAAAGTCGCTTTCAGATCGATAGGCTTACCGTTAAACGTCAGGTTTTTAATGCGCTCAGCATCTTTGCTGATGAGCGTACATTCGCCGTCATATTTCGCCGGCTGGCTGATATCAATCTGATAATTCACGCCATCAATCACGTCGAAGTTATAGGTACGGAATCCGTCCCAGTTAATCAGCGACTGCGGCTTTGTGCTGTTCATATCAATCTGATTAAACTGCCCGGCAGAGCATTCCAGCCAGTCTTTCACTTCCTGTCCGGTGACTTTCATCACCACCAGCGTATTTGGATAAAGATACAAATCTGCGGCATTACGGAAAGTCAGTTCGCCTTTTTCCACTTCAACATAGCTGGCCGGATCGTTTTTACGCCCGCCCACTTTGAACGGTGCCGCAGCGGATAATACCGGCAGATTCGCTAAATCCGGATCGCCCTGAATGAAGTGTTCGGTATAGGCTTTTTGTGCATTGTTGACGATTTGCACTGTCGGATCGTCCTGTACCAGCGCCAGATAGCTATACATTTTATCGTTCGATTTGCCGATGGGCTTGCTGACAAATTCTCGTGTCGCGTCATGTGAAGGCGAGAGGACTTTCACCAGATCCTGATCTTCAGCGGCCAGCGATTTCTTCTGCGCTTTGTCATAAATCGGGCGCGCTTCTGCCTTTGCGGTTTCCACTTTCCAGCCGCCACCGTCGTTATTTAAGACCATATCGACTACGCCCAGATGGTCGCCCCACATGCCCGGCATCACTGCGGGAATGCCATTCAGCGTCCCCTGTTTTATGTCCGCGCCTTTGATATTGGCGAATTCTTCGCTCGGGAATACGGCGTGTGCGTGACCGAACATAATCGCGTCGATGCCTTTCACCTGGCTCAGATAATACACCGAGTTTTCGGCCAGGGTTTTGTACGGATCGCCGGACAGACCCGAATGGGGGATAGCGACAATGATGTCCGCGCCCTGTTTACGCATCTCCGGGATCCATTTTTTGGCGGTCTCTGTAATATCCTCAACGGTGACTTTGCCCTGCAAATTTGCTTTGTCCCAGACCATGATTTGCGGCGGAACAAAACCGATATAAGCGATACGCAGATTATGCGTTTTGCCGTCGCGATCTTTCACCGCGTTGTCGGTAATCAGGAAAGGTGTGAACAGCGGCTTGCCGGTTTTGTCGTCAATGACGTTGGCGTTTACGTACGGAAATTTCGCCCCGGCCAGCGCTTTTTTCAGGTAATCCAGGCCGTAGTTAAACTCGTGATTCCCCAGATTACCGACTGCGTAATCCAGCGTGTTCATGGCCAGATAAACGGGATGAACATCGCCCTGTTTCAGCCCTTTTGCTGCCATGTAGTCGCCCAGCGGGCTGCCCTGAATGATGTCGCCGTTATCGATTAACACGGAGTTCGTCACTTCGTTTCGCGCGGCGTGGATCAGGCTGGCGGTGCGCACCAGTCCAAATTTGTCCGTCGGTTTATCTTTGTAGTAATCGAAGTCCATCATGTTGCTGTGCAGGTCCGTGGTTTCCATGATGCGCAGATCCACCTGTGCCGCGCCCGCAGATGTTGCGACCAGCGTAGCCAACAGGGATAACGTCAGATGACGCTTATTCATTGCCTTGCCTCCAGAGAACGGGCGACGCCCGGAAAAAAAACCGGATATGTATCTCAAAATTTGCTGAGAATGTAATCAGTTGTCATAAATAAATGTGAGTTGTAACAACTTTATGACGCCTTAAAACCGTCAATACGCAGGCCCGGTAACATTACGGGATGGCTATTCACGGTAAAAAAAACTAGGCTTGAGAAATGAGAATCAAAGCATTGAGGTAAAAGATGTTAGAGCAAATTTGTCAGTTAGCGCGCGAGGCGGGCGACGCCATTATGGCAGTCTATGATGGCGAGCAGCCGCTCGATGCGCGTCATAAAAAAGATGATTCACCGGTCACGGCGGCTGACATTGCGGCGCATAACGTGATTAAGGCCGGTTTGCAAAAATTGGATCCGCAAACGCCGATGTTGTCGGAAGAGGATCCGCAAAGCTGGAGCGAGCGTCAGACATGGACGCGTTACTGGCTGGTCGATCCGCTGGACGGCACCAAAGAATTTCTGAAGCGTAACGGTGAATTCACTGTGAATATCGCGCTGATCGAAGACGGTGTTCCGGTGTTGGGTGTGGTGTATGTGCCGGTGACCCAAGTGATGTACAGCGCAGCCGAAGGTAAGGCGTGGAAGGAAGATCAAGGCGAGCGCCAGCAGATTCAGGTGCTCGAAGCGCATCCGCCGCTGGTGGTTGTGAGTCGCTCACATTTCAGTAATGACCCGGAATTGCAGGATTATCTGGCGCAGCTGGGCGAACATCAGACCGTGGCTATCGGCTCATCGCTGAAATTCTGTTTGGTGGCTGAGGGTTCTGCGCAGCTTTATCCACGCTTCGGGCCGACCAATATCTGGGATACTGGCGCCGGACACGCCGTGGCGCTGGCCGCCGGTGCGCAGGTGCATGACTGGAAAGGACAGACACTGACGTATACACCGCGTGAGTCTTTCCTGAATCCGGGCTTCCGGGTTTCTCTCTTCTGATATTAAAACCCCGGTTTCACGCCGGGGTTTCTTCATTACTCTTTCACCAGCTGAGCCACCAGCGTAATCACCTGCTGCACTTCCTGCGGTGTCAGTTGCCCGTCTTTGACAAATTTAATCACGCCGTTTTTATCCAGAACGACGACCGCTGAACTTTCCGGTTGCAGTTCCCATGCTTTTTTCACCACTCCGTTGCTGTCGACAATCACCTGTGACCACGGGAATTCCCGCTTGCCGCTTTCAATGCTTTTACGCACGAACAGGCCTGTGCCGATGATGGCGTCGTCAGTGTTAACGAGAGTGGTGGTCTGGTAACGATCATGCGGCAAATTTGCGGCGCGGATAGCGGTGATCAGCGGTTCATTGAGCGCTTTGGCACTGCTTCTGCCCGCCATGTGCTGCACGATGCGGACTTTGCCCGGCAATTTCGCGCTGTTCCATTTGCTGTAGCTGAACTGGTCATTGACGTCGTTGAGCTCGCCTTTATCGTCTACGCCGACGGGAGCCACGCGCTGTCCGATCGTGAGATTATGGGCAGAGGCAAAAAGCGAAAATGTCATAAAAGTGATCACTAAAAGACTTCTTAAAAGCATAGATTCTCCGGGGCGCAAAAGAACGGTCCACTCCATCATAGGGTCGCCCAAGTGGTCTGTCCTGTTGGGTTGTTAAATTTGTGTTGCAGGTTACAAAATTGCCACATAAAGCAGGGTTATACTGCCATTTAGCGTCAAGACTTAAGACAATACTGAAAAGCAATGTAAAAGCAGTTAAATATACTGGAAATACCTGACTGCCCTGCTATGTTATAGGTCTCTTCACTGCAATCGACCTTTTTCTGCCCCAGTATCTGTCGCCTTGCGACGTGGCTGATGCATGCAGTGATTTAACGGAGAAAAGTAGAAAAATGAGAATCTTCCAGCGTTACAATCCGATGAAAGTCGCAAAGTACGTCAAGACACTGTTTCGTGGGCGTTTGTATATTAAAGACGTCGGCGCGTTCGAGTTTGACCAAGGCAAAATTCTGTTGCCAAAGGTCCGGGATAAGCGCCATTTCAGCGTGATGTCTGAAGTTAACCGCCAGGTGACGCACCTGCAGGCGGAAATGGGCTGACAGCCCTGCGCGTTGTCGCTGCCGCTTTTTACGAGCAGCTTGCGCAAACAACAACGGCCCCTTTTGGGGCCGTTTGTCTTTTCAGAAAACGCAGAATGAATGACGTTACGCCTGTGCTTTCTTCTCGTCTTTAATTTCCTGCGGCGTTTTTGGCAGCAGCGGAGCAGCAGGCTGATCGACAATCCGGGTCACCAGCAGCTGATCGATTTTGTAGCTGTCGATATCCACGACTTCAAATTTATAGCCGGCGAATTTCACAAAATCCGTACGCTTTGGAATTTTACGCAACATAAACATCATGAAGCCGCCGATGGTTTCATAGTTGCCGGACTGCGGGAATTCTTCGATATGCAGCACGCGCATGACATCTTCAATCGGCGTACCGCCTTCAATCAGCCATGAATGCTCGTCACGGGCCACAATCTGTTCTTCCATGCCCTGACCGACAAGGTCGCCCATCAGCGTCGTCATCACATCATTGAGGGTGATAATGCCCACCACCAGCGCGTATTCGTTGAGGATCACCGCGAAATCTTCACCCGCCGCTTTGAAACTTTCCAGCGCTTCGGAAAGCGTCAGGGTATCCGGCACAATCAGTGCATTACGGATTTGCACGCCGCTGCTCAGCATCAGGCTCTGATTGCCCAGCACGCGGTTCAGTAAATCTTTGGAGTCGACGTAGCCGACGACCTGATCAATATGACCATCGCAGACCAGGAATTTGGAATGCGGATGCGTGGCGATTTTCTCTTTAATACTTTCTTCACTTTCGCGCAGGTCAAAATAGATTACGCTTTCACGCGAGGTCATGGACGACGGAACGGTACGCGATTCGAGTTCAAACACGTTTTCAATCAGCTCATGTTCCTGTTTACGCAGCACGCCCGCCAGCGCACCCGCTTCAAACACCGCATAAATGTCGTCAGTCGTAATGTCGTCATTACGCACCATCGGCAGTTTAAACAGACGGAAAATCATGTTCGCCATGCCGTTAAAGAACCAGACCATCGGGCGGCAAATCATCAGACAGAAACGCATCGGGTTGACTATACGGACGGCAACCGACTCAGGTGAAATCATACCGATGCGCTTCGGTGTAAGGTCAGCAAACAGAATAAACAGGCTGGTGACCAGTGCGAATGAGCAGATGAAACTGATTTGATCCGCCAGTTCAGGCGACATAAAGCGAACAAAGAAGGTCTGGAAAGCGGGGGAGAACGCGGCATCGCCGACGATACCACCGAGGATGGCGACGGCATTCAGGCCGATCTGAACTACCGTAAAGAACAGGCCAGGGGTTTCCTGTAATTTCATTACGCGTGCGGCATTGACGTCTCCTTCGTCTGCCAACTGTTTGAGTTTGATTTTGCGGGAAGCCGCCAGCGATATCTCTGACAGCGAGAAAAATGCACTGATCGCGATGAGTAAAAGAATCAGTAAAATACTGTTTAACATAATCTATCCGTTTAACACCGGGGTAAACCGGCAGGGAAAGGCTCTCATTATTTTTGTTGCTTAAAAGAACATCTTTTTAAATGAAGCCGTAAAAAGCAGTTCATAAGAAAAAGCGTAAGGATGAAAAACAAAGATAATTGCCAGAAATAGTTTTAAAGGGCCACATTTGTGACCCGCATAGTATAGCAGCAGCACTGAGACTGCCGCCAGCGCTTAAAAATCCCGCATTATTGCGGCGGTAAACAGACGCCGATGCCGCCTAATCCGCAATAGCCTTCCGGGTTTTTATACAGATATTGCTGATGATCGTCTTCTGCATAATAAAACGGCAGGGCTTCGGCAATTTCCGTGGTGATGGTGCGCTTATCGTTCGCGTCATCCATCGCCTGCTGGAAGCTCGCCAGACTGGCCAGCGCCTGATCCTGCTGGTCTGCGCTCAGCACATACAATGCAGAGCGATATTGTGTCCCGATATCGCCGCCCTGACGCATTCCCTGAGCCGGATCGTGATTTTCCCAGAAAATTTGCAGCAACTTCGTGTAGCTGATAACCGCCGGATCAAAAACCACGCGGACAACTTCGGCGTGGCCGGTCTGGCCGGTACACACTTCGCGGTAAGTCGGGTTCGGTGTGAAACCGCCGCTGTAACCGGAGGCTGTGCTGTAAACCCCATCCTGCTGCCAGAATAAACGCTCAACGCCCCAGAAACAGCCCATCGCAAAGATGGCGACTTCCATATTATCAGGCACATGCGTCATTGAATGACCGTTTACTGCGTGAATCGTTGCAACCGGCATCGGGGTTGTACGGCCAGGTAACGCATCCTCATGACTGACGGGCTGCGCTTTATCGGAAAGTTGCACCACGGAAAACTCCAGTTGTTGCTTTAATGAACAAGGTTTGTAACAAAAGGTCTGAGTGAATATCAGTGACCAACAGGCCACTCTTAGTTGTATCTGATTGCGTCTTTGCACACAATACGGGGAACGTTGCTTCGTCGTTGAACATTTTCAGGGGATTAGCACTAAAATGCTGTCATCTGACTTTGGAAAGATGAATCTGCCAGAAACGAGCAGAACTACCCCGACGGGTAACGAATTTTTTAACAGGAAAGCAAAATTAGCAGGAGTGCGTGTGCCACGATATCGTGAACTGGGTTTGTTATGTGTACTGCTGGCCCCCTCACTCTCCATGGCAGCGAAAGTGCGTTTGCAGCTGGAAGGCCTGGATGGCGATTTGGAAAGGAACGTTCGCGTTCGCTTATCTTCGATTCAAAGTGACGAAGTCGGGGCTAACGGGCGGTTTCGCGCACGTGTCAGCGCCGCCATTGAGCAGGGGTTGCGGCCATTAGGCTATTATTCGCCAACAATCGATTTCGATTACCGCGAAACCCCTCCGCCGGGCCGCCCGGTATTGATTGCCAAAGTGACACCGGGTACGCCGGTAAAAATCGCTGGCACGAATGTCGTCATTGAAGGGCAGGCAGCCAAAGATGATGAGTTTGAGAAACTGAAGAAAGAGCAGGTTCCTGCGGTAGGCACCATTCTGAACCACGGCACCTACGACAGTTTTAAAAGTTCTCTGACCGGCGAGGCCGTGCGCAAAGGGTACTTCGATGCCAATATGCGCAAAAGCCAGCTTGGCGTGATTGAAGATGAACACAAAGCGTTCTGGGATATCCAGTTCGACAGCGGTGACCGCTATCGCTTTGGCGGCGTTCATTATCAGGGCTCGCAAATCCGCGATGAATATCTGCAAAATCTGGTGCCATTTAAGCCGGGGGATTATTACACGTCTGCGCAACTGGCCGAGCTTAACCGCCGCCTGTCCGCTACCGGCTGGTTTAACTCAGTCGTTGTGTCACCAGATTTTACTGATGCCAAAGCCACAAAAACGCTGCCGCTGAATGCGCTGGTGTCACCGCGTACCGAAAATACGATTGAAACCGGTGTTGGCTTTTCCACGGATATCGGTCCGCGTCTGACGGCTAACTGGAAAAAACCGTGGGTTAACGATCGCGGTCAGAGCTTTGAAACCTCCACGACGCTTTCCGGCCCTGAACAGTCGCTGGATCTCAGCTATAAAATCCCGCTGCTGAAATCTCCGCTCGAACAGTATTACCTGGTTCAGGGCGGCTTCAAACGTGAAGACCTGAACGACACCAACTCCGATTCCACCACGGTGAATCTGGCCCGTTACTGGGATTTGTCCAGCGGCTGGCAGCACGCGGTTAACCTGCGCTGGAGCCTCGACCACTTTACCCAAGGTAGCGTCACCAACACGACGATGCTGATTTATCCGGGTGTGAGCCTGAACCGCACGCGTCAGCGCGGCGGACTAATGCCCACCTGGGGCGATTCCCAACGTTACTCTCTGGATGTCTCTGATACCACCTGGGGCTCGGATGTCGATTTCGCCGTGATTCAGGCGCAGAACGTCTGGATCCGCACGCTTGCTGAAAAACATCGCTTTGTTTTCCGCGGCAATCTGGGCTGGATTGAAACCAACGACTTCGAGCGCGTGCCGCCATCTCTGCGATTCTTCGCCGGTGGCGACCGCAGCATTCGCGGTTACAAATATAAATCTATTTCCCCGCGTGACGATGACGGCAAACTGACGGGCGCCTCGTATCTGGGCACCGGTTCGGTGGAATATCAGTACAACGTGACCGGAAAATGGTGGGGCGCGGTGTTTGTCGATTCCGGTGAAGCGGTGAACGACATTACGCAAAATGATTTCAAAACCGGTGCGGGCGTAGGCGTGCGCTGGGCTTCACCGATCGGCCCGGTGAAATTAGACGTTGCCGCTCCCGTTGGCGACAAAGATGAGCATGGATTGCAGTTCTACATCGGTTTAGGTCCGGAATTATGAGTTTATTTAAGAAAATCTGCCTGGGTTTCCTGATCTTCCTGCTGCTGATCATCAGTCTGGTGGCGTTTTTAGTCGGTACGCAAACCGGTCTGCATCTGATGATCAACGGCGCGAACCGCTTCGTGCCGGGGCTGAATATTGCCAGCACGGAAGGCGGATGGCGCGATCTGACCCTTAAAGGCGTGCATTACGAAATGCCGGGCGTTGACGTGAAAGCGGGAGAATTTCATCTTTCGCTCGATTTTTCGTGCCTGAAAAACAGCGCGCTGTGCGTTAACGCGCTCCGCGTTAAAGACGTTAATGTGGTGGTGAACACCAAAGAAATGACGCCGGCGGCAGAGCAACCTCAGCCAGAGAACAGCGAGCCGCTGACCAATCTCAGCACGCCTTATCCGATTACGCTGCGCGTGCTGACGCTGGACAATATCAACGTGACGCTCGATGACCGGGCGATTTCTCTGGCGTCATTCCGCACCGGCGCGCACTGGGAAGGGCGGGCGATTCAGCTGATGCCAACGCACATCGGCGGATTGCTGATTGCCTTGCCGAAAACGCCGGTCAATTCGTTACCAGAAGTTGTTCAGGCGGCCCAGGACAAAGCGGTCGAAAAGGCCACCGGAAAACCGGTAGAACCGGCCGTTGTGGTACCTGAAAAACCATTGGGTGAAACCTTACAGGAGCTGTTTGCCAAACCGCTGCTGCCTGAATTACCGGATTTCCGTCTGCCGGTTGATCTGGATATTCAGCAAATTCTCGGTGAAAACCTGCGTCTGACCGGTGACACCGATGTGCTCATCAACCGTTTTGAACTGAAAGCCAGTACGCAAAATCAGATCGTTAAGCTCGATAAATTGCAGGTGCGTTCGCCACAGGGTTCGCTGGACGGCATCGGGCAGGCAACGCTGAATCAAAACTGGCCGGTGAACATGACAGTTAACACCGCCGTGAATCTCGAACCGCTTAAAGGCGAGAAGATCAAACTTAAAATCGCCGGGGGCCTGCGCGACAAGCTCGATGTGGGACTGAACCTTTCCGGCCCGGTACGTGCTCAGCTGGCATTGCAGACTCAGCTGGCGGAAGCCGGACTGCCGCTGGATTTGAAACTCAGCAGCGATGCGTTGCAGTGGCCACTGACCGGCACCCCGCAGTATCAGGTGAAAGGCTTCAAAATGAATTTCAGCGGAAAAGCGACGGATTATGCGCTTTCGCTGCGTTCTGATTTCAAAGGCGATCAGATCCCGCCCGCCACACTGACCGTTGACGGTAAAGGCAATGTAGAGCAATTCAAACTCACGTTGCTTCGTCTGGCCGCGCTGGAAGGGAATACGGATCTGACCGGCGTGGTCGACTGGAGCAAAGCGATCAGCTGGAACAGCGAACTGAAACTGACGGGGATTAACACCGCCAGACAGTGGCCGGACTGGCCTGCGAAGTTGCAGGGTAAAATTACCACGCGCGGCAGCCTGTATGGCGGCACGTGGCAGATGCAGGTCCCGGTGCTGGATCTGACCGGTAACGTCAAAAAAAACGCGGTCAAAGCGCAGGGCAACGTGCGCGGAAACAGCTACGGCCAGTGGGATATCCCGCAGCTACACCTTGAACTGGGTCGTAATAATCTGGATGTTAAAGGTAAGCTCAGCGACACCTGGAATCTGGATGCCAAAGTGGATGCGCCGCATCTTGATGGCGCATTGCCGGGGCTGGGCGGCGTGATGAAAGGGATGCTGCAACTGCGCGGTGATCTGAAAGCGCCGAAGTTGCTGGCCGATCTGACTGCCACCGGCCTGAAATGGCAGGCGCTGACGGTGCGTCGCGTGGATGTGAAGGGTGACGTCAGCTCCACCGATCAGATTCAGGGCAATCTTGCTGTGCGCGTCCAGCAACTTAAGCAGGATGCGCTGGATATTTCGGATATCAATCTGGATGCTAAAGGCAATGAAAAGCAGCATCAGTTGACGCTGAAAATTGAGGGTAAACCGGTGTCGGGGCGTCTGGCGTTGACCGGCAGTTTTGACCGTGCAACCGAAGAATGGAAAGGCAATATCAACAATACGTCGTTTGATACGCCGGTCGGGCAATGGCGTCTAAACCGTTCTATTGCGCTGGATTATTTCAATAAAGAGCAGCGGGTCACCGTCGGGCCGCACTGCTGGCAGAATCCGAACGCGGATTTATGCGTGCCGAAAACTATTGATGCCGGTGCCAGCGGGCAGGCCAGCGTGGTGCTGAATCGCTTTGATCTGGCGATGATCAAACCTTTCCTCACTGACGATACGCAACTGAGCGGGACGTTCAGCGGGAAAGCCGACGTGAGCTGGAAAGCCGAAGGTGGTCTGCCGCAGGCCAGCGTTTCGCTGGTGGGTAAAGGCGTGAAAGTGCAGCAACTGGTGCAGGGAAATCCGCTGCCGGTAGCGTTCGATACGCTGAACCTGAATGCCGGGCTGAACAATGGCCGGGCAAATCTCGACTGGTTGATCAAAATTACCCACAACGGTCAGCTCGACGGCAATATCCAGATCGCCGATCCGCAAGGGAAACGTAATCTCAGCGGGAACGTGAATATCGCCCGTGTTTCTATGGCATTGCTGCAACCCGCACTGATGGATGGCGAGAAAGCTTCCGGTATCCTGAATGCGAATCTGCGGTTGGGCGGTGATGCGCAAAAACCGCAGGTCTTCGGCAAACTGGCGCTGACTGGCGTCGATTTCGACGGGCAATTTATGCCGTTTGATATCACGGATGCCAATATCAACATCAACTTCAACGGCATGTCGTCGATTATGGAAGGCGTCATCAAAACCGCTCAGGGCCAGCTGGAGTTGAATGGTAACGCTGACTGGAGTGAAATCAACGCGTGGCGCGCCCGTATTGCCGCGCGCGGGAATAAAGTCCGCGTTTCCGTGCCGCCGATGGTGCGGCTGGACGTTTCGCCGGATCTGGTATTTGACGCCACGCCGCAATTGTTCTCCCTCAACGGCACCGTCGATATTCCGTGGGCACGCATAACCGTTCAGGAACTGCCGGAAAGCGCCGTGGGCGTATCGTCGGATGAAGTGATGCTTAACGATCAGCGTCAGCCGATCGCACCGGTTTCGGCTTCGATTCCTATCAACAGCAATCTGATGGTCAATATCGGACCGGATGTGCGTCTGGACGCGTTTGGTCTGAAAGCCCGCCTCGAAGGTGCGCTGAAAGTCGCGCAGGATAGTCGCGGGTTGGGTCTGAACGGGCAAATCAATATTCCGTCCGGGCGTTTCCATGCGTACGGTCAGGATTTAATTGTGCGCAAAGGACAGCTGTTATTCTCCGGCCCGGCGGACCAGCCACTGCTGAATCTGGAAGCCATCCGTAACCCTGAAGCGACAGAAAATGACGTTGTGGCCGGATTACGCGTTACCGGCGAGGCCGATGCACCTAAACTTGAAATATTCTCAGATCCGGCGATGTCGCAGCAGGAAGCCTTGTCCTACCTGCTTCGCGGGCAAGGACTAGACAATTCTGGTGGTGACAGCGGTGCAATGACCTCAGCTCTTATCGGGTTAGGGGTTGCACAAAGTGGTAAACTTGTGGGTAAAATCGGCGAAGCGTTTGGCGTCAGCAATCTGGCGCTGGATACTCAGGGCGTGGGAGACAGTTCTCAGGTCGTGGTCAGTGGCTATGTTTTACCAGGTTTACAGGTGAAATATGGTGTCGGAATATTCGACTCGTTGGCAACCCTGACATTGCGCTATCGGTTGATGCCGAAGCTTTACCTGCAGGCTGTATCGGGCATCGATCAGGCATTGGATTTGCTCTATCAGTTTGAGTTTTAATTCATGTGACTTTTACTATACGAATATAAACATGCGAATAATTGTTTACGGTAGTCTGCGACGCAAGCAAGGCAACAGTCATTGGATGACGAATGCTCAATGGTTGGGTGACCATGAGTTGGAAGGATATGCGCTTTATAATCTGGGGCACTATCCGGCAGTCATTCCAGGGGACGGGAAGGTCTATTGCGAAGTTTACCGCATTAACTCGTCAATCATGGCTGAGTTGGATGAGCTGAAAAGTAATACGAAAGATTATCGTCGCGAGCTGATCTCGACGCCTTACGGCAGTGCCTGGATTTACCTCTACATTCGCTCACTGGATGGTGTGCCGAGAATTGAGGGTGGCGACTGGGTGAAGCGTAACGAACCGGTCAGCGATTAATCTGAGCAAGGTCGTCAGAAATAGTCGTTGCTAGCCAACGCTTTATACATAAAAAAACACCGTCCAGTGGACGGTGTTTTTTTTCGTGTCGCAGAAAACAATTACTTGTTTTTAGCGCGCTCGAAGGAGCTCACGATTTCAGCTTTTGCAGCAGCGGCGTCCGCCCAACCTTCAACTTTCACCCATTTGCCTTTTTCCAGCGCTTTGTATTGCTCGAAGAAGTGAGTGATCTGGCCGCGCAGCAGCTCTGGCAGGTCGTTCACATCTTTGATGTGATCGTATTCTTTGCTCAGTTTGGTGTGAGGAACCGCAACAACTTTCGCATCTTCACCAGATTCGTCAGTCATTTTCAGAACGCCAACCGGACGGCAGCGGATCACAGAACCTGGTTGCAGCGGGTATGGCGTTGGAACCAGTACATCAACCGGGTCGCCGTCCAGAGACAGGGTGTGGTTGATGTAACCGTAGTTCGCAGGGTAGAACATTGCGGTAGACATGAAACGGTCTACGAACAGTGCACCGGTGTCTTTATCAACTTCGTATTTGATAGGATCCGCGTTTGCCGGGATTTCGATAACAACGTAGATATCTTCTGGCAGTTCTTTGCCTGCCGGCACGTTCAGTAAGCTCATTGTTGGTTTCCTTCATTGAACCAGGAATAGAGTGCCGCACATTATAGCCAACTCTCCCGTGATTTCCCGCCCTTTTCGTCGTATCGCCTCCAGCTATTTTCCGGCATGACCTGCTGCTGAAGATCGGCAAAATCTGCAGAATCGGCAGTAAAAATTACGCATGCACCACTTAACCGTGTAACTGACTGTTTTTGCTTTTCTTATCAAGAGATTCAGGGGATTGCCGATAACAATATTCATACAAAAAATCAGGCAAACCTGATCCCTACCTCATTCGCAGTTTCTCCTTTTCACCTGAATAGCTGGATAACACCGTATGTTGAATAAGTTGAGCGTAAAAGCCGGTCTGATCGGCTTACTGGTCGTGATGACGTTGATTTTGCTGCTGGTAAGCTTCCTTGGCACTAATGCCATCCGGCAAAGTGCGACATCGCTACAAAAAATTAATCAGCTCCAGGGAGATGAACTGGGCTCACTGGCGGACAGTTACAGTTTCTCACTACGAACCCGCGTTGCCAGCGGCGTTGCTGTGCGTCAGCTCGAAATCGGCATGATGGATGACGCTAAATCCACCACCGACCGGATTGCGGGGTATATCAAACAGGCAGATACGGACATGGCAAAATTTGTCAATATTCTGGATGGCACGCCGCGCGGAAGGGATTTATCGGATGCGGTGAAAAAAACCTACGAGGCGTACAAAACTCACGGTCTGGTCCCGCTTCTGGCCGCACTCCAGGCGCAAAGTGCCGACGGTTATTACGACGTGCTGGAAAATAAAATCACCCCTTACAGCAATGCCTACGACAAAGCGCTGGCGGATTTTCGTGCCTACGCAACGGATAGCACCCGTCAGAGAATCGAACAGGCGCGTACCGACGCACGCATTCAGGTGACAGTGATTGTGATCGCTTTCCTTATTGCGCTGGCTATTGCATTGCTGGCCTGGTTTGCGTTGCAAAAAATTATTATGCATCCGTTGAAGTTCTCTATCGCACAGCTCGAATTCATCGCCAAAGGCGATCTGACGCATGACATTGATGACTCACAAAATAATGAAATGGGCCGCCTTCTGAAGGCCATGAAACAAATGCAGGATTCACTGGTGCTTTCTGTCGGGCGCGTTCGTGATGCTGGGAATCAGATTGACGTCGGTTCACGCGAACTGGCCGCCGGTAACGTTCATCTGGCGCAACGCACTGAAGAATCAGCCGCTTCTCTGGAAGAAACCGCCGCCAGTATGGAACAGCTTACGTCCACAGTTCGTATGAATGCGTCGAATTCCGAGCAGGCGAATCAGCTGGCGCAAAGCGTATCCGTGATTGCCGGTAAAGGAAGCGAAGTTGTCCATCAGGTGATGGATAAAATGCAGGGCATTACCGACAGTTCGAAACGTATTGGCGACATTATCAGCGTGATTGACGGCATTGCGTTCCAGACCAATATTCTGGCACTGAATGCCGCAGTGGAAGCAGCCCGCGCTGGTGAGCAGGGGCGTGGTTTTGCCGTTGTGGCCGGTGAAGTTCGCAGCCTGGCGCAGCGCAGTGCGCAATCTGCACGTGAAATCAAAGAGCTGATCGGTGATTCAGATAACCGCGTGTCGGAAGGTTCGGCGATGGTGAAATCAGCAGCGGAAACGATGACCGAAATTTCAAGTGAAGTGACGCGCGTTACCAGCCTGATGCGAGAAATTTCTATCGCGACGACTGAGCAGACGCACGGCATCGAGCAGGTTAACGTGGCGATTACGCAAATGGATCAGGTTGCACAGCAAAATGCGGCACTGGTAGAGCAAGCCACAGCGGCGACACGCTCATTGGAAGAGCAGGCTCAGCTGCTGGCGGAAAGCATGGCGGTGTTTAAGCTGAACCGGACTGAGCATTACTAATACGTCGAATCTGAAACGGATAATAATAAAAAGGTGGCTTAAATAAGCCACCTTTTTTGCGTTTTGGAAACGCTAAGTTACAGAGGTATCACGTTCATTCTTTGATGATTTTTGAGTCGGGTACCGGTTTATTCATCAGGGAATTGGGCGATAAAACGTTCTGCATCTTCAACCATTGAGCTGTTACCGACGAAGAACGGTGCGCGTTCGTGCAGTTTTTGCGGAATGATGTCCAGAATGCGGTTTTTACCGTCACTGGCTTTACCACCAGCCTGTTCGGCCAGGAACGCCATCGGGTTGCATTCGTACAACAAACGCAGTTTCCCGTTCGGATGGCTGGCCGTGCTTGGGTAAATATAGATGCCACCTTTAAGCAGGTTACGGTGAAAATCTGCAACCAGCGAACCGATGTAACGTGAGGTGTAAGGGCGTTGCGTCGCTTCATCCTGCTCCTGGCAATACTTAATGTATTTTTTAACGCCGAGAGGGAATTTGATGTAGTTGCCTTCGTTGATCGAGTACATGTTGCCCTTAGCAGGGAAACGGACTTTTTCGTGAGAGAGGCAGAATACACCGAGTGAAGGATCGTAAGTAAAGGCATGAACCCCTGCGCCGGTAGTGTAAACCAGCATGGTGGAAGAGCCGTAAACCACGTAACCTGCGGCAACCTGACGGTTACCCGGTTGCAGGAAGTCGGCTTCCGTCACAGGCTGGCCGAGCGGAGAAGTCCGACGGTAAATCGAGAAGATGGTCCCGACTGATACGTTCACGTCGATGTTTGAAGAGCCGTCCAGCGGATCCATCAAAATCACGTATTTTGCATTTTCAGCGCGTTCGCCTTCGAAAATGACAATTTCATCTTCTTCTTCAGACGCAATACCGGCAATTTCGCCACGCGCCTTCATTGCCGCTTTCAATTTTTCATTTGCGTACAGATCGAGCTTCATCTGTACTTCACCCTGCACATTTTCTGCACCGCTGGTGCCGAGAATGTCAACCAGACCCGCTTTATTGATATCGCGGTGAATGATTTTAGCGCCGAGTTTTATTGCTGACAGCAAGGCGGTGAGCTCACCGGTTGCATGAGGAAAGTCTTGCTGTTTTTCAACAATAAATTCGCCTAACGTTTTCATAACACGTTCCCTGAATCTAGGATGGATAACGGTTCGTTAATAAAACCTTCACAAGAGCATGGGCAGTTTAGCCCAACTATATGGACGAATCATAGGCAAATCCATTTCTTCTGAGCGATTCTGAGCGGTAGAATAGCGGCTGACTTAAAGGCATTAATGGAAAAATTTATGCGCATTCATATTCTTGGGATTTGCGGCACGTTTATGGGCGGGCTGGCGATGCTGGCACGTGCACAAGGGCATCAGGTAACCGGTTCGGACGACAACGTTTATCCACCGATGAGTACGCTGCTGGAAAATCAGGGGATCGAACTGATCCAGGGCTACGATCCGGCTCAGTTAGATCCTCAGCCAGATCTGGTGATTATCGGCAACGCGATGACGCGCGGAAATCCTTGCGTCGAAGCCGTGCTCGAACAGGGGATCCCTTATGTCTCCGGCCCGCAGTGGCTGCACGATCACGTTCTGCCGGGGCGGTGGGTCATTGCCGTAGCGGGGACGCACGGTAAAACGACGACAGCCGGGATGGTGACGTGGATCCTCGAAGCCTGTGGCTATGAGCCAGGCTACGTCATCGGTGGTGTGCCGGGGAACTTCGACGTTTCTGCACGTCTTGGAAACAGCCCGTTTATGGTTCTGGAAGCGGACGAATATGACTGCGCGTTCTTTGATAAGCGCTCCAAATTCGTTCACTACAGCCCGCGGACGCTGATCCTGAACAATCTCGAATTCGATCACGCGGATATTTTCGATGATCTGAAAGCAATCCAGAAACAATTCCACCACCTTGTTCGCCTGGTGCCGGGTAAAGGTAAAATTATCCTTCCTGAGCATGACACGCCGTTGAAACAAGTGATGGCGATGGGCTGCTGGAGCGAACAGGAATTTGCCGGTGAAGCAGAAAATTGCGCCTGGGATGCAAAAAAAATGACACCAGATGCCAGCTCTTTCGAGGTTTATCTTCATGGCGAAGTAGTCGGTCAGGTGAATTGGAATCTGGTGGGTGAACACAATATGCATAATGCGCTGATGGCGATTGCCGCAGCGCGTCATGTTGGCGTGAAGCCTGAAGATGCCTGCAAAGCGCTGGGTGATTTTATCAATGCCCGTCGCCGTCTTGAGCTGCGTGGCGTGGAAAATGGTGTCAGCGTGTATGACGATTTTGCGCATCACCCGACGGCTATTCTGGCCACACTTTCTGCATTGCGCAGCAAAGTGGGCGGTACTGCGCGCATTCTGGCTGTTCTCGAACCGCGCTCGAACACCATGAAAATGGGCATGAGCAAAAACGAACTGGCACCTTCTCTCGGTCGCGCCGATGAAGTGTTCCTGCTTCAGCCGCAGCATATTCCGTGGCAGGTTGCAGAAGTGGCAGAGCGCTGCATCCAGCCTGCACACTGGAGTGCGGACGTCGACTCACTGGTCGATATGGTGATCAAGGCTTCGCAGCCTGGCGATCATATTCTGGTGATGAGTAACGGCGGTTTTGGTGGCATTCACGGGAAATTGCTGACAGCGCTGACTGCTAAAGCGGAAGCCGCTCAGGAACAGTAATAGGCGCATCAGACGAACTGAAAGCACAGCGATTGCTGTGCTTTTTTTTGCCTGTTATTTGGCAATGTGGCGGTCTGCGGACAAAAAAAAAGCCCTCAAAATATTTGAGGGCCAAAGGGTGTCGTCGGACAGGACGACGAGGGTTACGTTAGCAAGAGAGCGACAGTGGCAATGTCTCCTCTCTTCCCAGCCTCAACAGCGCATGATTTTCGCTGGTAGGTGGCTGTTGAAACCCGGTAACGCTAATTCAAGTTTTCAGACAGTGGCTTTGTATCTGGGACTGACGCAGAAATTTTATTGATAAATCTCTGCGGTGGCGTGATAGGCACCGTCGTTATGCGCTTCGATCACACGGTAAGATTTTGCGCCCTTGCTGTCAGCTTTATCTGACAGTTGCTGGCGGATGTCTGTCGGAACGCCATTAACGCCGCTGACGCTGATAGTGCCCATTGGCTGAAGGTTTTCTGCCTGTTGGTTAGAAACCAGTTGTGCGGCAGACGCCCCGAAAGAAACAGCAGACAGCAGGCTAAGGGCGGCAATAGTGGTCATAATTTTCATGATAATTTCCTAATTTCATAGACGTTGATGCTAAAAATGAGAGAGCAACGTCGGTTGAGATTTGGATTCATCAGTTCTGGAATATCGGAGTCCGACAACGCGAAAAGCGTGGGGAAACATTGATGATGGCAGAGACAAATCCGTCTTGATTCGTTTTGCGCGGGTCTGAATCATTCAGACCCCTTCGCTTCATTTATCCGGGTTTATTGGTAAATTTCAGCGGTAGCGTGGTAGTTACCTTCTTCACGCACTTCGATAACACGAAATGCTTTAGCTCCTTTGGCATCCGCTTTATCAGACAGTGCCTGACGGATATCAGAAGGTGCGCCAGCAACGCCGCTTACGCTGATCATCCCGCGTGGCTGAAGATTTGCGGCCTGATCCTGAGTAACGGGTTGTGCTGCAAAAGCGCCGAATGACAGAGCAGAGAGAATGCTTAATGTTGCAAGTGTAGTTTTAACGTTCATTATTTTGGCCTCGTCGATTTTATTATGTTTCCAACAACTGGTGCTTCACACCACGGAAATGAGTATACATCTAGTCACTTAGAATATTAATAGTTTGCTAATAGTTATTTTGGTGGTTATGTGGGGGCTATTTGAATTTTTAATAACAAAAAGGAATAAAAATTGCGTGAAAATCGATCTTTTTGTGTTAATTTTTCGTAAAATCAACGGATTGAGCGAATTTGACTATTTGTGCTTAATTTTGCAGTCAATCACACCATGGAAATGTTTATGTGACAGGAAAGTGCTTCGTGTGAACAGAATTAACAGGGATAACGACCTGAGGCGTGTGTTTAAAAAGGCGGTACAACGTTAAAGAAGGGTAAGTGATAGACGGATAAGGAAATGCAGGCTGAGGCCAGAAATTGTTTTCTTCTGACCTCAGGCACAGAACTGAAGCAGGAAACAGCGCAACATATCGCCGTATCAGAGTTCTTGTTCAAACAAACTGAGGATTGCGTCGTGAAGCTGTCTGACACTGAATCCCCGTGCGGGCGTGGTAAAAATTGTGTCGTCGCCGGCAATGGTGCCTAGTATCCCCTCGGATTTGCCCAGAGAATCGAGCAGGCGCGCGATCAGCTGTGCCGCACCCGGACTGGTGCGGATAACGACGACGGCATCGTTATGGTCAATATCTAAGACCAAATTCTTCAGTGGGCTGGTCGTTGTCGGCACGCCGATTTCGGCAGGCAGGCAATAAACCATTTCCATCTTTGCGTTGCGGGTTCGCACCGCGCCGAATTTTGTCAGCATCCGTGAGACTTTTGACTGATTGATATTTTCGAAACCGTCTTCCTGAAGCGCGACGACAATTTCGCCCTGAGAACTGAATTTCTCTTCCTTCAACAGTGCTTTGAAGGCTTTGATCAAATCTTCCTGTTTAGCAGGATTACGCATTTTGCACCCTGGTCTCTGTATCATCGTTTCGTTGATTATGCAGATATTTGCATTTTTATGCAACACAGAGCCAGCAGGTAACCGCCAAATTATGCATTCAGACAGGAATGTCAGCGCCAGAGTATAAACAGGTGTGTCATGAATATGCCGAAATTGTGCATCGCAGTGTAATGAGTAGCCGGAATGTTGTTATACAGATGATCTCGATTCAGCTCTCACATTGAACTGAATTTAACCATTTTTTAACCTGGCGAGTTTTGCGGTGCTACTTTTAAGGTGTAGCTTTCCGATAAAAAGTCATAAAAGGCCGGAAAAAAGGCGCTAAGAAGTGTTTTTTTACTTTCTTAACGACCAGGCTCAGTTTTCCAGCAGCTGAGCGATTGTTTTTAGCTGTATAAGTGATTAAGGTCACACCCAAAATAATTCCACGACACTTATAAGTTAGTGATAAAAAAGGAGTATAGGATGAAAGTTGCAGTTCTAGGTGCTGCGGGCGGTATCGGTCAAGCCCTCGCGCTTCTGCTCAAGACCCAGCTACCTTCCGGTTCCGAACTGTCATTATATGATATCGCGCCTGTTACTCCGGGTGTCGCCGTCGATCTGAGCCATATCCCTACTGCTGTTAAAATCAAAGGTTTCTGCGGTGAAGACGCAACGCCAGCTCTGGAAGGTGCGGATATCGTTTTGATCTCTGCTGGTGTCGCGCGTAAACCGGGGATGGACCGCTCCGACCTCTTTAATGTGAACGCCGGTATTGTTCGTAATCTGATTCAGCAGGTTGCGAAAACGTGCCCGCAAGCGCTAATTGGCATTATCACCAATCCGGTCAATACGACGGTCGCCATCGCTGCCGAAGTCCTGAAAAATGCGGGCGTTTACGACAAAAATAAACTGTTCGGCGTGACGACACTCGATGCAATCCGCTCAAACACGTTTGTGGCTGAACTTAAAGGTAAGCACCCGGAAGAAATGGATATTCCCGTGATTGGTGGACACTCCGGTGTGACCATCCTTCCTTTACTGTCTCAGGTACCGGACGTGGCATTCAGTGACGATGAAATCGCTGCGCTGACCAAACGCATTCAGAATGCGGGAACTGAAGTGGTCGAAGCCAAAGCGGGTGGCGGTTCTGCGACTTTGTCTATGGGACAAGCGGCCGCACGCTTCGGACTTTCTCTGGTTCGCGCCTTGCAAGGTGAAAGCAACGTTGTTGAATGCGCCTATGTAGAAGGTAAGGGCGATTATGCCCGCTTCTTCGCACAACCTGTTCTGTTAGGGAAAAAGGGCATCACTGAGCTTATTGATATTGGCAAGCTCAGTGACTTTGAACAGCAATCACTGGATTCGATGCTGGATATCCTGCGTAAGGATATCGAACTGGGTGAAGACTTTATCAATCACTGATTAGCCCCATGTAAAGCCGCCGGGGCATCCGACGGCTTTCCCCATATCATTTGCTCTCATTAGGAATGCGACACCGACGCTCAATAATCTTAAATGTTGTGGCATCGAAGTAGCGGCTTGGCCAGATAATTGAAGGATGGATACCCAGCGCGCTGGCGATGAGGAGTTCTCCTTTTGGCCAGGGTCTGGAAAGTGCATTTGAAAGCGTCGAAGAGCTCAATCCGGCGGAGCGTGACACCGCGGCAAGTGTCGTCCCTTTCTTTCTCAGTGCTGCAATAATATCAGCCTGATGCCAGTCATCATTCCTTGTCATCATGGTATTTTCCTTATTTTTAAACCGTTTTTATAAGACTATTTTTGAAAACATATATTCAATGATTGTTTAGGCGTTTCCCAACCAATCTTATCAATGTTTCCTAAAAATATTTTATGCTCGGATTAAGAAAATACATTCTTATTAAAATTAAAACAAACAAGTAAATTCAGTTTGCTTTTTCTCTTTTCTAACCAATATCACCATATATTTTCAAATCATATAATACGAACGAGTTATTGAAGTGTTGATATTTTGAACCCATCTATAGATATTAGTGATTTGAAATAGGGATATAACGATCTGTGCTAATGATTTGAAGGGGTTAGGTTGGGTGTATGCACCAGTGATTTCATTTTACTCATTGTTTTATATGGATTTAATCTATAACCGGATATTTCAGTCAAGAATCTGATTACATAACTTTCTAAAAAATACTTTTAAGGGTGATATTCTGTTGTTGATAAACATAATTCATGGAAACAATGTCCCTCAACAGTAGACTCATTCCGAAAAATTGAATATCTTCTTTTCGTTAAATAGGCGTTTTCCTAAATGGTCTGTTTTAATACCTTATCTAAAATGGGCTCACGGTGATAAGGGAAAGCATCCGCATAATTCTCATGGATTTATAACAGCAACCTTTCTTATTGGATTATATGAGAAAGACAAGGATCGTTATGAAAAAAGAGTGGTTTGCAGCAAAGGAACTGACCGGAAAAGATGGCCTTCCTACATCAACACAGGGCGTGCATGGGATGGCCCGCAGATTATGCTGGATTAAACGGCGGCGGCGCGGAGTTCAGGGACGGGCAGTGGAATATCACATCGACAGCCTGCCGGGTAACACCGTTGCCAGTCTGGCGATGAATGAACATTCTGCTGAATATGTTTACACGTCACATCAGGATCCGCTGGCGATTTGGATCGAAAGTTATAAGCAACTCAAGGAGCCTGAGCGCGAAACGATGATCTCTTTTATCGTAAGGGAAGGGGTATCGGAATTACTAAGCAGGCTGCGTAAGTCTGACGATTCCTAGATTTGCGACGACTGACGCGCCTGTGCAGACAGGCACGTCAGGAAAACATCAAAAATCGCGTTTAACGGCCAGATGTGCCAAACCTTCCAGCGCGGAGCGATAGTCGGACTCAGGGAGAACCTGAAGTGCCTGAATCGCTTTATCCGCCTCTTCTTCAGCGCGCTGACGGGTATAAGCCAGAGATCCCCATTGATGCATGGCGGCTAAAACCGGTTCCAGCAAATGGCGCCCGTTGCCTTCTTCGATAGCTTTGCGGATCATTGCAGACTGTTCTGCATCACCGTGCTGCATCGCATGAAGAAGTGGCAAAGTCGGCTTGCCTTCATCGAGGTCGTCACCGGTATTTTTGCCAAGTGTTTCACCATCAGCGTCATAGTCGAGCAAATCGTCAATCAGCTGGAATGCCGTGCCCAAATAGCGACCATAATCTTGCAACGCCGTAATTTGCTCACTGCTCCCGCCCGCCAGCATGGCAGAAGATTGTGATGCGGCTTCGAACAGACGGGCGGTTTTGCTGTAAATGACCTGCATATAGCTTTCTTCGGTGATGTCGGGGTCATTGCAGTTAATGAGCTGCTGCACTTCTCCCTCGGCTATCACATTCACTGCTTTCGCCATCAGAGCCAGAACAGGCAGTGATTCCAAATCTGTCATCATCTGGAAAGCGCGGGTGTAGATAAAATCACCCACCAGCACGCTGGCGGCATTTCCGAAAGCGGCGTTAGCCGTTGCTTTTCCACGGCGCATGTCAGACTCATCAACCACGTCATCGTGCAACAAGGTGGCGGTATGAATAAACTCAATCAGAGCGGCGACTTTTATGTGTTTATCGCCGTCGTAGGATAGTGCTTTGGCTGCCAGTACTGCTATCATCGGGCGGATACGTTTGCCGCCGCCACTGATGATGTAATATCCCAGCTGATTGATGAGAGAAACCTCTGAATTCAACTGCTCAAGGATGGATGCGTTGACCGCAGCCATGTCATCCTGGGTAAGATCGATAATCTGTTCTAGGTTCATTGTGTTTTTTCGGCTGTTTTTCTCTTCGCCGCAATGAGGTCTGGCTCACATTGGCACATGGCGCTAACTGTAATGGGGATTGTACTTGAAAAACAGTGTAGATAAATGATATCGAAAGAACTGCGCTTTTTTTCTTCTTTTGTCGTCATTGTGCTCTTGTCTTATGCTGATTTTTTGCGTAGAATTCGCGCCCTATTGTGAATATTTATAGCGCCCTCTGGACTATACAAAGTTGAGTGCGCGGAAAGCGGAGTTTTATATGTACGCGGTTTTCCAAAGTGGTGGTAAACAACACCGTGTCAGCGAAGGGCAGACTATTCGCCTGGAGAAGCTGGACGTTGCAACTGGCGAAGCTATCGAGTTCGATCAGGTTCTGATGATTGCAAACGGTGAAGAAATCAACATCGGCCTGCCATTAGTTGCTGGCGGTGTAATCAAAGCTGAAGTCGTTGCTCACGGTCGTGGCGAAAAGGTCAAAATCGTTAAGTTTCGTCGTCGTAAACACTATCGTAAGCAGCAGGGCCACCGTCAGTGGTTCACTGACGTTAAAATCACCGGCATCAGCGCTTAAGATTAGGAGAGCGGAACAATGGCACACAAAAAGGCTGGCGGCTCCACACGTAACGGTCGCGATTCAGAAGCTAAACGTCTGGGCGTAAAACGCTTTGGCGGCGAAGCAGTACTGGCAGGCAGCATCATCGTTCGTCAGCGCGGCACCAAATTCCACGCTGGTATCAACGTGGGTTGCGGCAAAGACCACACTCTGTTTGCTTTGGCTGACGGTAAAGTCAAGTTCGAAGTTAAAGGCCCGAAAAACCGTAAGTACATCAGCATCGAAGCTGAATAAGTTTTTCGCGTCTTAGTAAATAGATGTAAGCCCCGCAATTCGTTGCGGGGCTTTTTACATTCTGGTTAGCCCATTCTGGCGGGATATGGACACAAAATCACAGGCATCTGTTGGTATTCTGTTGGCACTGATCACTGCCATGAGTTGGGGTTCTTTACCCATCGCTATGAAGCAGGTATTGGTGGTAATGGATCCCTTTACTGTGGTTTGGTATCGGTTTTCTCTGGCAGCAATTGTGCTGGGGTGCATTCTGGCTGTGAAGCGCAGATTGCCGCCCAGAACGATTTTTAATCGTCCACGCTGGCTGGTTTTAGTATTGATTGCCACGTGTGGATTGCTGGGGAATTTCGTTCTTTTTAGTTCTTCCCTGCAGTTCCTAAGCCCGACAGCCTCGCAGGTTATCGGCCAGCTTTCGCCGGTCGGTATGATGTTTGCGAGTGTGATTATCCTGAAAGAGAGGATGCGGATCACGCAAGTTATTGGCGCCAGTATGCTGATTTTCGGGCTGGTATTATTCTTTAATACCAGTCTGATCGAAATTTTTACCCGTCTTACAGATTACACGTTGGGTGTGATTTTTGGTGTCGGGGCAGCCTCGGTTTGGGTGATTTATGGTGTGGCACAGAAAGTATTACTGCGCCAACTCGCCTCACCGCAGATCCTGTTTTTGCTGTACACTTTATGTTCTATCGCATTGCTCCCGCTGGCCAGCCCGGCGGTGCTTTCACAGCTCAGCGGCTGGCAGTTTGCCTGTCTGTTGTTTTGCGGCGTGAATACCTTAGTAGGATATGGCGCCTTAGCGGAAGCGATGGCGAGATGGCAGGCGGCCCAGGTCAGTGCAATTGTGACGCTGACTCCGCTGTTTACCCTGCTATTTTCAGATTTACTGGCACTTGCCTGGCCTGACTTTTTTGCTGCACCCGTGCTCAATTTTATTGGTTATATCGGGGCAATTGTGGTGGTGGCGGGGGCAATGTTTTCCGCAGTTGGCCATCGCTGGTGGCCGCGTCGGACAGAGCAAAACCTGGTAGCTAAACACTAGCGGCCCGGCGAATGATTTACGGAGACGGTACAAATGAAGTTTGTTGATGAAGCCACGATTCTGGTTGTGGCCGGTGATGGCGGTAACGGATGCGTCAGCTTCCGCCGCGAAAAATATATCCCTCGTGGCGGGCCTGATGGCGGCGACGGCGGCGACGGCGGCGACGTTTATCTGCTTGCTGATGAAAACCTCAATACGCTGATCGATTTCCGCTTTGTGAAATCTTATCGTGCTGAGCGCGGTACTAACGGTCAAAGCAGCGACTGTACGGGGAAACGCGGTAAAGATATCACCATTAAAGTGCCTGTTGGAACGCGCGTTCTGGATCAGAGCACCGGCGAAGTTCTGGCCGATATGACCCAAAATGGTCAGATCAACATGGTCGCCAAAGGCGGTTTCCACGGTTTGGGTAATACCCGTTTCAAATCTTCCGTGAACCGTTCTCCGCGCCAGAAAACCATGGGCACCAAAGGTGAGGAGCGTGATATCGCTCTTGAGCTGATGTTATTAGCCGACGTGGGGATGTTGGGTCTGCCGAATGCGGGTAAATCCACATTTATCCGTTCAGTGTCTGCTGCAAAACCGAAAGTGGCTGACTATCCGTTTACGACTTTAGTTCCAAGCCTGGGCGTTGTGCGTATGGATCACGAGCAAAGCTTCGTGGTTGCCGACATCCCGGGTTTGATTGAAGGAGCTTCTGAAGGTGCCGGTCTCGGTATCCGCTTCCTGAAGCACCTTGAGCGTTGTCGTGTATTGCTGCACCTGATTGACATTGCTCCAATCGATGAATCTGATCCGGTCGAGAATGCTAAGGTTATTATCAACGAACTTAAACAATACAACGCCAAACTGGCCGAAAAGCCGCGTTGGTTAGTATTCAACAAAGTTGATCTGATCGAAAAAGAAGAAGCAGAAGCGCGTGCTAAAACGATCGCTGAGGCTTTAGGTTGGGAAGGTAATTACTACCTGATTTCTGCAGCGAACCGTGAAGGCGTTAACGCACTGTGTTGGGATGTGATGAAGTTCATCAATGAAAATCCTAAGCACATGGCCGTTGAAGCCGCTGTGCCAGAGAAAGTTGAGTTCATGTGGGATGATTATCACCGTGAACAACTGGCCGAAGTGGAATCTGAAGCTGACGACGACTGGGATGATGACTGGGATGAAGATGACGACGAAGGCGTCGAAATCATTTACGAACGTTAATTCCCTGTCCTGACCTTGTCATTAAAGTAAAAGGCTGCCTGTTCAGGGCAGCCTTTTTACTGCGCGCTTTTCAGAGGGGAGGGAGGGTTAATGAGGATTGAATTGCCACATCCGGTAACCAGCATTCCGCGCTGAGTCCTTTAGCGCCGCCACGGTTGCGGAGCGTAAGGGTACCACCGTGCAAATTCACAATGCGTATTACGATATTTAAGCCTAATCCGCTACCGCCATACCGTTGATCGCCCCGTTTAAAGGCTTGCGTCAGTTCGCTGGCTTTGGCTTCATCAATCCCGGGGCCTTCATCATCAACCTGTACCAGAAAGCCGTTATTTTGCGGCTCAATGACGATAGAGATCTCACTGTTTTCTGGTCCATACCGGTAAGCATTTTCCACCAGATTCCGTACCATTAGCCGGAGCAGTACCGCATCTCCCTGAATCTCCGCTCGCACCGGCGTCTGCACGAGCAGCCTTTGCTGACGATCGGTAAGCATCTCGCTCATCTCTTCCCGGAGAGGTTCGACGACGTGAGTCACCAGATCTACCTGCTGATATTCACCTTTTGCGAAATTTTGCCCGGCGCGCGAAAGCATCAGTAATTGTTCGATGGTATGCATCAACAGGTCGATGCGGCTTATCAGCGTATCGCTGCCGTCCACGCCATTTTTTTGCATGATTTCAAGGTGCAGACGGACACCCGCCAGCGGAGTCCTCAGCTCATGCGCAGCATCCGCAGTGAACAGCCGCTCCTGCTGAATAGTATTGGAAAGACGTGAAAATAGTTGATTGAGCGTATTAGTGACGGCCACAATTTCCCGTATCTCACTGTTCAGTGGCAGCGGCGTCAGGTTATCCGCGGAACGGGTTTCCAGACGCTTTTGCAACTGATTGAGTGGCCGTATAATCCAGCTGATAGCCCAGAAAGATAAAACCAGAGTAATCGTCATCATCAGCAAGGAAGGCGCAATCAGCGATGCGATAGCTTCTGCAATCTCTTTCTCTACGTGAGCATTGCGGACTTTTGCGGAAAGCGTGTCATTCACCAGCAGGTTTATCTGCTCCTGGCTTTCATGCCAGAGCCAGAAAACGCTGGTGAGCTGGGTGACGAAAAGGATCAGGGCCAGCATAACCAGCAGACGGCGGCGCATACTGGTCATGGTAAAACTTCCAGCCGATAACCAATGCCACGAACCGTGCGAATCACCTCTTTGCCCAATTTCCGCCGCAGATTATGCACATGAACTTCCAGCGTATTGGATCCCAAATCGTCCTGCCAGGTGTAGAGATCTTGCTGAAGCAATTCGCGATTGACGGTCTGCCCTGCACGCATCATCAGACGGGATAAAATAGCAAATTCTTTGGGTGTGACCTCCACCGGTGAATCGCCAAGATAGGCCTGTTGCGACGAAAGGTTGATGGTCAGGTTCCCGACAGATATCTGGTTGTCGCTCTGCCCCTGATAACGGCGGATGAGTGCTCGGACGCGGGCCTGCAATTCCACCAGGGCAAAAGGTTTGATCAGATAGTCATCGGCACCGGCATCGAGACCATCAACACGATCCTCCAGCGCATCGCGGGCCGTGAGAATCAGCACGGGGAGGGAAATATTTTGACGTCGCCACTGACGCAACAGCGTTGCGCCATCTTTATCCGGCAATCCTAAATCCAGGATCACCAGACTGTACTGGCTGGTTTGAATCAGACTTTGCGCTTCAGCGGCTGTAGAAGCGCAGTCGCAAACATAATTATCGCTGGTTAGTGCCAGAGATAATCCCTGCCGTAAAAGTTCATCATCTTCAACTATCAGCAGTTTCATCGTCTGGCACGACTCCGTGGTTAATTATTTTGGTAAATGTCCCTGTAGAGACGGCTCTCAAAGCGTACCAGCGGAGCACGCCGTGTACGCTGGTCTTCAGGCGGAACCGCGTAACCAGAGAGGAACTGGACAAATGCCATGCGCTGTCCGCTGGCTGTGGTAATAAAGCCTGCCAGGTTATAAACGCCAGCCAGTGAACCGGTTTTCGCCGAAACTTTGCCATCTACGCCTGCTTCATGAAGACCGCCGCGATATTGCAAGGTTCCATCATGTCCCGCTAATGGCAGCATAGAGATAAAGTCTAACTCTTTATCGTGCTGTGCGATGTATTGCAGTACCTGCATCATGGTAGAGGGCGACAATAAGTCGTGACGGGAAAGACCGGAGCCATCAACCTGAATTGAGTTACCCAAATCCACGCCTGCTTTCTGACGCAGAATCTGACGAACTGCATCAGAACCCGCACGCCAGGTTCCTGGAACGCCAAAGCGCTGATGACCGATTGTACGGAAAACAGTATCGGCGATCATGTTGTCGGATTTTTTCAGCATCTGATGCAGTAAATCATGCAACGGAGCGGACTGTGTTTGAGCGAGTACAGTTCCGGCAGGCGTTTGCTGAGTCTGGCGTTTTAACGTGCCATCAATTTGGATATCTGCTTGGAGCAATTCGTCTTTCAGAATTGCGCCCGCATAGCTGGCCCCATCCTGAATGGCGAAAGCCAAAGGTAGAGGCTCGCTGCGCTGGGTCAGACAACCTGTCAGGGTATAACGGTTAAACTCGCCCGGCACCACGTCCAGCTCGCAGTACTGAGCATCTGGCGAGCCTTTTGCCAGAGTGCGAACTTCGCTAAACATATGAACAGGGTAATAAGACGCTACGCGGATAAAAGCGTTTTCATCCGGTTTGGGTGCGCTATAAAGAGAAACGGAGAAACAGTTTCTGTCGACAATCGCAGCGGCCGGTGGTGCGCTGAAGCACTGTGTAATGTCGTTCCAGGGCCAGCCGGGCGCTTTATCATGGCTGGCAAACACAGACGTATTAATGACCACATCGCCACTGATCTCTTTGATGCCCTGTTTTTTTAATACAGCGACCATATTCCGAATATTCTGACGTTTCAGTGTCGGATCGCCGGAAAAACGAGCGACCAGATCACCTTTCAGAACGCCATCAGAAACGGAACCTGGAGTTTCGAGTGTGGTGGTGAAGCGGAAATCGGGTCCCAGTTGCAGCAAAGCCGCCAGCGCCGTGAGAATTTTCATCGTACTGGCAGGCAGGGCCATCTGCGAACCGTGATAATCAAGCACAGGAGCAGGGGCACCGATTTTCTGTACCAGCACAGCCAGATTCGTGCCGTCCGGCAGATATTCTGTGTAATTCTCGATCTGGGCCGCATTTGTATTCAGAACAAACGCGCATGCTAATCCACTGACAATTCGTAAAAAACGCATTATTTTGAGTAAAGGCTCTGGGTAACGGCAGGATAAAGTGGTGCCATACTACGATGCTACGAACCAAGGCGCAACGTGGCTGAAAGTAAACGATGATCCTCAGTGAACTCTACGTTAAAATACGAATCATAATGCAAAATGAATCCTGGCCTGGTGGTAACCCCGGGTAAGGTTTTTTTTGTTTTTCGCCAGAGAGAGTCGGTCAGAAGAGCTGGCTTAATTTCTTACCTGATTCAATCAGGACGGTGTTTACCGAAAGGACATAGTTAGAGGTAATAAATATATGAAACCGATTCCGATGACGTTGCGTGGCGCAGAAAGATTACGTGAAGAACTTGATCATCTGAAGGGCGTCCGTCGCCCGAAAATAATTGCAGATATTGCGACTGCGCGTGAACACGGCGATTTGAAAGAGAATGCTGAATACCACGCAGCCCGCGAGCAGCAGGGTTTTTGCGAAGGTCGTATTCAGGAAATCGAAGCCAAGCTTTCTAATGCTCAGGTTATTGATGTCACTAAGATGCCTGCAACCGGTCGTGTCATTTTTGGCGCTACCGTGAAAGTGCTCAATCTGGACACCGAAGAAGAGCAGACTTATCGCATTGTGGGCGATGACGAGGCTGATTTTAAGCAGAATCTGATTTCTGTGAACTCGCCGATTGCCCGCGGTTTGATTGGCAAAGAACAGGATGATGTGGTTGTTATCAAAACGCCTGGCGGTGATGTTGAGTTTGAAGTACTGAAGGTCGAATATCTCTAAAATCTGCATTAAAAAGGGCGAAACGCGTTGTTTCGCCCTGTAAATCTCACATTCATGCAGTGAATTGCTTCACAGTAAATTGAAAACTAAAGTAAAAAGGCCACCTAAGGCCTTTCCCTGAACGTGATTTCGTGGCACCTTTCCGAAAATCTTAAGCGCTTTTCGTTAAACCTTAACGGATTAACGCGGTAAGATAATTTTGCGGTCTTCGGTAGAAGGGCGATAAAGTACCAGCATATTGCCGATGACTTGCACATTACACGCCTTGGTTTCACGCACGATTGCGTCTACGATCAAGGTCTTCGTTTCGCGTTCTTCTGCCGCGACTTTTACCTTGATCAGCTCGTGATGCTGCAGCGCCTGTTCAATTTCGGCCAGCACGCCTTCTGTCAGGCCGTTGTTGCCCAGCATGACAACAGGTTTGAGTGGATGTGCCAGACCTTTCAGGTACTGTTTTTGTTTATTGTTAAGATTCATCGTCTTTTTTGCTTAAGTTGGGATTGAAAACGGGTCATTCTACCGCCATCTCATGTATATCACCAACTCGGACTGCTCCGGGAAGCGAATTATACTGACTTAGCCATAGACGCCATGATGCTAACAGCTTGTTCCAAAAGCTCTAACACAGGGTGGTTGGAAAACTATATGGTTACTAAATAATGTCTATTAAAAAGCGTTCTGCAAGTTCCACCCGTTGGCTGCAGGAACACTTTAGCGATAAATATGTGATTCAGGCTCAGAAAAAAGGTCTGCGGTCTCGCGCCTGGTTTAAGCTTGATGAAATACAGCAAAGCGATAAGCTGTTTAAACCCGGAATGACGATTGTGGATTTAGGCGCAGCGCCCGGCGGATGGTCACAGTTTGCCGCAACACTGATCGGTAGCAAAGGGCGTATCATTGCTCTTGACCTTTTACCTATGGATCCTATTGTTGGAGTCGATTTCCTACAGGGGGATTTTCGTGATGAATTAGTTCTCAAAGCGCTGCTTGAACGCGTGGGAGAAAACAAAGTTCAGGTGGTCATGTCTGATATGGCCCCGAATATGAGCGGTACTCCGGCAGTCGATATTCCAAAATCGATGTATCTGGTTGAGTTAGCACTGGATATGTGTCGGGATGTATTAGCACCAGGCGGAAGTTTCCTGGTTAAGGTGTTTCAGGGAGATGGCTTTGATGAATACCTGCGGGAAATTCGCTCCCTGTTTACGAAGGTGAAGATTCGTAAGCCAGACGCTTCCCGAGCACGTTCGCGAGAAGTGTACATCGTAGCGACAGGGCGGAAACTGTAGTTCCCTAACGCTGTTTGTTAACACAGTTGTAATATGAGGTTAATCCCTTGAGTGACATGGCGAAGAACCTGATCCTCTGGTTAGTCATCGCAGTTGTTTTGATGTCTGTATTTCAGAGTTTTGGGCCCAGCGAGTCGAATGGCAGTAAGGTGGATTACACGACCTTTACTACCGAAGTGGCCCAAGACCAGGTTCGTGAAGTACGTATCAACGGACGTGCGATTGACGTAATCAAAAAAGACAGCAGCAAATACACTACTTATATCCCGGTAAATGACCCTAAATTACTGGATACGCTGCTGAGCAAAAACGTGAAAGTTGTTGGCGAACCGCCTGAACAGCAGAGTTTCCTCGCAACTATCTTTATTTCATGGTTCCCGATGCTGCTCCTGATTGGCGTCTGGATATTCTTCATGCGACAAATGCAGGGTGGCGGTGGCAAAGGCGCAATGTCCTTTGGCAAAAGCAAAGCCCGCATGTTGACGGAAGACCAAATCAAAACCACATTCGCTGATGTTGCAGGTTGTGACGAAGCGAAGGAAGAAGTGAGCGAACTGGTAGATTACCTGCGCGAGCCGAGCCGTTTCCAGAAATTGGGCGGTAAAATTCCTAAAGGCGTTCTGATGGTCGGTCCTCCGGGTACCGGTAAAACCTTGCTGGCTAAGGCCATCGCAGGTGAAGCGAAAGTTCCATTCTTTACGATTTCGGGTTCTGACTTCGTCGAAATGTTCGTAGGTGTGGGTGCGTCTCGTGTACGTGACATGTTCGAACAGGCGAAGAAAGCCGCTCCATGTATCATCTTCATCGATGAAATTGACGCCGTTGGCCGTCAGCGTGGTGCAGGTTTAGGCGGTGGTCACGATGAACGTGAACAAACGCTGAACCAGATGTTGGTTGAGATGGATGGCTTCGAAGGTAACGAAGGTATCATTGTTATTGCCGCGACTAACCGTCCGGACGTTCTTGACCCGGCATTGCTGCGTCCAGGCCGTTTCGACCGTCAGGTTGTGGTTGGCTTGCCAGACGTTCGTGGCCGTGAACAGATTTTGAAAGTTCACATGCGTCGTGTTCCTTTAGCCACTGACGTTGATGCTTCCGTGATTGCACGTGGTACGCCTGGTTTCTCTGGTGCTGATCTGGCAAACCTGGTTAACGAAGCTGCGCTGTTCTCCGCACGTGGTAACAAACGTGTGGTGTCTATGGTTGAGTTCGAAAAAGCCAAAGACAAAATTATGATGGGTGCAGAACGTCGCTCCATGGTGATGACAGAATCGCAGAAAGAATCGACCGCGTATCACGAAGCAGGCCACGCCATTATTGGCCGTCTGGTTCCTGAACACGACCCGGTGCATAAAGTGACGATTATTCCTCGCGGACGTGCATTGGGTGTGACCTTCTTCCTGCCTGAAGGCGATGCTATCAGTGCCAGTCGTCAGAAACTCGAAAGCCAGATTTCTACCCTGTACGGTGGCCGTCTTGCTGAAGAGATCATCTACGGTGTGGAAAAAGTGTCTACCGGCGCGTCTAACGACATTAAAGTAGCAACGTCGATTGCGCGTAACATGGTTACGCAGTGGGGCTTCTCAGAGAAATTAGGTCCGTTGCTGTATGCGGAAGAAGAAGGCGAAGTCTTCCTCGGCCGTTCAGTGGCGAAAGCTAAGCATATGTCTGATGAAACTGCCCGCATCATCGATCAGGAAGTGAAATCACTGGTTGAACGTAACTATGTGCGTGCACGCACTTTGCTGATGGAAAACATGGATATACTTCATTCAATGAAAGATGCCCTGATGAAGTATGAAACCATCGATGCACCACAAATTGACGACCTGATGAACCGTACAGAAGTTCGCCCGCCAGCGGGTTGGGACGATGCAAACGGTAAAAACGGTAGCGGCAATTCTAACGACGGTGGCGCGCCAAAAGCCCCAACGCCAGTTGATGAACCTCGTACGCCAAATCCTGGCAACACGATGTTTGAGCAATTCAGCGGCAAATAAGCCTCTGGTTAGAAAATATTGTACAACTCTCAACCCCGGGCTTGCCCGGGGTTTTTTATGCGTGCATTCTTTCATCCGTAATTTAGATACTGCTACTACTGATTGACCAGAAGGGACATGACTTATGCACCTCACATCCAGAGAGTCAACGCTGGACCTTACTTTTCCCCAGGTTATGGGGATCCTGAACGTTACCCCTGATTCCTTTTCGGATGGTGGCCGCCATAACTCGCTGGAACTGGCCATCCGGCATGCGCAGATGATGGTGGATGCAGGCGCTACGCTCCTTGATATCGGCGGTGAATCAACGCGTCCGGGGGCTGCTGAGGTCAGTGAAGATGAAGAACTGGCCCGTGTGGTACCGGTCGTTGAGGCGATTGCCCGGCGTTTTGATGTCTGGATCTCCGTCGATACCTCAAAGGCTTCGGTGATCCGTGAATCGGCGAATGCAGGTATGCATCTGATTAATGATATTCGTTCGCTGCAGGAGCCTGGCGCATTGGCTGCTGCGGCGGAAACGGGTTTGCCAGTCTGTCTGATGCATATGCAGGGTGACCCGAAAACGATGCAGCATTCTCCTCACTACGGGGATGTGGTTGCCGAAGTCGAGCAGTATCTTGCCGGGCAAATTACACGTTGTGTGAACGCCGGTATTCCTAAAAATCAATTGTTACTCGACCCCGGCTTCGGTTTCGGTAAGAATCTGGAGCACAATTACCAGATGCTCTCCCGATTGTCAGAATTCCATCGCCTGGGATTACCACTTTTAGTGGGGATGTCGCGAAAATCTATGGTGGGACAACTTCTGCATGTGTCTCCTGAGAAGCGGGTGACCGGAAGTGTCGCCTGCGCTGTCATCGCGGCCATGAAGGGCGCTCAGATCATCCGGGTACATGATGTTAAAGAAACCGTCGAAGCGATGCGTATCGTCGAAGCCACTCTTTCTGCAAGGAATAATAAATAACTATGAGCAACCGTAAATACTTTGGGACAGACGGCATCCGTGGAAAAGTAGGCGATAGCCCGATCACACCTGATTTTGTTCTGAAACTCGGCTGGGCTGCCGGTAAAGTGCTGGCACGGCACGGTTCACGTAAAGTCATTATCGGCAAAGATACCCGCATTTCCGGTTATATGCTGGAATCTGCACTGGAAGCCGGGCTGGCTGCGGCCGGGCTTTCCGCGTCTTTCACCGGGCCAATGCCAACGCCTGCCGTGGCTTACCTCACCAGAACATTCCGGGCGGAAGCCGGGATTGTTATCTCTGCATCACATAACCCGTACTACGACAACGGGATTAAGTTCTTCACCATCGACGGGACAAAGCTACCGGATAATGTGGAAGAAGCGATTGAAGCAGAGCTCGAAAAGCCGCTGACCTGCGTAGAGTCCGCTGAGCTGGGCAAAGCCAGCCGCATTGTGGATGCTGCGGGCCGTTACATCGAATTCTGTAAAGGTACATTCCCGACCGAGCTGAGCCTGAATAGCCTGAAGATTGTGGTGGACTGCGCTAATGGTGCGACCTACCACATCGCGCCGAGCGTACTTCGCGAACTGGGCGCAAAAGTGATTGCTATCGGCTGTGAACCTGACGGTATGAACATCAATGAGGAATGCGGTGCGACAGATGTACGTCAGTTGCAAAAACGCGTTCTGGCAGAGAAAGCCGATCTCGGTCTGGCATTTGATGGCGACGGCGATCGCCTGATTATGGTCGATCACGAAGGCAATAAAGTGGATGGCGACCAGATCCTATACATCATTGCGCGCGAAGGTTTGCGTCAGGGTCAGTTGAAAGGCGGCGCTGTGGGCACTCTGATGAGCAATATGGGGCTGGAACTGGCACTCAAGCAACTGGGTATTCCTTTCACGCGTGCAAAAGTTGGCGACCGTTACGTGCTGGAAAAAATGCAGGAGAAAGGCTGGCGTATCGGCGCGGAAAACTCAGGTCACATTATCCTGCTGGACAAAACTACCACGGGTGACGGCATTGTGGCAGGTTTGCAAGTCCTTACCGCGATGGTTCGCAACCACATGAGCCTCCACGATCTTTGCAGCGGCATGAAATTGCTGCCGCAGATCTTAGTGAATGTGCGCTTTGCCGGTGAACATGATCCGCTGGAATCCGACGACGTTAAAAAAGTAACTGCTGAAGTTGAAAAAGAGCTGGGTGGCCGTGGTCGCGTACTATTACGTAAATCAGGCACTGAACCGTTGTTGCGCATTATGGTTGAAGGCGAAGATGCGACACTGGTCGAAAAACTGGCGAACCGTATCGCCGATGCAGTAAAAGCCGTGAAGCCGTAAGCCGATAAAAAACAGTAAATTTTCATTTATTATGCCGTCACTTTTATATCAGGGGGCGGCGTAAAATTAATCACTTTGGTTGTTTTGGTGGATATTTGACGTTTTTTTCCGCAAACGAACAATCTGATGAAAATTGCCCTTGCGCGGTAATACGGCTTTGGTTAGTATTCACACCCGCTTCAGTGGGTCCTTGAATGACCTGCTAAATTGGTGAGAAGCAATTGGCATGCGGTGAACCCGCGAGGATACAGGTACTACTATGTACGACGCTCTTCTGGTGATTTTCCTTATCGTGGCAATCGGCCTTGTGGCTTTGGTTATGCTGCAACAGGGTAAAGGCGCTGATATGGGAGCCTCTTTCGGAGCAGGTGCTTCTGGCACATTGTTCGGTTCGAGTGGTTCCGGTAACTTCATGACCCGCATGACAGGCATTTTGGCCGCATTGTTCTTTATCATTAGTTTGATTCTTGGGAACATGAGCACCAATAAAGGCCAAAAAGGTAGTGAGTGGGAAAACTTAAGTCAGCCAGCACAAACTGAGCAGACTACTGCACCGGCAGCTCCAGCAGCGCCTAACAGTGATGTTCCTCACTAAGCAGTAAACTTCTTATCAAAAGAAGCAGCGTTTTAAACAGTGGCTTGTGCTTGGACAGTATAAGCGATTGTGAAAAAAAAGAGTGCCGAGGTGGTGGAATTGGTAGACACGCTACCTTGAGGTGGTAGTGCCCGAATGGGCTTACGGGTTCAAGTCCCGTCCTCGGTACCAATCTTTATGATAACTTGCTTTTTAGCGGTTATCGGCGTAATATTTGCCACGTTTTCGGACGCGGGGTGGAGCAGCCTGGTAGCTCGTCGGGCTCATAACCCGAAGGTCGTCGGTTCAAATCCGGCCCCCGCAACCACTTTCCCTAAGTGTTTATTTCAAATAGACTTTCAGTATCTTCCTGTGATGTTCTGCAGTTCCAATTTGAAAGCTTCAATTTGAAAATAATACTTTGCGAAAGTTGTACCGAAGCCGCCTGTGCGGCAAATAGGGTCCAGTTACATAAAGCCCCGATTTATCGGGGTTTTTTGTTATTTGGCAACAGAATCACTGGGCTATTAAGCCCTTTTTTTATGTCTTGGGGGTGGGCTTGTCCACATTAGAACAAAAATTAACAGAGCTGATTTCAGCACCAGTCGAGGCACTTGGCTTTGAGCTGGTGGGCATCGAGTTCGTTCGGGCTCGCCAATCGACGTTGCGCATCTATATTGATAGTGACGCCGGGATCAATGTTGATGATTGTGCTGATGTCAGCCACCAGGTGAGCGCTGTGCTGGACGTAGAAGATCCAGTCACCGTCGCCTACAACCTGGAAGTTTCCTCTCCAGGCCTTGATCGTCCTATGTTCACCGCTGAACATTATCAACGTTTCCTCGGTGACGAAGTCAGCATTGTCCTGCGAATGGCTGTGCAGAACCGTCGCAAATGGCAGGGCATTATCAAAGCTGTCGAAGGCGAAATGATCACGGTGACAGTGGAAGGGAAAGATGAAGTGTTCGCACTGAGCAACATCCAGAAAGCGAACCTGGTACCCCACTTTTAAAGAGTTTGGAAGAGGCAACTAGGATGAACAAAGAGATTCTGGCTGTTGTAGAAGCAGTTTCTAATGAAAAATCCCTCCCGCGCGAGAAGATTTTTGAAGCGCTGGAAATTGCATTATCAACAGCGACCAAGAAAAAATACGAGCAGGAAATCGAAGTCCGCGTCAGCATTGACCGCAAAACCGGCGACTTCGATACCTTCCGTCGTTGGGTTGCAGTCGACGAAGTGACTCAACCAACGCGTGAGATCACCCTCGAGGCTGCACAATACGAAGATCCGTCGATTGAACTTGGCGGATACATCGAAGACCAGATTGAGTCGGTCACATTCGACCGCATCACCACGCAGACTGCTAAACAAGTTATCGTACAAAAAGTACGTGAAGCAGAACGCGCGATGGTGGTTGAGCAATTCCGCGAACAGCAGGGCGAAATCGTCACTGGTGTCGTTAAAAAAGTAAACCGCGATAGCATCGCTCTGGATTTAGGCAGCAACGCTGAAGCCGTTATCCTGCGTGAAGACATGCTTCCACGTGAAAACTTCCGCTCTGGCGACCGTATCCGTGGCGTGCTGTATGATGTTCGTCCGGAAGCGCGTGGTGCTCAGCTGTTCGTCAGCCGTTCGCGTAACGAAATGCTGATCGAACTCTTCCGCATCGAAGTACCAGAAATCGGTGAAGAGCTGATTGAGATTAAAGCGGCTGCTCGTGATCCGGGCTCCCGTGCAAAAATTGCAGTGAAAACCAACGATAAACGTATCGACCCGGTAGGTGCCTGTGTCGGTATGCGTGGCGCACGCGTTCAGGCCGTATCCAGTGAACTGGGCGGTGAACGCATTGATATCATCCTTTGGGATGACAATCCTGCGCAATTCGTAATCAACGCTATGGCGCCGGCAGATGTCGCTTCCATCGTCGTTGATGAAGATAAATGCACCATGGATATCGCCGTTGAAGCCAGCAATCTGGCACAGGCGATTGGCCGTAATGGTCAGAACGTGCGTTTGGCCTCCCAGTTGTTGAAACAGCATCGTGGTGATGACAAGTGGGAACTGAACGTGATGACAGCAGACGACCTGCAAGCCAAGCATCAGGCTGAGGCACACGCTGCGATTGATACCTTCACGAAATACCTGGCCATTGATGAAGATTTTGCCACGGTTCTGGTAGAAGAAGGTTTCTCTACGCTTGAAGAACTGGCTTACGTGCCAGTCAACGAACTGCTTGAAATCGACGGCCTGGATGAAGACACCGTGGACGCGCTGCGCGAACGTGCAAAAGAAGCGCTGACCACCATTGCTTTAGCCCAGGAAGAAAGTCTCGGTGATAAAAAGCCTGCTGATGATCTGCTGAACCTGGCGGGTCTGGAACGTAGCATGGCATTTAAACTGGCTGCCCTAGGGGTTTGTACGCTGGAAGATCTTGCCGAGCAGGGTGTCGACGATCTGGCTGATATTGAAGGTCTTACTGACGAGCGGGCTGGTGAACTTATCATGGCTGCGCGCAATATCTGCTGGTTTGGCGACAACGCGTAATAAACTGTAGCAGGAAGGAACAGCATGACAGATGTAACTGTAAAATCGCTGGCGGCAGAGATTCAGACCCCAGTAGATCGCCTGGTACAGCAATTTGCTGATGCAGGGATCTCGAAGTCTGAAGCTGACTCTGTGACCCAGCAAGAAAAAGAAACATTGTTGGCGCATCTGAATGGTGGAAACGCAGGTGCGACAAACAAACTGACGTTGCAACGCAAAACGCGTAGTACACTGAATATTCCGAGCACCGGCGGGAAGAGTAAATCGGTGCAAATCGAGGTCCGCAAGAAACGCACTTATGTTAAACGTGATATGACCGAGGCAGAAGTTGCCCAGGCCGAAGCGGAAGAGCAGGCGAAGCGTGACGCGGAAGAACAGGCACAGCGTGTAGCAGCAGAGCAAGCCCAGCGCGAAGCTCAGGAAAAAGCCAAGCGCGCCGCCGAAGAGCAAGCTAAACGTGAGGCCGCTGATAAAGCTAAGCGTGATGCAGCGGAAAAAGATAAAGTGACGAATCAACATACCGACGAAGTAACTAAACCAGCTCAGGCAGAGAAAGCACGCCGTGAAGCTGAAGCCGCAGAGCTGAAACGCAAAACGGAAGAAGAAGCCCAGCGTAAGCTTGAAGAAAACGCCAAGCGCATCGCAGAAGAAGCCCGTAAAATGGCTGACTCTGGTGTCTGGACTGAAACTGTCGCGCCAAGCGAATCAGAATCTGCTGACTATCATGTCACCACTTCTACCCATGCCCGTGCTGCTGAAGACGAGAATGACGCCAAAGTTGAAGGCGAACGTCGTAGCCGTACCCGCGGTGGCAAAGCGACTAAGCAGAAGAAAGGCAATAAACTGTCTGAATCTAAAGCTGATCGTGAAGAAGCGCGTGCCGTTGGCCGTAATGGTAAAGGCAAACGTAAGCCAAGCACGTTGCAACAGAGCTTCAACAAGCCGGTTGCTGCGGTGAACCGTGACGTTGTAGTGGGTGAAACCATTACCGTTGCTGAGCTGGCGAACAAAATGGCTGTTAAAGGTTCTCAGGTCATCAAGACGATGATGAAACTGGGTGCTATGGCGACCATCAACCAGGTTATTGATCAGGAAACTGCTCAGCTGGTTGCAGAAGAAATGGGCCACAAAGTTATCCTGCGTCGTGAAAACGAGCTGGAAGAAGCGCTGATGAGCGACCGTGATACGGGCGCATCTGCTGCCGCTGAGCCACGTGCTCCGGTGGTGACCATCATGGGCCACGTTGACCACGGTAAAACTTCCCTGCTTGACTACATTCGCTCAACGAAAGTTGCTGCGGGCGAAGCGGGTGGTATTACCCAGCACATTGGTGCTTACCACGTAGAAACTGAAAATGGCATGATCACCTTCCTGGATACTCCGGGACACGCCGCATTTACATCAATGCGTGCGCGTGGTGCTCAGGCAACGGACATCGTGGTTCTGGTTGTTTCTGCAGATGATGGCGTGATGCCACAAACGATTGAAGCTGTTCAGCATGCGAAAGCCGCTGGCGTGCCAATCGTTGTTGCAGTCAACAAAATTGATAAACCAGACTCAGATCCGGATCGCGTTCGTACAGAGCTTTCTCAGTACGGCGTTATGCCAGAAGAGTGGGGCGGTGAGTCTCAGTTCATCCACGTATCTGCGAAAGTAGGTACAGGTATCGACGACCTGCTGCAAGCTATCTTGCTGCAAGCTGAAGTTCTGGAACTGAAAGCCGTTCGTACCGGCATGGCGAGCGGTGTTGTGATCGAATCCTTCCTGGATAAAGGTCGTGGCCCGGTAGCAACGGTTCTGGTTCAGGAAGGTACGCTGAACAAAGGCGACATCATCCTGTGTGGCTTCGAATACGGCCGTGTCCGTGCGATGCGTGACGAAATGGGTCGTGACATTCTGTCAGCCGGTCCTTCTATTCCTGTCGAAGTGCTGGGTCTGTCCAGCGTTCCGGCTGCGGGTGACGAAGTGACGGTTGTTCGTGACGAGAAGAAAGCTCGTGAAGTTGCTCTGTATCGTCAGGGTAAATTCCGCGAAGTTAAACTGGCTCGTCAGCAGAAATCTAAACTGGAGAACATGTTCGCAAACATGACCGAAGGTGAAGTTTCTGAACTGAACATCGTTCTGAAATCTGACGTACAAGGTTCTTGCGAAGCGATTTCTGATGCATTGCAAAGCTTGTCTACCGACGAAGTGAAAGTCAAAATCGTAGGTATGGGCGTCGGTGGTATCACCGAAACTGATGCGACGCTGGCAGCCGCTTCCCGTGCGATCATTCTGGGCTTCAACGTCCGTGCAGATGCTTCTGCTCGCCGTGTAGTAGAAAGCGAAAGCCTGGATCTGCGTTACTATTCCGTTATCTATAACCTGATTGACGAAGTTAAGCAGGCGATGAGCGGTATGTTGGCGCCAGAGTACAAACAGCAAATTATCGGCCTGGCTGAAGTTCGTGACGTGTTCAAGTCACCTAAATTCGGCGCAATTGCAGGTTGTATGGTTACTGAAGGTATGATCAAGCGTAACAACCCAATCCGTGTACTGCGTGATAACGTGGTGATCTACGAAGGCGAGCTGGAATCCCTGCGTCGCTTCAAAGATGACGTTGCTGAAGTTCGTAACGGCATGGAATGTGGTATCGGCGTTAAGAACTACAACGATGTGCGTGCTGGTGATGTGATCGAAGTCTTCGAAATCATCGAGATCAAACGTACTATCGCTTAACGTTTGCGAAGTAGCTGACATCCAGATGGGGGCCTTGCGCCCCCTTATTTGTCTGGAGCAAGTGAGGAGAAAAGCATCATGGCAAAAGAATTTAGCCGTACTCAGCGCGTCTCTCAGGAGATGCAAAAAGAAATCGCTATCATTTTACAGCGCGAAGTCAAAGACCCGCGCGTAGGAATGGCGACGGTTTCAGGCGTTGAAGTTTCACGCGATCTGGCTTATGCCAAAGTCTTCGTGACCTTCCTGGACGTTCTGACGACCGACAATCACGATCCTGATCGTGTCAAAAATGGCATCAAGGCTTTGCAGGACGCATCCGGTTTCATCCGTACGCTAATTGGTAAAGCAATGCGTTTACGCGTCGTGCCGGAACTGACTTTCGCTTACGACAACTCTTTGGTTGAAGGTATGCGCATGTCAAACCTGGTCACCAACGTTGTGAAGAACGATGCTGAACGCCGTTCAGCTGCAGGCGATGACGAGGAAGTATAAATGAGTCGCCCACGTCGCCGCGGCCGTGACATTCACGGCGTTCTGCTACTGGACAAATCAATTGGCTTGTCGTCCAATGATGCTCTGCAAAAGGTTAAACGTCTCTATAACGCTAACCGCGCAGGGCATACCGGCGCGCTGGATCCTCTGGCTACCGGCATGTTGCCGTTGTGCTTAGGTGAAGCCACCAAGTTTTCCCGATTCCTGCTCGATTCCGACAAGCGTTATCGTGTTATTGCCCGTATGGGGCAGCGCACGGACACGTCTGACGCTGAAGGTGCCATCATTTCTGAACGTGAAGTGACCTTCAGTCAGCAGCAACTGGATGACGAACTCAACAGCTTCCGCGGGGAAACCCAGCAAATACCTTCCATGTATTCTGCACTGAAATACGAAGGGAAAAAGCTGTATGAGTACGCGCGCCAGGGCATTGAAGTCCCACGTGAATCGCGCAGCATCACAGTGTATGAACTGAAGTTCATTCGCTGGGAAGGTTTTGAAGTTGAGCTGGAAATTCACTGCTCAAAAGGTACTTACATCCGTACGATTGTCGATGATCTCGGCGAGAAGTTGGGGTGTGGTGCACACGTGACTTATCTGCGTCGTTTACAGGTCGCAACCTATCCTTCTGAGCGTATGGTCACCATGGAAAAACTCCATGAGTTGATTGCTCAGGCTGAAGAGCAGGGCATAGAGCCTCGTCTTTTGCTGGATCCGTTGTTGTTGCCGATTGACAGCGCATGTGAAGACTTCCCGGAAGTGAATCTGCTGCCCGTGGTGGCCGGATATGTTAAACAGGGTCAACCTGTTCAGGCATCTGGTGCGCCGGCGAGTGGCATGGTTCGCATCACTGAAGGCGAAGAACGTAAGTTTATTGGTGTGGGCGAAATAGATGATGATGGCCGCATTGCGCCGCGTCGTTTAGTTGTCGAATACACGGATTAAGCGCTCTCTGCTCACCTTGCGATCATATATAGCAAAGGGTAGAATAGCGCAGCTTATGCATTGGGTAGCTGAATTAGAGATCGGCTCCCGTTTAATTATCTATAATATTTTGGAGTAAGATTATGTCTCTAAGCGTTGAAGCTAAAGCTCAAATCGTTTCCGACTTCGGTCGTGGCACTAACGACAGTGGTTCTACCGAAGTTCAGGTTGCTCTGCTGACTGCTCAAATTAACCATCTGCAAGGTCACTTTGCAGAGCACAAAAAAGATCACCACAGCCGTCGTGGTCTGCTGCGTATGGTTTCTCAGCGTCGTAAACTGCTGGACTACCTGAAGCGTAAAGATGTAGCACGTTACACCAGCCTGATCGAACGTCTGGGTCTGCGTCGCTAATCAAGCGAGTTTCAGTGTAAAGGGGCCAATAGGCCCCTTTATTCTAGGAAGCATCAGCAAATCAGGTTACTGTATGGCTGCTGTTTCTATTGCTATTCTAAGAACATGAACTTCCGTTACAGATGTTTTCGCGCGGCTAATGAGAGACTTTATTGCCACACTGCCAGGCCAATAAGGATTGTCATTAGTCGCGAGAATGTAGTGAGAAGCTCGGATATTTATCGGTGTGAACTGCTGTCATAACAGCTGCGCGCCACAAACAAGGATATTACATTGCTTAATCCGACTATTCGTAAGTTCCAATACGGCCAGCACACCGTTACGCTGGAAACCGGCATGATGGCTCGTCAGGCTACTGCAGCTGTGATGGTTAGCATGGATGACACCGCGGTATTCGTTACCGTTGTTGGCCAGAAAAAAGCAAAACCAGGTCAGAGCTTCTTCCCGCTGACGGTTAACTATCAGGAGCGTACTTACGCTGCTGGTCGCATCCCGGGGAGTTTCTTCCGTCGTGAAGGCCGTCCAAGCGAAGGCGAAACACTGACTTCCCGTCTGATTGACCGTCCAATCCGTCCTCTGTTCCCGGAAGGTTTCCTGAACGAAGTTCAGGTTATCGCGACTGTGGTTTCCCTGAACCCACAAGTTAACCCGGACATCGTTGCGATGATCGGTGCATCTGCAGCCCTGAGCCTGTCTGGTATTCCATTCAGTGGCCCAATCGGTGCAGCTCGCGTAGGCTACATTAATGATCAGTACGTTCTGAACCCAACTGCCGATGAGCTGAAAACCAGCCGTCTGGATCTGGTTGTTGCGGGTACTCAGGGTGCTGTTCTGATGGTTGAATCAGAAGCTGAAGTGTTGAGCGAAGATCAGATGCTGGGCGCGGTTGTATTCGGCCATGACCAACAGCAAATCGTTATCGACAACATCAACGCTCTGGTTGCAGAAGCGGGCAAACCTAAATGGGAATGGCAGCCTGAAGTGGTTAACGCTGAGCTGCATGCTCGCGTTGCTGCGCTGTCTGAAACCCGCCTGGGTGATGCGTACCTGATCACTGATAAGCAAGATCGTTACGCTCAGATCAACGTCATCAAATCTGACGTTGTTCAGGCTCTGCAAGCTGAAGACGAATCTCTGGATGCGGGCGAAATCTCCGACATCTTGGGCAGCATCGAGAAGAACGTGGTTCGTAGCCGTGTTCTGCGTGGCGAGCCGCGTATCGATGGCCGTGAAAAAGACATGATCCGCGGTCTGGACGTGCGTACTGGCGTTCTGCCACGTACCCACGGTTCTGCGCTGTTCACCCGTGGTGAAACTCAGGCTCTGGTTACCGCAACTCTGGGTACTGCACGTGATGCGCAGAATCTGGATGAGCTGATGGGCGAGAAGACTGATAGCTTCCTGTTCCACTACAACTTCCCTCCGTACTCTGTGGGTGAAACAGGTATGGTTGGTTCGCCTAAACGTCGTGAGATTGGCCATGGCCGTCTTGCTAAACGTGGCGTGCTGGCAATGATGCCAAAACCAGAAGACTTCCCGTACACCGTACGTGTGGTTTCTGAAATCACTGAATCTAACGGTTCATCTTCAATGGCTTCTGTTTGTGGTGCTTCTCTGGCCCTGATGGATGCAGGTGTTCCGATTAAAGCCGCTGTTGCGGGTATCGCAATGGGTCTGGTGAAAGAAGACGACAGCTTTGTCGTTCTGTCCGACATTCTGGGTGACGAAGATCACCTGGGCGACATGGACTTCAAAGTGGCCGGTAGCCGCGACGGTATCACCGCGCTGCAGATGGACATTAAAATCGAAGGTATCACCCGCGAAATCATGCAGGTGGCTCTGAACCAGGCTAAGGGTGCGCGTCTGCACATTCTGGGCGTAATGGAACAGGCTATCAGCACACCACGTGGCGATATCTCTCAGTTTGCTCCACGCATCCACACCATCAAGATCAGTCCGGACAAAATCAAAGACGTGATCGGTAAAGGTGGTTCTGTGATCCGTGCTCTGACTGAAGAAACTGGCACCACTATCGAAATCGAAGATGACGGCACTGTGAAAATCGCAGCAACCGACGGCGAGAAAGCGAAATACGCTATCCGTCGTATCGAAGAGATCACTGCAGAAATCGAAGTGGGTCGTATCTATCAGGGTAAAGTGACCCGTATCGTAGACTTTGGCGCGTTTGTTGCCATCGGCGGCGGTAAAGAAGGTCTGGTTCACATCTCTCAAATCGCTGATAAGCGTGTTGAGAAAGTGACTGATTACCTGCAGATGGGCCAGGAAGTTCCGGTTAAAGTTCTGGAAGTTGACCGTCAGGGTCGTGTGCGTCTGAGCATCAAAGAAGCTACCGCACCCACTCAGGACGATACAACTGAGCAACCTGCAGCAGAATAAACTGTAACAGAAGTTTTACAGCTCCCTTCCAACTTGAAGGGAGCTGTTCGTCTCACGAACGTAGGATGCGTTTGTGTTAAGCAAGCGGATGACAGGACGTTCATCCAATGTTTGTCTCCGGGAGTAGAAATGAAGCCTTTCTTGCGCTGGTGTTATGTTGCGACAGCACTTATGTTGGCAGGATGCAGCAACCATGATTGGCGTAAAAATGAAGTTCTGGCGATTCCGTTGCAGCCGACGTTGCAGCAGGAAGTGATTCTGGCACGCATGGAACAAATACTTGCCAGCCGGTCATTGACTGATGATGAGAGAGCACAGCTATTATATGAGCGCGGTGTGCTGTATGATAGTCTCGGGCTAAGAGCACTGGCGCGAAATGATTTTTCACAAGCGCTGTCTATTCGTCCTGATATGCCAGAAGTTTTTAACTACCTGGGGATTTACCTAACGCAGGCAGGCAATTTCGATGCTGCCTATGAAGCGTTTGATTCTGTACTAGAGCTTGATCCAACTTACAACTACGCGCGTTTGAACCGAGGTATCGCACTGTATTACGGTGGCCGATTCTCGTTAGCGCAGGATGATCTGCAGGCGTTTTATCGAGACGATCCAAATGATCCCTTCCGTTCGTTATGGCTTTACCTTGCGGAGCGAGAAATCAATCCGAAGAATGCCGAAGTAGCGCTTCAACAGCGTTATGACAAAGCGGACAGAGGGCAATGGGGATGGAATATCGTCGAATTCTACCTGGGCAAGATCAGCGAATCTACGCTGATGGAACGCCTCAAGGCAGAAGCAACGGATAACACTTCGCTCGCTGAGCATCTCAGTGAAACTGACTTCTATTTAGGTAAGCATTACCTAAGTCTGGGGGACAAGAACAGCGCCGCGGCACTGTTCAAACTGACGGTAGCTAACAACGTTCATAACTTTGTTGAGCACCGCTATGCATTGTTGGAATTGGCGCTTTTGGGCCATGAGCAAGACGACCTATCAGAATCGGACCAGCAATAGCTGACGACACCAATCAGCCTTTTTAATCATGGTTTAACCATTTTTAAGCGCCTTAACGGGCGAGGGTTGCTTTGTTCGTTTTATAATCTAATTTGAGCCGGTTCACACTTTTCAATGAAAATGACTGAAAATTTTCTCGACGAGTTATGTAGACTGGCTGCCATTATTAATGAGGCACGTGTACATGACTACTGAGCTTGAAACCTCTTTTGCTGACCTGGGGCTGTCTGCTCCGATCATTTCTGCCCTGACTGATTTGGGCTACGAAAAACCATCACCAATCCAGGCTGAGTGTATTCCTCACCTGTTAAATGGCCGCGACGTTCTGGGTATGGCTCAGACTGGTTCCGGTAAAACTGCAGCGTTCTCTTTACCGCTGCTGCATAACATTGATGCTTCACTGAAAGCACCACAAATTCTTGTTCTGGCACCCACCCGCGAACTGGCGGTTCAGGTTGCTGAAGCAATGACTGATTTCTCTAAACATATGCATGGCGTGAATGTGGTTGCCCTTTATGGCGGCCAGCGCTATGACGTTCAGTTGCGCGCACTGCGTCAGGGTCCACAAGTTGTTGTAGGTACCCCGGGCCGTCTGCTGGACCACCTGAAACGCGGCACCCTGAACCTTTCTAACCTGAGCGGTCTGGTGCTGGACGAAGCTGATGAAATGCTGCGTATGGGCTTCATCGAAGACGTCGAAACTATCATGGCGCAGATCCCGGCTGAACATCAGACCGCGCTGTTCTCTGCAACCATGCCAGAAGCTATTCGTCGCATTACCCGTCGCTTCATGAAAGAGCCTCAGGAAGTGCGTATCCAGTCGAGCGTGACAACGCGTCCGGACATCAGCCAGAGCTACTGGTCTGTATACGGCCTGCGTAAAAACGAAGCGCTGGTTCGTTTCCTGGAAGCAGAAGATTTTGATGCGGCGATCATCTTCGTTCGTACTAAAAATGCGACGCTGGAAGTGGCAGAAGCACTGGAACGTAGCGGCTACAGCAGCGCTGCACTGAACGGTGACATGAACCAGGCCCTGCGTGAGCAGACTCTGGAACGTCTGAAAGATGGCCGTTTGGACATTCTGATTGCAACCGACGTGGCAGCACGTGGTCTCGACGTAGAACGTATCAGCCTGGTTGTTAACTACGACATCCCGATGGACTCAGAATCTTACGTTCACCGTATCGGCCGTACCGGCCGTGCAGGTCGTGCAGGTCGCGCATTGCTGTTCGTTGAGAACCGCGAACGTCGTCTGCTGCGCAACATTGAACGTACAATGAAGCTGACCATTCCAGAAGTTGAAATCCCAACTGCAGAAGTTCTGGGCGAACGTCGTCTGGCGAAGTTCGCAGCAAAAGTTCAGCAACAACTGGAAAGCAGCGATCTGGATCAGTACCGTGCTCTGCTGGCTAAACTGCAACCTGCAGAAGAGCTGGACATCGAAACGCTGGCCGCTGCACTGCTGAAAATGGCACAGGGCGAACGTCCTCTGATCGTTCCTGCTGATCAGCCGTTCAAAAGCCGTCCACCACGTCGTGAATTCGAAGATCGTGGCGACCGCGGTGACCGTGGCGATCGTCGTGACCGTCCGGCGCGTAACAGCGACCGCCCTGCACGTGATGGCGACAGCCCACGTCGTGAGCGTCGTGACGCTGGCGATATGGAACTGTATCGTATCGAAGTGGGTCGCGATGATGGCGTTGAAGTTCGTCACATCGTTGGCGCTATCGCTAACGAAGGTGATATCAGCAGCCGTTACATCGGTAACATCAAACTGTTCGGTACGCACTCCACTATCGAGTTGCCGAAGGGTATGCCGGGCGAGATCCTGTCTCACTTCACCCGTACCCGTATCCTGAACAAACCGATGAACATGCAGTTGATCGGTGATGCGCAGCCACAGGCTCCGCGTCGTGACCGTCCGGCTGGTGCGGGTGGTGAGCGTCGTGGTAACGGTGCTCCGCGTCCGTTCAATGGCGAACGTCGTGAAGGTGGCCGTGGTAACGGTGCTCCACGTTCTTTCAACGGCGACCGTCGTGAAGGTTCTTCAGCAGCTGGCGACCGTCGTCCGCCAAGCCGCGCACCACGTCGCACTACTGACGCATAATGATCTGACTTCAGTCCGCTGAACTTCAGATAATAAAAAACCAGCCTTTTAACGGGCTGGTTTTTTTTCGTCTGCCATTTACCGCAACGTTTATCCGATGCGCTGTTCTTTCGCCAAATCGCCCTGTAACTGAGAGACGATTTCGAATGAACGCAGGCGGGCTTCATGATTAAAAATTTGCCCGTTAATCATCAGCTCATCGGCTTCGGTTTCGCGCAAGATAGACTGCAATCCCTGACGAATCGACGCTTTATTGCCGATAACAGACATCCGCAGCGCATTATCCACGCCAAAGCGTTCTGACGCCGACCACAGGCTTTCAATGTTATCGACCGGGGCCGGTAATTTCCCCGGCATGCCGCGGCGTAAATTGATGAACTGCTGCTGGTTCGACGTAAACATCCGCTGCGCTTCTTCGTCGGTATCTGCGGCAATCGCATTGATACACACCATTGCATACGGCTTTTCAAGTTGCGCGGAAGGCTGGAATTTACTGCGATAAATCGCCAGCGCCTGATACAGCATGTCGGGCGCAAAGTGTGATGCAAAGGCAAACGGCAGACCCAGTGCGGCTGCGAGTTGCGCGCTGTAGAGGCTGGAACCCAGCAGCCAGATTGGCACATGCAGGCCCTGACCCGGAACCGCCTGAACGGCTTGCTGCGGCTGAACGTCGCCGAAATACATCTGCAATTCCTGAACATCCTGCGGGAAATTATCAATCTCTCCGGAAAGATGACGGCGCAGCGCAACCATTGTGCGCTGATCGGTTCCCGGTGCGCGGCCCAGGCCGAGATCAACACGGTTCGGATACAGCGTCGCCAGCGTCCCGAATTGTTCAGCAATCACCAGCGGCGAATGGTTTGGCAGCATCACGCCACCTGAGCCCACGCGGATCGTTTTCGTCCCGCCCGCAATATAACCCAGTAAAACGGACGTCGCCGCGCTCGCGATGCCGGTCATGTTGTGGTGTTCTGCCATCCAGTAGCGCTGATAGGCCCATTTCTCGGCGTTTTGCGCCAGACTCAGAGAACATTGAAAAGCCTTCGCCGGATCAGCACCTTGCGGGACGGGTGCCAGATCGAGCACGGAAAGGGGAACGGTGTTTTTATCAGACATAATCACGGCTCACTCGTTGATGAAGAGGAGGGAAAAGGGTGCATTCCGCTCATAATTAAACCGAGTATTACCCATTACGTGTTCATTGAATACGGCATTTGTGCCCTTAATTTCCGTTTAAACATGCTTAAATTGGATTTAACTCGCCTAAATTATAATTTTAGCCAATATGTTGTTTTGTGTTAAAAAGTCTCTGCTCATCCCGCTATGATCTCATTGAAGTCAAAAATGCGCCTGCAAAGGCGGCGAAAGCAGGCAGGGACAATGATGGAAGGGAAAACCAATGCCGGTCATTAATTCAGGCGAACAAAAAGGACGTGGTATCAATGAGTAAACGAATGTTATTAACCCTGCTGCTGGTGGCGGTTGCGGTTTCTTTGGCTGTTTTATTTCGTGCGCACAACGAAGATCTCCTTCTCCAGGGGGAAGTCGATGCGCCTGAAGTCATTGTCGCGTCGAAAGCCAAAGGCCGCGTGATTGAACGTCATGTCGAACGGGGCGATGACGTAAAAGCAGGGCAGTTGCTAATTACCCTCGACAGCCCGGAAATGTTGGCACAGCTCCGTGCGCTGGAAGCCGCACGCGATCAGGCCAAAGCCCAGCTCGAACTTTCAGTTAACGGGACGCGTGAAGAAAGCATCCGTAACCTGAAAGCGACGCTGGCGCAATCTCAGGCCGAATACGTCAATGCCCGCGATGAATACAACCGCAATGCGAAGATCGCCGGTAAAGGCTTTATCTCAGCCTCTGACTTAGAGGATTCACGCCGAGCGCGCGACAGCGCTTATGCGCAGGTTTTGGTCGCCAAAGCCAATCTTGACGAAGGCATTAATGGCGATCGCGTGGAGCAACGCGCAAGTTATGCGGCTCAGCTGCGTCAGGCGGAAGAAGATTTGCTGGAAGTGAAAGCCCAGACCGATGATTTACAGGTGAAAGCGCCGGTAGACGGCGAAGTCGGGCCGATCCCAGTGGAAGTCGGCGAGCTGCAAAGTGCGTCCAGCCCGTTGCTAACGTTAGTCCGTCTGCCTGATGCCTATTTCGTTTTTAACCTGCGTGAAGACATTCTGGCGGGTGTGCGCAAAGGCGACAAAGTGCAAATGCGCGTGCCTGCGCTGAATAATGAAATGATTGAAGCCGAAGTACGTTACATCGCGCCGCTCGGTGATTACGCCACCAAACGTGCAACGCGCGCGACCGGTGACTTCGATTTAAAAACCTTTGAAGTTCGTCTGTATCCCGCCAAACCGGTTCCCGGATTACGTCAGGGGATGAGCGCGCTTTGGCAATGGAAGTCGAAGTGAAGCCGGTTAAAGCGCCGCGCAGTGAAAGGATAAAAGCCGCATGGCGCTGTTTCAGTCGTGCTTTTACCCGCGAGGCAAATTACGCCTTTCGTAAACCGGTGATCCACTGGCTGTGCTGGATTTTCCCTTTACTCCTGTTCGGCCTGATCAGCAGCAACTTCTCTGAAGGCACTTTGTTGGATTTGCCCGTTTCGGTGGTGGATAACGATCACAGCACGCTGTCCAAAACGCTGACCCGCAAACTTGACGCAGGTTCTCATGCGCACGTTCAGGCATTTGAAGGCGGATTACCTGAAGCGGAATACCGTCTGCGCACCGCGCAGGATTATGCATTATTGTATATTCCGGTGAACTTTGAAGCGGACGTGCTGGCTGGTAAACAGCCGAGCGCGGTTCTGTATTACAACGCCCTGTTTTACGGTGCCGGGTTGTATTCCACGCAAGATTTCAGCGGGCTGATCACTGAGCTGAACACCAGCTACCGGTCGATTATCGCGACAGAAATCGGCAAAACGTTACCGTCACTGGCGAGCGTCGATCTCTCTTACGGCAGCCTGTTTAATGCCAGCGGCAGCTACATCTACTATCAGCAATTTGCCGCCACCATCCATCTTTTGCAGCTTTTCACCGTCACCTGCATGATTTACGTGATGGCGCGCAGTCAGGCACTGCTCAGTGCGCCGTCATTTACGCTGGCGCTGCTCGGGAAACTCGCGCCGTACACGCTGTGTTTCACCACCCTGCTGATGGTGGAAATCGCCATGCTCGTGGGTTTTTTCGACGCGCGGGTGAGCGGTAATCCCTTGTATATGCTGGTGATCGGCTTCTTTTATGTGATTGCCGCCCAAAGCCTGGGTCTGCTGCTATTTACCTTCACGAAAACGACTATCACCGCCTACACCATGATGGGGATTTTCGTCAGTATCGCGCTCACCTTTTCCGGTATGGCCGTTCCGGTGTTATCGATGCCGCTGCCAGCGCGCATTATTTCCGGTATCGAACCCCTGAGCTACGCGCTGGCGGCAATGTTTGACGTTTTCCTGCGTCAGGTATCGCTGCGGGGCATTCTGATGGTCTGCTGCATTCTGCTGATTTATCCGCTACTCACCGGTGTGCTGGTGCGCAAGCGTCTGTATATGCGCATGAAGCAACAGGAGCCAGGACAATGACCCGTCGCGAATGGTTCAAAACCTGGTGGGGAACCTTCAGCAAAGTGCTGACCGGTTTGCTCGATAAACCGATGTGGATGATGCTGTTGCTTTCGCTTTGTGTGATGAGCCTGGTTTACGCTAACCGTACCGTCTGGGATCTGCCGGTCGCCGTTATCGATCAGGATCACAGCACCGCCAGCCGCATGCTGACCCGTCAGCTGGACGCCACATCTAAAGTTGAAACTAATCACTACGATAATCTCGCCGATGCCGAACGCGATCTGGCGCTACGTAAATTGTTCGCGGTGATCATCATGCCGGTGGATCTGGAGAAAAAGATCCTCGCCGGTGAAAACATCGTGATCCCGGTTTATGGCGATGCGACCAACCGTCTGGCGAACGGGCAAATCCAGCAGGACGTACTCGCGGCGTATCAGGCGATCCTCACGCAATACAACACGGATTTACTGCTCAGCAGCGGCTTCAGCGAGCGGCAGGCCAGTGTGGTGTTGTCGCCGATAATCGGGCAGTCCCTGGCTGTCTTTAATCCCGGCATCAGCTTCGCGGCGATCATTTTCCCCGGCCTTCTGGTCATGTTATTGCAGCACTCACTGCTGATCGCCAGCGTGCGTGTCAGCATTGTGCTCAACAGCGGGCCTTCCGGAAAACCGGCAATACCGGCCTTTCTCGGCGGGATTTCTGCGCTGATCCCGGTCTGGTTATTCCTGTCGATTGTCCTGTTCGTCTTGTGGCCGTGGGTGTTGGGATACCGGCAGACGGCCAGCATTCCTGAAATTCTGCTGCTGACGTTCCCGTTTTTACTGGCCGTTCTCGGATTAGGTAAACTGGTCACGGAATGCCTGCGCAGCGTGGAACTGATCTACCTGACGCTGGCCTTTGTGACGACGCCGGTCTTTTACATTTCCGGCACTATCTGGCCGTTGCAGGCGATGCCCGCGTGGGTCAGGGCGATCTCTTCGATGCTGCCCTCGACCTGGGCGACCAAAGCGATTGCGGGGGTGAATCAAATGGGGCTGCCGTTTAAAGATGTAGGCGGCGACATCCTGATGCTTCTGCTTTTATGCGCGTTTTATACGTTCATTGGTATCGCTGTGGGGATGCTGCGCGACGGCGTGCGTCTGCGGGCGATGTTCAGACCAAAACACAGAAATTCATGATCAGAAAAGGGATATTACCGCAAAGTAATATCCCTTTTTCATACTGCCACTTTGACTTTTAGCGTCGCAGTTCTAGCCCGGCAATGCGCTGCCAATAGCCGTTACAGTCGGCTCTGTCTGTCAGCATTAGCGGATGCAAACCCCGTTCATTAGCGCGGAATTCCTCGAGAGTGGAAAGCGTCTCGTGAGTTTCCGGTGACAGCCGCACGATATCGACCAGCCCCTGCATCGACGTCAGTTCGTTACCCAGATTGTAGCAATAGCCACTTTGTGTCTGGATGCCGTTGAGGATAAACACCTGCTGATTTTCCTGCGACAGCATTTTCCGGCCCTGCGGATAATTGATGCAGCAGGTTTCGCATTCATCTTTCGCACGATTTTCCGAACGTGCCGTGAAACAGCGCGCGGAATAGGCTAGCGGCAGATGCCCGTAAGACAATACTTCCACTTCAAACTTATCCCGGATGCCCAGCTCCTGACACTGATTCAGCAGGTTCACCAGCCAGTCGCGGGAAAGCTCAACCGGCATACACCAGCGCACCATGCCTTGTTTTTGCAGCAGTTTCAGCGTAACAGCGTTATAGCAGTTCAGCGCGTGGCCGACGACAAACGGCAGCTTCCGGTCGGCCGCCATATTGACCGCGCCAAAATCGTTGGCTTCCAGCAGGAATTCGCCGTTCTCGACATAGCGTTTCAGCTCATTGAGTTCGGAAGGAGCCTGCAATAACGCCAGTGTGGAAATCACCACTTGTTTTCCGGCTGATGCCAGCTCACGGGCGACATCCATCCAGTCACTGACCTTCATTTCGCGACGTTTGGTACACACATTCTCGCCGAGATAAATGATGTCGGCGCTGCTGTTTGCCGCCGCCTGATAAAAGTCTTCAACCTGCGCTTTCGGCCAGTAATAAAGGATGGCTCCTAATGAATATTTCATAATGATCTCTTTAATTACTGCCATTTACGGTGATAGGCACCGAGTGTCGTTTGCGTACCCTCAGACATCGCGCCCAGCGCATTCATCCAGGCTTCGTCGGTTTTGTAGTTTTGCGGATCAGCCATGCAGCGGTCGATGGCCATGCGCCACACGCGCGCCACCTGGCTGACATACGCCGGGCTGCGCTGGCGCCCTTCGATTTTCACCGAGGCAATATTGGCGGCGAACAGCTCCGGCAGTAATTCCAGCGTATTCAGGCTGGTCGGCTCTTCCAGCGCGTGGTATTTCGCGCCATCCACCAGATACCGGCCTTTGCACAGCGTCGGATAACCGGCATTTTCGCCTTCGTCATAGCGGTCAATCAGCACGTCATTCAGACGGGATTCCATACCCTGCGCGGTTTGCTGCCATCGGACGAATCGTGCCGGAGAACAGGCTCCCACGGTATTGGGCGATTCACCGGTGAGATAGGAAGACAGATAACAGCGACCTTCGGCCATAATGCACAGGCTTCCGAACGCGAACACTTCCAGCGGCACGACGGTGGTGCGCGACAGCTGGCGCACCTGATGCATCGAAAGCACGCGAGGGAGTACCACGCGGGAAACGTCAAAATTGTTTTTGTAGAAACGGATCGCTTCGTCGTTGGTGGCGGAAGCCTGAACGGAGACGTGGCGCTCGACGTGAGGATATTTCGTCGCGGCGTAATCAAGCATGGCAATATCGGCGAGGATCAGCGCATCGGCACCGAGCTGTGCGGCCATATCGACGGCGCGTTCCCAGCGCTGATAGCCGTCAGGGTGCGCAAACGTATTGATGGCGATATGCAACTTACGGCGGTGACGGTGAACGTAATTTGCCGCCTCCTGCAATTTCTTCTCGGTGAAGTTCAGGCCTGCAAAGTGGCGGGCATTGGTGTCATCTTTCAGGCCGATATATACCGCATCAGCACCATTATCGATGGCCGCTTTTAGCGCAGGTAAATTCCCTGCCGGGCAAAGTAGCTCCATTCTCGTTCCTTACTGCAACCGCGCGCCGTGGCGAAAGGGTTGTGGGTGATGAAAAGCCAGTTGCCGACGTTATTCATTCATCAGTCAGGGCTTTGATTGGCGAACTATTTTAGAGAAGCTATAGATGCAATATTTTGATTTGAGGCAGTTTCTGGGGTGTTGAAGGGGCTGCAACCGTCGGGGAGGTTGTACGGGAGGTTTTTCTGTTGCAGTATTTATTGATGTAGACCGCTGAACGTTACGTGCGATGTGGCAAAATAGTACAAATAGTTTCCAAAAAATTGCCGAAAAAGTTACCGAAAGGAGTAGTGCCAGTGTTGCAAAAACTACGTGCACGTTTGGTTCGTCAGGGCCCCTCCCTGTTGAGTGTGCCTTTGAAATTCACGCCCTTTGCGCTACAGCGTCAGGTCTTGCAACAGGTACTGAGCGGGCAGCTTCGTCAGGCGCTGGCCGATGGCGAACTGGATTTCCTCGAAGGCCGCTGGCTTAAAATTGATGTCAGCGATCTCAGCCTGAGCTGGCTGATGTCAGTGGACGAAGGTAAGTTGATCGTTGCAGAAAAAGGCGACGCGGATGTCAGCTTTAGCGGCAACGCCAACGACCTGATTTTGATTGCTGCGCGGAAAGAAGATCCGGATACGCTGTTCTTCCAGCGTCGTCTGCGCATTGAAGGTGACACGGAACTCGGTCTGTATGTGAAGAATCTGATGGATTCTATCGATCTCGATACTATGCCGCTGCTGCTGAAAAAGGGTCTGCTGCGCCTGGCCGATTTCGTTGAAGCGGGACTGCAAGAGGACCGTGAGCCGAAAGCTCCGGTAGCTGAGCTATGCTAATTCGCACTGAAATTCCGGTAGATGCCGCGGGCATTGACCGTCTGTTGCGCCGCGCGTTTCCCGGCGGCGCCGAAGCCGATCTGGTGCAGCAACTGCGCGAAGATGGCCTGCTGACGCTGGGTGTTGTCGCCACCGACGACGAAGGCGGTGTGGTCGGTTATGTCGCCTTCAGCCCGGTTGATATTCAGGGCGAAGATCGCAACTGGGTCGCGCTGGCACCGCTGGCGGTTGACGAGTCTTTGCGTCGTCAGGGATTGGGCGAAAAGCTGGTTTACGAAGGGCTCGATTCCCTGAATGAATTTGGTTACGCCGCCGTCGTTGTGCTTGGTGACCCGGCGTATTACGGGCGTTTTGGTTTTAAACCGGCGGCAGTACATGATTTGCAGTGCCGCTGGCCGGACACCGAAGCGGCCTTCCAGCTCTTCACCTTATCTGACGATGCGCTCAAAGACGCCAGCGGTCAGGTAGAATTCTCCCCGCCGTTTGACCGGTTTTGATATTTAGCGGGTCTGACTTTTAACGGGTTTGGCTTCAGGCCCGTTAGTTTTCTTCCCGCGCCTCGTTTTCCTGACTCCCGCTATCCGGCAATTCAAAATAACGTTGCAGGGATACTGGCGCGGCTTTCACCAGAAATTCCTTCTGCACCTTGCTCAGCTTTTTCACCCGGATTTCCAGCCTCGAGGCCAGAGAACGATCCCCCGCTGCGCAATGGAACACCAGCTCCAGCTCGCCTTTTCCGCGTAATGCTTTCGCCCCTTTGCCTGCCTGATGCTGGCAAAGACGCCGCGTAACGTCGGTCGTGATGCCGGTATAAAGCATGCCGGTGGGTGTTCTCAACATGTATAAAAACCAACGGGGAGAAGTGGACATAGACGCATCGTATTTGGAAAAGTTTGCGTAAGTTTACCTGAACCGCACGGCAGAATGACGTAAAACATCGTTGTGTCACGGTACACTGCGGCAAAGACGACAAGGATCCTCCGATGAATAACCCCGACGACCTGAAACACATTCTCAAATTCCTGACCAAAAATCATGTGCTGGCGCTGTGTGCCGCCGCCGACGGCGAGATGTGGAGCGCTAACTGCTTTTACGTCACCGATGCTGAAACCCTGTCTTTGTATTTCATGACCGAACTGAAAACGCTGCACGGCACGCTGATGGCAAAATCGCCGCAGGTGGTGGGCACGATCGCGCCGCATCCAAAAACCATTGCGCTGATCAAAGGCATTCAGTATCGCGGTGAGGCGACGATCCTTTCCGGTGAAGAAGAGAGCCACGCGCGCCGCCTGTACTGCAAACATTTCCCGGTGGCGATCGCCATGAAAGCGCCGGTCTGGGCGCTGAAACTTAACAGCATCAAGATGACGGATAACGCCCTGGGATTTGGCAAAAAGCTGCTGTGGGATCGCGCGCTTTCTGATAAGCCTGAGTAACAGGAACTGTCTTATAGCGGGGAATTTACAATCGGGTAACACTTGAACTTATCTGTTTCTGAAATTCCGTGTAAACGCCGTTTTTTAAAAGGAAGTGATATGGCAAAAGTTCTTCTGCTGGGCGGAAGTGGTCTGATTGGGCGCGAGCTTTTGCGTCTGTTGCAACTGGATGCGCGCGTCAGCCGGATTGTTGCGCCGAGCCGCCGTCCGCTGCCGCCGGGCAATAAATTGATCAACCCGCTGGGGGAAAATCTCACGTCGCTGGTGGTCGCGCTGGATGAACCGATCGACCTGCTGTTTTGCTGCCTAGGCACCACGCGTAAACAGGCGGGCAGCGCGGAAGCGTTTCGTGCCGTGGATTACGATCTGGTGGTGGATTGCGCCAAAGCCGCGAAAGAACTGGGCGCGCGCCATTGTCTGGCGGTCAGTGCTAACGGCGCAGATGCGCATTCACGATTTCTCTATAACCGGACGAAAGGTGAAATGGAACAGGCGCTGATGCATCAGGGCTGGACGTTGCTGACGCTGGTCAGGCCGTCGTTACTGGTCGGTAAACGCCATCCGCCGCGCCTGCTCGAGCAACTCAGTGCGCCGCTGTTTAAACTCTTGCCGGGAAAATGGAAAGCCATCGATTCGGACGTTGTCGCCAGAGCCTTACAGGAGCAGGCGTTTAACGCAGGATTGGGCGGCGTGACCGTGCTGGAATCTGATCATATTGCCGCCAGCATTGAAGAACTTTAACCCGCGTTCTCTGCTGAACCGGATCCTTATGATAAGGTATCAGCAAAAAACGCGAATTTTGCCCCCGTGAGGATCATTCCGATCCTTACAGATATTTCTCCACAAACACCGGCAGATTGCGGAAGTCCGGCATTCTCTCTTTCAGCGTTTCGTGATCCCAGTTCCACCACTGGCTGTTCTCGATCTTTTCGATCATTGAATCTTCAAAACGCATGCCGATCTTTTTCGCGGCCACGCCCGCCACAATGGAATACGGCTCAACGTCTTTGGTCACCACGGCAGACGTCCCGATCACCGCACCGTTCCCGACGCTGACGCCTGGCATGATCACCGCGTTATGACCGATCCACACGTCATTGCCGACGGTAACGTGATGCTCACGGCGCCAGTCGAAGAAATCCTGATCGTCCTCACCCAACCCGTAAACCGAGCTGCGGTAGGTAAAATGATGCTGCGCAACGCGCTGATACGTCGGGTGATTGCCCGGATTGATCCGCACGTAGGTGGCAATCGACACAAACTTGCCGATGGTGGCGTAGAAGATCTGATTGTTGCCCGCCGTATACGAATAATCACCGATCTGCGTTTCTTCGATGATCGCGTTGTCGGCAATATGCACATATTGCCCAAGCTGCGAGCGGTTCAGTTTGACCTGCTGACCGATTTTAGGATGTGAATAATCCTGTTCTTCAGCTAAAGAAAACGGGGAAATGATGTCTGTCATAATCTCGCTCATGATGAAGTGACGGAATAAAAAGAGGCGCTGACCGGCAGCGAAAGAATGGCTAGCAAATGCCCTAACGTGTCCTGCAATGCACCGTCGTTATTCAGCCGGTGGCAGTTGGCGGGCAACGCGCTGTCATACACACTTGCACGCGCCAGACGACAGGCGATTTGCGCGGCATCTTCGCGTCCGCGCCGCAACAAACGTTCAGCCAGCACCTCGTCTGAAACCTGCAAACACACCGGCACCAGCCGCGGGCCGTAGCGCTGCTGCGCTTTCTCCAGATGCGCCCGCGAACCGTTGACCACCACGTGGCAACCGAGCTGCATCCAGGTGTCGATTTCAATTCCCACGCCGTACCGGCATTGATGCGCGTGCCATTCCAGCGCAAATAATCCGTGCTGGCGGCGTTGAATAAATTCGGCTTCGCTCAGCGCAATATGATTCTCAGAACCGGCGTCCGCGGCGCGTGTAATGTAGCGGTGCGCCACGGCGACATCCGCCGGTAAATGCTGGCGCAGCGCGTCCAGAAGACTGTCCTTTCCAGAACCTGAAGCACCCATCAGATAAAGTAAACGACTCATTTTGTCTCCTAACTGAGTAAGAACGCGATCAGCTCCCTTCCCTGCGAAGGGGAAGGAGCAGAAACATAAAGGCTTTCAGCAGGGTGCTGAGCAAGACTCTCATGCCCTAAAACACCTGTATGCCCTGACGCCAGACGTTTTGCACATAGTGGTGATCGCCATGCGCGCGTGCCAGAACCAGATCGGCGCGTTTGCCTTCGGCAATTTCCCCGCGATCCTGCAAGCCCAGCGCATTAGCCGGATTTCGCGTCACCAGCTTCACGGCCTGCGGCAAACTGAAGGCATTCGTTTCATCATTGGCGATGCGGAAAACGGCGTCCATCAGACTGGCGGGATAATAGTCAGAAGACAAAATATCCAGCAGACCCAGTGACGCCAGTTTATGCGCCGCCACGTTGCCGGAATGCGAGCCGCCGCGCACGATATTCGGCGCCCCCATCAGCACCGCCAGCCCGCTGGCGTGCGAGGCGCGTGCCGCTTCTTCGGTGGTCGGGAATTCTGCAATCACGCTGCCGAGCGCCAGAGATTCCTCAACGTGTGCCGCCGTGGCGTCATCGTGGCTGGCCAGAGAAATATTCCTGACGCGGCAATGGGCGGCAATCGCCTCGCGGTTTGGCTGTGCCCAGCGGCGCGACAGGGCGATTTGCTCTTCCTGATACGCGTCCATCTGCTCGTCGTTCATGTGATATTTGCCCTGATAATACTCGCGGTATTTCTGCGGCGTGGCGAACTGGCGCTGGCCCGGCGAGTGATCCATCAGGGAAACCAGCGAGAGAACTGACGTATCCATCAGCTTTTCGAACAGCGGCAACGTGGTGTCGTGCGGCAGCTCGCAGCGCAGATGCAGACGGTGTTCGGCGCGGTTCAGCCCGGCGTTCTGGCTGTTGACGATGGCGTCGATCATCTTTTGCAAATTCTCCAGACGATGCCCGCCGTCGCGCACATCGCCCACGGCCACAGCGTCCAGCACCGTGGTGATCCCGCTTGCCACCATCAGCGCGTCGTGGCTGCTCATGGCGGAATGCGCCGGCCAGTCCACTTTCGGGCGCGGCGTGAAGAACTTATCCAGATTATCAGTGTGCAGCTCGATCAATCCCGGCAGCAGCCAGCCGCCCTGAGCGTCCAGCGCCTGCGGCAACTGACTGCGTGTGTCGGCAAAAGTGGTGATCACGCCGTTGTGCATTTCCAGCGAGCCTTCGGCGACCTGATCGTCGAGAACCAGTTTGACGTTGTTGATGATCATGCGGACATCTCCGGGGCAGTTTCTGGGCTCATTGCATACAGGCGATCGGCGACGCGCTGGCGGACATCTTCGTCATGGAAAATCCCAACCACGGCGGCTCCGCGCGCTTTCGCCTGCTCAATCAGCGTGACGACGGCGGCGCGGTTAGTGGCATCCAGCGAGGCGGTCGGTTCATCAAGCAGCAGCACCGGATAATCGACCACGAAGCCGCGCGCGATATTCACGCGCTGCTGTTCGCCGCCCGAGAATGTTGATGGTGCGAGATGCCACAAACGTTCCGGCACATTCAGATGGTGCAGCAATGCGCTGGCGCGGACTTCGCTTTGTGCTTTATCCACGCCCAGTTCCAGCAGCGGTTGCATCACCAGATTCAGCGCGCTGATACGCGGGATCACGCGCAGAAACTGGCTGACCCAGCCGACGGTATGACGGCGAATGGACAGAATTTCGCGCGCTTCGGCGCTGACCATATCGATTTGCTGGCCCTGATGTTCGACCCAGATTTTGCCGCTGTCCGGCAGGTAATTACCGTACAGCGAGCGCAGTAACGTAGATTTTCCGCTGCCGGAATGGCCGTGCAGCACCACGCATTCTCCGGCTTTCACCTCCAGACTGGCGTGGCTGAACACCGGCAACCGCACGCCCTGCTGGTTGTGTAACACAAAAGTTTTACTGAGATTTTCGACCCTGAGCTTCGTCGTCATTTTGGTCACTCTTTCTCTGGAATAAGGGTTAAGACAACACGGAGGACACGAGCAGCTGCGTATACGGATGATGCGGATCGTCGAGTACGCGGTCGGTTAAACCACTTTCCACCACCTGGCCCTGTTTCATCACCAGCAAACGGTGCGCCAGCAGACGCGCGACGCCGAGATCATGGGTGACAATCACCACCGCCAGCTGCATTTCCACCACCAGCGTGCGCAGTAAATCCAGCAACCGCGCCTGCACCGACACATCAAGGCCGCCGGTCGGTTCATCCATAAACACCAGACGCGGATGCGTCACCAGATTGCGGGCGATTTGCAGACGTTGCTGCATCCCGCCGGAAAACGTGGTCGGCAGGTCATCGATGCGCGAAACCGGAATTTCCACGTCTTCCAGCCACTGGCTGGCTTTCTGGCGGATATTGCCGTAATGACGCTCACCGACTGCCATCAGGCGCTCGCCGATATTGCCCCCGGCTGAAACCTGGCGGCGCAGACCGTCCATCGGATGCTGATGCACCACGCCCCAGTCGGTGCGCAGAAGTCGGCGGCGGTCGCTTTCCGGCATGTCATACAAAGACTGCGCAGGCGTCTGGCCATTGTTGTAAATAACGTTGCCCTGCTGCGGCGCGAGGCGGGCGGAAATCGACTGCAACAGTGTGGTTTTGCCGGAACCGGATTCGCCGACAATGCCCAGCACTTCGCCCGGATACAGATTGAAAGACACATCGCTGAAGCCTTTTCCCGGCGCATACAAATGGGTCAGATTGTTCACCGACAACAGCGGCGCGGCGGCGAGATTTAATGGAGTGGTCATCAGCGGTTAACCTCGTTGGAAGCCTGTTGCTCAACTTGCTGAGCGCAAAAATCGGTGTCTGAGCACACGAACATCCGGTTGCCCACATCGTCGAGTACCACTTCGTCGAGATAGCTGTGATGCGACCCGCAGAGGGCGCAGGGTTCGTCCCATTGCTGCACGGTGAACGGGTGATCGTCGAAGTCCAGACTTTCCACTTTGGTGAACGGCGGCAGGGCGTAGATACGTTTTTCGCGTCCGGCACCGAACAGCTGCAAAGCCGGCATCATGTGCATTTTCGGGTTATCAAATTTCGGGATTGGCGACGGGTCCATTACGTAGCGATCGTTCACTTTCACCGGATACGCATAGGTCGTGGCGATATGGCCGAAGCGTGCGATGTCTTCATACAGTTTCACTTGCATCACGCCGTACTCTTCCAGCGCATGCATTTTGCGGGTCTCGGTTTCGCGCGGTTCGATAAAGCGCAGCGGTTCGGGGATCGGCACCTGAAAAATCAGGATCTGATCTTCCTGCAACGGCGTTTCCGGAATGCGGTGACGCGTCTGGATCAGGCTGGCATCCACGGTTTTCTCGGTGGTTTTCACCCCGGCGACGCTCTGGAAAAACTTGCGGATCGACACGGCGTTGGTGGTGTCGTCAGCGCCCTGATCAATCACTTTCAGCACATCTTTTTCACCGATTACACTGGCGGTGAGCTGGATCCCGCCGGTGCCCCAGCCGTAAGGCATCGGCATTTCACGCCCCGCGAACGGAACCTGATAACCGGGGATCGCCACGGCTTTCAGGATTCCGCGGCGGATCATGCGTTTGGTTTGCTCGTCGAGATAACCGTGGTTATAGCCGGTGAGCGTCTGAGCGGCATTATTGTTCATGGGCGGAATCCTGTTCTTTCGCAGCGCGCAGGCGCTTGAGCAATTCCAGTTCGGCCTGGAAATCGACGTAGTGCGGTAGCTTGAGGTGCGAAACGAAACCCGCCGCTTCGACGTTGTCTGCGTGAGATAAAACGAATTCTTCGTCCTGTGCAGGGCTGCTGATTTGCTCGCCGTATTCGCGGGTTTGCAGCGCACGGTCGACCAGCGACATCGACATGGCTTTACGTTCGGCGCGGCCAAACACCAGCCCGTAACCGCGGGTGAAATGCGGCGGTTTGTCTTCGGGGGCGACAAAACCGTTCACCATCTCGCATTCGGTCAGCAGGATTTCGCCGATATCAATCGCAAAACCCAGCTCTTCCGGCACGATTTCTACGGTCAGCCAGCCGGTACGGATTTCACCGGCAAACGGATGCGTGCGGCCATATCCGCGCTGCGTGGAATAACTCAGGGACAACAGAAAACCTTCGTCACCGCGGACCAGTTGCTGCAACCGCGCCGCGCGCGAAGCCGGATAGACCGGCGGCGTGCGGGTGATGTCTTCCGGCTCGGTGCCGTCGTCCTGTTCCTCAACCGCCAGCTGTTGTTGCGTCAGCAGGTCAAAAACGTGCCCGCAATTTTCCGGCTGAGGCTCGTCGGCAATGGGCGTAAACGGCGCTTCGCCTTCTGCCAGCAGGGCGAAATCCAGTAAACGGTGGGTGTAATCGTAGGTCGGCCCCAGCACCTGACCGCCCGGCAAATCCTTGTAGATGGCGGAAATACGGCGTTCGAGGCGCATCGCTTTGGTGTTCAGCGGTTCGCTGGTCGCCAGACGCGGCAACGTCGTGCGGTAAGCGCGCAGCAGAAAAATGGCTTCCACCAGATCGCCGCCGGACTGCTTAATCGCCAGCGCGGCCAGCTCGCGGTCGTAGATCCCGCCTTCGCTCATCACGCGGTCGACCGCCAGACCGAGCTGTTGCTCAATCTGTTCGCAGCCGAGTTCATTCACATCAGTATCGCCACGGCGTTCGTGCGCCAGCAGCTGATGGGCGGCGGCAATCGCCTTCTCACCCCCTTTAACGGCGACGTACATCAGCACACCTCCACGCGCGTAGTGCGCGGTACAGCAATCAGTTCTTCGCCGCAGGTGAACATAAAGTCCAGGCCGAGCGGGAAGCGGTGAGGGCGGTTGAGCAGGTAATCACGAACCGCGTCCGGTAGTTGTGGCGAAATCGTCCGGCTGCTCTCAATGCCCGGCCCGCGCAGACGCAGCGGCGTGCCGCCGGTCAGACCTTCTAGTTGAACAATTACGCTGGTCGCCAGCTCCGGCGACATTTCGTCACCGCAGGGGAAAGCCAGTAACGTCGTGCTGTCGAGCGCCGGATCCGCCAGCGCAAAGCTGACGGCAGAAGGAGAATCGGTCAGCACCGCGCCGGTGTGAAAACGCAGGTTTTTTCGCAGGATTTCATCGTTGAGCGAGGCGCTCAGCCACAGCGGGGTGTTCTGATCGATGAGCGTCAGTAACACACAGGCGCTGGCGGAGCCCAGTGCGCCGAAACCGGCCATCGCAGGTAACTGCACGCTGACGCCCGGTTCGCTTAACGCTTTGAGAATACGACGGAAACTGTATTGCGCATCGGCAACCGGATTTTGAAAACTGGCAACAAGTGACATGAATTATTCTCCGCGAACCAGAGTAAAGAAATCGACACGGCTGGCAGCTACCTCACGGGCGCGCTGCTGGCGACGTTCCTGTTGCAGCGCCGCCAGCGGGGCGATCACCCGCTTATGCAGCAGTTCGTCCATCCCCTGCATTTGCAGCAAAGCATCAATAACGGCGCACAGTTCGGCGTGGGCTTTATTGCGACCACTGACATAGCTGTAGCCATAGACGCCGCCGTCCATCTGCACCACGGCGCGGGTGACGGTCATATCGCCCATCACAAAACGTTTTCCGGTGCCGCCCATGCGGCCCTGAAGTTGTGTCAGGCCGGTTTCGGCGGGGCGGATACGTTCAAATTGCGGAGACAGATTCAGCGGTTGCCAGTGCGCGAGCAGCGCATCCGGGCGGCTGTGAGCCAGCACCGACATCCAGCGCTGGCGGGTTTGCAGGTGATCCATTCAGTGCTCCATGGTCAGTTCGATCATGTCGGCGCGTGTCAGGCTGACGGAATATTCCGCCACCTGATCGCTGCCTTCACAAATGTTCAGGGTGCGCACACACAGCAGCGGAGCCTGCGGCACGATTTCGAGTAATTTGCTTTCCTTCGCCAGCGCGCGGCGGGCGTTGATACGGGTGGTGCGGCGGCTGAGTTTTTGCTTAATTTCTTCGCGGATAAAATCGTGCAGCGAGCCGTTATGGAAGTTTTGCAGCGCAGGCCACCAGTCGAGATCAGGCAGATAATGGTCGATCACGCAGACCGGCACGCCGTTGACGCGGCGCAGCGTGCGCAGATGGATCACCGTGTCGCCTTCCTGACGCGATAACGCCGCCGCGACGTGATCGGTGGCCGGACGCAGCACCGCCAGCAAACGTTCGCTGGTCGGGTGACTGCCCTGATCCAGCAAGTTCTGGCTGAACCGTGCCTGCGAATGCAGCGGGTAATCGTAGGGGCGCATCAGCACCAGCGTGCCAATCCCCTGACGGCGTTGCAGCCAGCCGCGATCCACCAGCTCATCCACCGCGCGACGCAGCGTGTGGCGGTTGACCTTAAAGCGCTCGGCAAGCTGCTGTTCCGGCGGCAGATAATCCCCGCAGCGATAGCCGTTACGCAGTTCGTGTTCCAGTTCGGCAGCGATTTGCTGATAAACCGTGGTGTGACTGGTCGGATGTCTAGATAAGTTCATCACAATGAATACCTCGCACGGGAGAATCCGGCAGTGGCAGGGGATTTTTGAAGGAAATAAGAAGGCGACATGATGCAAACCTCAGTTCGGCGTTGGCATCATGTTGGCGAAACAAAGTGACAGTTGGGTGAAGGTCTGGTTGCAAAGAAGTGAAGATTTGGAAGATGTCTCGCAGGAATACACATCGGCGGTTTACGGCGTGAAAACGGAGGAATACACTTTTTTGGCCGTGCAACTTTTAACCGTTAATCATATAAGGATTATGTATGCCAGAAGCGAGAGCGATAGAATTCAATGAGTTACCTGTTCAGGTAATACCTGAAACCCCGGCGGAAATATGGGCGCAGGAGAACCGGAAAGGGATTGAGGCCATAAAGAAATATGCAGAGGAATATGGGGCTTTCTCTGACTATCAGCGCGCATTTTGATGGATCAGTACGCCATCTATGTAAACAAGGGCGGAGGAAAAGCAGCTTATCCATTTCTGCTGAATATTCATCATCCGTCAGCCGTGGGATATCACCATACGGTCATGGTGCCGCTGATTCCATTGACCCGGCTTATCGATTTTCCGCCTAAAAAGCTTTGTCCGTTGCTCAAAATCCAGCATCAGCATTATGTTGCGATGACGCACATGCTGGGAGGTGTTTCCCCGAAAGAAATCGGTGAGTGGATAAAACAGCTCGATGGTGAAATCTATGAAGTGAAAAACGCGTTTGATTTTCTGCTGAATGGAATTTAGAGAAAAGAGGGGAGTGATTTCCCCTCTGTAAGCTTTCATCTCAGGCGCTTTACCGTAAGTAATGAATCACCTGATTCCCGCTGCCGCGCCAGATCAGCGACGGGTCTTTCAGTTCCTGCACAAATTTGCCGTCCACCAGTACGTTGATGAGCGCCACCACGTCCTGCTGTTCTGGCGTCAGTTCCCCGAGCGTATAACCGGTCCACATCCACACGTCTTTGCCGGGACATTCTGCCTGTACGCGCAGCAACAGCTGGCGTACGGCAGACAGATTTTGCGGATGCAGCGGGTCGCCGCCGGAGAGTGTAAGCCCCTGGCGGGGAATGACCGTGTTTTGCAGGTCAGCGATAATCCGGTCTTCGTCTTCCGGCGTAAACGGCTTACCGGAGTCCACGCGCCAGGTGCTTTTGTTATAGCATCCGCGGCATTCGTGGACACAACCGGAAACGAACAGTACGCAGCGCGTTCCGGGTCCGTTGACCACATCCACTGAGTAATATTGATGAAAATTCACAACATTAACCCAGCTGTCCGTTACCCAAATGCTTCACGCGGCGCTTCACTTCTTCCTGCTTACCGGCGTTGAACGGACGGGCATCCGGGCTGCCGAGATAACCGCAGACGCGGCGGGTGACTGACACGCGTGAAGGCTCGTGGTTACCGCATTTCGGGCAGGTGAAGCCTTTGCTGGTGCACTCGAATTCACCGGTGTAGCCGCAGTCGTAGCACTCATCAATCGGCGTATTCGTGCCGTAATAAGGAACGCGGGTGTAGCTGTAATCCCAAACGTCTTCCAGTGCTTTCAGGTTGTGTTGCAGGTTCGGATACTCGCCATAGCAGATGAAACCGCCGTTGCTCAGTGGCGGATACGGCGCTTCGAAGTCGAGTTTTTCATACGGATTCACCTTCTTCTCCACGTCCAGATGGAAGCTGTTGGTGTAATAGCCTTTGTCGGTCACGCCCGCGACCAGGCCGAATTCGGCTTTATCGAGGCGGCAGAAACGGTCGCACAGGTTTTCGCTTGGCGTGCTGTACAGACTGAATCCGTAGCCGGTTTCGTCTTTCCAGCTTTCCGTGGCGGCTTTCAGACGGGCAACAATCGCCTCGGCTTTTTCACGCAGCTGGCTGGCGTCGAAGACGTGAGTCTGGTTGCCGAACAGCGCATTAATGGTTTCATGCACGCCGATATAACCCAAAGAAATCGATGCGCGGCCATTTTTGAAGATACCGGAAATATCGTCGTCGGCTTTCAGACGCACGCCGCACGCCCCTTCCATATACAGAATCGGTGCGACGCGCGCTTTGATGCCTTCCAGACGGGCAATGCGCGTCATCAGGGCTTTTTTCGCCAGCAGTAAACGTTCGTCGAGCAGGCTCCAGAACGTCGCTTCATCCTGTTTTGCCTCCAGCGCGATGCGCGGCAGGTTCAGGCTGATCACACCGATGTTGTTACGGCCTTCGTGGATCATCTCGCCGTTTTCTTCGTAAACGCCCAGGAAGCTGCGGCAGCCCATCGGCGTTTTGAAGGAGCCGGTGACTTTGACCACCTGATCGTAGTTCAGAATGTCCGGGTACATGCGTTTGCTGGCGCACTCAAGCGCCAGTTGCTTGATGTCGTAATTCGCGTCACCGGCTTTATGGTTCAGGCCTTCGCGGATAGCGAACACCAGTTTCGGGAACACGGCGGTTTTGCGGTTTTTGCCGAGCCCTGCAATGCGGTTGCGCAGAATCGACTGCTGGATCAGGCGTGACTCCCAGGACGTCCCGAGGCCGAAGCCGAAGGTGACAAATGGTGTCTGGCCATTGGCGGTGTGCAGCGTGTTGACTTCATATTCCAGCGACTGGAAGGCGTCATAACACTCTTTTTCGGTGCGGCTGTGCGCAAAGGCTTCGACGTCAGCGACCTGCCATTCCAGCGCGATGGCGCGGTGTTTTTCAAAGCTGGACGTGACGAACGGTGCCAGCACTTCGTCGATGCGGTTAATGGTGGTGCCGCCGTAGATGTGGCTGGCGACCTGCGCGATGATTTGCGCGGTGACTGCTGTGGCGGTGGAAATTGACTTCGGCGTGTCAATTTCGGCATTACCCATTTTGAAACCGTGATTCAGCATACCTTTCAGGTCGATCAGCATACAGTTGAACATCGGGAAGAACGGCGAGTAATCCAGATCGTGGTAATGGATTTCACCGCGCTCATGCGCCAGCACCACGTCACGCGGCAAAATGTGTTGTTTGGCATAATGCTTGGCGACGATACCGGCCAGCAAATCGCGCTGCGTCGGGATCACTTTACTGTCTTTATTGGCGTTTTCGTTGAGCAGCGCCATATTGCTTTGCTCAACCAGACCACGGATTTCCTGATTCAGGCGTCCACGCATTTCGCGTTTTACGTCGCGGTCATGGCGGTATTCGATATAGGCGCGCGCCAGTTTTTTATGCGGGCCGGCCATCAGCTGGTTTTCGACGGCGTCCTGGATTTCATGGATATCGACGCGGGCCTGGTCTTGCAGATTTTCAGCGACAACGCGGGCGACCTGCTCACAGTAACCGATGCTGTCGATACCGGCGGCGGCGGCGGCGCGTTGCACCGCTTGTTTGATCAGAACTTCATCGAAAGGGACCTGACAACCATCCCGCTTGATCACGATGGGTTGCATTTTGTTGTTGGATTTTGCGGGTACGGATTCCAGTCTGTCTGCCTTCACAATGACACTCCTTTTACGCTCATTCCCGCGCCCCGCAAGGCTTACAGGCCGATTGTGGGGATTTTGCGAGAAATCGCTACATATTGGGTTGGGTGTGTACTATACACACTAGATGTAGGATCTGCGCGAGCGTTAATTGTCATTTTATTGACCTGAAACAAAGAATTTTTTCGTCGGAAGAATAGGTGAACAAATGTTAATTCTGGCCTGTTTTTTGCGTATTGTTTTTTAAGGAGATGCATAAAAAACAAACGGGTCAGCCACTGATGTGACTAACCCGACAGATGTGAAAATTCAGATTATTCGAGAAATTGCCAGCGGCATTCGTAAGGACGAAGGCTGCCTGAAACCGGTGCATCGCCATAGTTGCTCAGCAGCGTTTTACCTCCAAAATCGGGCAGACCGGCGGCCTGATTTTCACCGCTCAGATTTGCCATCACCTGCAACGTTTGCCCGTTTGCGTTACGCTGGTAACACCACAACTGCGGGTGTTCCGGCAACAGATCCTGATAATCCCCGTGAGTCAGCACCGGCACGGTTTTGCGTAGCTGAATCAGTTGCTGATAAAGATAAAACACAGAGTTTTTATCCGCCAGCGCCTGTTCGGCGTTGATGTCTTTTACGTTATGGCTGACCGAAATCCACGGTGTACCGGTGGTGAAACCGCCCTGATCGCCATCGTTCCATTGCATCGGCGTCCGGCTGTTATCACGGGATTTTCGCGCCAGGATCCGCAGCAGTTCTTCGTTGCTGCGCCCGTCGGATTTCAGTTCGGCAAACATGTTCAGGCTTTCCACATCGCGGTATTGCTCAAGATGTTTAAAGCCCGGATTGGTCATGCCGATCTCTTCGCCCTGGTAAATGTACGGCGTGCCCTGTAAACCGTGCAGCACCATCGCCAGCATTTTCGCGGACGTTTCGCGCAGCGCGCCTTCATCACCAAAGCGCGAGACAATCCGCGGCTGATCGTGATTACACCAGAACAGCGCGTTCCAGGCGTGGCCGTGCATTCCCTGTTGCCACTCGTGGAAAATCTGTTTGAGTTGCACGAAATCCGGTGGCGCGTCCGTCCATTTTTCACCGTTCGGATAATCGACTTTCAGGTGATGGAAGTTAAATGTCATCGACAATTCGCTGCCGTCGTTGGCGGCGTAGCGGCGGCAATGCTCCAGTTTGGTCGATGACATTTCACCGACCGTCATCAGCCCGAGGGGTTTGAAAACGTCACGGCTAAATTCTTGCAGGAATTCGTGAATGCGCGGGCCGTCGGTGTAAAAACGGCGGCCATCGCCGCTGTCGTCCGCCGGGAAATCCTGCTGTTTGGACACCAGATTGATCACATCCAGACGCAAACCGTCGACGCCCTTATCGGCCCAGAACTGGCAGACTTTTTTCAGCGCCTCGCGCACCGGCGGGTATTCCCAGTTGAGATCCGCCTGCTCGGTGGCGAACAGGTGCAGGTAATATTGCCCGCTGTTTTCGTGCCACGCCCACGCGCCGCCGCCAAATTTAGAGCGCCAGTTATTCGGCGGCCCGCCTTCCGGCGCACTGTCGCGCCAGATGTAAAACGGACGGAAAACACTGGCCGGATCCTGCGACTGGCGGAACCATTCGTGGTGCGTCGACGTGTGGTTAAACACCATGTCCATGACGATGCGGATGCCACGCTGATGCGCCTCGCGGGTCAGGCGCTCGAAATCTTCCAGCGTGCCGTAAGCCGGGTCAATCGCGCAGTAATCGGCTACGTCATAGCCGTTATCAATCTGCGGCGACAGGTACATCGGCGTCAGCCACAGCGCATCAACGCCCAGCGTTTTCAGATAATCCAGGCGCTGCGTGATGCCGTTAATATCGCCGGTGCCGCTGCCCGTGGTGTCCTGAAAACTCTTCGGGTAAATCTGGTAAATCACGCCGTTTTTCCACCACGGCAATTCGCTGCTCATCGCATTTTCCTTATTCAACATCTGTATCACACCACTGACAGTTCGCCACGGCGGGCTTTACGCTGATAAACCAGCACGGTCAGAATGATTGGGATCACAATCGCCACCAGCATCGCGAGCGCGTAGATACTCCAGAACTGCGGTTTGATGGATAAAATGCCCGGCAGGCCACCGACGCCGATGCCGTTTGCCGTCACGCCAAACAGGCCGCAGATAAGTCCTGCGAAAGCTGAGCCGATCATCGCGCAGAGCATCGGGAAACGGTATTTCAGGTTGATCCCGTACATCGCCGGTTCGGTCACGCCGAGGAAGGCTGAGATGGCGGCAGGCACGGAAATCTCCCGTTCGTTATGTTTACGGCTGACGATAATGACGCCGACTACGGCCGCGGCCTGCGCAATGTTAGACAGGGCGATCAGCGGCCAGACCGGAGTACCGCCGGTGCTCTGCACCATCTGCATGTCGATGGCGAGCGTGGTCTGATGCACGCCGGTAATCACCAGCGGCGCATACAGGAAGCCAAACAGCGCGGCACCGACTGGCGCGAGGCTGCCGGTCATCACGAATTTCACCGCAAAGGCCACGCCGTCGCCGATCATGCGGCCAAACGGCCCGATCAACGTGTGCGCCAGGAAGACGGCAACAATCAGCGACGTGACCGGCACAATCACCAGATACAGGTAATTCGGCACGATGCGCTTCAGGCCATTTTCAATCATCGCCAGCGCCATACCGGCGAGAACGGAAGGAATAACCTGCGCCTGATAACCGACTTTTTCGATGGTGAACCAGCCGAAATTCCACACTTCCGGAATTTGCTGGCCGAGGTTGTAGGAGTTCATCAGTTGCGGGGAAACCAGCGTGATCCCTAACACGATACCGAGAATTTCTGTTCCACCCATTTTCTTCACGGTGGACCAGCACACGGCCACCGGCAGGAACATAAACACCGCTTCGCCCAGCAACCACAGGAAGTCGTAAATGGATTGCCAGAGCGGGTGCATTTGCGCCAGCGTCTGTCCGCCGCTCATCGGAATGTCACCGATGACGTTGCGGAAACCGAGGATCAGACCGCCGCTGATCAGCGCCGGTAACAGAGGGAAGAAGATTTCAGCGAAATGCGAAATGCTGCGTTCGAACCAGCTCATATTCTGGCGTGCGGCCACTTTCGCCTGCTCTTTACCGGCTTCACTTTTGCCGGTGCTGGCGATCAGCGCCTTGTAGTAATCGTCCACTTCCGGGCCGATAACCACCTGAAACTGACCGGCGTTGGTGAAACAACCTTTTACCATCGGCAGGGTTTCTAGGCCCTTCGGGTCAGCTTTGGACGGATCATTGAGGACAAAACGAAGACGCGTGATGCAGTGAGTCACCATGGCGATATTGTCACTGCCGCCCACGAGGGCGATCAGCTGATCAACATCCTGTTGTTTTACCTTACTCATAGGAGGTGGCCTTTTTTAGGTATGCGTAAATTTGTTGTTGAGGTAGGGAACGGTTCAAGCATAGCGAAGCCGCTGGGAACTTGTCCGGGAACGTTCCCGGTTTTGCCGGGACGATCACAAAGTTTCTGTTATTCAGAAAATTGAAGAGGGGAAAATCAGACGGCGAGCTGGCCGGGAATAATCAGCTGTTGCAGCGTCGCGGAACCGTCGAGTTGCGCCAGAAGCTGCTTCGCGGCGGCTTCTCCGCCTGCGCCATAGCCGAGTTCAACCGACAGGGATTGCGGAAACAGAAAGTGCAGCAACGGGTTATTCCCGATACCGCAAACCTGTACGTCGCGGATTTGCTGCTGTTGCAGATATTTCTGCGCGCCAATCGCAATGGTGTCGGAGGCGCAAATCACCGCCTGAATATTGCGACCGAGCAACTGCGGGATCAGCTCAAAACCGCTCTGGTAGGTGAGTTCGCCCAGCGCAATGTGCGGTGTGAGGTGGTGTTCCTGACAAAAGGTCCGGTACGCCTCGCTGCGGCGTTGCCCAGTGGTGGTGTCGTGCGGCGAAACGCCGATAAAGCCAACCGACCGGATTTCCTGCGCCAGCAATTTTTGCATCAGCAGTTGCACCGCGCCTGCATCGTCGTAGCAGACCGAAGATAAACCCGGCATATCGCGCGCCAGCATCACCAGCTTATCTTTCCACGGCGTCAACATTTGCGCCGACAATCCGGTAAAACCAAACAACACCACGCCGTCGATATTACGCTGCTTCAGCACCTGCAAATGCTCTTTCACGCGTTCGGCGCTGAACTGACTTTCCAGCACAATCGGATCGTAACCCTGCTGATAAAACAACGGCAGCATGGCGCGCACCGCCTGATTCTCAGAAGGGGAATCCAGACGCGACACGATAATCGCTACAATTTTGTCGCTGAAGCCGCGCATGGCGCGTGCCGATTTTGACGGGCTGAAATGCTCCTGCTCAATCACCTGCAACACGCGCTCACGCGTTTGCGGGCTGACATTGCCTTCATTATTGAGCACACGCGATACCGTGGATTTTCCGACGCCGCTCAGGCGGGCAATGTCATTGATGGTCAGGCGATTTTGCATAGTTATTTTGTATGGTTGTTTGATGAATGATTAATAACTTGATCAGGTTTAATTTTGGTTGCAGTTCACCGGCGTATACTGCGCGAATTATCGAAGGTATATCCACTTATTCCTGATTACCCTAACGGATTTTCCTGCCCGACGGCTATGAATTTCCAAACTGTTCCTTACCGGAGGTGAAAACCTGATGGAACCCGACCCCAACTCTGTAGGTCCGTTGTGATCCGGTAAGCACCCGCCTTTTGCTGCTGCTTGCCGTGACGTTATCTGGTGAGCAGTGGTGCACGCTTTTTCGTTCGCCCTGTTTTTAGAAATCCTTTTGCCATGCTTATGGCGGCTTAGCCGTGGGCGCAACAAAGGTGCGAATGATGTTCAAAAATATAACTTCCCGGCTGCTCGATGCGCTCAGCCGCAACCTTCCGCGTCGTTTAGTTCGTCGCGACCCGATGCTCGAAACCGTTCCGGGCCGTGCCGCACAGGCGGTGCCTGCGGCGATGGCAGCGCATTGTCAGGCCTGTGCTCGTGCGACAGAAGACCAGCTTTACCTGCAATTTGACAGCCATCCTGAAGGGCTGACGGAGCAGGAAGCTGAGGCGATCCGCGAAGTCTCCGGCCTGAATCAGACCGGCGATCAGCAACCTGCGCCGTGGTGGCTTCACCTGTGGCACTGCTACCGCAACCCGTTCAATTTGCTGCTGACCGTCCTCGGCATGGTGTCTTACGCCACCGACGATCTGACCGCCGCGCTGGTCATCGGCGCGATGGTGTTTATCTCGACGTTCATGCACTTCATTCAGGAAGCGCGTTCCAACAAAGCGGCCGATGCGCTGAAAGCGATGGTCAGTAACACCGCGACCGTGCTGCGCAGTGACGCGCAAACCGGCCGCAGTGAAACGGTCGAAATTGCCATCAGCCAGCTGGTGCCGGGCGATCTGATTAAGCTGTCGGCGGGCGATATGATCCCGGCGGATTTGCGTATTGTCTCCGCCAAGGATCTGTTTATCAGCCAGGCGGCGCTGACCGGCGAATCCCTGCCGGTTGAAAAACATGCCGGCGAAAAGAAACCCATTGCTAACGATCCGCTTGAACTGAATACCCTGTGCTTTATGGGTACTAATGTGGTGAGCGGAACGGCAATCGCGATGGTGATTGCGACCGGCAACAAAACCTGGTTTGGCCAGCTTGCCGAACGCGTGGTGCAGGAAGATACCCAGCCGAATGCTTTCCAGGCAGGCATCAGTAAAGTCAGCTGGCTGCTGATCCGCTTTATGATGGTGATGACGCCCGTCGTTCTGGTGATCAACGGCTACACCAAAGGCGACTGGTGGGAAGCAGCGCTGTTTGCGCTGTCCGTCGCGGTCGGGCTGACACCGGAAATGCTGCCGATGATTGTGACGTCCACGCTGGCCAAAGGGGCGGTGAAACTGTCGCGCCAGAAAGTCATCGTCAAACGTCTGGACGCGATCCAGAACTTCGGTGCGATGGACATTCTCTGTACCGACAAAACCGGCACGCTGACGCAGGATAAAATCGTCCTCGAACGCCACACTGACGTGCTCGGCGTGACCAGCGATGACGTGCTGCATCTGGCGTGGCTGAACAGCCATTATCAGACCGGCCTGAAAAACCTGCTTGATGTCGCCGTGCTGGAAGCCGGTGATGCCAGTCAGGCGCACAATTCCCTGAAAGTTGATGAAATCCCATTTGATTTCGATCGCCGCCGGATGTCCGTGGTGGTGGCAGAAAACGACCAGAACCACCGCCTGATCTGTAAAGGCGCGCTGGAAGAAATGCTGTCGATTTGTACGCTGGTGCAGCTCAACGGTGAGATTGTTCCGCTGACCGATGTGCTCCTCGGGCGCATTCGCCGCATCACCGACGACCTCAATCAGCAGGGGCTGCGCGTGGTCGCGGTGGCGCACAAAGTGATGCCTTCCCGCACGCAAGGCTACGGTGTGACGGACGAATCCAGCCTGATTCTGGCCGGGTATATCGCGTTCCTCGATCCGCCAAAAGAGAGCACCGCACCGGCGCTGGAAGCCCTGCAACGCAAAGGCGTGACCGTCAAAATTCTCACCGGCGACAATCCGCTGGTGGCGCGTAAAGTCTGCAAAGACGTCGGCTTGAAGGCGGATAACGTGCTAATTGGCAGCGACATCGACGAACTCGACGACGTACAGCTGCTGCACGTTGCCCGCGAAACCACGGTATTCGCCAAACTCACGCCGATGCACAAAGAACGCATCGTGCGCGTGCTGCGCGGCGAAGGGCACGTAGTCGGATTTATGGGCGACGGCATCAACGACGCCCCGGCGCTGCGTGCGGCGGATATCGGTATTTCCGTAGATTCTGCGGTGGATATCGCCAAAGAGGCCGCCGATATTATCCTGCTGGAAAAAAGCCTGATGGTGCTGGAGCAGGGCGTGACGGAAGGGCGCAGAACGTTTGCCAACATGCTGAAATACATAAAAATGACCGCCAGTTCCAACTTCGGTAACGTCTTCAGCGTGCTGGTCGCCAGTGCCTTCCTGCCGTTCCTGCCGATGTTGCCGCTGCACCTGTTAATCCAGAACCTGATTTACGATGTGTCTCAGGTGGCGATCCCGTTTGATAACGTCGATGAAGAACAGCTGGCAAAACCGCAGCGCTGGAACGCCGGGGATATCGGGCGCTTTATGGTGTTCTTCGGGCCGATCAGCTCCGTATTCGACATCCTGACATTCAGCCTGATGTGGTGGGTGTTTAAAGCCAATACCGTCGAAGCGCAGACGCTGTTCCAGTCCGGCTGGTTCATCGAAGGGCTGCTGTCGCAGACGCTGATTGTCCACATGATCCGCACGCGTAAAGTGCCGTTCATCCAGAGCCGCGCGTCCTGGCCGCTGTGCATCATGACGCTGATGGTGGTGATTACCGGTATCGCGCTGATCTACTCGCCGGTCGCCGGATTCCTGCAATTGCAGGCGCTGCCTCTGAGCTACTTCCCATGGCTCATTGCGATCCTGGCCGGTTATATGGTGCTGACGCAGTGCGTGAAAGGCTGGTTTGTACGCCGCTACGGCTGGCAGTAAAACCTGAGCGGTAGCCGGAAGACGGTGATTGTTAACGCAGTCACCGTCTTTTTTTTAGCCGTCGTCTATAGTTATTCCTTTACGTTTCAGCGGGCTATGAGGGCCAGCTTTTATCTTTGAGGAATTTCACCAATGTTATTGCCTTTTCGCCGTACCCTTCTCGTAACTTCATTATTTCTGAACGCCTCCGCTTTCGCTGCTCCGGCAGGGGATCTGCCGCTGATGCCGTGGCCGCAGCAGGTAGAAATGACCTCGCCTGCGGGCAAATACGTGCTTAACGATGCGCTACTAATTCAGGTTAAAGGCGACGCACTGATGCCGGAAGTAAACCACTGGCGTGAGCGTCTGGCGCAGCAAACCGGCTGGTATCTGTTGCCGCAAAATACCGGCAGCGCGGGCGAACATCCCGCCATTAACATTGAGATCAAACAAAAAGTTGCCCCGCAGCCGATGCCGGACAGCGACGAAAGTTACCAGTTAACCGTGACGCCGCAGGGGGCGACGCTCACCGCCAATACCCGTTTCGGCGCGATGCGCAGCATGGAAACGCTGCTACAGCTGGTGCAGAACGACGGTGAAAATACGTTTATTCCGCTGGTTACCGTTCACGATCAGCCGCGCTTTGCCTGGCGTGGCGTTCTGCTCGACTCCGCCCGTCATTTCCTGCCGATCGCGGATATCAAACGCCAGCTCGATGGCATGGCGGCGGCAAAATTTAACGTCCTGCACTGGCATCTGAGTGACGATCAGGGCTGGCGGTTCGAATCGCAGAAGTATCCAAAATTGCAGGAACTGGCCAGTGACGGGCAGTTTTATAACGTCGCGCAGATGAAAGACGTAGTGGCTTACGCCACACAGCTTGGGATCCGCGTGGTGCCGGAAATCGACATGCCGGGGCACGCGTCGGCGATTGCGGTGGCGTATCCTGAACTGCTCAGCGCACCGGGGCCTTACAAAATGGAACGATCCTGGGGCGTGCATGAACCGACGCTCGATCCGTCCAATGAAAAAGTCTATGCCTTTGCGGATGCCATCGTCGGCGAACTGACGCAGATCTTCCCCGATCCGTATCTGCATATCGGTGGTGACGAAGTGGACGCCACGCAGTGGAAAACGGCCAAACCGATCCAGGCATTTATGAAAGAAAAAGGCATCGCTGATACGCACGCGTTGCAGGCGTATTTCAACACCAGACTCCAGACGATCCTGCACCAGCATCAGCGCAAAATGGTCGGCTGGGACGAAATCTTCCATCCGGATCTGCCGCACGACATTGTGATCCAGTCGTGGCAGGGCCCGGATTCCCTCGGAGCCAGCGCGCAGAAAGGCTATCAGGGCATTTTATCCACCGGTTTCTATCTCGACCAGCCGCACAGCGCCGCGTATCACTATCGCAATGAAATTCTGCCGCAGCCGCCGGGCGTGGATCAGAACGTTGCCAGCGGTGAAAAAGCACAAAGCTGGAAATTCAATATGCCGCGCCTGAAAGGCAAACCGGTGGACGGCAGCTTTACGCTGATTGAAGGCAAAAGCGGCTGGCGCGGATTTATTGATTTCACCGGAAAAACCCGCCGTGCGGTGCGCGATATTGTCTGGCAGGACGACGGCAAAGTCAGTTTTGCCGTCGATACCTGGATGGGCGACACGCGCCCGGTGCTGACCTTGAAAGACGGTAAGTTCGACGGCTATTTTATTATCGGCAACGCGCGTTATCCGGTGACCGGTGCTCCGCTCAGCACCGTGCCGGACGGCCTGACGCCGGTGGTGCCAGACGCTGAAAATATGAAAAATATTCTCGGTGGCGAAGCGGCGCTGTGGCAGGAAAACATCACGTCGCAAATCCTTGACCTGAAACTCTGGCCGCGTGGGTTTGTGGTCGCAGAACGCCTGTGGTCGGCACAGGACGTCAAAGATACCGGCAACATGTATCAGCGGCTGGCGAAAATCGACGCCTGGTCGGTGGTGTCGGTCGGGCTGCAACAACACGCCGAAACGGCGCGGCTGATGACGCGGCTTTCCAACAGTACGGACATTGCACCGTTGCTGAGTTTCTCGACCGCGCTCGAACCGGCGCAGTATTACACCCGTCAGCACATCAAATTCCAGGCCGGACATTACACGCAGGCTGAACCGCTGAACCGTCTGGCGGATGCATTACCGGCGGAAAGCAATGCGGTACGCGAGTTCGCCGGGCAGATCGAAACGCTGCTGGCGGATCCGAAAAATCCGCAGGCGGCGCAGGCGGCACGCGGGCAGTTAGAGAACTGGCAGCGCAGCGCGGAACAGGTAAAACCGGTGCTGGCGCAAAACTCAGTGCTCAGACCATTGCAGCCGGTGGCGGAACAGCTGGGTGCGCTGTCTTCGCAAGCGCTGGTCTGGCTGGAGAAACTCCAAAAAGGGGAAACGCTGAGTGCGCAGGAACGCCAGCAGGCGCAGGTCGCGCTGGACGAGGCCGCCAAAGTGCAGGATGAGCTGGTGCTGGCGGTGGTGTATCCGCTGGAGAAATTACTGGGCGGGGTGCAGGTTCAGAAGTAATCCCATAAAAAAGCGCGACCGGTGAAGCGGCCGCGCTTTTGTTTTATTCCGCCTTAATCTTACGACTGCGCTTTGTTTTTACGGTCGTTACGACGGTTTACCCAGGTGTTGATGAGCAGGGTGATAATCAGAATCGACGCGATCACACCGAGCGAAATCCCTACCGGAATGTGGAACACGTCGAGTAGCAGCATCTTGATACCGATGAAGATAAGGATCACCGCCAGACCGTATTTCAGCATGGAGAAACGTTCCGCCACGCCCGCCAGCAGGAAGTACATCGCACGCAGGCCGAGGATCGCGAACAGGTTAGACGTCAGCACGATGAACGGGTCAGTGGTCACGGCGAAGATGGCCGGAATACTGTCGACCGCGAAAATCACGTCGCTGAGTTCAACCATAATCAGCACCAGCAGCAGCGGTGTGGCGAACAAGATACCGTTGCGGCGTACGAAGAATTTCTCGCCCTGCAAATCGTCGGTCATGCGCATTTTGCTGCGCAGCCAGCGGATCATCGGTTTTTCGCCCACTTCGCCGTCATCGTCTTTCGCCAGCGCCATCTTGATACCGGTGAACAGCAGGAACGCGCCGAACACGTACAGGATCCAGCTAAATTGCCCGACCAGCCAGCTGCCCGCGAAAATCATACCGGTACGCAGGACGATTGCGCCGAGCACGCCGTAAACCAGCACGCGGCGTTGCAGATTGGCCGGAATTGAGAAGTAGCTGAATAGAATCAGCCAGACGAAGACGTTATCGACCGCCAGCGCTTTTTCCAGCAGATAACCGGTCAGGAACATGGTCGCTTTGGCGTCCGCCACTTCACGGCCAAACTCGCCGTTGAGATACCACCAGAAGCCGAAATTAAATAACAGCGACAGGCCAATCCACACCAGCGACCACATCGCGGCGCTTTTCATGGTCATGGTTTGCGCGCCTTTGCGGCCCTGCAACAGCAGGTCAAAGGCGAGCATAATAATCACTACCACGGCAAAAGAGCCCCAGAGAATCGGGTTGCCTACGGAGTTCATCATCGGTTTATCCTCGAAAAAACATCAAAAAAAAACGGCCAGCGTCGGAAGACGTTAGCCGCTCATTTTTTGAGCTGTGAGCAAACCTCGCCTTCCGGCAAGGTCTCACTTACAAAGATATTCATCTTGTGAATGCATATCTTTGCCTCGGTAACCGGGTTGCTGAGACGGCGCTTAAGCGCGGGTCCAGACACCGTAATGACGATTATCCGACGAAGAAGTTACTCCCCTTTGCGATCCGGAAAATAATACAAAATGTATCCGCTGTCAAACATTCAGAAACATTATGGCTCATTATCCCGCCAGCGCCACCCGCTTGCCGAGTGCGCTGACGAACGCCAGCAACAGCCCGCGGCTGAGCGGTGTTTCGCTAAGGTGCTGAGCCTGACCGGCAAAGTCGACGCTGTCGTCTTCGGCAATCGATCCGAGCCATGACAGATACGTTTTCATCACCGCCAGACTGAATTCCGGATGGAATTGCGTGCTCACCGCGTTCGGCCCGTACCGCAGGATCTGATGCGGATCGTGCAGCGTTTTGGCTAAAACGGTGGCCGTCGCCGGCGGCGTGATGACGGTTTGCAGATGGATCAGGTTCGCCGCAAACTGCGCCGGAAGCTGTGAAACCAGCGGATCGAGATGTCCGGCGGGCGTCAGCGTGACTTCGTGCGTGCCGACTTCAATGCCCTGCGGATGGTAATCCACTTCACCACCCAGCGCGTAAGCCATCAGCTGATGGCCGTAACAGGCGCCGAACATCGGTAATTCCTGCAACATGCCCAGACGCACCCAGTCGGCGGCTTCTTCACTCCACGCCAGATGTTCCGTCACCATACTGCGCGAACCGGTAATAATGGCACCGCAGTAATTTTCCGGCGGCAGCGGGCGCTCACCGGCCTGTAAATCCACAATCACGACCTGCCGCGGATCGATATCGCCCTGACGGATAAACATCTGCGGGAAATTATCGTGTGCGCGGCGGATAGGGTCAGGCGCGTGGCCGGTCTGCAAAATCAACAACGGTTTCTGGCCGGGTGTAGTCATCTGTTACTCCCAATTAATAAAATCCCAATTAACGATAATTTCCGTACTGGCAGAGATTAAGCAGGCTGCTGGTCGGCAGGGAACACCACGCCGGTCTGACGACGGATTTCCGTCAGCACTTTGGCGGTGATGCGCGATACTTCCAGCCCCGGGTGCGCGACAAACTGGTTATCCACCAGAATCGCAAAAGTTTCCGCTTCATACAGCATGGTATTGATGTGTTGTGGCTGTGTCAGATCCAGCTTCTGGCCGCCGCGTGGCATCAGGCTGAGCGTCTGGCACTCAGACAGTTTTTCCATCTGCAACGTCCCTTCTTCGCCCTGAATTTCACTCGGCAAAAGGGAATCGCTGATTTTGGAGTGGTTAATCACCACTTCGAAATCATCCGCATAAGACAAAATCACCGTGCCCTGACCGTCGACGCCGCTTTCCAGCAGGACGGCGGTAGCGGTCACAGATTCCGGCTCGCCGAAAAGCGAAATGGCGCTCGCCAGGCAGTAATAACCAATATCCATAATCGACCCGTTAGAAAACGCCGGGTTGAAAGTATTCGGGTTTTCACCGGCCAGATAGCGCGGATAACGTGATGAATACTGGCAGTAATTCAGGATGGCTTTGCGCAGCGTACCGATACGGCTGAGCGCGCCTTTCATGTGCAGGAAATTCGGCAGATAGGCTGTTTTAAACGCCTCAAACAGTACGACGTTATTGTCTTTCGCGCAGGCAATCAGGCTTTCGGCTTCTGCCAGATTGGAGGCCAGCGGTTTCTCGCAAATGACGTGTTTTTTATGGCTGAGAAACAGCAGAGATTGCGGGCAGTGCAGGGAATTCGGGCTGGCGATATACACCGCATCAATGAGATCGGACGCGGCCATTTCCTCAAGGGAATCAAAATAATGATCGACCGGATAATCCTCGCCGAGCTTTTTCGCGCCTTCCAGCGTGCGGGAGTAAATCGCGGTCAGCTTCATTTTACCGCTCTCGTGCGCGGCATCGATAAAACGCTGGGTGATCCAGTTGGTGCCAATTACCGCAAAGCGAATCATGAGGGATCCCTATAGTTGGTCGTTAATTATTATTGGTACAACTTGCCGAATATTTCCAGATGCGTCAGGTACATGCGCGTATCAAATTCTAACTGATGATAGTCCGGCGTCATGTGGCAGCAAAGGCTGTAGAACGCTTTGTTATGTTCTTTTTCTTTCAGGTGCGCGAGTTCGTGAACCACGATCATTTTTAGGAAAGCTTCCGGCGCGCTTTTAAAGACGGTGGCGACGCGGATTTCTGCTTTGGCTTTCAGCTTGCCGCCCTGAATGCGGGAAATTGCGGTGTGCAGCCCCAGCGCGTGTTTCATCACGTGGATTTTGTTGTCATAAGCCACTTTACTTAACGGCGATGAACTTCGTAAAAACTGGTTTTTCAGGTCGAGCGTATACTGATAGAGCGATTTATCGGTGGTCAGCGCGTGCGGCTCGGGATAGCGCGACAGCAACACGTTACCTAAACGTTCCTGTTGGATTAACTGGCGCACCTGAACCTGAAGTTGCTCGGGATAGCCTTGCAGATAGGTCAATTCAGGCATAACTGTTTGCTTTGTCTCTTATTGCCGGGGAAAAGGTGCCGGATCGTTAAGCGTGGTTTTTGGAGCGATCGCTGGGATCAGGCAGATAAACCCCTTTTTAACTGAAAAAACATTTTACTGATAGCCCAAATTAGGGGATAAACAGCGCAAATTGAATATTGAGGAGAGCCAATGAGCCAATTCGAACTCGAAGTGGGTGGACAGTTACTGCAACTGAACCTGGAACGTTATCCGCAGGATGAAGCGGCAACGCAGTTGCAGGCATGGGAAGCGGCCGATGAATATCTGCTGCAAACCCTGAACACCGACGCGCTCAACGGTCGTCCGCTGCTGATTTTCAACGATGCTTTTGGCACGCTGGCCTGTGCGTTGCAGGAATTCAATCCGACCAGTATTAATGACTCGTTCATGAGCCAGCTGGCGATGCGTCATAACCTGCGCGATAACGGTTTTGACGAAGACAGCGTGGCGGCGCAAAGCAGCCTCGTGCCGTTGCCGATCAACCCGGGTCTGGTCGTGATTAAAGTGCCAAAAACGCTGGCGCTGCTGGAACAACAACTGCTGGCGCTGCGCGAAGTGGTGACGGCGGATACGCAGATTATCGCCGGTGCGAAAGCCCGTGATATTCACACCTCGACGCTGCAACTGTTCGAGAAAATCCTCGGCCCGACCAAAACCAGTCTGGCGTGGAAAAAAGCGCGTCTGATCCATTGTGAAGCCACATTGCCCGCTCAGTCGGCAGAACCGGTGATTGCCGAATGGGCGCTGGACGACAGCGAATTCCGTATATCCAACCATGCGAACGTGTTCTCACGCGGCGGGCTGGATATCGGCGCGCGCTTCTTTATGCAGCATTTGCCGGAAGGCATCGAAGGCCGCATGGCAGATCTGGGCTGCGGCAACGGCGTGATCGGCATGACCGCGCTGGCGCTGAATCCGGATGCTGAAATGCTGTTTGTCGATGAGTCTTACATGGCGGTGGAATCAAGCCGTCTGAACGTTGAAAACAACTTGCCGCAAGATCTGAACCGCTGTCATTTCGAAGTGAACAACATGCTGGCAGGCGTTGAACGTGAAACGCTGCACGCCGTGCTGTGTAACCCGCCGTTCCATCAGGGCACGGTCATCAGCGATGACACCGCGTGGCGCATGTTCTGCGACGCCAAACGTTGTCTGCAAACCGGCGGCGAACTGCGTATCGTCGGCAACCGTCATCTGGATTACTACCAGAAACTGCGTCGCCTGTTCGGCAACTGCACAACCATTGCCACTAACCAGAAGTTTATGATCCTGCGCGCGGTAAAAACGGCGGCTCAGCACTGATTTAAGCCAGCACCTATGAAAAAGCCGCTCTCGCGGCTTTTTTTTCGTCTGGCTTTTTTTCGACTGAATAGTCCCTCAGATCTCCAGCGCCAGTTTTGTTCCCTGACCGATGGCGCGCCGTGCATCCAGCTCTACCGCGACGTCTGCGCCGCCGATAAGATGCACGGTTTTTCCAGCGTCCAGCAACGGCTGATACAGCGTGCGCTGCGGTTCCTGTCCGGCGCAGATAATAATGTTATCCACTTCCAGACACACCGGCTCGCCGTTCATGATGAGGTGCAAACCCGCGTCATCAATGCGTTCGTAACTGACGCCGCTTTGCATTTTTACGCCGCGCTGTAACAGGCTGGCACGGTGGATCCAGCCGGTAGTTTTGCCCAGCCCGGCACCCACTTTGGTGGATTTACGTTGCAGCAAAACGATATCGCGTGCGGCAGATTCCGGCTGCGCGCCTTGTGGCGCAAGGCCGCCCCGGTGCGTGAATGTCTGGTCAATGCCCCATTCATGGCTAAATGCGCTGCTATTGAGGCTCGATGACGGGCCGTTGTGGATAAGGTATTCGGCGGTATCAAAACCAATCCCGCCTGCGCCGATAATCGCCACCCGCTGGCCGACCGGTTTTTTATCGCGCAGGACGTCGAGATACGTCAGTACGCGCGGATGGTTGATCCCCGGAATGTCCGGCAGGCGCGGCGAAATCCCGCAGGCGAGGATCACTTCGTCATAGCCGTTCAGCTGGCTGGCATTGACGATTTCACCGAGGCGCAACGTCACGCCGAGCAGGGCAAGCTGGCGTGAGTAGTAGCGCAGCGTCTGATAAAACTCTTCTTTGCCGGGGATTTGTTTGGCGACGTTAAACTGCCCGCCGATTTCGGTATTGGCGTCAAACAGCGTGACATGATGCCCGCGGCTGGCGGCGGTTGTTGCAAAGGCCAGACCGGCCGGGCCCGAGCCGACCACGGCCAGGCGTTTGAAATGCTGTGCACGCACGACCGGCATTAATGTTTCGTGGCAGGCGCGTGGATTAACCAGGCAGGACGTTACTTCGCCGGCAAAAATCTGATCCAGACAGGCCTGATTGCAACCGATGCAGGTGTTGATTTCGTCCGCACGGCCTTGTGCGGCTTTCTCGACAAACGCCGGATCGGCGAGGAACGGGCGCGCCATCGACACCATATCCGCGCAGCCTTCGGCGAGAATTTTCTCCGCGACGTCAGGGTCGTTGATGCGGTTAGTGGTGATGAGCGGGATGCTGACTTTGCCCATGAGTTTTTGTGTCACCCAGCTGAATGCGCCGCGCGGCACCATCGTGGCGATGGTCGGAATGCGCGCCTCGTGCCAGCCGATGCCGGTATTGATAATGCTGGCACCGGCCTGTTCGATAAGCTGCGCCAGCATTTCGACTTCGTGCCAGTCCGAGCCTTCCTCAACCAAATCCAGCATCGATAAGCGGTAAATAATGATGAATTCCTCACCGCAAATCTGACGCACGCGGCGGACGGCTTCTGTCGCAAAACGCATTCTGTTTTCCACACTGCCACCCCAGCGGTCGGTGCGGTGATTGGTGCGCGCCGTCAGAAACTGATTAATCAGATAGCCTTCTGAACCCATGATTTCCACGCCGTCGTAACCCGATTCTTTCGCCAGACTGGCGCAACGGGCGAAATCTTCCAGCGTCGATTCAATTTCGTCTTCGCTCAGGGCATGTGGCGTAAAGCGGTTAATCGGCGCCTGAAGGGCGGAAGGCGCGACCGGATGCGGCTGATAGCTGTAACGTCCGGCATGCAAGATTTGCAGAGCAATTTTACCGCCCGCGTTGTGAACTGCCTGCGTCACCACGCGGTGATGCTGGATGTGTTCCTGCTCCGCCAGAACCGAACCGCCGTGATAAACGACGCCCTGCGCATTCGGCGAAATCCCGCCGGTAACAATCAGCCCGACGCCCGCCGCCGCGCGTTCGGCATAAAAGGCCGCCAGACGCTCCGGCCCGTCTTCCAGCTCTTCAAGTCCGGTGTGCATGGATCCCATCAGCACGCGGTTTTTCAACTGCGTAAAACCTAAATCCAGGGGCGCCAGCAGGTGCGGATAAAACGGCAACGCGCGTTCAGTCATGGAGTTCTCTTAAGTGGTCGGATGAGATAATCTCAATTTAGCGTCTGGCAGGAGAATTGGAAAGTTAGCACGCAATGATTGTGACTGGCGTCACTGTAGGGGATCCCTGAGCGTTAATTAACTATTACGCATATTATTAAGGGCGGTTCTTTAATTAGGATGTTTATTTACCGAAGAGGCAAGCATCAAGTAGTAGCAGATAAAATAATTATTTCTTTGTTTTTACACAATATTGATTATATGCAGGTTGTTTATTTTTAACATTTTTTTCCTGAATCGATACGGCTAGGATTATTTTTATAAAAGAATCTCGAATCGATTCAGTTCGGGTTAGAGCTGGACTAGGCTGGAGCTGCTTCACCCTAAAACTTCATTCCTAACCTGGATATATACTATGAATCTTATTGACCATACAGCCTGCCGCCCGTTTACAGAAGCCGGGCATTTGTCCCAGATTGCAGCCTATTATGAAGAAGGCCGTAATGTCATGTGGATGATGCTCAGGTCTTATCCACGTCCTTGTTTTAATCAGGAGCTCATTGAAGACATCATGACGCTGACCTACGCCGCGAAGGCGTCGGGGCTGCGTTTTGATTTTTGGGTGACAGGATCGCTTGTGCCCAATATGTACAATGTGGGCGGTGACCTGAGTTTCTTTGTTGAATCCATCATCAATAACAAACGTGAGGCCTTACGTTCGTATGCACGAGCTTGTGTTGACTGCGTACACGCGGCGGCGCGGGGGTTTGATGTCGGTGCAATCAGTTTGTCGATGATCGAAGGCACCGCACTGGGCGGCGGATTCGAAGCGGCGCTGGCGCACCATTACGTCCTTGCACAAAACACCGCGCGCATGGGGTTTCCCGAAATTGCGTTCAACCTGTTCCCGGGAATGGGCGGTTATTCTCTGGTATCACGTAAAGCCGGAATGAAACTGGCGGAAGAGCTGATTTCCACCGGTGAATCGCATACGGCGGAGTGGTTCGAGGCCCGCGGGCTGGTAGATGTGTTGTTCCAGCCTGGCGAAGCTTTCAATGCCACGCGTACTTTTATGGATGTCCTGCGACCTAAACTCAATGGGATCCGGGCGATGATCCGCGCGCGTCAGCGCGTGCTGCAGCTGTCCCGCTCAGAACTGATGGATATTACGGAAGATTGGGTGGACGCCGCATTTACGCTGGAGGAGAAGGATCTGAGTTATATGGAGCGTCTTGTGATGCTGCAAAACCGGCATACCGCATCACTGCGTAAAACCGGCTAGCAGCAGGCAGAAACAGCCCGTCACTGGCGCTATTTCTGTTTTGCTTTATGTTTAAAAACATTGGGTGAAGCAACTATTTTTTCCTCAAGCCAGTGCTCCAGCTCAATTGCGGGCATTGGCTTGGCGTAAAGAAAGCCCTGTTTGCTGTCCACTCCGATTTCGTCGACCAGTTTTTCTTCTTCTTTAGTTTCCACACCTTCTGCGACCACCGTCAGTTGCAGCGTTTTTGCGACCGCAACGATGGCCCGAACCAGCGCCTGTGAGACCGGGTTGTCATTAATTCCGCGAATAAAACTCTGATCAAGCTTGATACAGTCGAGGGGAATACGTGCCAGTTGCGACAGTGACGAATAACCAGTGCCGAAATCATCCAGATGCACCTGCGCACCCAGTTTGTGTAACTGATTAATCATGACGACGGCGGCACTTTCATCTTCTACCAGGCAACTTTCCGTCAGCTCGAAATCAAGCAAGCAGCCTTTCATTCCGGATTTTTTCATCGCATCGGACAGCGTGGTAATGAAGGAACCGTTATTGAGCTGTCGCCCGGAAAGGTTGACGGCAACGCGCAGATTCAGGCCTTTTTTCTGCCATTCCGTCGCCTGACGGGTCGCGGTTTCAATCACCCATTTTCCGATAGGCGTGATCAGGCCAGACTCTTCGGCATAAGGTATAAAGCTTTGCGGCTGGATCAGCCCGCGCTCCGGCGATTCCCAGCGCAGCAACGCTTCAACGCTTTGCACGGTGCCGTACAAAGACACTTTCGGCTGATAGTGCAAAACCAGCTGATCTTTCTCGGCCAGCGCTTTGCGTAAATGCGTATCCAGCCACATGTATTCCGCGGCTTTCTGGTTCATTTCCTGCGAGAAAACGCAGTGTGCGTTTTTACCTTTTTCTTTCGCCACATACATTGCAGTATCGGCGTTTTGTAACAGCGTATCGCCGTCTGTGCCGTGTTCCGGGCAAATTGCAATGCCGCCGGAACAGCCGGTGTAGACTTCGATCAGCCCGATGCGGAACGGTAAGCCCAGACGGCGCAGCACGCGCTGGCTCAGTGCTTCGAGCGTGTCGATCTCGGCATGCGTACTGAGAATAATGAATTCATCGCCGCCTAAACGCGCGAGCTTATCGTTGGGCGACAGGCAATCCTGAATGGCATCTGAAACCGCGCGCAGCAGGTGATCGCCAAACATGTGCCCGTAGGCGTCGTTAACCTTTTTGAAGTTATCCAGATCCAGATAAATCAGGCCGACTTTACTCTCGCCGCGTTCTTTCAGCGCTTTCGCCAGAGATTCCTGTAAGGCGTTACGGTTGGCAAAGCCGGTGACCAAATCAGTGTTGGCCAGAACGCGCAGCCGCTCCTGCGCCTTGCGTTCATCGGTTATGTCGGAGCCGGAGCAAATCAGATATTTTTGCTGTTTGCCGCTGCCGCTGTGAACAAATTTGTTGCGGAACAGGAACAGCCGCTGGCCTTTTACCGTGTTGATCCAGCGCTCGACTTCATAGGATTGCTGATGCTGAAAAAAGCCGTTGATGTTCTGGCGCGACGCCAGCCCTTCTTCCATTGACATAAACAGATCATAGGCGCTGCGCCCGATGACGTCTTCTTCGCGCAGGCCGGTATATTCTTCGCTTAAGCGGTTAAAACGATGGATTTTGCCTTCCTGATCGATAATTACGATGACCGAATTGGCCTCAGACACCACCTGCTCGGCGAACGTCAGGCCGACTTCCAGATCGTGCGCGACAGATTCCGTATCCTGATACGCCGAAGCTGTGCCGGCCCAGGCTTTGCTGTCGATTTTTCGCCCCACCAGATACAGGCGAACGGGGGATCCGAACAGCGTGATATCCAGTGTAAAACTTGAGGTGATCCCGGTCAGTTGTCTGATTTTCCCGGCCTGCCATTGCGTCAGGGAAATCGCGACGTTGACGATGCCTTTCTCAGCGGAGAGCTCCAATGCATTGCTGTCGGAACCCAACCGCCAGTAGGGGCGGGGTGTGCCGAAATGTAGGTACAAAATGGAGGCATCTTGAGAATCGACCATGAAATGTTTCTCCGCAAAGAACGCTATACGCCGCCAGTGTGGCGACAGGGCAACAGTCAGCACAGACGGAGCTTACTCTGTTCAGCACATTCGCAACGCTCCGCAACAAGCGGATAAAGGGCGAGAAGGCGTAACACATTGAATTTAAGGTTAGCAACTGTCGGTTAGATATCCAGTCGCAAGGCAGAAATTACTGCTCAGAGCGGGCGGGCGCCGTTACCGGTAACCCGCCTGTGAGAGACTCAATTTCAGACTGCACGCCGGGCTCCAAACTGAGCCCGGAAAATCATTTCAGCAGGAAGCTGCTTTGTTTCACATCCTGTGAATCTAAGCCTACGAATACGTTGAATTTTCCGGGTTCAGAGGCCCATTTCAACTTGTCGTTGAAGAAACGTAAATCCTTTTCATTGATAACAAATGTAACGGTTTTCTCTTCACCCGGCTGCAGCGTGATTTTTTCAAAATTCTTCAGCTCTTTGACCGGACGGCTGACCGAGGCCGCCACGTCCTGAAGATACAGCTGAACCACCGTTGCGCCGCTGACTTTACCGGTGTTTTTCACCGTTACGCTGGCGGTAAGCGGGTGTTTGGCATCCATGGTGGTGGAAGACAAACTCACGTCAGACACGCTGAAACGGGTGTAGCTCAGGCCATAGCCAAACGGGAACAGCGGGCCATTGGTGATATCAAAATAGCGGGTGGTGTATTTGTCCGGATGCTGCGGATTAAACGGACGGCCGGTATTCAGGAAGCTGTAATACAACGGAATCTGGCCGACAGCGCGCGGGAAGGTCATTGGCAGCTTACCGGACGGGTTGTAATCACCAAACAGAACGTCGGCAATAGCATGGCCGCCTTCGGTGCCACTGAACCAGGTTTCCAGCATCGCATCAGAGATTTCGTTTTCCCACGTCAGTGTCAGCGGACGGCCATTCATCAGCACGATAACCAGCGGTTTTCCGGTGGCTTTCAGCGCTTTCAGCAGGTCGCGCTGGCTTTGCGGGATATTCAGCTCAGAACGGCTGGACGCTTCGTGCGCCATGCCCTGAGCTTCACCGACCACGGCCACCACGACATCGGCTTTCTCAGCAGTTTTTACCGCTTCGTCGATCATGTCCTGTGGTTTTCTCGGGTCGTTGATCACCTGTTTTTCGTATGAATTGAGGAAATCGACCATCGCCTGATCGTCGGTGACATTGGCTCCGCGTGCGTACAGCACCGTGCCTTTATCGCCGAGCACGTCTTTCATACCCTGCAATACGGTGACGGCCTGAGCGGCTTTACCGGCGGCAGACCAGCTGCCCATCACGTCACGTTTGCTGTCAGCCAGCGCACCGACCACGGCGATGGTGCCTTTCTTCGCCAGCGGTAAGGTCTGGTTGTCATTTTTCAGCAGAACCAGAGAAGTGCGTGCGACTTCGCGCGCCTCGGTGCGGTGCAGGCGGGTTTCTGCATTGGTGTCAGCCGGGTCGCTCGAGGCCGGGCCTAAATGGCGGTACTCATCAACAAACAGACCCATGTCCCATTTGGCAGCCAGTACGTCACGTACCGCGCGATCAATATCCTGCTGGCTGACCAGTCCGTCGGAGAGTAATCCTTTGAGATACTTACCGTACAAGTTGTCGGCCATGTCCATATCCACGCCCGCTTTCAGCGCCATCGCGGCGGCCTGACGATCGTCTTCGGCCACGCCATGTTTCACCAGCCCGCCAATCGCGCCATGATCGCTGACGGTCAGGCCTTTAAACTGCCAGTCGTCGCGCAGAATGTCTTTCAGCAGCCAGATATTGGAGGTCGCGGGGATCCCGTTAACGCTGTTGAGCGCAACCATTACACCACCGGCACCAGCATCAATTGCGGCTTTGTAAGGCGGCATGTAATCGTTGAACATGCGGGTCAGGCTCATATCGACGGTGTTGTACTCACGGCCACCTTCAACCGCGCCGTACAACGCGTAGTGTTTCACGTTGGCCATGACTGCGTCGGGCGCAGACGGGTCTTTGCCCTGGAAGCCGGTGACCATTTCGTGCGCGAGGCGTGAGGTCAGATAGGTGTCTTCGCCAAAGCCTTCGGAAACACGGCCCCAGCGCGGATCACGGGTGATATCTACCATCGGCGCGAAGGTCATGTTCAGGCCATCGGCGGCAGTTTCCACGGCAGCGATATGTGCGCTGGTGAAGACGGCCTGCATATCCCAGCTGGCCGCGAGGCCGAGGCTTATCGGAAAAATCGTGCGCTGTCCATGGACAACGTCATACGCATAAAAAGGAGGAATTTTCAGGCGGCTGTTTTTAACTTCATCCTGCATACGGCGAATATCTGGCTTCGTGACTGTATTAAATACCCCGCCAACTTTACCAGCCTTGATGTCCGCCATGATGGCTTCTTTTTGATAATCCGGGCCAACGGTGACCAGATTCAGCTGACCAATTTTTTCATCAAGGGTCATTTTTTTCATCAGATCGGCAATGAACGCGTTGCGTTCTTTTACCTGATCCTGCGGGATACCCGTTGTTTCAACGGCGAGTGACGAGGCAGAGCTTACCAGTAACACTAACGCGCCAAGCACGTGATGCGTATTCATCGGAATTCCTTCAGCCATAAGCAGGGGTGCCAAAATAGTGAAAATTCAGCAGCCTGAAGCAAACAAAACAATGATCATTCTGGGAAAAGTATAGTGTGAGAATCTAATACGACCGTTCAACTATTAGCAATGAATAGTTTAGGGCGTTCGCACATTATCTTTTTATCCTTCGGGACAGTGCGCAATTTACAGGTAATCAGGCAGATAGGTACAAAAAGACAGTCGATGCATCCCGCAAATTTTCAAATTTAGGATTAGATGAGGGAACGGCGCGCAAATAAGCAACAAAATCGCGGCGGGGTGAAAGAAAAGTCGCAATAAAAGGGGCAGAACCGGAAGTTCTGCCCCTTAAAATCATCATGGCCGATAAGAGAATAAGATTAATAGTAGTAAGACATATCGGTCGGGGTTTTACTCATGACGTCGAAGAACACCTCTTTCGTCGTGGACCAGAACTGAGCAATCGCCACGGCGTTATAGCTCATTCCCATCAGGCTCATCACGAAGAAACAGGTGACGGTCAGGCCAATACCGCTGCAAACAAACGCCATGGTATTCCGGCTGGACTGGCGACAAACAATATTAAGCTGACTGGTGCAGAACATTAAAAAGGCGCTCAGCAGTTCCCAGCGCATCATGATAAATCCGGCAGTTAACGTACCCATCGATAAAAATCCTTACTCACTACAGCCGTTTGCACGAAGCCAGACCAGCCTGAAGGCTGTCACCGCGGGTTGGCAATGGGCTTTACTGAAGAAAATGGTGAAATTGAAAAGTGTGACAACGGTCACATTATATCACCGGATTTTCGTTGTGAGCAAAAAATGTTCGCCTGTAGTAATGCGAAATAGGCATAACACACCGCCAGAAATAGCCGGTATGTTATGAAAAAGAATGGTGAAAAGAGGGTATGACGTGATTTCAGGCGCCGTAGCCCATGACTTGCAGCAGATGCTGCGCCTGCTGAACGGCTTCCTGACGGTGGGCGACGCCCAGTTTTTGGTACAAATTGCGGATATGTGTTTTGATGGTGGTCGAGGCAACGTCCAGCTCGCCGGCAATCTGATCATTGCTGTAGCCGGAATAAATTAGCCCGAGCACCTGCCATTCACGCTGGGTCAGCGGGCTGGTGCGGATAAGCTCCGGCACCTGCGGATGGGTCAGCAATTTATTCACGAAGCCTTCGTCGAAGTGCGCAAATTTATGGCGATGGTGCTGATTAATTTCCCGCAGAATTTGCTGCGCGCGACGCTGTTCCAGCTCCGGCAGCAGATTGAGCTGTATCAGCTGACGCAACTGCTGCGCCATCATTTCCCCTTCAATCACGAAATGGCTGACAAACCCGGTGCGGTTCGCCAGTCCGAGCGCTTCAATTAACACGCGCTGCGCGTCACTTTTGCGGCCGGTCTGCCAGTAAAGCAGGTTACTCAGCAGCAGGTTACGGTTCAGATCGCTGGTCAGACGTAGCTGACGCGCGGTCTGATTCAGTTCGTCGAGCACCACTTCGGCTTCATCAAACTGTTCGAGCAAGATCTGCATGCGGGCAATATTGCGCCACTGTCCCTGCTGGAAATGGTTATCCGCCATGTCCGGTTTACGCGCCTGTTGCAGCCACTGCCGCGCCGCGGATTTATCCCCGATCATCTGCCAGTAAATGACCCGTGGCTTATCGGTATTGGTCATCCAGTCGATGTGGTACTGCCCGGTTTTGAGCAGACTTTCACAGCGTTGCAAATGGTGATGTGCATTGTCGAGCTGGCCGCGTGCCAGCGAGCATTTCGCCAGCATCGCCAGACACTGTAACTGTTGCTGTGGCTGGAAGTTAGTCAGCACGTCCAGCCCCTGACGCGCCGCGTCTTCGGCATCATCCAGACGGGACCACGACCACAACAATTGCGAACGCAGACGCAGTAAAAATTCATGCATCGGCAGCTGTTCAAGATGCTGTTCGCGCACCAGCTCAAAGGCGCGATCCTGCATTTCAAATGCGGCCTGTAAAAAGCCCTGAGCAATCAGAATTTCGCTCTGTTGCAGCAGCGCCCATAAGGCGTAGTGATAGGCCTCGTAGCGTCGCGCGATTTGCTCGGTTTGTTGCATCAGCGGCAGCGCACGGGTTAAATCGCCTTTGCAGTGCTGGATTTCACCGGTCACCGACGTGGCAACAATGCGGCTGTAATAGCTTTCATACGGAAGGAAACGCAGGGCGTCGGCGGCCAGTTTTTCAGCTTCATCCTGACGGCCATCATTGATCGCCACCTGCGCACGCAGGGCATCAAATTCTGCCGTCAGATCCTGTTCCATCACGATATTGCGTTGCTGCATTTCGCTTTCAGCACGCGCCAGCAGCGCTTCCACTTCGGCATAACGGTGCTGACTTTGTGCCAGCCAGGCCTGCAACAGCACCAGTTTTGGATTCTGAATCAGTCGGTCGTAAGGCAGCGCGGCGAGGCACTCTTCCAGCAACGCCAGTTCGCTCTGATTAAACAGCGCCCAGGCATGTTGCAGCAGAATGTCGCGCAGCATATCGGTGTCTTCTGCGCCCAGCGCATGATGAATCGCTTCGGCCGGGAAGCCCTGTGCCAGCCAGCCTTCAGCGGCGGCGCGGTGAATTTGTGGCAGCTCGGTCGCCAGTTCCCACTGACAGCGCTGACGCAAAAACGTGGCAAACAGCGGGTGGAAGTTAAACCATTCGCCGGTGTCATCCATACGGTGAATAAACAGCCCCTGACGCTCCAGCTCTTCCAGCCGTTGCTGACCGTTGTCGCCCCCGGTCAGACGCACAATCAGGGCATCATTCATCGAACGCAGCAACGAACAGCGCAGCAGAAAATCACGGGTTGGCACATCAACGCGATCCAGCACTTCGTCCACCAGATACTCTGATAAATGGCTGGCGTTCAGACCGGCCAGTTTGCGCGCGGATTGCTGCGTCGATTGTTGCGAAGAGGTGGTCGACTGGCGCGCCGAAAGTGCAATCAGCTGCAAGGCCGTGGCCCAGCCTGCGACGTCATCGCACAGGCGACTGCTGTCGGCCTGATCAATCGGATCTTTAAGACGGTTGTCGAAAAACTGCTGAGTTTCCGGATGCGTAAACGCCAGGTGTGAGGCGTTGAGTTCGAGCAGTTGCTCGCGCACGCGCATATTGGCGATGCCCAGCGGCGGCAGGGTACGCGAAAGCACAACCAGCGAAATATTTTCCGGCTGATGGCGCAGAAAGAAACGCATCCCTTCGTGGATGGCGTCGTTGGAAATGAGGTGATAATCGTCGATCACCAGCAAAAGCGGACGGTGCCAGTCGGAAAGCTCAACAAACACCTGAGCAAACAGCGCGGACAAACTCGCGTACTGATGCTTCTGGCTCAGCGCCTCACTTTTGACGCAATGACCGCCGCAGGCGTGCTGCACGGCGGCAATCAGATAGCTGGCAAAACGCTCGGGCTGATTATCGCTTTCATCCAGAGAGTACCAGCCGAGATCGCTTTTTCCCGCGGCCCAGTGCGCCACCAGCGTCGTTTTTCCATAGCCTGCCGGGCTGGCGACCAGGGTCAGACGGTAATTTGGCGCAGTCGCCAGCTTTGTCAGCAGACGATCGCGAACCACTGTATTTTGCTGCCGCACCGGGCGGCTCAATTTCGAAGGGATCAGCATTTTTTACGATTCTTTTGACGGTGAACAGAGGGGAGATCTTTATTTCACAGCGTGTAATTAATCACTTTTTCTAAAGTCCTCCTTTGAAACATTGATTGCAAGAATGTTACGTTTTTACATGTCGTTAAGTTGCTCTGCATCACACTTCTTAATACAAATTTTCAGCCCTTCCCTCTGAGCGCCCGTCTCATCCGGCTACGCCCCGTTTCTCCTCCCTGCCTAATCTTTAGCGGGATGATGCTGCTCTTCGGGAGAAGCTTCAGCATAGTGATTATCGACCCAAAACTTTTCCCACAAATTCCCGGATAAAGAGGCATGTGATGCAGGTGACTTTGGATAAGACGCAGTTTTTAGCCGCGCTAAAACGCCAGTGGCAGGGATTCGGTTTACAGCAGGCGCAGGACATGACGCCACATCAGTGGTGGCAGGCCACCAGCGGTGCGCTGTCAGAACAACTCAGCGCACAACCCGCGCCGGCAGCCACAAAGCATCCGCAGCGGCACGTCAATTACATCTCGATGGAGTTTCTGATCGGGCGTCTGACCGCGAACAACCTGATCAACCTCGGCTGGTACGAGACGGTGCAACAGGCGCTGAAAGAGCAGGGCGTTGAACTGGCGGATGTGCTGGAACAGGAAACCGATCCGGCGCTGGGCAACGGCGGCCTGGGGCGTCTGGCGGCCTGTTTCCTCGATTCGATGGCGACCGTCGGGCAACCGGCGACCGGCTACGGCCTGAACTACCAGTATGGCTTATTCCGTCAGTCATTCAGCGAAGGCCAGCAGCAGGAAGCGCCGGATAACTGGCACCGTGAAAGCTACCCGTGGTTTACCCACAACAGCGCGTTGTCCGTGGACGTTCAGTTTGGCGGCAAGCTGGTGAAAAATGAGCAGGGTACCGAGCAATGGCACCCGGCGTTTTCCCTGCGCGGCGAAGCCTGGGATTTGCCGGTGGTTGGCTATAAGAATGGCGTCACGCAGCCGCTGCGTTTGTGGCAGGCGACCGACGTGCATCCGTTTGACCTGACCCTATTTAACGACGGTGAATTCCTTAAAGCGGAACAGAAAGGCATCGATGCCGCTAAACTGACCAAAGTGCTGTATCCGAATGACAACCACGACGCGGGTAAGCGCCTGCGCCTGATGCAACAGTATTTCCAGTGCGCGTGCTCGGTGGCCGATATTCTGCGCCGCCACCATTTCCTGGGCCGCAAAATTCAGGATCTGCCTAAGTTCGAAGTGATTCAGCTAAACGACACACATCCGACGATCGCAATCCCTGAACTGCTGCGCATTTTGCTGGATGAACATCAGCTGGACTGGGACGCCGCATGGGCGATCACCAGCCAGACGTTCGCTTACACCAACCACACGCTGATGCCGGAAGCGCTGGAATGCTGGGATGAAAAACTGGTTCGCAGCCTGTTGCCTCGCCACTTCTCGCTGATCAAAACCATTAACGCGCGCTTTAAAAAAGTGGTCGAAAAACAGTGGCCGGGCGACAAAGCGGTATGGGAAAAACTTTCAGTTCATCAGAACAAACAGGTGCGCATGGCGAATCTGTGCGTGGTGAGCGGCTTTGCGGTGAACGGCGTTGCAGCGCTGCATTCCGAGCTGGTGGTCAAAGACCTGTTCCCGGAATATCACCAACTGTGGCCGAACAAATTCCACAACGTGACCAACGGCATCACGCCGCGCCGCTGGGTAAAACAGTGTAATCCGGCGCTGTCGGCGCTTATCGATGACACCCTGAAAACTGAATGGGTCAACAATCTGGACGCGCTGAAAGGGCTGGAAAGCTCCTCTGACGATGCGGCATTCTGCCAGCGTTATCAGCAAATTAAGCGCGAAAACAAGGTGCGTCTGGCGGATTACGTCAAACACACGATGGGCCTGACGCTGAACCCGGACGCGATTTTCGACGTGCAGATCAAGCGTCTGCACGAGTACAAACGCCAGCATCTGAACCTGCTGCACATTCTTTCGCTATACCGCCAACTGCGTGATAACCCGGAAATGGATAGGGTGCCTCGTGTGTTCCTGTTCGGCGCGAAAGCAGCACCGGGTTATTACCTGGCGAAAAACATTATCTACGCCATCAATCAGGTGGCTGAAAAAGTGAATAACGATCCGCTGGTGCGTGACCGCATCAAAGTGGTGTTTATCCCGGATTACCGCGTGTCGGTGGCGGAGCTGATGATCCCTGCGGCAGACGTTTCTGAGCAGATTTCTACTGCCGGGAAAGAAGCTTCCGGCACCGGCAACATGAAGCTGGCGCTGAATGGCGCAATGACCGTTGGCACGCTCGACGGCGCAAACGTCGAGATTGCGGAACAGGTCGGCGAAGAGAATATTTTCATCTTCGGCAATACCGTCGATCAGGTGAAAGCATTGCAGGCCAAAGGCTACGATCCACTTAAAATCCGTAAGAAAGATAAGCATCTGGATAAAATTCTTAAAGAGCTGGAAAGCGGCTTCTTCAGCAACGGCGATAAACAGGCGTTCAGCCTGATGCTCGACAGCCTGCTCGGTGGCGGTGACCCGTATCTGGTGCTGGCGGACTTCGCGGATTACTGCGCGGCACAGCAAAAAGTCGATGCCCTGTACCGCGATCAGGACGCGTGGACGCGCAAAACTATTCTCAATACTGCCCGCGTCGGGATGTTCAGTTCCGACCGATCGATTCGCGATTATCAGCAGCGGATCTGGCAGGCGAAACGTTAAGGAGCCCGCATGGAGAACAAAGTACTGGAGCAGGCCGCCAGGGAGGCGGGTATTTCCTCTGGTTTCATTAATGCACATGGCAAGCAGCAGGCTATCGCGCCGGAAACCAAGCGCGAACTGTTGTCGGCCATGGGCTGGAAGGCCGGGCATCGTCTGGCAGTCACACCGGTTCCGCCGGTCAAAGTCTTTGTCTCCGGCAGCCGTCTGGCGCTGCCGGTCAGCGGAGAAGGTGAATTCGGCTGGACGTTGCGGCTGGAAAGCGGCGCAACGCAACAGGGGCGGATCAGCGGCAAAATGACGCTGGCGCTGCCGGGGAAAATTCCCGCCGGTTATCACCAGCTGACGCTGACGCAGGACGCACAGCAGTGGGATTGCCGGGTGATTGTCGCCCCGAAACGCTGCTACGAACCGGACGCCTTGCTGGCCGGTAAAAAACTGTGGGGCGCCTGCGTGCAGCTTTATACACTGCGCTCGGAAAACAACTGGGGCATCGGCGATTTCGGTGATCTCAACCTGATGCTGGAAAACGTCGCGCAGCGCGGCGGCGCTTTTGTCGGGCTTAATCCGATTCATGCGCTGTATCCGGCAAACCCGGTGGCGGCCAGCCCGTACAGCCCGTCTTCGCGCCGCTGGCTGAACGTCATTTATATCGACGTCGGCGCCGTAGAGGATTTTAAGCAGAGTCCGGAAGCCCAAATCTGGTGGAGCCAGCCGCTGACGCAGCAGCGTTTGCAGGCCGTTCGCGCCAGTGAATGGGTGGATTACGCGGAAGTCATGCCGCTGAAACTCGAAGGTTTACGGCTGGCGTATACGCATTTTCGTGGTCGCAAAACGCAGGATCCGCAGGTGAAATCGCTGGCCAGTTTCGTGAAACAGGGCGGCGAAAGCCTGTATTTGCAGGCGGCGTTTGATGCGCTGTATGAACATCTGGCGAAAGAAACGGATGTCGCGCTTGGCTGGAACCGCTGGCCGGAAAAATATCACGATGCCCGTGGCCCGGCTGTTCGTGCATTCTGCGAGCAACACGCTGAAGATGTGGAGTTTTATCTGTGGCTGCAATGGCTGGCGGAAATCCAGTTCGAAAACTGTTATCGCACCAGCCAGCAGCAGGACATGCCGATGGGGTTATACCGCGATTTAGCGGTGGGCGTCGTCGAAGGCGGTTCTGAAACCTGGGGCGACGGCGAGCTGTATTGCCTGAAAGCCTCGGTCGGCGCGCCGCCGGACATTCTCGGACCGCTTGGCCAGAACTGGGATCTGCGCCCGATGGATCCGCATGTGATGGTGAAGCGCGGCTATCAGCCGTTTATCGATTTGCTGCGTTCGAACATGACCAGTTGCGGCGCATTGCGTATCGATCATGTGATGACGCTGCTGCGTTTGTGGTGGATACCGGCCGGAGAAACGGCGGATAAAGGCGCGTATGTACAATATCCGGTGGACGATCTGCTGGCGATTCTGGCGCTGGAAAGCCAGCGTCACCGTTGCATGGTTATCGGCGAAGATCTGGGCACCGTGCCGGTGGAGATCGTCAGCAAGCTGCGCGAAGGCGGTGTGTATTCCTACAAAGTGCTGTATTTCGAGCGCGATGAGGAAAACAACTTCCGTGCGCCGCAGTCGTACCCGGTTCAGGCGATGGCAACCATTACCACGCACGATCTGCCGACGCTACGCGGTTACTGGCAAAGCGACGACCTGGCGCTCGGTAAAACGCTCGGGCTGTACCGTGACGACGACGTTTTACAGGAACTCTACGCCGACCGCGCGCGTGCGCGTCAGGGGCTGCTCGACGGGTTGCATCATTACGACTGCATCCCGAAGAAAACCGGACACAAAGCTGCATTAATGGAAATGACGCCGGTGCTCAACCGCGGCTTGCAACGCTATGTCGCCGACAGCGCCTGTGCATTACTCGGCCTGCAACCGGAAGACTGGCTCGACATGGACGCGCCGGTCAACGTACCCGGCACCAGCGATGAATACCCGAACTGGCGCCGTAAACTTTCCTGCACTCTTGAAGAAATGTTTGCCGACGAGCAGGTGAATAAACTCATCAAAGACCTCGATAAGCGACGCCGGAAAGTGTCGGTGAGCTGAAAACAACGAAAGCGAGAAAAGGGTTTCTGCCGGTACGGGGGAACCCTTTTTTGTGTTTTGAACCTTATTTATCAGGCCTGCCTGAAATCTCCGCTTATCTCAGTGAAAACCCTGCATTTCCCTTATCAAAAAGAGATTAAAGAAATAAAAAATGAAATTGATTAATAAATAACAGGCTCTGCAAAATATTATTTTGTCAGCAGGGATTATAACGGTGATCACAATAATGATATAGAGTGGTTATAACGTAATGTAATTGTCACGCAGGCATGATTTAATTATACCCGTCATACTTCAAGCTGCTTATGCGTTGGCTGCACCCGCTCACCCCAGTCACTTACTTGAGTAAGCTCCTGGGGATTCACGTCTTTGCCGCCTTCAAGCAACTTGAATTATTTTGGGTATATAGGTGCTTTTTTTACGCGATAATTGTTATCAAATATTTCTGTTTAAAACTGTATTACATTTACATTTGATGGTATTACAAACAATCTGCGCGTTAATTAATCTTTAATATACATTTTGTTTTTCATTTTTACATTTAAAAATAACAATGTCGAATTATTAAGCCGCATATATCTTTTTCTTATAGGGAACTTTCTGAATTTTCACTTTGTCACCCGTCTTACCTATGTTAATTATTTATACGCGGCGCAAGACCGCTCACACATCACATAAATAATAATGACAGGGTAATAATGAACAATTTAAAAGCGTCAATGTTAATTGGCGGTGTCGTGCTGTCGGCTTTATCGGCAAGTGCGCAGGCCGAGATTACTGTTTTAGATAAAAATCCTCAGAGTAATTCTTTGCTGGCACCGTTAAGTTTACAGGTGGGTGGTAGTATCCGTCCTGAGTGGATTTTCAATAACGGCGAAGAGCCCGGCTATTATAAAAATGGTCATGACGGCGGCACGCGTTTCCGTTTCCGTGGTGATTATAAACTGACGCAAGACACCTCCATCATCGCTTACTACGAGCTGGGTGTGGACATGGCGCACCTGCTGGGCATGGACGGACACTATGAAGAAGGTGCGCGCCGTGATACTCAGCGGCAGTTATATGCCGGGTTTAAAGACGACCGTTACGGCACATTAACTTACGGCCACCAGTACGGGATTTATTATTCCGTCGTCGGGATTAAAAGCGACGTCTGGGATAACGATGGTCACGCGGGCGGTACAGGTATTGGTATAAACGGCAACTACGACGGTGCTAATAAACCGAAGAACAGCATTAAATATACCAACGACTTTGGCCCTCTGACGTTATATGCAAACTATTTACTGCCGGAAGATGAAATTCAGGCGGGTGAAGGTCAGCATTATCGTCGTAATAATGGCGGCGGTTTAGGTTTCGATTATAAGCTGACCAAAGATTTAGTCTGGAGCGCAGCCTATAGCGTAACCGACGCGACGGTTAAAGATAATCAATACAATGAAAAAGATTATCACCAGCAGCTTTCGGGTACGGCGTTAACCTGGCAGCCGGGTAACTGGTATATCGTCGGAACCGGCAGTTATTACAAAGACTTTGTGCCAAGCACGCGCGCCAATCCGGTGGATCATTACTTTGCGGGCAGCGGCTACGGCGTTGAAGGTTTCGTCGGTTATACCTTTAACATCGACAAACCGTTCCTGAAATCTATTCAACCTTACGTCGCAGCCGATTCCCTGCAACTGAAAGGCGGCGAAGATTTCCATGCAAACCACACCTATTTTGGTGCCGGCACCACGATCGGTTACGGCCTGTCAGTGTATGTGGAACGTACACTGGCGCATTCTACCGACGGCGAACCGGATCAGACCTGGGTTACCGTGTTCTACGATTTCTAATGACCGATTGCCTCGTATTTCAATTGCCAGCGCCGAAATGCGCTGGCTTTTTTATGCCCTGAATCCCAGCGTTATGCCGCCAGCGGCCCTTCCTCTACAGCGATGTCATCATCGGTAAACGGAAGTTCCAATGCCAGATTCAGCACCTCTAATCGCTCACAAAGAATAAAGCCCAGCAAGTCTTTGGCCTGCGCGTTATCCAGCGTCACGATCGCATAAGCCAGTGCGCGGCATTGATCGACGATCTCTTCGAGTTCCAGCTGTGTATTGTCATAAAGGTCAGACATGGGCTGCCTCCTGTGCGGAGGTGTTGAGCAGAGCGGTAGTATAAAATTCCATTTTAATTCTCCAGCTGATAGTTGATTAACTACCTCCAGAGACGCTAATCCCGATGGTGGTAGCTCAAACAGCGTTAGCGTTCCGGCCAGTCTGGAATCCGGTGCCTCCTGAGAAGCCACTGCCTGAGCCACCATAATTTGGGTGAGTGCAGACCGTACCACATTTACTCTATTTTCATAGAGTTGATGGCACCAAACTGGGACAGAACGCTAATTCTGACTGCGGTTTTTGCCGCAGTGAGGAAAGACTACATCTTGGGGATTTATACAGTAAGAAGAATTTTTAGGCAGTTTTCATTCTTGCGAGATGTCTTGGAAAAGGGATGTAAATGAGATGAAATCCAAAGGCTCAAATGGCAATGAACCGTCTAATAATTGCTTCTGTCGTCGTTTGAATACATTGATCAACGATGAGAAAAGAGGTGAAAGAATTATTTAAATTACACTCAAATACGAAATACTTCTCCGCGATGCCAATGCACGAACTGCTCAAGTGGATAATCTTCTTTATTCCTTGGAAGTAAAATTGAGCGCCCTTCAAAATCCCAAAAAAGTTTATCAATTATCGGGCTACCATTCACTCCAGTAGAAATAAGCACTTTCATATTTTCATCAATTCCTATTACTCCCATGTCGAAGGCTGAGTGATGTAATGAACATAGAGCGAGTCCGTTAACCGTAATACATGGGCCTCCATATTGTTTCCATTTGATATGTGCAGCCTCTAAACCGACGGGAGTGCTGTCGTGTCGTAAATTATATCCACAAATTGCACATTGATAATTGTAGGCGCGCAAAATAGTTTGTCTAAAATGAGGGTCGCGTGTTTTGCTGATATCCTCAATAAATAAGTCTAAACGATTGGCGACTAATTCTTGAACGCTCTCGGGAAATTGCTCACGTAATATTTGCAAGGCCAATTTGTTAACCAATAATGGCTCTCGATGCAACAATTCAAAAGCATCTTCATCAAAACCTCCCATAACATCACGTTCAATAATTTCACGCTTTGGAGGTTCTTTGCTGCCTTTTTGGGGAGAACATAGATCGGCATTTTTTAACTCCCAGAAACCGTCTCCTTGTAAACGCCAAAAGGGCATAGTCGGGTAATGTTCTCGACGTTGTGGGCCAAAACTCTGAAGCAGATCTAACAATGGCCGATGAATTTCATTCCCGTAGTGAAATAATCTGTCATGCCCTTTTTTATATTCTGATAAAACATAGAGAAGTAACAAAGGCTTATGCGGTGCTCGTTGATCGCCTTTGCGCCAAACAGTCAAATTAGAGATTGCAGTTTGCAGCGTTTTACTGTTGAGCATGTAACTGTTCTCTCTAACAATTTCATTCATTGCGCACATGCTCGCAAAATCCAGCGACCAGAACAAGTGGCTCTTTCATGCCTAAATCCATCATTTCTCGTATTTATTTATCCTTTTTTGTGTTCAAACCATCCAAAATCCAAATGCATCAGTTGTAAGCAATCAAGATCGTCTTATACTTTCAACCTATTGATTCAACTAACAGGTATCAGTAGATGGCAGACGAGGACATATGTGTTGTGCTTACGGAGAATGATGTTTCTCAATGGGACGATGAAACGGGCAGGGTTTATCATTTTCCAAAGCAATATCAAAAATCTATAAGCCCTGGGATGCGGTTTGTTTATTACAAAGGGAAATTGAAATCAGAGAACAAGCAGTATTCCTCCCTGCGTTTATCTGATTCCCCGCATTACTTTGGTATTGGACGGATCAGCAAAATAGAGCCTGATGATGCAGGTAACCTGAACGCTATCCTGACAGATTTCCAAAAATTTGAGCACGCGGTTCTGGCAAAAAAGGATGATGGTTATTACGAGGAAATTCCTGACAGTAAGAAATCTAACTATTGGCGTTCAAGTGTCCGCCCTATATCAGCAGAAATATTCGCAGATATTGCTGTCGCTGCCGCATTAACAGAACCACGCCACATCATCGGTGATATCAAAAACGAAGATGTTTATATTGAAGATGAAACTGACGAAGAGTCTCTGATTTCTTATCAGGAAGGGAAAAAGACTTCCAAGTTTGTCACGACTTATGAAAGAGACCAGAAGCTAAAAAAACTGGCTAAAGCACTTCACGGTACAACCTGCTTTGCCTGCGGTTTCAATTTCGGTGAGTTCTACGGTGAATATGCTAAGGATTTTATCCATATTCATCACGTAGTACCGGTATCCGAATTTGGCGGCTCAAAGAATGTCGATCCAAAAAAAGATCTTGTGCCGGTTTGCGCTAACTGTCATGGGATCATTCATCGTAAAAAAGACCGAACGCTGTCTATTGATGAATTAAAAGCTATGATCGCCGCGAGCAAAAAAACGCCCTAACAAGGGCGTTTCTCCTCAGCGCATTATTCCCCCCTAAAACATCGCCCCCATCTCGAGCTGTCCCATCAGCAACGCATTGTCACTGTAGTCCACCGGGACGGCGACGACGGCGGGGCCTTGTACGTCCATCGCGGCTCGGAGGGTGCTTTCCAGGGTTTCGGCGGAGGTGACGGCGAAACCTTTCGCGCCGAACGCGTCGGCGTAGGCTTTGAAATCAATCGGGCCGAACTGGATGCCGGAGGTGCGCTGGTATTTTTTCTCCTCCTGGATGGCGACCATGTTGTACGCCTCATCCACCCAGATGATGTGCAGCAAATTCACGCCCAGCCGGACGGCGGTTTCCAGTTCCATGCTCGATTGCATAAAGCCGCCGTCGCCGGAAACGGACACCACTTTGCGGCCGGGATCGACCAGCGCCGCGCCAATCGCCCACGGCAGCGCGACGCCCATGGTTTGCTGGCCGTTGGAGATCAGCACCTGACGCGCGCGGAAGCTGTAAAGGTAACGGGCGATCCAGATGTGGAAACTGCCCATATCGACGCATAACGTGACGTCGCTGTTGACGATGTCCTGCATCGCGCGCACCAGCCGCAGCGGGTGGATGGCGAACTGGTTCAGGCTCCGGCCTTTTTGATCCAGCAGCTCGCGTTGCTGGCGGCGGTCTTCAAGAATCGCGATGGACGAGGTGCTCAGCACGAAATGCTGCTGGATTTGTTCGGTCAGCAGGTCGAGCGTATCGGCGATGTCACCTACGAGTTCGACATCCGGCAGATATTCGCTGTCTGTTTCGGCGGGCATCACGTCGATATGCACCAGTTCGGCATTCTCATTATTCCACTGCGCGGGTTCGTACTCGACCGGGCTGTAGCCGATGGTGATCACTAAATCGGCATTGCGCAGCAGGCGGTCACCGGCCTGATTATTGAATAGCCCCACGCGCCCGGCGAACCGGTGGAATGACGCCTGATCGATAACGCCGGCGGCCTGATAAGTACTGGTGACCGGCAAATCGCTTTTATGCAGCAGACGGCGGATGGCCGCCGCATTACGCGGCTGGCTGGCCATCAGACCGAGCAGCAGAACCGGGTTTTTAGCCTGTTTTAACAGACGCGCGACCTGCAAAATGGCGTCGTGCGGCGCGCTGCCCAGAACGGGCGGTTGTGATGTCAGCAGTTTGCCGCTGGCGGGTTCGTTGACGATGTCCATCGGCAGGCTGATGAACGCCGCACCCGGACGCCCGAATTCGGCAGCGCGAAAGCCGTTTGCCATCACTTCGGCCAGCGCGGAAGAGGAGGTCACTTCCGCAGAATATTTGGTTACCGGGCGGAACATCGCGACGGTATCCATCGTCTGGTGAACCTGTTTTACGTGGTCGGCACGTTTTACCGCGCCGCCGAGTGCGACCAGCGGATCGCCTTCAGATGTCGCCGTGGCGACGCCGGTGATGAGGTTCGAGCAGCCGGGACCAGACGTCACCAGCGCTACGCCCGCTTTGCCGGTCAGACGGCCAACGGCACCGGCCATAAAGGCGGCGTTGGCTTCATGGCGGACCGGGATGGTGATGATGGAGGAGTCGATCAGCGAATCGAAAACGCGGTCGATTTTTGCGCCGGGAATGCCGAATACGTGTTTTACGCCCTGCGCTTCAAGCTGAGCGACCACCAGATCTGCGCCGCATTTCCATTCGATTTTAGGGTCTGATTTTTTCATGGTGTTTTCCTTTTACCTGCGGGCTGTTAACTCTCAACGGACTGAATTGCATCGTTTAAATCATCGGGATTTAAGTCGGCATGCAGGAAATCGCTGTCCTGCGGGAAGTCGATCAGCAGCTTTTCAACGGTGCCGAACGTCAGCACGCCGCTTTCAACCAGATAATCCAGAACGTGGCCGCCGCTGCTACGTTCCTGATTAATAAAGTGTTCGTGATAGCCCGCCACATTGATGCCCTGCATATACGCCGGGGTCAGAAAACCAATCAGCACGCCCTGGCTATGCTCGATATGAAAGGTTGGCTGAGCCTCGATGGCTTCCAGCATCGGTTTATACGGGCGCTTTTGTTCCGGCACGGTGCGCGTCTCCACGCGGCTGAATTCACCGTCGATGCGCAGCGCACAGAAGGTGTTCTGGCTGGCCACGGCGCGGTCGATCACCTGATGGATCTGCTCGCGGGTATGTGGTTTTTCAATCAGGTATTCATTCGTAGGATTAAAGAATGTCATCACCGCAAACGGCGTTTTTTGTTCGGGCAGGGCGCGCCGTGCGCTGCCGTCGCCGCGCAACTGGAAAATATTGCTGTTAAAAGCAATCAGTTCTCCGTCGAGATGGTTAAAGGTGCCGAGGCCAAAATCGCCGTGTTCCAGCAGGTCGGCCATGGTGGTTTCGCCTTCGTAGACGCCGCTGAGCAGGGCGCTCATCAGGGATGACTGGTATAAAACGCGGTCGGGATGTCGCTGGTTAAACGCCGAGGCAGTGCGGGAAAATTCGGCGACGCAGGAACAGGGATCAGAATGGGTTTTCATGCAGGAAGCTCCGGTCGAATGATTAATTTATCTGATTAAAGGTTGACTCGATTCAGCCCGAAGTTCCAATATGACGAGGTGTTCACTTTGAGACGTTTTTGATATGGAACTTCGTCATCTGCGCTATTTTGTCGCGGTCGCTGAGACGGGCCACTTCACCCGTGCTGCTGAACAACTGGGCATTTCCCAGCCTCCTCTGAGCCAGCAAATCCAGCGGCTTGAACATGAAATCGGAACCCCTTTACTCAAGCGTCTGACCCGTGGCGTCGAGCTGACCGAAGCCGGAAAAGTGCTCTACGACGACGCCCTGACCATCATTAAACTCACCGATGCTGCCTTTGAAAGAACCCGTGCCGTAGCGCGCGGAATCAACGGGACATTGCGTATCGGCTTCGCCACATCGACGGCATTTAACCCGCAGGTTTTTGCGCTGCTGCACCGCTTTCGGGATAAATATCCGGGCATCGTGCTGGAGCCGCAGGAAAAGGATATGGCGGGTCTGATGACTGCAATGGCCGAGGGGGCGCTGGACGCGGCGTTTATCCGCCTGCCTTGCGAGCGCAGCAAAGACTTCAGTTTTAAAGTGCTGGATATCGAAGAAATGATGGTGGCGCTGCCGAAAAAGCATCCGCTCAGCCAGGAGAAAGAGGTGCGTCTGGCGGCGCTGCGCCACGATACGCTGATCACTTTTCCGCGGGATTTATCGCCGGGGTTGTACGACGCGGTGACGCAGGCGTGTGAAGAGGTCGGTTTTACGCCGCGCTACGGGCAGCAATGTCCGCAAATTACGTCGGCGCTGAGCATGGTGGCAACAGGGTTTGGTTATGCGCTGGTGCCGGCGTCGCTCAGTAAGATTGATGAGACTAACGTACGATGTCTGCCCCTGGCAGGGCAGACATTAACCACGCAGATAGCGCTGGCCTGGCGACGTACGGATAACTGCAAGGCCGCGCTGCATCTGGTGGGATTACTTTAAATTACACCACGATAATCACAGAAACCCGGCGGTTCTGCGCACGCCCGGCCTGCGTTTTATTGCTGGCAACCGGCTGGCTCTGGCCTAATCCACGGGTATGGATATTGGCGCGCGGCATTCCGGCGTCGGCAAAGGCAGCGGCAACGGTATTGGCGCGGCGCAGCGACAGGTCATTGTTGTAACTGGCATCGCCGTAGTTATCGGTATGGCCGTCGAGATTTACTTTATTCAGGCCGACGTGCAGAAGTTCGCTCGCCAGTTTTTCCACCGACTGCTTACTTTCTGCGGAAAGTTTGTCCTGATTATTGCCAAACAGAACTTTGGCATCCAGGCCCAGTTCCCAACCGGCATCCGTTTGGGTGAAGCCATTTTTTTGCAGAACCGCGATTTGTTCCGGGGTGAGTCCGGTCACCGGTTTGGCCTGACAGGCCGCCAGGAAAATAATGCAAAGTGCCATTCCGGCATACTGGCACCAGGTTTTGAAACGATTGTTATTATGCATGTGTGTTAACTCCTTTTAGTCTTTCATCACGACAGGAAGCGGCATTCCAGAAGAAACATGCCAGCAACTGCCGGATATCTTTTTCGAGCGATACATCGCTTCGTCGGCTTTTTCGAGCAGTTCTTTCGCGCTGTTCGCCTGCGAAGGCGACAACGCAATACCGATACTCAGGGAAACATCCAGTGTCTTGTTATTGAGCAGGATCACCGGTGTTTTCATGATGTCGACAATCCGCTCGGCGAAGGCCACGGCTTCCGCCGTGGAAATCATCGGATCGAGCAGGATAGCAAACTCATCGCCCCCCAGACGCGCCAGCACATCGCCCTGACGCAGCGTTTTTGCCAGCCGTTCGCCGATCACCATCAGCACACGGTCCCCGGCGGCATGCCCCAGCGTGTCATTGATCTCTTTAAAGTTATCGACATCAATAAACAGCAGGGCCAGCGACAGAGGCGGACGCATCGGGTTGAAGCACTGATTTAGGGTATCAATAAAGAACGCGCGATTATGCAGACCCGTCAATCCATCGTGCAACGCTTTTTGTGTCAGCGAACTGTTTTCGTTGCGCATGTGGTTTTCCCAGGCTTCCAGCTCGGTCAGCAGGCTGTTGAAGTCCTGGCTCAGCGTATGCAGCTCGACAATCGGGGCGGAAGGCACGCGCAGATTGAAAGAGCGGTTAGCGCTCACTTCGTGCGTAACGTGCGTTATGTGGCCGAGCGCATCGACAATCCCTTTTTGCATCCGGCGCGAAAAATACAGCGCGACCAGCGCCGTCAGCACGAGACAACCCATCAGGCTCAGCACGGTTTCCAGCAGGAAACCAATCAGGCTGGTGCCGTTACCGGCCAGCCAGATTGTGCCGATGACGGAACCGGAGTGGATCACCTGCGTGGTAATCGGCTCCGGGAACGCCAAATGTCCGACAAACTGGCCGAGCTTGTCCCAGTTGCTGTTGATCGGGCGCTGCCACTCTGTGAATGTCGCACCGGCAGGCGTCAGGATTTTCGCCTGCGTGAAATCACCGCGTTTGGCGATGAACTCCAGCGAGTCGTGAGCGGCCGCCGGATCATTAAAGACCAGCGCCGCTTCCGTAGTGTAGCCAATCGCCCGCGCCGTCAGCTCAAGGTTGCTTTGGGCATGCGAACGCAAAGCGATTAGGGCCAGCAGGGTGAGTAAAAAGCCTGCCAGACCGATCGCCGTGACAATAACAATCACATGGATTCTGTTCAGTGCGGCGCTCAACGTCGTGCGCGGGCTCTGCTGTTCTGTGTCAGGAACAGGAATTTTATTTTCCATGGTCACTCCTTTTCCCTGGCAAGTTGTAATACGGCGGGATTAACCCGTACGCCGCTGCGGGACAGCGTATCCAGATTCAATTTAAAACCGGTGTGTTCTGCTGTAATCACCAGACAAAATGCGTTCAGTAATGCGCAGGCATCATCCTGTTCGCCAATGGTCAAAATCGAATGCCCTTCCAGGCGCTGGTGTAAGTCCGCCTGCTGACTGGCTGTCGTGCTGCCGGAATAAATGGCGTTGCATTCCGACGCCAGTAGCGGGCTGTCTATCGGAAGGGTTAAAACCTTGAGGGATCTGCCGGAAAATGCGCTGCCGTCCGGCGTTAATTGCGAGGCATATTTTACCGGTGGAATGATGCACAGCGTCAGCGCCGAAGAGGCGGTGCCGTCAGGCCAGCGCGAATAGCTGAGAATGCCGTTGACCGTCTGCGCGACGGCGGCGTTCGTGGCTGCGTCTCCGGTTTCTGCCACGCTGGGGGTGAGCGGAATAACCAGAAGCAATGTCAGCAGCGCAAAGCCAGTCACAGCCTTCAAAAAACGGCGGGAATGAGTCTTCACTGACAGGCAAAAAAGAGTTCGGGCTTTTCCCATTGAGTCGCTCAGCGTTTTCTTCCGGTTGAAATTATTTCTCCGGAATAAGAATAACTTTATCGGCATAACTTCTGAAAGCGTCAATAAGAAATTTTTCATCTTGTAACGCCCTGCGCGTTGTTTCGAATTTTTTACACAAGGCCGGAAAACGGCACATCCTGAAGCAGGGGTAATGATTTTGGTTTGAAAGTTGTTTGTTTTTTAGTCAGGTCGGGGCGACCTGAAACGGCGATAAATAATACACTTTGCTGGCAATTCAACCGTTATTTAAATAATAGTCACGGGGATAACAAAATATGACAAAAAATAAATGTTATCAGAATCACTATTTGATGAATTTAAATTGCAGGAAATGTTAATGATTTTGAATTTAAAGGAATATCAGGCGGAAATATTTAGTTATTCGTGATCATGATCTCAAAGCCAGGTTGTTCACCAGATTTTTATGCTGCTGATAGGTATCATACCCGCATTAATGGTATGTTTTATCCGTCAGGATGGTTTTTTCGATGACGGGTGCAGTAAAAAAACATCAACCATTCCTGGGGAAAACGGAATTATTTTTATAATTAGGTACTGAGGAATCATGGATAATACAACAATCGGGACGCTGTCTAAAAAATCGGTAAGTTCCTGGCGTAAAACTGACACCATGTGGATGTTAGGTCTCTACGGAACGGCAATTGGTGCAGGCGTTTTATTTCTTCCTATTAATGCAGGGATTGGCGGTTTAATTCCGTTAATCATCATGGCAATTCTTGCCTTCCCAATGACTTTCTTCGCTCACCGCGGATTAACACGATTTGTATTATCCGGTAAGAATGCGGGCGAAGATATTACGGAAGTTGTTGAAGAGCATTTCGGTATTTCAGCCGGTAAGTTAATTACCCTGCTTTATTTCTTTGCCATCTATCCCATTCTTTTAGTTTACAGCGTGGCCATTACCAATACGGTTGAGAGTTTTATTACTCACCAGATGCATATGAATGCGCCACCGCGTGCGTTGCTGTCATTAATCCTGATCCTCGGCTTAATGACGCTGGTACATTTCGGGCAGGATATGATCGTGAAAGCGATGAGCATTCTGGTCTTCCCGTTTGTTGCCGTGCTGATGGCGCTGGCGCTGTACCTTATTCCTAACTGGAATACGTCGGTATTTGAAAACGTGTCTCTGTCCGGTAACGGCGTAGGTCACGGCATGCTGATGACGCTGTGGCTGGTCATTCCGGTGATGGTGTTCTCCTTCAACCATTCCCCGATCATCTCTTCTTTTGCTGTCGCAAAACGTAAAGAGTATGGCGAAGACGCTGAGAAAAAATGTTCACGCATTCTGGCATTTAGCCACATCATGATGGTGCTGACGGTGATGTTTTTCGTCTTCAGCTGCGTCCTGAGCCTGTCTCCTGAAAACCTGATGGAAGCGAAAGCACAGAACGTTTCCATTCTGTCTTATTTAGCTAACCATTTCTCTAACCCGGTGATTGCTTATATCGCGCCATTTATTGCCTTTATTGCGATTACTAAATCTTTCCTCGGCCATTATCTGGGCGCACGTGAAGGTTTCAACGGTATGGTAATTAAATCCCTGCGCAGTAAAGGAAAATCAATTCCTCTGCCAGCGCTGAACCGTTATACCGGAATCTTCATGTTATTAACCACCTGGTTAGTCGCAACGCTGAACCCAAGTATTTTAGGCATGATTGAAACACTGGGCGGCCCGATTATTGCGATGCTGTTATTCCTGATGCCGATGTATGCCATTCGCAAAGTTCCCGCGATGAAAAAATACAGCGGTCATATCAGTAACGCATTCGTGGTTATTATGGGTCTGATTGCCATGTCTGCCATTGTATTTAGTCTGATGGGTTAATAAGTTAACAGTAATAATCGGTGAGCGGATGTTATTCCGCTCACTGCGTCTGTTTTATCCACCGTCATCTTTATTTATCCCTTTACCCTATTCAGACATGGAGTCCACCGTGATCAGCGTCTTCGATATTTTCAAAATTGGTATTGGTCCTTCCAGTTCGCATACTGTCGGCCCGATGAAAGCCGGGAAAATATTCACTGATGAACTTATCTCTTCAGGCCATATTGACCAGACAACGCGCGTCGTTGTGGATGTTTACGGATCGTTATCGTTGACCGGCAAAGGTCATCATACTGATTTGGCTATCATTATGGGGCTGGCCGGCAATATGCCGGATGACGTTGATATCGATGCGATCCCCGGTTTTATACACCAGGTGGAAACTTCCGGTCGTCTGATGCTGGGTAAAGGGGTGAAAGAAGTGGATTTCCCGGCCGGTTGCGGCATGAATTTCCATACCAGCAATCTGCCGTTGCATGAAAATGGCATGTCCATCAGCGCTTTTAATCGTGATGAGTTGCTGTATACCCGGACTTACTATTCTATTGGCGGCGGTTTTATTGTCGAAGCCAGCAAATTTGGCGTGCAGGACGAAAACCCTGTCTTGCGTCCGTACCCGTTCCGTTCGGCCAGCGATCTGCAAAAACATTGCACGGAAACCGGCCTTTCATTGTCAGCGCTGATGCTGAAAAACGAACTGGCGGGGCATACCCGTACAGAAATCAGCGATCACTTTGCGGCTATCTGGAACGTGATGAGCGAAGGGATCACCCGCGGTATTCATACGGAAGGGTTATTACCCGGTCCGATGAAAATCAACCGTCGCGCGGCGGCTTTGCGTCGTATTTTGGTCACGCAGGATAAAAATAACGTCGATCCGATGGGCGTCGTTGACTGGATCAACATGTACGCCATGGCGGTGAATGAAGAAAATGCCGCTGGTGGCCGCGTGGTGACTGCGCCGACCAACGGCGCGTGCGGAATTATTCCGGCCGTTCTGACGTACTACGATCAGTTTATCCGCCCGATCAGCCCCGATTCTTACAGCCGTTTCTTCCTCGCGTCCGGCGCAGTCGGCATTCTGTTCAAAATGAATGCGTCGATTTCCGGTGCTGAAGTCGGTTGTCAGGGCGAAGTCGGCGTGGCCTGTTCGATGGCGGCGGCGGGTCTGACTGAATTGCTGGGCGGAAGTACCGCGCAGGTCTTTATGGCGGCAGAAATCGCGATGGAACATCATCTCGGGCTGACTTGCGATCCGCTGGCCGGACAGGTTCAGGTGCCGTGCATTGAGCGAAATGCGATTTCAGCAGTGAAAGCCGTTAACGCCTCGCGCATGGCGTTGCGCCGCACCAGCGAACCGCGCGTTTGCCTCGATAAAGTCATCGAAACCATGTACGAAACCGGCAAAGACATGAACTCGAAGTACCGTGAAACGTCCACCGGCGGTCTGGCGATTAAAGTCTTAGCCTGTAACTAAATACCTGTCACCCTTCGCACTGCCTCTGCGTTGGCTTAAGGTATTTCCCGGCTTTACCTCATTTCTGAAAAGGCGGGAAACCGCCTTTCCCGCTCCCTTCGCGCATTTTCCCTGTGTTATGTTTTGGGTTATCTATACTTTTTCATTACTTCTACACACTTGGAAAACAGTTAAAAGGAAAAGCTCTGCATGTCTAAATTTTTTATGAATGACCGCAAGACTCTGATTAACGATGTGATCGAAGGGGTGATCCTGACCTCTCCCTACAAAAATCTGGCGAAGCTGGACGTTGATCCGGCAATCCGCGTGGTCGTGCGGCGCGACTGGGATAAGAAAAAAGTCGCGCTGATTTCCGGCGGCGGTTCCGGACATGAACCGGCACATGTCGGTTTTGTCGGTAAAGGGATGCTGACGGCGGCGGTGTGCGGAGAAGTGTTTGCTTCCCCGAGCGTTGATGCGGTACTCAACGCCATTGTTGCGGTGACCGGAAAATCGGGCTGCCTGCTGATCGTCAAAAACTACACCGGCGACCGTCTCAACTTTGGCCTTGCGGCAGAAAAAGCCAAAGGCATGGGATACAACGTCGAACTGGTGATGGTGTCTGATGACATTTCCCTGCCGGATAACAAACAGCCGCGCGGCATCGCGGGCACGGCGCTGGTCCACAAGATTGCTGGTTATGCGGCCGAGCAGGGAAAATCTCTGAAAGAAGTGACCAAAATTGCCCAACAGGCCATTGATGCGACGGCCAGTATCGGCGTGGCTGCCGCCGGCTGTAACCTGCCCGGCGGCGGGGAAGATGAAGAAGAACAGCGCATCGAGTCCGGTCACGTTGAGTTGGGTTTGGGCATTCACGGCGAACCGGGCGTGTCGACCATGAAAACCCAGAACAGCAAAAAAGTGATTGATACGCTGGTCGGAAAACTTCAGGAACATGTGAAGAAAAGCGACAAACTGGCGGTGCTGGTCAACAACCTCGGTGGCGTTTCGCCGCTGGAGATGAATCAGCTGACCAAAGAGTTGGTGCATTCTGCACTCGGTGGTTCAATCCGCTATCTGATTGGCCCGGCGTCGCTGGTCAGCGCGCTGGATATGAAAGGTTTCTCGCTCTCGGTGATTGCGCTGAAAGGCGGCATCGAAGAAGCATTGCTGGCAGAGGTTGAAGCATCCGGCTGGCAGCCGCTGGTGAAACTGGAAAAGCTGGCGACTAAAAAAGGCAAGAAAATCAGCGAGAAGAAAGTCGCGAAAGCCTCATCTAACGCGGTGGTCGGCAAAATTGTCGAAACCATCACGCAGACGCTTTCTGATCTCGAAGATGAACTGAACAAGCTGGATGCCAAAGTGGGTGATGGCGATACCGGTTCAACGTTTGCCAGCGGTGCGCGGGATATTCAGAAGCAGAACAAAGGCAAAAAACTTCCGCTGAACAATGTGGCCGATCTTCTCGGCGTCGTCGGCGATCGTCTGGCCGTCGTGATGGGCGGATCCAGCGGTGTACTGATGTCGATCTTCTTCACGGCGGCGGGCAAAAAAGTGGCGGAAGGCGACAAATTGCCAAAAGCGCTGCTGTTTGGCCTGGAGCGGATGAAACATTATGGCGGCGCTGATCTTGGCGATCGCACCATGATCGACGCGCTGCAACCTGCGCTGGAAGCATTAGGCAAAAAAGATGCGCTGAAGGGCGCCGCCAAAGCCGCTGCCAAGGGCGCAAAAGACACCGCCAGCATGAAGAAAGCCAATGCCGGTCGCTCTTCATATCTCAGCAGCAACAGCCTGAAAGGCGTGAAAGATCCGGGTGCGGTCGCCGTCGAAAAAGTGTTCGAGGCACTGGCGAAGAAATAACGTTGTCATTGCGTTGAGAAGTCATAAAAACGAAAGGCCTGCGGGGAAACCGGCAGGCCTTTTTTTGTTCACAAAACAAAAACTGATCTAAATCAAATTTGAGTGATTTGACCGCCCGTCGAAATTGTAGCCCCCGTATAATTTGCGGCCAATTATTTGCCGTCGAACGAAGAACCTTCTATGCCAATCAGCCTGATCCAACCCGATCGCACATTGTTTTCTTACCCGCGCTACTGGGCCGAATGTTACGGCACAGCGCCGTTTTTCCCGATGACCCGGGCGGAAATGGATGAACTTGGCTGGGACAGTTGCGATGTGATCGTGGTGACCGGCGATGCGTATGTCGATCACCCGAGTTTCGGGATGGCGATCATCGGCCGCATGCTGGAAGCGCAGGGGTTCCGCGTGGGGATCATCGCGCAGCCGGACTGGACTAATAAAGACGATTTTATGCGGCTCGGGAAGCCGAATCTGTTTTACGGCGTAACCGCCGGAAATATGGATTCAATGATCAACCGTTATACCGCTGACCGGAAATTGCGCCACGACGATGCATACACACCGGGCAATGTTGGCGGCAAACGCCCCGACCGCGCGACGCTGGTGTACACGCAGCGCTGCAAAGAAGCCTACAGCGACGTGCCGGTTGTCCTCGGTGGCATCGAAGCCAGTTTACGACGTATCGCGCATTACGATTACTGGTCCGATACCGTGCGCCGTTCGGTGCTGGTGGATTCCAAAGCTGACATGCTGATTTACGGCAACGGCGAGCGACCTCTGGTGGAAGTGGCGCACCGGCTGGCGGCGGGGGAGTCGATTGCAGATATTCACGATGTACGTAATACCGCCGTGATGCGCAAAACCGCGCTGATTGGCTGGAGTGGAGTGGACTCCACGCGGCTCGATAAACCCGGTAAAATTCAACCGATCATGAATCCGTATGGCGAGGATTTGCCGTGCTCAGAAGGGGAACTCCCTGCGCCGGATGCACCGCAGCCGATTACCGTTCGTGCGCCAAAACCGAAGCCGTGGGAGAAAACCTACGTTCTGTTGCCGTCGTTCGAAAAAGTGAAGGGCGACAAAGTGTTGTACGCCCATACCTCGCGTATTTTGCACCACGAAACCAATCCGGGTTGTGCGCGGGCGCTGATGCAAAAACACGGCGATCGCTATGTGTGGATTAATCCTCCGGCGATCCCGCTGTCCACGGAAGAAATGGACGAAGTGTTTGGCCTGCCGTTCCAGCGTGTTCCACATCCGTCATACGGCAAATCCACGATCCCGGCGTATGACATGATCCGTTTTTCGATCAACATCATGCGTGGTTGCTACGGCGGTTGCGCATTTTGTTCGATCACCGAACATGAAGGGCGGATCATTCAGAGCCGTTCGGAAGAGTCGATTGTCCGCGAAATCGAAGAGATCCGCGACAGCGTGCCCGGCTTTACCGGCGTGATTTCCGATCTTGGTGGCCCGACCGCCAACATGTATATGCTGCGCTGCCAGTCGCCAAAAGCGGAGCAAAGCTGCCGCCGCGCCTCCTGCGTGTATCCTGAGATCTGTACGCACATGGACACCAACCATGAGCCGACCATCAATCTTTATCGCCGCACCCGCAGCCTGAAAGGCATCAAGAAAATCCTGATCGCCTCCGGCGTGCGTTACGATCTGGCGGTGGAAGATCCGCGTTATATCAAGGAACTGGCCGAACATCACGTCGGCGGCTATCTAAAAATTGCGCCGGAACACACCGAAACCGGACCGTTGTCGAAAATGATGAAACCGGGAATGGGCAGCTATTACCGGTTCAAAGAGCTGTTCGACAGCTATTCCAAACAGGCCGGAAAAGAGCAGTATCTGATCCCGTATTTCATCTCCGCCCATCCGGGGACGCGCACGGAAGATATGATCAATCTGGCGCTGTGGCTGAAGAAGAACCGTTTCCGGCTGGATCAGGTGCAGAACTTTTATCCGTCACCGCTCGCCAGCGCGACCACCATGTATTACAGCGGTAAAAACCCGCTCGGCAAAGTGGATTACAAAAGTGAGGACGTGGTGGTGCCGAAAGGCGATCGTCAGCGTCGTTTGCATAAAGCATTGCTGCGCTACCACGATCCGGTGAACTGGCCGGTGATCCGCGAAGCGCTGACGGCGATGGGTATGCGTCGCCTGATCGGTATCCGCCCGGATTGCCTGGTGCCTCCGGACGGCTTTGATCCGAAATTTACGCCATCACGGTCCGGGAAAGACAAACCGGCCGCGACGCGTTTCACCGGATCGAAAGCGCAGAATCCGGCAACCGGAAAAAGCAAATCTACCGAATTCCGTGCAGGAAAAAAACCGGCGGCGGCCAGACCGGCTCAGGGTAAAAACGGTCAGTCTGCCGCGCAGGGAAAAAGCGGGGAACAGCGGGTTAATCGAGGTAAAAGACCGGCTTAAGATCGCTGCTGACCGGGCTGTTATCGGCATTGGCAGGCATCACGTCTGCCATATGCTTCCACCATTGCTGGCAGATTTCTGTCTTCGCCACGGCGTTCCATCTTTCTTCTGATTCAATCTCCACATACCCGAACAGCAGGTTGCGTTTTTCATCGAGAAAAATGCTGTAGTGGTGCGCGCCGTGCGCTTTCAGGGTCTCCGCCAGTTCCGGCCAGATAGGCGAATGCCGCCGCTGATATTCCGCATGCGCATTCGGGTTGACCTGCATAACGAAGGATTTACGGATCATGTCTGCTCCAGGGAGATTCTTGTAGGTGGAGGGGAAGCTCCTCCCCCTGCGAAGGGGGAGGACGGGAGGGGGTTTTAAGGGCAAAAACCGGGTCTAAGCACGCTTCAACTCATTGATTTTTATTTGATACCCCACCCAACCCTCCCCTTCGCAGGGGAGGGAGCTGACCGAGATTTTTTTGTGTTTCGTTTTTCTCCGCCCCTCTCAGGGGGAGGAGCAAGGTCACATCGCTTTCAGATACAGTTCGCGCACTTCTTCGCGCGTTGCGGTTCTTGGATTGCACGGCGCGCAAGGGTCAGCCAGCGCTTTGTCGAGCCAGCCTTCGATGTCGGCTTCGACTATGCCTAATGCTTTAAATCCTGATGGAATTCCCACTCTCGCCGACAAATCACGGATCGCTTTAATCGCCGCAATGCTGGCCTGCGTTTCGCTGATGCCCTGGGTATTCACGCCCATGGCGCGTGCGATATCGGCAAAACGGTGCGGGGCGGAGGCACGGTTAAATTCTTCCACGACCGGCAGCAGAATGGCATTACACACGCCGTGCGGCAGATTGTGCGTCGCACCCGGTTGATGCGCCAGCGCATGCACTAATCCCAGCCCGGCGCTGTTAAACGCCATTCCGGCCAGATATTGTCCCTGCGCCATTTTTTCACGCGCTTCCATATTATCGCCATGATCCACCGCTTCTGGCAGCCATCGGGTGATGGTTGAGATCGCCGCCAGCGCCGTCGGATCGGTCAGCGGATGCGCGCCGACAGAAACATAGGCTTCGATGGCGTGCGTCAGGGCGTCCATACCGGTGGCCGCAGTGACGTCTGCGGGGATCTTCAGCATAATCGAGGGGTCGTCCACCGCGATATCCGGGATCAGATTCGCATCGATGATGACTTCTTTCACCTGACGCTGGCTGTCGATGATCACCGCATTACTGGTGAGTTCCGCAGCGGTACCGGCCGTGGTGTTAACCGCCACCAGAAATACGCCCGGTTTCGTCACTTTGCCGAAGCCGGAATAAATCGTCACCGGCCCCGGATTGGCTGTCAGAATTTTGATGCCTTTTGCGGTATCAATCGGGCTGCCACCGCCGAAACCAATCAGGTAATCGCAATGATTTTCCTGATACTGACGGAAACCTTCGTCGACGTGTGCGGAAGTCGGATTAGGCACCACGCCGCCGTATAACGCATACGGCAGTCCTGCGGTTTTCAGTGCGGAGAACAGGCCATCGAGGAGACCTAACTCGACCAGCTGACCGTCGGTGACGATCAATGCTTTGCCCGGTTGTTTTGTCGCCAGCATCGCAACCATATCGCTGATCGCGCCCTGGCCGTGGAGGCTGATTTTAGGTAATGCCAACATAAAGCTCATATAAAATCCCTCTCATTTTCCCGTCGTACCCCGGGCTGCAGATGCGTTGGCTGCACTTAAGGATCCGAATCACTGACTCCTGTCAGCTCATCGGGATCCTGGCGTTGGCCGCCTTCCTGCAACCCGGATTACTCAGGGAAAGGTTAATTGATTCGTGTCCTGCGATGTTCGTTTGCGGTCATCGCCGGTCCCGGCGACAGGAAACTTTCCGTCGTTCCTGTGCCGGGTTTTTAATAAGTTGCAGCCTTAATGGCCGGTTCAGGCCTTTAAAGCGGCCTCAAAAGGTGTGACGTCAAAACGTTTAGCCAGCGCAATCAGCTCGTCGGTTTGGATCGTCTGTTTCATGCCACCCATCGAAATCACTTTCACCAGTATTTCCGCTGATTTTTCAGCGGTGTCGATCAGACCAAAGGCGTCATCAAGTGTCGGACCGCAGCCGAAGATCCCGTGGAATGCCCACAACACCAGGCTGTGATGTTGCATCCGGTCGGAAGTGGCTGCGCCAATGCCGTCGGTGCCCGGCACCATCCACGGCACAATGCCCACGCCGTCCGGGAAGACCACCAGACATTCGGTGCTGCATTCCCACAGCTTGCGGGTGATTTTCGCGCTGTCGAGTTCGAGCACGTAGGTGAGTGCAATCAGGTTGGTGGCGTGGCAGTGCATGATCACGCGATCCTGTCCGTGAGTGACGCGTTTACGCACGGCGTGAGATTGCAGATGCGACGCGAGTTCAGACGTTGGCAGGCCGCCCGCGGTCAGGCCCCAGAGGATTTTGTAGCTGGCGCCTTTGTCATCGAGCTGAATGACGGTCAGCGCTTCGGCAGGGGCGAGCTGCACGTTGCGGAAGAATTTGCCGGAGCCGGTCACAATGAAATATTCGTTAGCCAGATCCGGCGCGTGCTGGGTCAGTTCAACCTGACGCGGCTGAGCATAAAAATCATTTTTGTACGGTGCCACATCTTCCGGCAGCAGACGCATACTGACGTTGCCGCCGTTGCGCTCATCCCAGCCTTTCAGCCACATATCGGTGGTCGCTTTGACCATGCCCTGTACAAACCACGCGCTAAATAATGTTTTCATCAGTTCTTTCCTGCGAATAAGGTGAATGCTTTTAAGCCATAAATTCTTCGATAATCAGCGTTTTGCCAGCACGCTGGTTTCGTAATGACGAACGGTATCCAGCCACTGACCGCCGACCGGTACGTCGTGGCGCTGGCAATACATGTCCCAGACGGCCTGCCACGGCAGCGATTTTTGTTCTTCCAGCAGGGCCAGACGGGCGGTGTAATCGCCTTTGACTTCCAGTTTTTTCAGCAAGTCGGTCGGTTCCAGCAGCGCTTTCAGCAAGGCTTTTTTCATGTTGCGCGTGCCGATGACCCAGGCGGCGATGCGGTTGATAGAGGCGTCGAAGAAATCCAGCCCGATATGCACGCGGTTGAACAGGTTATGGCGCACAATTTCGCTGGCGATGGCCTGCGTTTCGTCATCCAGCAGCACGACGTGGTCGCTGTCCCAGCGCACCGGACGGCTGACGTGCAGCAGCAGGCGCGGCACATACAACATCGCCGCCGAGATTTTGTCGGAGATCACTTCGGTCGGATGGAAATGCCCGGCATCGAGGCACAGCGCGGTGCCGCGGCTGGCGGCGTAGCCCAGATAGAATTCGTTGGAGCCGACGGTGTAGCTTTCAGAGCCGATGCCGAAAAGTTTGCTTTCGACGGCGTCGATGTGCTCGGTGATATCAAACTTCTCGGCAATCACTTCGTCGAGCGCACTCATCAGGCGCTGGCGCGGTGCCAGACGATCCACGGTGACATCTTTCATGCCGTCCGGAACCCAGATATTCATGACGGAAGGTGTGCCCAGCGCACGGCCAAAGGAGGCGGAAACGCGGCGGCTGGCCTGGCAATGTTCAATCCAGAACTGGCGGATTTCCGGGTTGGCGCTGGAGAGCGTGAAGCCATCCGCACTCATCGGATGCGAGAAACAGGACGGGTTAAAATCCAGACCCAGTTTGTTTTTCTTCGCCCAGTCTACCCAGGCGGTAAAATGTTTTGGTTCGATTTCATTGCGCGGAACCGGTTTATCGGATTCCAGATAAATAGCGTGCAGGTTCAGACGATTAGGTCCGGGGATCATTGAGATCGCCAGTTCTAAATCCGCCCGCAGTTGCTGTGCATTTCGCGCTTTGCCCGGGTAATTCCCGGTCGCCTGAATACCGCCGGTCAGCCCGCCTTCCGGATTTTCAAAACCCGCGACGTCATCCCCCTGCCAGCAATGAATTGAAACCGGCAAGGTATCGAGTTGTTTAATTGCGGCTTCGGCATCAATGCCCAGTTGGGCAAAACGTTCTTTAGCAAGCGTCCATGCGTTGTCGATAGATGAAGTCATACTGCGAGCTCCTCATTGGCGTGACAGAGCGCCTGGAATCGGCGCCAGTGAATTGGGAAATCCTCGTGAATACGGGGGAGGTAATGGCGTTGCTCGAAATTCGTGGCGACAATGCGACGAAATTCAGCGGCGTCTTTTACGGCATCAAGGGCCATCAGCTGGCAGCCGATATTGCCAAGCGTGGAGGCTTCAACCGGCCCGGCGCTGACGTTTACTTCGCAGGTGTCGGCGCAAAGCTGGTTCAGGAACTGGTTCTGACTGCCACCACCGACAATGTGTATGTCGCGAAGCGGTTCGCCTTGCAGCGTCGCCAGTTGCACGGAAACCTGCCGGTAAAGCATGGCGAGGCTGTCGAAAATGCAACGCGCCAGTTCAGCCGGTGAGTTTGGAACTGCTTCTCCCGCCTGTTCGCAGGCTTCGCGGATGGCGGCGACCATCGACGGCGGATTAATAAAGCGCTCTTCGTTAGGGTTAATCAGATAGGTGAACGGCGGGACGTTTTTGGCCAGCGTAATTAATGAAGGCAGATCCTGAACATTCAGTTCGCGGCAGACGCGCTGGAACAGCCATAGCCCCATGATATTGCTCAGTACGCGATAGCTGCCGTTGATGCCGCCTTCATTGGTGACATTATCGTGCAGCGCGCCGGCGTGATTGAACGCTTTCGGGCTTTCGATGCCCATCAGCGACCAGGTGCCGGAGCTGATATAGGCGCTGTGTGTGCCAGTGAGCGGAGCTGCGACGACTGCGCTGGCGGTGTCATGCGTGGCGACACTGAAAACGGGCACACTGCGGCCGCGCGGGCTGTGCCACAGGCCGGGAGAATGGCCGGGCTGGCTCGGTTTTGTCAGCCAGTGGCGCGGAACACCCGCCAGTTTCAGCAGATCTTCATCCCAGTCGCCGGTGGCAATATTCAGCATCTGCGTGGTGCTGGCGTTGGTGTATTCCTGATTCAGTTTTCCGGTGAGACGGTAAAGGAAATAATCCGGGATCATCAGCAGATGCGCGGCTTTCTTCACGACCTCAGGCTGTTGTTCGCTCAATGCCCGCAACTGGTACAGCGTATTGAACGGCATAAACTGGATACCGGTTTTCTGATAAATCGCTTCGCGGCTCAGTTGTTGTTCCATGCGTGCCATCACGCCTTCGGTGCGGTTGTCACGGTAGGAAACGGGCTGCCCCACGCGATGGCCCTGCTCATCAATCAGGACAAAATCCACGCCCCAGGTATCAATGCCGATACCGTCGAGCTGAATGCCGGATGCATCCAGACGGTTCAGCCCTTCGAGAATGTGTTTCTCCAGCACATCGAGATCCCAGGTTTCGTGACCGTCAATGTGAATCAGGTTATTGGGAAAACGGTGAATTTCTTTCAGCGTCAGCGTTGCTGCCGGGTCTGCATCGTGGCGTGTAAACGTCGCCAGCATTACCCGGCCGCTGGAAGCGCCGAGGTCAATAGCGGCAAGATGGTGAGTTCTCATAGCGGCCATTCCTTATTGAATATGCGGCCAGTGTAGGGGAGGCGTTGCGGGGTCACCTTCCGGTGATTGCCACCGGTTTTGACGGGATGGCAGCATTAAAAAGGTAGATGCGAGGCAGATCACAGATCAGCCGAAAGCTGCCTCTGGCGAGGTTTTGCAAACGGGGATGCGAGCGGGGCGGGCGACTGTGATCTTCGCCGCAGATCTGTTGCGTGATGGGGTGAATCTTAAAAATCTGACCGTTTATGACGTTTTTCACGCCGCCGTTTGAAGGTAAGAACGGCACGCGCAGGGTAGGGTTGTTTTCCGAAGCATCATGATTTCCTGAAACGGAGGCGATAAATGACGTTACTGAAGGGTGATGATTATTTTGCGGCACCTGAGCTGACTGTGACGGTTGAGCGACGTCTTCCGCAAGACGTTTTCCCGGAGCATTACCACGATTTCCACGAGATTATGCTGGTGGAAAGCGGATCGGGCGTGCACATCTTTAATGACAATCCGTATACCCTGACCGCCGGAACGGTGTGTTTTGTCCGTGCCAGCGATCATCATCTGTTTGAAAACGTGGATAACCTGCGGCTAACGAATGTACTTTTCCGTTCGCCAAAAGCGTTTCGCTTTATTCAGGACGTCGGCCATTTTCTGCCGCAGGAGCATCACTACCAGTCGCAGATCCACTGGCAGCTCAGCCCGTGCGTGCTGCATCAGGTTCTGCACTGTATCGCGCAGCTTGAATCACTGCCCGCCAGCGTGGAAATGGAACATATCGCCACGCGTGAAAGTCTGTTCCTACAGTTGTTGATCCTGCTTTATCAGGACTGTTTCCAGCCACAATTGCGAGATACCTCGGAAAACAGGGTTAACCAACTTTTGCAATGGCTCCAGTCACATTACAGTGAGGACGTTAACTGGACCGAGGCCGCCGAACGTTTTTCGCTGGCGCTGCGTACACTGCACCGGCAGATGAAGCATTACACCGGCATGACGCCTCAGCGATATCTTAACCGCCTGCGCTTGCTGGAAGCCCGCCGTCGTTTACACCACAGCGATCAGAGCATTACGGATATCGCTTATGCTTGCGGGTTCAGTGACAGTAACCATTTCTCGACGCAGTTCCGTCGGGAATTTTCGGTGTCGCCAAAACTCATGCGTGATCAGCTACGTTAAGCGGTGCCTCTTGTGCGTTCAGGTTTTTGCCTGAGCCGCCTCGTTTATCTTGCCGTCAAACGGGTATGGGATTGCTGCTATGTCTTTAAGACTCAATAAAAATGACCTCTTTCTGACCGGGATGAACTCGGTCGTGGTAGAAGAGCGCCATCCGCAGGCGGATTTCCCGACCCATGACCATGATTTCGATGAACTGGTGATCGTCTGGCGTGGTAACGGCATGCATATCTGGAACGATATTCCCTATCCCATTACCTGCGGCGACCTGTTTTACATCAACGCCAGAGATCGGCACAGCTATGAATCGGCCAATGAACTGGCGCTTGATAATGTGCTGTTTTGCCGCGAACGTTTCCGGCTGGAAGCTGACTGGGCGCAATTATTGCCGGGCGAAAATGCCAGCCAGGAACAGCGTTACTGGCGGCTGAGCACGCTCGGGATGTCCGTTTTGCGCGATAAAGTGGATGAGCTGGCGAAGGAATGTATGAAATCCGAGCCGCTGTCTGTTCAGTTGAGTGAGGCGTTGCTGATGCAACTGGCGCTGCTTTTGCTGCGCTTCCGGCACCGTCCGGACAGCGGCGCGTTGCCCGACGCACATCAGCTGGATTTATTGCTTATGGCGCTGCGGGCAGGCATTGCCGAACCGTTCAATCTGGAGACGTTTTGTCAGCAACATCAGCTGAATCCCCGCAGTCTGCGGACGTTATTCAAGCAACATACCGGGCTGAGTGTGATGAGTTATTTGCGCCAGCTCAGGTTGTGCCGGGCGATGAGCCTGCTGCGTTATGGCAACATGGCGATTGGTGACGTGGCCGCCGAATGCGGCTTTGACGACAGTAATTATTTTTCCGTGGTGTTTAACCGTGCCTACGGTGTTTCGCCAAGGGATTACCGGCAGCGGTTTATTGCTCAGGCGAAAAAGGCGCCGCCACGGCCTTTCCCGCTTATTACGGCAGACTGATAACGGCAGGTTCTTAACGGCAAAGCAGGCCCTGCCGTTAAGTGACAAAAACCGAAATCAGAGAGCCATTCCCAGCCCGACGATATTGGCGGCCAGAATAATCACCAGTGCGCCGAGGCAAAGAATGCGCACCGGTTTTCTGCCAACGCCCGCCCATTCTTTCAGAACCAGACCGATGAGCCCGCCGCAAAGCACGTAGAAACTCATGTGCAACATCCAGCTCATATAGTCGTATTCGATGGGAATGCTCGCGTGTCCCCAGGCGTAAAAGAAGAACTGCAGATACCACATGGTACCGCCCAGGATGGAGAACAGGATATTGGCCACCAGCAGGGATTTCGCCACGGACATGTCCGCCCTGAGCGAAAGGTTTTTTCGCGTCGCGAGGCGAATGATGCAGAAACCAAGGTTAACGATAGCGCCGCCGCCCATGATCACCACATAACTCGGCAGCGCCACGTAAAGCGGGTCGATGCCCTGCGCGCGTGCCGCTTCGTGCATGGGTACCGCTGCGCTCATCGCAAATGACATCCCGGCGGAGAAAATCCCGCACATCACCGCCAGAATCAGCCCTTTTTTCAGATTAAATTCTTCCGCCTGAATCCCCAGTGCTTTCTCTTTCAGATAACCGGCGTAACTGACAATCGCCACGCCAATCACCGCCACCAGCACGCCGAGCAGCGTTAACCGGCCACCGGCGGTACCGAACAACATACCGATTTTGCCTTGCAGAACCGGTGTCATGAGCGTACCGATTATCAGGGTGATCCCGATAGCGATACCTATTCCCAGCGACATCCCGAGATAGCGCATTGTTAGCCCGTAATTGATGTTCCCGATCCCCCACATTGCGCCGAACAGGAAGACCGGCAGCAGGGTAGCAAAGCTGAACGAGCCGTAATACGCCCAGAAATCGGGCAGAAGTACGTAGCTCACCGCCCACGGTAAAATAATCCAGGAAAAGAAGCCGCCCAGCGACCACATGGTCTCCCAGGACCAACTTTTCACTTGCTTGAAAGGTGCATAGAAGCACGCTGCGCTGGCGGCTCCTATCAGATGCCAGATAATCCCTAAAACTATCGAACTGTTCATACACTGGACCTTTTTGTTATGTAGAGAAACAAAGTTGTGACGAGGTAAATAAACCGGCCATAACACGCTGATCCGTCAGAAGTCAGTACGGCGGGTGGGCAGTAGTGTAAGAAGTGTTCGATCTGGCAGCCTTCCGGTCAGTGCCACAGGGAAATCGCCTTTGGCACTCGCCGGAAGATGGCAGTGAGTGAGTTCACAGATTTGGAAGTGGGCCGAATAATGGCGTTAAAACAATAAAATAGACGAGTTTGGCAACATAAGATATGGACGCACGAAAGGTGAGGTACGTCCTGCACGGTCTGAGGATGACCGCGATTAGGATTATTGTTATCTACCTTATTTTTGAGGGGATTTGAAGGGGGGTGTTTTATTTAAGCAGACCAGTCAATTCGGCGGGTAACATTCAAAAAGTTAAACATGCCGTTTAACTTTCAGCCTGAACCATTAATCAGGCCGAAAGTTGAATGATTATGCAGTGATAATGAATGAGCGCGCTTTTGTATCCAATATGCCTGCCGCATAATTATCGCTGGCAAGAATAATAACAATAAGCGCATTGTTATCGATGTTACTTTTTAACAATAATCAGGCTAATTTTTCTTCAGCGATTTCCTGATGCTCATTATTTTCTTCCCAGGCATAAAATATTTTATTACGCCCGCTGTTTTTGGCTTTATACAGTGAGGCATCAGCCTGACCCAAAGCACTAATAAAATCGCCTTCTTCCAGCGCGGCCAGCCCCGCACTCACCGTGACGTGTGTGGAGACCTGTACGTTAAACAAATGCGGGATATTCAGTCCCAGAACCTTATTCTGGATTCGTTCAGCCATGCGAGTCGCGTGTTCCTGCTTAACGTTGGACATCAGTACCAGAAACTCTTCTCCGCCGTAACGAACGACCACATCCCGTGAACGCACGGCGTCACGTATTGCCGCAGATACACGCACCAGAGCCTGATCGCCCATGCTGTGGCCGTAGTTGTCGTTGTAAGCTTTGAAGTGATCGATATCGAGCAGCATCACGTAATGACCGGAGGCCTGATTAAAAAGAGTTTCCAGCTTGTTTTGCAGGCCACGGCGATTATACAGGCCGGTAAGGGGATCAAGCATACTGAGATCGCTGAACTTTTCCCTTTCGCTGTAGAGGTTTGACACCATTCTGCGCGTGAATTCATCGCTGCGTTTGAGCATCAGGTGGTGCAGCCACAGCCCGATCAGCGGCAGCATGACGGTGAACAGGATATGCCCGATATGCTTAAAGTCGTCCAAAAAAATGACGCAAAGAGTGGAAGGTACTGCATGCAGGCAAAATGCCAGGAAATTATCTGACAAAGCGATGGCGCTGATAAAGAATATACTGAGTAAACTGATGACCAGATAATTTTTATCTGTTTGGCCGACTTCTTCAAATCGCAATGCTATTTGCCAGGCCCATAGCAGACCGACAATGACAGAACACATATTCAGATGTGCTGAGTAATTTTTCTTACTGAAATAAGAAAATATTAACCCGCCGCAACAAAGTGTAAAAATCACGACCAGTGGGAATGGGATAGCGACGGCATTATCGGGGGGATAAACCATAGAAAATAGCGCAGTGGCACTGTTTAAAAAAAAGAATAGGAGCATCGCCAGCCGATGTTTGCTTCTCAGCAGTTCATCATAGGAATGAGATATCATCAAATTTACTCTATTTAGCGTGTGTTGTTCTGAATAGATAAAGACTCTTATCGCCCTATACCGCGTGCTTATTCCATTAAGACAAGTTCCATGCAGGCAGGCTAATAGTTCTAATGGGAAATTATTAGAATTCTATAAATATAGTTTTTAGAGTGACTATTGTAAAAAATTTAATTAACTGTGTTTCACTAATTTGATTTAGCGTTTCTAAAATTAGCACTTTTGTACGCAGGTGTCACCCAAACGGAGGGCAAGACTGAAAATATCCGCGCAGACTGAAAGATAAATGCAGACGTGCTGTCAGACAGACGTTATGTCGTCTGATTTATTGCGTGGATGACTGGTAAATGAGAAAAAATCCTATATGATATTGGTTCTCATTATCAGTGTTTGGAGCAGGGTTATGATACCGGCAATTGTCATGGCATGTGGGATCTGGGCAGTTGTATGGATGTTGGGCAGGCGTCTTACCAGCGGCTGGGGCGTTTTACTGCCGTGTGCGCTGATGCCTTTACTGGCACTGGCGCATATGACGCTGGATCAGCTGCGTGTTCTGGTTGTGGTCGCGATGCTGGTGACGCTGGTCATGCTGTTCCACCGGACGCTGCGCCATTATCTGCTGTTACCTTCGTTCATGGCGCTGGCAGGCGGGCTTGCGGCAGTGACGTTGAATTTTAGTTTGTGATAAATCGGGAGTATGAGTATGAGAAACAGGAAAAGCAGTCATGCTAAGGGGATTTTTTACTTTTTGAAATCTAAGGCGTTAATACAGGAAGGGAAAACCGAAGAACAGAATCATGTGGTGCGAAGAGAGGGACTTGAACCCTCACGTCCGTAAGAACACTAACACCTGAAGCTAGCGCGTCTACCAATTCCGCCACCTTCGCACAGATGAATTCTGCTTACTGCTGATTTATATCACCGGAGTGGTGCGAAGGGAGGGACTCGAACCCTCACATCCGAAGGACACTAACACCTGAAGCTAGCGCGTCTACCAATTCCGCCACCATCGCGTACCGTGCCGTGCAATATAAATCTTGTGATTGTTTTGGTGCGAAGGGAGGGACTCGAACCCTCACATCCAAAGGACACTAACACCTGAAGCTAGCGCGTCTACCAATTCCGCCACCATCGCGAACCAATTGATTACTGTGTTGACGTCATCGAAATGTCATCAGCAAGTAACACAACCACGGGGGCGAATTCTAGAGATTTTCCCACAGGCGTCAACTGTTATTTCCCCCATTTCGGACGGTTGATGTAAAAAACAACATATTCGCGGTGAATGGGTCAATCTGCCAGAATGATTCCAGGTTAATTGATGGTTTAATCAGCCATTTTTCTATTAATGACAGACGGCGCCACTAACGCATCAGGCTGCGAAAAGAGCGCAATCAGCCAGTCAAGAAACACCCGAATCCGGGGAGCAAGAAAACGTCCCGGCGGATACATGATGTACAGCGGCATCGGCGGCGGCGTCAAATCGGACAAGACTTCCACCAGTTCTCCCCGTTCCAGTTCCTCCGCAATTGCCAGCCTTGATGCCTGAATCAGGCCAAAGCCCGCTTTTGCCGCGGCCACGTAGGCATCCGCGCCACTGACCGCCAGCGTGCTGTGCAACGGGATTTTTTCGACCGTGCCGCCGGTGACAAATTCCAGGTGTGATTCCGGCTGCTGGTGCGCGAAAAAATAGCCAATGGCGTGATGTCTATTGAAATCATCCCGTGTTTTTGGAACGCCGAATTTCGTGAAATATTCCGGGGACGCGCAGGTGATTTGTTCAAGATTGGCCAGATGCCGCGATTGCAGATTTTCATCTTCAGATGGCCACGCACGAATCACGCAATCCACCCCCTGATCGAGCAGATTGACTGAGTTGTCATTGGCGCTGACGCTCAGGGTGATATGCGGGTAGCGTTCATAAAATGTCTGTAACGCCGGAATTACCATCACGCGTGCCAGCGAATGCGGCATATCTATCCTGACCACGCCGGTTGGCTGATTTTTATGATGCGCAAAAAGCGTATTCGCTTCTTCCAGCGCCGCGAGCAATTGCAGGCAGCGCTGGTAGTAAATTTTGCCTTCATCAGTAATTTTTACCTGACGCGTGGTGCGCAAAAACAGGCGAACGCCCAGCCGCTGTTCGAGCCGTTTCAGCGTCGTGCTGACCGTTGCGCGCGGTAAATCAAGGTCTTCCGCCGCGCGGCTAAAACTCTCCAGTTCGGCGATACGGATGAAAATTTTCATTGCCTGTATCTGATCCATTTTGATTCTCCGCAGGCACTCACGATTGTTTGCGATTTATGAACAGTGTTGCACGTTTTGCATGATTTATCTTATCCACAATAACAACCACACTTCCTCCCGTTACTTACTCTTCATGTCTCGAGGGAATCTTAATGAAACAACGTCAGCTTGGAAAAATGGGTCCGATGGTGTCAGCGCTCGGTTTGGGTTGCATGGGCATGAGCGATTTCTACACCACCGGTCAGGATGAAAAAGAGTCGATGGCGACGCTGGAACGTGCGCTGGAACTGGGCGTCACGATGTTTGATACCGCCGACGTTTACGGCCCGCATACCAATGAAGAACTGCTGGGACGTTTTCTGAAAGGGCGTCGCGATAAAGTTTTCCTGGCCACCAAATTCGGCATCGTGCGTGACCTCGCGAACCCGCACGCACGCGCCACCAACGGACATCCGGATTATGTCCGTCAATCCGTTGAAGGCAGCCTGAAGCGTCTGGGGACGGATGTTATCGATCTCTATTATCAGCACCGCCCTGACCCGTCTGTTCCCGTTGAGGAAACTATGGGCGCGCTGGCGGATCTGGTTCAGGAAGGAAAGATCCGTTACATCGGGCTGAGCGAAGTGTCTGTCAGCCTGCTGGAGCGTGCGCACAAAGAGCATCCGGTTACCGCGCTGCAAACGGAATATTCGCTGTGGTCGCGGGATGTGGAAGCCGAAATTTTGCCGGCGTGCGAACGCCTTGGCATTGGTTTTGTGCCGTACAGCCCGCTGGGACGCGGTTTTCTGACCGGACAAATCCGTTCAATGGATGATCTTGAGCCTGACGATTACCGTCGCTTCAGCCCGCGTTTCGAAGGTGAAAACTTTGCGAAGAATCTGCAACTGGCGGAAAAAATCGGTGAACTGGCGCAGGAAAAAGGGGTGAAACCGTCGCAGCTGGCGCTGGCGTGGGTGCTATCGCGTAACGATAATCTGGTGCCAATCCCTGGCACCAAACGTCGTCATTATCTTGAGGAAAACATCGCCGCGCTTGATGTCTCCCTGAGTGAAGCCGAAATCGCGGCGATCGAAGCAGTGTTTCCTTTCCACGTTGCGGCGGGTGAACGTTACAACGCAGAAATGATGCGTATCCTCAGCGAGCAGTAAAACGACGGATTAACGCTTTTTCTTTGGATCACGCGGCGGACGGCCACGTACTGCTTTGTACACTTTGAAGCGGCCATTTTGTGCCAGTACTTCATGGCTGCCAAACGTGTCATCCAGCAACGCGGCGTACGGCAGGAAAGCGTTAGCCACAATGCGCAGTTCGCCGCCGATATTCAGATGGCTGACCGCGCCACGGATCAGCTGCTCAGCCGCCGTCAGGCTGGTTTGCAGACCTTCGTGGAATGGCGGGTTGGAGATGATCATGTCAAAACGACCGGCAATGTCGGAATAGACGTTGCTGGCGATCACTTCGCCCGGTAAATCATTGGCGGCCAGTGTGGCGCGGCTGGCTTCGATAGCAGCTGCGCTCACATCGCTCAGCGTCACTTTCATTTTTGGTGAATACATTGCCAGAACGGATGCCAGAACGCCGGAACCACAAGCTACATCCAGCACTTTTCCCTTGATCGGCTCTTCGAAGCTGTTGATCAGCAACAGGCTTCCGCTGTCCAGACCTTCACGGCTGAATACGCCCGGCAGGGTTTTGATGGTCACTTCTTCGACCCTGTACTCATCCCACCAGCCCTCTGCATCAAATTCAGGCTGTTTTTCCAGGCGCCCGTGATACAGACCGCAACGGCGCGCGCTGTCGATTTTGCTCAGTTCGCACAGGCCTTCAAGCGTAGTTTCCGCACTGCGAACACCGCTGCGGTTTTCGCCGATGACAAAAACGTCGATACCGACAGGCAATTGTGAGAGCAGGTTGAAGAGCTGGAATTTGGCTTCCAGCTTGCTCTTCGGCCAGTAATACACCAGCACATCGCAAGGCGCGATCAGGTCGGCGTCGGCCAGTAAGCCGAACTGGACGTTGTCGCCCAGCGTTTTGCTGAGCATCTGCCAGTGGTGGTACATATTGGTGTGAACGCGGACTTCTTCGGCATCGAGTTCAGCAGGCAGGTTATCTTGTAAGTCGCCGGCAAACAGGACGCGGCGGCCTTCAAATTCTTCGCTATGGCGCAGTATGACTTCGCTGGCCGGAGTTAATGCAGACATCAGGGTGTGGCTCCTCAGGAATGTAACGCGCGATTATAGAGGTTTATTGGCGCATGTTCGATGTGTTTGCTAGCATAGCCGGGCTTTTCGCTATTCAACGGGCAGGGATCAGGCATGGCATCCAGACGAGACACACTGTTACAACAGCTGGGCATTACCCAGTGGACGCTGCGCCGGCCTGCAGTTTTGCAGGGTGAAGTCGCCGTCAGCCTGCCTGCGGATACAAAATTATTGATTGTCGCCGACGTGCCGCCCGCAGAAGATGATCCGCTGGTACGCGATGTGCTGCGCAGTCTGGCGCTGGCTGAACCACAGGTTTATCGCCTGACGCCGGAACAGGTAACGATGTTGCCGGAAGAAACCCGCTGCAATATCTGGCGACTGGGTTTAAGCGAACCGCTTACGCTCGCCGGTACGCAGTTATCCAGCCCGGCTCTCGCCGAGCTTTATCAAGACGCCAGCGCGAAACGCGCACTCTGGCAGCAGATCTGTGAAAATGAACAACATTTCTATCCTGACGCCCGCTGATCTTCCCTGCGCATTTGAAATTGAACAGGCCAGCCACGCCTTCCCGTGGACGGAAAAAACGCTCGCCAGCAATCAGGGCGAACGCTATCTGAATCTCAAAATCATGCACAACGACGTGATGGCAGGTTTTGCTATTACGCAAATCGTTCTTGATGAAGCCACGCTGTTCAATATCGCCATCGATCCGGCATTTCAGCGTCAGGGCTTAGGCCGGGCCTTGCTGGAAGACGTCATCCAACAGATTGAGAAAAAAGACGTTTTCACGCTCTGGCTGGAAGTTCGCGCCTCCAACGCCAAAGCCATCGCGTTATACGAAAGCCTGGGCTTTAACGAAGTCTCCGTCCGCCGTAACTATTATCCCGCTGCACAAGGCCGCGAAGACGCCATCATGATGGCGCTGCCGCTGGGCTAGCGCACAAAAAAACCATTGATTGCCCATCCCGTCTAAATCAGTGAAAATAGTCGGCTATAACTTTTATTACCGCTTTGCCTGACGTCACCTTCTGACGTGATGTGAATCCCGATGCAGGGCGGACCAACCGCAGAAACGTGAAAACATGTCTCCAAGTGAATACGCCCTTGAAGTGGCTAAGCGCCGCACATTTGCCATCATCTCTCACCCCGATGCCGGTAAAACCACTATTACTGAAAAAGTTCTGTTATTTGGACAGGCAATCCAGACCGCCGGTACGGTAAAAGGCCGTGGCTCAAGCCATCACGCCAAATCCGACTGGATGGAAATGGAAAAACAACGTGGTATTTCCATCACCACGTCCGTGATGCAGTTTCCGTATAAACAGTGTCTGGTCAACCTGCTCGATACCCCGGGGCACGAAGACTTCTCCGAAGATACTTACCGTACCCTGACCGCCGTTGACTGCTGTCTGATGGTGATCGACGCCGCGAAAGGTGTTGAAGACCGGACCCGTAAACTGATGGAAGTTACCCGTCTGCGTGATACGCCAATCCTGACTTTCATGAACAAACTCGACCGTGACATCCGTGACCCGATGGAAGTGATGGACGAAGTTGAGCGCGAACTGAAAATCGCCTGCTCGCCAATTACCTGGCCGATCGGTTGCGGTAAATTGTTCAAAGGTGTTTATCACCTTTATAAAGACGAAGTTTATCTGTATCAGACCGGTAAAGGTCACACCATTCAGGAAGTCCGCGTGGTGAAAGGTCTGGATAACCCGGAACTGGACGCTGCCGTTGGCGAAGATCTGGCGATGCAGTTGCGTGAAGAGCTGGAACTGGTTCAGGGCGCGTCCCATGAATTTGACCATGAAGCGTTCCTGCAGGGCGAACTGACGCCAGTCTTCTTCGGTACCGCACTGGGTAACTTCGGTGTTGACCATATGCTTGACGGTCTGGTGGATTGGGCGCCTGCGCCGATGCCACGTAAAACCGACTTGCGTGAAGTGAAAGCCGACGACGAGAAATTCACCGGTTTCGTATTTAAAATTCAGGCCAACATGGACCCGAAACATCGCGACCGCGTGGCGTTTATGCGTGTTGTTTCCGGTAAGTACGAAAAAGGCATGAAACTGCGTCAGGTGCGTACCGGCAAAGACGTCGTGATTTCCGATGCACTGACCTTTATGGCCGGTGACCGTTCCCACGTTGAAGAAGCGTATCCGGGCGACATCATCGGTCTGCATAACCACGGTACCATTCAGATTGGCGACACCTTTACGCAGGGTGAGAACATGAAGTTCACCGGCATCCCTAACTTTGCCCCTGAACTGTTCCGTCGTATCCGTCTGCGTGATCCGCTGAAACAGAAACAGCTGCTGAAAGGGTTGGTTCAGCTGTCAGAAGAAGGCGCGGTTCAGGTCTTCCGTCCGATCTCCAACAACGATTTAATCGTCGGTGCGGTCGGTGTTCTTCAGTTTGAAGTAGTCGTGGCGCGTCTTAAAAGCGAATACAACGTGGAAGCGATTTACGAGTCAGTGAACGTTTCAACGGCGCGCTGGGTAGAATGCAGCGACGTGAAGAAATTCGAAGAATTTAAACGTAAGAATGAAACTAACCTGGCGCTCGATGGCGGCGATAATCTGGCGTATATCGCTCCAACCATGGTGAATCTGAACCTGGCTTCAGAGCGTTATCCGGAAGTGAAATTCCGTAAAACCCGCGAGCATTAATTCTGCTTCGCGTGGCTTTTGATGAAAAAGACGGCAATCTGGCCGTCTTTTTTTTCGCCTTTTGCCATTCTGCGCAATTTTCCCCTGTTCAATTTCTCCTCTCTTTGCCCGAAAAACGGGCAGAATTCGCGTGAAGTCCTAAGACTTGTCTGCATTCGCGGGCGTATCCGGCGATCTTCCTACTAATTTGATCATTCTTGACTATATTAAATGTGTGTTCAGGAAATGATGGCTTAAAGCACTGTCTTAAAGTCACGATGCAGAGTGTTATATCGCTTGGCGATTAAAAGCCAGAATAAAACGACGTACTCTGCTTCTCCTGACGTGAAAACAGCAGCAATACAAATTGTTAGGAGACGTCACCAAGACTGTGACGTGAAGGGCCCCGATTGAGGCTCACAAACTGAAAGGAAGAAATCGATGAAAAACTCTAAATTTGCCTATTCAATGATGGCCGTAGTTCTGGGTACCGCGCTGATGAGCGGTAGTGCACTGGCTGCAACTACCACGGATAGCGCAGGTGCAAAAATCGATAGCTCCATGAAGAAAGTTGATAACTACATGGGCGACAGCGCCATCACAGCAAAAGTGAAAAGTGCTTTGGTGGATGATAAAGCCATCAAAAGCAGCGACATTTCGGTGACCACAAACTCTGGCGTCGTGACGCTGAGCGGTTTTGTGGGTTCACAAGCCGAAGCAGAGCAAGCTGTTGCGGCAGCGACAAAAGTTGAAGGCGTGAAATCAGTCAGTGACAAACTGCACACCAAAGACAGCAAAGATCAGAGTGTAAAAGGCTACGCGGGTGATACTGCGACCACGGCTTCGGTAAAAGCGAAACTGCTGGCTGACGATATCGTCCCTTCACGTAACGTGAAAGTGGAAACCACTGATGGCGTCGTCCAGCTTTCCGGTTCAGTAAAAGATCAGGCGCAGTCTGACCGTGCTGAAAGTGTGGCTAAAACCGTTGATGGCGTAAAAAGCGTCAAAAACGACCTGAAAGTCGCACCATAATTTTTCTGAGTCAAAGGTGCCAGTCCCGGCGGGTCAGGCACCGTTTTATGAATAACGCATAACAATATTTTGTGTTGCCCGCTGAATATCGGGTCGTGTAGACCATGTGGATCACCTTTGTCCGTTTATTTATACAAAGCTTTGTACAAATAAATCGATGCCGGAGACGCTAACACTTTAATTTTTCGACTACCTTTAATAGGTAATGTGTTGGGTTATCAGGCGCTGAGCCGATAAAAAAGGCGTCAGAAAGATAAACGTTTCACAGTGACAATGGCCCGAAGCGGGGCACCACCTTTAAACTGGCAAAGTGAAAATAGGGTAAGGAGAAGCTTATGTTTCGTTGGGGCATTATTTTTCTAATCATCGCGTTGATCGCGGCAGCACTCGGTTTCGGTGGATTAGCGGGTACCGCGGCATGGGCTGCAAAAATCGTCTTCGTCGTCGGTATTATCTTGTTCCTCATCAGCTTGTTTACCGGCCGCAAGAGACTCTGACGCTGTAACGCAGTAAAGCGATAACGGTTTAAAATATCACTCTCGCCCCCTTCTTTGAACGCACTGCTAAAGGCCGTGTTTTGAAAGAAGGGGGCGAGACTTTTTTTGGATTTTGTTCAGGCAGATACGTATTTCGTTAACAGGAAGTAACGATTTTATCGGCCAATTCAGGTAAGTAATTCACGCAAAACGAGAAGTCGGGGTATGCTCAGAAAGGAGGCCGGAAAAAGGCCAATCGTGTAATGCCGATTTTGCGAGGATAGCGCGTTGGGATACAGAATACCTGTCACGCTGGGGAACATAGAACCACTGGCGTACAAGCCTTATATGCCGGGGAAAATCGCCCTGGTGTGTGAAGGAGGAGGACAGAGAGGCATTTTTACCGCCGGCGTTTTGGACGAATTCCAGCGGGCTCGTTTTAATCCTTTTGATCTCTATCTGGGCACGTCAGCAGGCGCACAAAACCTTTCCGCGTTTGTGTGCGGCCAGCCCGGTTATGCCCGAAGAGTGATCACCCGTTACACCACCAGCCCGGACTTTTTCAATCCCCTGCGCTTTGTGCGCGGCGGGCATCTTATCGATCTTGACTGGCTGGTCGATCAAACATCGAAAAACATGCCGCTGGCGATGGAAAGTGCAGAAAAACTGCTGATCGACGGCCGCGAGTTTCTGATGTGCGCTTGCCGCAGCGATGATTACACCGCCAACTACTTTGCGCCGACGCGTGAAAACTGGCTGCCGGTGATTAAGGCCTCCAGCGCGATCCCCGGTTTCTACCGCATGGGCGTGGATCTGGATGGCATCAGCTATCAGGATGGCGGGATCAGCGATGCGATCCCGGTCGAGGAAGCCTACCGCCGCGGTGCAGACACCATTGTGGTGATCCGCACTGTGCCTTCGGCGATGTTCTACACGCCGCAGTGGATGAAACGGATGGAGCAGTGGCTGAGTGAAAGCAGCCTGCAACAGCTGGTGCGCATGATGCAGCATCACGAAGAAAGCTATCACCGGATTCAGCAATTCATTGAAAATCCGCCGGATGACGTGCGTATTTTCGAAATTTTCCCGCCTAAACCTTTAGCCAGCCATGCGTTGGGCAGTCGTCTTCCGGCGCTGAATCAGGATTATCATCTCGGCCGTCGTTGCGGGCGTTATTTCCTTTCGGCTGCCGCGCACTGGCTTTTGCCGCGTGAAAATGAGCGGCCTTATCCGCAGATCACTCCGCGCGTGACCCGGCCCAAAAGTGTTGTTGTCCCGCAGGACGAACCGGAGAATGTGATCCCGCTGGCCGCTGCCAGCAGCACAATCGAACAGATTATTCTCGATCCCGCCGTGCTGACGGATATGGTCACTGATGGCGGCGTAGTCCGTCCGGCGGCAATGAGCGACAATGCGCCGCCTGAGAGCCATTATCCGGCCAGCGAAGGTGACAAGCTGTGAGTTACACATTTATCGATACACACTGCCACTTCGATTTCCCGCCTTTCACCGGTGCGGAAGCGGAAAGCCTGCATCTCGCCGGTGAATCGGGCATCCGCGAAATTATCGTGCCAGCCGTCACGGCAGATCGCTTTCTCGGCATTCTCGCGCTTGCCAAAAACTATCCACAGATCCACGCCGCGCTGGGGCTGCATCCTTTATACATCGCGCAGCATAAAGAACAGGATCTCGAATTGCTCGAAGCGTTTCTCAGCCATCGGGATGCGCGGCTGGTCGCAGTGGGGGAGATTGGGCTGGATTTATACATGGAATCCCCGATGTTTGAACAACAACAGCGGTTGCTTAAAGCTCAGTTTTCCCTGGCAAAAAAAGAAAATCTGCCGGTCATTTTGCATTCACGTCGCAGCCACGATCAGCTCGCTGCGATGTTACGGCAGGCGAAACTGCCCGCGACCGGCGTGGTACACGGTTTTGCCGGAAGCCTTTCTCAGGCGCAGGCGTTTATCAAACTCGGTTATGCGATAGGCGTCGGCGGAACGATAAGTTACGAACGTGCGCAGAAAACCCGCCAGGTGATGGCGCAATTGCCACTCTCTTCTTTATTACTGGAAACCGATGCGCCGGACATGCCGTTGCAGGGTTTTCAGGGGCAGCCCAACCGGCCGGAACGCGCTGCGGCGGTGTTTGATGTGTTATGCGAATTGCGGACGGAATCTGCGCAAGAAATCGCCAACACACTGCTCGCCAATACCCGACGGGTTTTTCAGCTATCTGCACTGCAGTAATTCGGTTTGTTTTTTTTGTGATTTAAATAACATTATTGCTCACCCGCATTTCTTGCTACCTGTGCATTCTCAGCTGTGATGCAATTTATGTTCTCTTTAAAATGTTATTATTATAACATTGCCTGCAAGATCGCCAGTCGGCGTTCTCTGTATATCCGCCAAAACTTCGTTTGTCATGAATCGGGTATACACTCTTATCTGGATTAGACACTGAGCATAACGCCGTTAAAATGTGACTTGAGTCTCATTTTAATAAGCAACGTTGCAAACGGTTTTCATTTTGTGTGAAATACTGCACACAGGAACCTGATGTGACGTGTTCAAATAGTCACAATGAATTGGCATCAGCCAATCCAAGCGCGGTGAGAAGGATCTCAGTTGCCACGTAAGCCACAGGGTTTACGCACGCTATCTTCATGGAACCAAGTCCGCTCGCCAACGTGCAGAATTCTTTCCCCGATGTTAACCGTCGGAATGAATTCATGACTGTATGCTCAGTTCTGGCCGGTCGCTGGAATTGAAAATTGTTGGAGAGTTATATGACCGATTTAACCGCCGCAGCGCAACGTGCGCTGAACCTGATGGATTTAACCACGCTGAACGAAGACGACACCGATGCAAAAGTGATCGCGCTTTGTCACCAGGCAAAAAGCCCGGCAGGTAACACCGCTGCAGTCTGTATTTATCCTCGTTTTATCCCGATTGCGCGTAAAACTCTGCGTGAGCAAGGGACGCCAGATATCCGTATCGCCACCGTCACGAACTTCCCGCACGGTAATGACGATCTTGAAATCGCGCTGGCAGAAACCCGCGCCGCCATTGCTTACGGTGCCGACGAAGTTGACGTGGTATTCCCATACCGCGCACTGATCGCAGGTAACGAGCAAATCGGTTTTGAGATGGTTAAACAGTGCAAAGAAGCCTGTGCAGCCGCGAACGTTCTGCTGAAAGTGATCATCGAAACCGGTGAGCTGAAACAGGACGCGCTGATCCGCAAAGCCTCCGAAATTGCTATCAAAGCAGGCGCTGATTTCATCAAAACCTCAACCGGCAAAGTGCCTGAAAACGCAACATTACACAGTGCTGAACTGATGATGAGCGTGATTGCTGAGATGGGCGTGGGCAAAGACGTTGGTTTCAAACCGGCCGGTGGCGTGAAAACCGCTGAAGACGCTGCGCAATATCTGGCACTGGCTGACCGCTTGCTGGGCCGCGAATGGGCTGATGCACGTCACTTCCGTTTTGGCGCTTCAAGCCTGCTGGCAAGCCTGCTGACCACTCTGGGTCACGCTGGCCAGAAAGCCACCAGCAGCTATTAATCACCGATACACGAATTTTGCCGCGGCGCTGTTTAACAGCGCCCGGTATTCGCGTCCGTATGCGGCGCTCAGCTTAAGCAGGGGGATACCTTGTTTCTCGCACAAGAAATTATTCGAAAAAAACGTGATGGCCAGCCTTTAAGCGACGAAGAAATTCGTTTCTTTGTGAACGGTATTCGCGACAGTCAGGTTTCAGAAGGTCAGATTGCTGCACTGGCAATGACCATATATTTCAATGATATGACTATGAAAGAGCGCGTTTCGCTGACCATGGCGATGCGCGATTCCGGCACCGTGCTGGACTGGAAAAGCCTCAACCTGAACGGCCCTATTGTGGATAAACATTCCACCGGCGGCGTGGGTGACGTGACTTCCCTGATGTTAGGTCCGATGGTCGCTGCGTGCGGCGGTTATGTGCCGATGATTTCCGGCCGCGGGCTGGGTCATACCGGCGGTACGCTGGACAAACTCGAAGCCATTCCGGGCTTTGATATTTTCCCGGACGACAGCCGTTTCCGCAGCATTATTCAGGATGTCGGTGTGGCGATTATCGGCCAGACCAGCTCGCTGGCACCGGCAGACAAACGTTTCTACGCAACGCGTGATATTACCGCGACCGTGGATTCTATCCCGCTGATTACCGCGTCAATCCTCGCCAAAAAACTGGCAGAAGGGCTGGACGCGCTGGTCATGGACGTCAAAGTGGGCTCCGGCGCGTTTATGCCGACCTACCAGCTTTCAGAAGATCTGGCACAGGCGATTGTGGATGTGGCAAATGGCGCGGGTTGCAAAACCACGGCGCTGCTCACCGACATGAACCAGGTGCTGGCGTCCAGCGCCGGTAACGCAGTCGAAGTGCGCGAAGCCGTTCGCTTCCTGACCGGCGAATACCGCAATCCGCGCCTGCTCGAAGTCACGATGGCGCTGTGTGTGGAAATGTTGCTGTCCGGCGGACTGGCAAAAGACGACGCAGATGCCCGCAGCAAATTGCAGGCCGTTCTCGACAACGGCAAAGCGGCCGAAGTCTTTGGTCGCATGATTGCGGCGCAAAAAGGCCCGACCGATTTCATCGAACATTACGACCGTTATCTGCAACAGGCCACACTGACCAAGCCGGTGTATGCCGAAACTCAGGGCATTGTCAGTGCGATGGATACGCGTGCGCTGGGCATGGCCGTAGTTTCACTGGGTGGCGGTCGCCGCCGCGCCAGCGATGCTATCGACTACAGCGTCGGTCTGACCCACATGGCTCAGTTGGGGCAGCAGGTGGATACCCGCCAGCCGCTGGCGATGATCCATGCCAACAGCGAAGCGGCCTGGCAGCAGGCAGCGGAAGAAGTGCGGGCTGCCATTGTCCTGAGTGACAAAGCGCCGGAAAGCACGCCGGTGGTGTATCGCCGAATCGGCGGCAACGCTTGATTTCAGGCTAAATCGCCCCCATTTAAGAATGATCAGGTGCGCGGCAGTTCCGCGTGACCCAATGCGTAACCATTCGCAGGAGAGCAAAATGAAACGTACATTTATCATGGTGTTAGACTCATTCGGTATCGGTGCCAGTGAAGATGCCGAGCGCTTTGGCGATGCCGGTTCTGACACGCTGGGCCATATCGCTGCTGCCTGCGCGCGTGGCGAAGCCGACAAAGGCCGCAAAGGGCCGCTGAATCTGCCGAACCTGACCCGTCTTGGGCTGGCGAAAGCCGCTGAAGAATCCACCGGCAAAATCCCGGATGGCATGGACGGTAATTCTGAAATTACCGGCGCTTATGCTTACGCGAGCGAACTTTCCTCCGGTAAAGACACGCCGTCAGGCCACTGGGAAATCGCCGGTGTGCCTGTGTTGTTCGACTGGGGTTATTTCAGCGACACCACCAACAGCTTCCCGCAGGAATTGCTGGATAAACTGGTGAAACGCGCCAACCTGCCAGGTTATCTCGGTAACTGCCACTCTTCCGGTACTGTCGTGCTGGACGATTTAGGCGAAGAACACATGAAAACCGGCAAGCCGATTTTCTACACCTCTGCGGACTCCGTTTTCCAGATTGCCTGCCACGAAGAAACTTTCGGGCTTGAACGCCTGTACGAACTGTGCGAAATCGCCCGTGAAGAACTGACTGAAGGCGGCTACAACATTGGCCGTGTTATCGCGCGTCCGTTTATCGGCGACAAAGCCGGCCACTTCGAACGTACCGGTAACCGTCATGATTTAGCGGTAGAACCACCTGCACCGACTATCCTGAAAAAACTGGTCGATGAGAAAAACGGCCACGTGGTTTCCGTCGGTAAAATCGCGGATATCTATGCGCAGGTCGGTATCACCAAAAAAGTGAAAGCCACCGGGCTGGACGCGCTGTTTGACGCGACCATCAAAGAGATGAAAGAAGCGGGCGATAAAACCATTGTCTTCACCAACTTTGTTGATTTCGACTCTTCTTACGGGCACCGCCGTGATGTTCCAGGTTATGCCGCTGCGCTTGAGCTGTTCGACCGCCGCCTGCCGGAACTGCTGGAACTGGTAAAAGAAGACGACATCATCATCTTCACCGCTGACCACGGTTGCGACCCGACATGGCGCGGCACAGACCATACCCGTGAGCACATTCCGGTGTTAATCTATGGCCCGAAAGTAAAACCGGGCTCGCTGGGCCACCGCGAAACCTTCGCGGACATCGGGCAGACGGTTGCGAAATACTTCGATCTCACGCCGATGGATTACGGTAAACCTATGCTGTAACGATTAGAATGCGCGGCCAGTAAAGCTTACTGGCCGCGTTTTTATTATGAACATGACACCTCGCAGAATTAAGGAATAAGAAGATGGCAACTCCACACATTAATGCTGAAATGGGCGACTTCGCTGACGTAGTGCTGATGCCGGGCGATCCGCTGCGTGCCAAGCACATCGCAGAAACTTTCCTTCAGGACGTTAAGCAGGTGAATGACGTGCGTGGGATGCTGGGCTTCACCGGTACTTACAAAGGCCGTAAAATCTCCGTCATGGGCCACGGCATGGGCATTCCTTCCTGCTCAATTTATGCCAAAGAGCTGATCACTGAATTCGGCGTCAAAAAAATCATCCGTGTGGGTTCCTGCGGTGCAGTGCGCGAAGATATCAAACTGCGCGACATCGTTATTGGTATGGGTGCCTGCACCGATTCCAAAGTTAACCGCATGCGTTTTAAAGATCACGATTACGCGGCTATCGCAGACTATGACATGGTGCGTAACGCGGCAGATGCAGCGAAAGCCAAAGGCATCAACGCGCGCGTCGGTAACATTTTCTCCGCTGACCTGTTCTACACGCCAGACCCGCAAATGTTCGACGTAATGGAAAAATACGGCATTCTGGGTGTAGAAATGGAAGCCGCCGGTATCTACGGCGTGGCAGCTGAATTCGGCGCAAAAGCGCTGACCATCTGTACTGTTTCCGACCATATCCGTACTCACGAACAAACCACCGCCGCTGAACGTCAGACGACTTTCAACGACATGATCGAAATCGCTCTGGAATCCGTACTGCTGGGCGACAAAGAATAAATTCTGCTGATTTTGCAGAAGTGAAAACGGGCGCCAAAAGGCGCCCGTTTTGCTATGCGTTTTTGTGACATATTTTGATGGTTTAAATTTATATCCTTAGGATATATAGCTTTATATTAATTTGTTATCTATGCTATTAGCTATGCATTTACCTATTCATCGCTGAGTCAATCATGCCAGATCTTGTGGATTTACTTCGTCAGGGCAGCCTGACGGCGAAAGAGATCACAGAACAGTTTCAAATCAATCAGTCAACGCTTTCAAGGCGACTGACTAAAATCCCTGAGATCGTGAAAATCGGGCGAAGCCGCTCGACTCGCTATATATTGCCGCGCCCGCTGGATAACCAGTGGCGCTTTCCGCTATATCAGATTAATGAAGCCGGAAATGCAGAAAAGATGGGCACACTTTATTCCATCTGGCCAGGTGAAAGCTGTGCGGTAGAAACTGCCAGCGGCCAAAGCCTGATTTACGATGGTCTGCCGTGGTTTCTTACAGATATGCGTCCGCAAGGTTTTTTGGGGCGTGCCTGGGGGCGTGATATTAATGCCGCGCTGCATTTCCCTGATGACATCAAAAAGTGGACGGAATCGCAGACGCTGGTCGCTCTGGCGAGAGCGGGTGACAAAAACGTCGGTAATTTTATTGTTGGCGATATGGCCTATCAGAAATGGTTCCAGAAACACGAAGAAATCCCCGTTCCTGAGATAGATAAAATTCAGGTCTATGAGCGGCTGGCACGCAGAAGTCTCGCCGGAGAAGAAATCGGTTCATCGGCGGGCGGTGAGCAGCCAAAATTTAGCTGTTACGCAGAACAGGCAGATTGCAGTGCCTCTCAGGTTTTAGTGAAATTTTCGCCTCCGGCAGAGAATGAAAACGCCCAACGCTGGGGAGATCTGTTGCGCGCAGAAGCTCACGCATTGTGGGTATTAAATGATGCGGGCATTGAGGCGGCGGTTGCGGAAATTTTTACAGGCGGCTGTCAGGAGGTTTTCCTTCAGGTCGGGCGTTTTGACCGGGTGGGGGAGCGCGGTCGTCGCGGTTTGGTTTCACTGGAAGCCGTTGCTGCTGAATTTGGCGGGGGAAATGGAAACTGGTTTTTGACCGCCCAGCAGTTACGCCGGAACAAGATTATTACTGCACAAACGCTGGATAAAATTGAGCAGATTTATGCCTTCGGCAAACTGATTGCCAACAGTGATATGCACCAGGGAAATCTGTCGTTCATCGATCCGGTCATTGATCCCTTAAAACAGGCGCTTTCGATATCGCCGGTTTATGACATGTTACCGATGGCCTTTGCACCGACCAATGCGGGCGTGATGCGGCGCGAAACCATGACGCTGAATCTCGATCCGCTCGTATCTAAAGAGAAGTGGTTGGATGCGCAAGCCTGGGCGCTGACATTCTGGGAAAACGTGGCAGACGATATCGCGATAAGTACTGAATTCCGCCAGCTGGCCAGCGGAATGCGGGCTCAGGTGGCGGCGCTAACGGCGCAGATTCAGCGGCTGGCCTGAATCATTTAGGCCGGCTGCGTTTAAGACTGCGGTAAGCGGCCTGAGCGGCTTCTTTGGTTTGTGCTTCTGTTGCCGGTTTTGCCTCGGCAACTTCGGCTTCCGGTTCAGGAATATTTAGCACCGGCGGCGGGCCGAATTCGTCCGTTTCCTCTTCCTGCTCGTCGTCTTCTTTCACCGGTTTACTGGCGGTCAGCAGGAACGGCGATTGCTGCCAGCGCGAACGGCGGCCCTGCAACAACGTACGTGCCAGAATGATCCCGACACCCAATGCTGCAAGCATCATCAGACGCAGCAGATTGGTGGTGTTATCGACCTGCTTGGATTCCGTTGCCAGAACATGCGTATCGAGCGTGATGCGTAAAAATCCGCTCGGACCATTTTTATCTTCTATCGGTACCACAATCTGGTGATTGAAGTAGCTGCCTGCGCGTTTGCCATCAAGCGATAGCCGGTCGCGAACCGGCACCTGCTCGCCCGCATGGGCTACCAGAGAGCCGTCTGATTCATAAACGCTGGCATCAAGAATGCGACTGCCATCGGTAAGCTGACTCAAAATAGTGGAAATTTGCGCGATATCAGCGCCATCATTGTCGCTGTCCATCAGCGGCGCGAGGGAAAATGCCACCTGCTTCGCGAGTGTTTGGGCAAGTTGCTCCACCTGAGTGGAACGTGCCAGTTGATGTCCCAGGCTGAAATAGGATGCGCCTTGCATCAGAATGACTAATAACGCCAGGCTTATCAGTACGATAGCGGCGCGATGCAGGCGAAATTTGAGTTTGGCCTTGGCCATTCTGTTTCCTTGCGATTTTCGATGACTTTAATGTTGCCAGAAGCGGTGACGATAGGGTAGCTTGATGCCTCGTTTTACCCGGCGTTACCTCTGCCTTTTCACTCGTTTTACGAACCGTCGTTTATAACAAAACAATCTACCGGAGCCATCATGCCAAACAGTCTGACCTATTGCGATCTTCCTGCGGAGATCCACCAATGGCCGGGACTTCCCCTTTCACTGAGCGGTGACGAAGTGATGCCGCTCGATTACCGGGCGGGACACACCGGATGGCTGCTCTATGGTAGAAAACTGGATAAAACGAGCATTACGCTTTTCCAGCGCCGCTTAGGCCGTGCTCTGGTGATTGTCAGTGCATGGGCAGTAGAAGGTTATCAGGTTGTTCGTCTGGCGGGTTCACTGACCTCCGACGCACAAGTTCTTGCCGAATCTTTTGAATTCGATGTCGCCCAGTTGGGTAAAGTGCCTTACCTGCGAACGCCTGGCCTGCTGGTTATGGACATGGATTCTACCGCGATTGAGATTGAATGCATCGACGAAATTGCCAAACTGGCGGGCGTCGGTGTGCAGGTTGCCGAAGTCACCGAACGTGCGATGCGAGGCGAGCTGGATTTTTCCGCCAGCCTGCGCCAGCGCGTTGCGACGCTCAAAGATGCCGATGCCGGGATCCTTGAGCAGGTGCGCCAGACATTACCGCTGATGCCGGGCCTGACCGTGATGGTTCAGCGCTTGCAGGAAGCGGGCTGGCACGTGGCGATTGCGTCCGGGGGGTTCACGTATTACGCCGAATATCTGCGTGATCAACTGAATCTGGTCGACGTGGCGGCGAATGAGCTGGAAGTCCGCGACGGTAAGCTGACCGGACGCGTGATCGGGCCGATTGTCGATGCCCAATACAAAGCGGATTCGCTGCTTAAACTGGCGGAAAAACTGGGCATTTCTCAGGAACAAACTATCGCAATCGGCGATGGCGCCAATGATCTCAAAATGATGGCCGTTGCCGGGATGGGCATTGCTTATCACGCGAAACCGAAAGTGTATGAACAGGCTGCCGTTTGCATCCGTCATGCCGATTTACTCGGTGTTTTATGCATCCTGAGCGGTAGTCAGGCTTAATACCCGTCATACTTCAGATTGCCTCAGTGTTGGCTACGTTCGCTCACCCGAATCACTTACCTGTGTAAGCTCATCGGGATTCGTTCTCTTGCCGCCTTGGTGCAACCCGAATTGTTTGAGGTATCAATTACTATTAATGTTCAAAGAGGTAAGTTGTGGCGAAAGCAGCAAAACGTGCATTTGTGTGTAATGAATGTGGCGCAGATTATCCGCGCTGGCAGGGGCAGTGCAGTGCGTGTCAGGCCTGGAACAGCATTACTGAAATCCGTTTAGCGGCTTCCCCAACTGTGGCGCGTAACGAGCGACTGACCGGTTACGCGGGTGATGCAGGCGTCAGCCGTGTACAAAAACTCTCTGATATCAGCCTCGATGAACTTCCGCGTTTCAGCACCGGTTTCAAGGAATTCGACCGCGTGCTGGGCGGCGGCGTGGTGCCCGGCAGTGCGATTCTTATCGGCGGTAATCCGGGCGCAGGCAAAAGTACGTTGTTGCTGCAAATTTTGTGTCACCTCAGCGAAAACATGAAAACCCTGTATGTCACCGGGGAAGAATCACTGCAACAGGTGGCGATGCGCGCACACCGTCTGGGTTTACCGACGTCGAACATGAACATGTTGTCGGAAACCAGCATCGAACAAATCTGCGAAATCGCCGACAAAGAACAGCCGAAACTGATGGTGATCGACTCCATTCAGGTGATGCATATGGCGGACATTCAGTCATCGCCGGGCACGGTCGCACAGGTGCGCGAAACTGCCGCCTATCTCACCCGTTTTGCGAAAACGCGCGGTGTGGCGATTGTTATGGTCGGCCACGTCACCAAAGACGGATCGCTGGCCGGGCCGAAAGTGCTCGAACACTGCATCGACTGTTCCGTTCTGCTCGACGGTGATGCCGATTCCCGTTTCCGTACTTTACGTAGTCATAAAAACCGCTTCGGTGCCGTGAATGAACTGGGCGTATTCGCCATGACCGAACAGGGCCTGCGCGAAGTCAGTAATCCGTCGGCCATTTTCCTGAGCCGTGGCGATGAAATTACGTCAGGCAGTTCGGTGATGGTGCTGTGGGAAGGGACGCGGCCCTTGCTGGTCGAAGTACAGGCGCTGGTGGATCACTCGATGATGGGCAATCCACGTCGCGTAGCCGTCGGGCTTGAGCAAAACCGGCTGGCGATCCTGCTGGCGGTTTTGCACCGTCACGGCGGTTTGCAGATGGCGGATCAGGACGTGTTCGTTAACGTTGTGGGCGGCGTGAAAGTGACGGAAACTAGCGCCGATCTCGCGCTGTTGCTGTCCCTGGTATCCAGCCTGCGCGATCGCCCGTTACCACAAGACTTGGTGGTGTTTGGCGAAGTGGGATTGGCAGGGGAAATCCGCCCGGTACCCAGCGGTCAGGAACGTATCACCGAAGCGGCAAAGCACGGATTTAAGCGTGCTATTGTGCCGCACGCCAATGTGCCAAAAAAAGCCCCTGCCGGAATGCAGGTGTTTGGTGTCAAAAAACTGGCTGATGCGCTGGCAATCCTCGACGATTTGTAACGGTTGCCTGGTGTCAATTAAGCCTGCCTTTGTGCTATTTTGGGTTTAGCTATTTTGTTTAGTACAGCAAACCTGGGGACAAGGCATGTCACAGTTCGACTATCTAAAAACCGCGATAAAACAACAGGGACGCACGCTGCAACAGGTGGCCGAGGCCAGCGGGATGACCAAGGGTTATCTCAGCCAGTTGTTGAATGCAAAGATAAAAAGCCCCAGCGCTCAAAAGCTGGAGGCGCTGCATCGCTTCCTTGATCTTGAGTTTCCCCGCCGCGAAAAGAATATCGGCGTGGTGTTTGGTAAGTTTTATCCGCTGCACACCGGCCATATTTATCTGATTCAGCGCGCCTGTAGTCAGGTCGATGAACTCCATATCATCATGGGCTATGACGAGCCCCGCGACCGCGAGTTATTCGAAAACAGCTCGATGTCCCAGCAGCCGACGGTCAGTGACCGTCTGCGCTGGTTATTGCAGACGTTCAAATACCAGAAAAACATCCGTATCCATGCCTTCAATGAAGAAGGGATGGAGCCGTATCCGCACGGCTGGGATGTCTGGGGACGCGGCATTAAAGAGTTCATGAGCCAGAAAGGTATTGAGCCGAATACCATTTATTCCAGCGAAGAAGGTGACGCGCCGCAGTACCGCGAACATCTCGGGATTGAAACCGTGCTGATCGACCCGAAACGCTCCTTTATGAATATCAGCGGCCGCCAGATACGTCAGGATCCTTTCCGCTACTGGGATTATATTCCGACGGAAGTGAAGCCGTTCTTCGTGCGCACCGTGGCGATTCTGGGCGGCGAATCCAGCGGGAAATCGACGCTGGTCAATAAATTAGCCAACATTTTCAACACCACCAGCGCCTGGGAATATGGTCGTGATTACGTCTTCTCCCATCTCGGTGGTGATGAAATGGCGCTGCAATATTCCGACTACGATAAAATCGCACTCGGTCAGGCGCAGTACATTGATTTTGCGGTAAAATATGCCAATAAAGTCGCGTTTATTGATACCGATTTTCTGACGACGCAGGCATTTTGTAAAAAGTACGAAGGGCGCGAGCATCCCTTCGTTCAGGCGCTGATGGACGAATACAAATTCGATCTGGTGATTTTGCTGGAAAATAACACGCCGTGGGTGGCGGATGGCCTGCGCAGTCTGGGCAGTACGACCGACCGCATGTCATTCCAGAACCTGCTTATCGATATGCTGGAACAGAACAATGTGGATTATGTTCACGTTGAATCTTCAGATTACGATCAGCGTTTTCTCGAGTGCGTGGATTTGGTGAAAAATATGCTGGCTGCCGATACCAGCCGGTTGAACGCTCCCAACGTGAACTGACCGTTTTTCACGAAAAACTCAGGCGCCTGTTTTACGCAACAGGCGCTTTTTTTATGCCTGCTATTTTTACCCTTCAACGGCCAGATCCTTATTAATTATTCTTGGCGTGAATGATTTTCATTTTTGTATTTTATATAATTATTAATGAATTCATCTGATTGCATGATTTACGCTTTTTAATTAATTCAGCTTGTAACAGCCTTAATTAAAAAATGTAATAGTATCAATATTTTAAACGGTTCAGTGTTAACCGGGTTTTTATTACGCATTTTATGCGTAAATCTCATTTGCGAAATAAAAATAGAGTGGCGTCCGTTGAGTTTTATTTGTCCGATTATACTCATTCATTGTGCCTCTCATTCCGGCTGAGGCTTTTTAAGGTGATCCGAATGAATTTGTCATTCAAACCCTGGGGTATCGCAGTCGTGTGCAGCGCAGGGGCTTTTGCTCTTGCGAGCGTGATATTTATGCAAGGCTGGTTTCCGGTGCGCAGTCAGGCCGAAACCACCGTTCAGACCGCACCGCCTGCAACGCCCGCACCCGTTGCGGCACCTGTTGTTGCCGTTCCTCCACCTGTCACACCCGTTACACCTCCAGCTTTTACACAAGCTCAGCTCGATCAGTGGGTTGCGCCCGTGGCGCTTTATCCTGACAGCCTGCTTTCTCAGGTTCTGATGGCATCCACGTATCCGACCAACGTCATTCAGGCCGTACAATGGTCGCGCGATCATCCGCAAAGTCAGGGGGATCCTGCGGTGAAAGCCGTGGCGAATGAACCCTGGGATCCGAGTGTGAAATCTCTGGTGGCGTTTCCGCAATTGCTGGCGCTGATGGGCGAGGATCCGGCATGGGTACAAAATCTGGGGGACGCATTTCTGGCACAGCCCGGTGACGTGATGGACACCGTGCAGAAATTCCGTCAGGTCGCGCAAAAGAGCGGAGCGCTGAAAAGTACGCCGCAGCAGAAAGTGATGGTGAAACCGGTGGCGCAGAGCAGCCACACAACCGTCGTTAATGCACAGCCCGCGCAGCAGACCATTATTATTGAATCCGCCGACCCGCAGGTGGTTTACGTGCCGAGCTATAACCCGAACGTGGTTTATGGCGCATGGCCGACACCGGCTTACCCGCCGGTTTATCTGCCGCCGCCGCCGGGTCAGCAGTTTGTGAACGGCGTGGCGTCCGGCATCGGTTTTGGCGTTGGTGTCGCGGCAACCTACGCGATTTTCGGCAATATCGACTGGGACGATGATCATCATCACGACGATTACGACCACCATGACGATCATCATGACGACGGGCACCACGGCGGTTCATCTAATAATTACGTCAACGTAAACGTCAATAATTACAACCGGATATCCGGAAATAACAACAACGTGGTAAACCATTCAGGCTCTGCCGCTACGCAAGGCTGGCAGCATAATCCGGCCTTCAATGCAGGTGTTCCCAATAGCAGAGCAAACCTGGGCGGCGCGACGCAAAATCAGGCGCTGAATAATGTGGCGCAGCGTAATAATTATCGGGGTTTTGACGGCAACCCTGGCGTACAAAATAACCTGAGCGGGCAGACGCTGGATCAGCGACGTCAGCAGGCCGCTTCTGTGATGAATAACCATCAGGGAAACTTGTCAGGTGCAACGCATTCCGCGCCGGGCGTGGGTTCTGCAAACCGCACCGCCGGGAATTGGGAGAATCATCAGGCATCCGGTCGTCAGTTGTCGCAGCAGCATCAGGCGCTTAACAGGCAACAGAATGGCAATCAGAATGCCCTGCGCGGCGGAAATCAGCAGCAAAGGCAGAATTTCCATCAGGCGAGTAATATGCCGCGCAGCACGGCATTCAGCGGGAATTCGAGCCGTGCGCCGTCATGGCAACAACAGCAGGCGCGCGGAAATCAGAGCCGCCGGCAGATGCAAAACTTCCAGCACGCACGTCCGGCGAACGCGGAACCGGTTCATTTCCACCGCCGCTAGGCTTACGAGGAAACGTCATGAAGACATTACGTAACATTGTGATTTGCACCAGCCTGTTTGCCCTGCCTTTGACGGGGTTTGCGCAGCAGGCATTTTCCCGCCCGGAGTTGGCGGCGCAGGCGCTGGTAAATGCAACGCAGACGCATGATGATAAGGCGCTGGGGAAAATTCTCGGCAGCGACTGGCAGGTTTATCTGCCGAAAAAAGATGTCGACCCTGATGAAGTGGCGCGCTTTCTGCGTGACTGGACTGTCAGCCACAAAATTGCCGAACAGGGCGATATTGCGCATCTGAACGTCGGGCAAGAAAACTGGCAACTGCCGATCCCGATGAAACGCACGGCGCAAGGCTGGGAGTTTGATATGGTGGCGGGCGCGGCGGAAATTGAAACCCGCACCATTGGTCGTAACGAACTGTCGGCCATGCAGGCAGTTTCGGCTTACGCAGACGCACAACATGAATATCAGCTCGGCGCAGGGCAATTTGCTCAGAAGATTATCAGCACTGACGGGCAGCACGACGGACTGTACTGGCCGGTTAAAGAGGGTGACGCACCAAGCCCGCTCGGGCCTGCTTTCGGTCAGGATCAGCCCGGCACCGATTATCACGGCTACTACTATCGCATTCTCACCGCGCAGGGCGGGAACGCCAGCGGCGGGGCGCACAGTTACATCGAAAACGGAAAAATGACCCAGGGATTTGCGCTTATCGCGTGGCCGGTCTCTTACGGGCATACCGGTATCACCAGTTTTATGATTAACCAGCAAGGCGATGTGTATCAGCAGGATTTAGGAACCGACACCGATGCTGTGGCGCGGGCGCTGACGACGTTTGATCCGGATGCGAAGTGGCAAAAGGTTGACGACGGCGAATAGCCACAATGCAGGACAAAAAAAGAACCCCGCCATGAAAATCGCGGGGTTTTTACTTTTTACAAAAGGGATCAGAAGGCGACGACGACTTTGCCCTGCATGTGACCGTCCAGCACTTTCGTATGAGCCGCTTCGATGCTTTCTACGGTCAGGCCGAGCAGGGTTTCGCTCAGCGTGGTGGTAACTTTGCCTTCATCCACCAGTGCGGCGACTTGTTTCAGGATTTCGCCCTGCTGCGCGATATCCGGCGTAGTGAACATGCTGCGGGTGTACATCAGTTCCCAGTGCAGCGCGGCGCTTTTCAGCTTCAGCTTGTTCATATCCAGCGGATGTTCGTTCTCAACGATCGTACAGATGTGGCCCATTGGCGCAATCAGATCGGTAATCGCGTCCCAGTGACCGTCGGTGTCATTCAGGCACAGGATGAAATCCACCTGTTTGATGTCGTGTTTCGCCAGCTCACCTTTAAGATCTTTGTAGCTCACAGTCAGATCGGCACCGCGGTCAAGGCACCATTGTGCGGATTCCGGGCGGGAAGCGGTCGCAATGACTTTCACTTTGCTTTGCAGTGCAGCAAACGGGATCGCCAGCGAACCGACACCACCGGCACCACCGATAATCAGCAGCGTTTTGTCGTCCGAAGCCTCCTGAATTTTCAGGTGTTCGAACAGAGCTTCCCAGGCCGTCAGCGTGGTCAGCGGCATTGCGGCGGCCTGCGCCCAGTTCAGGGATTTCGGTTTCACGGAAACAATGCGTGAGTCGATGAGCTGCTCGGAAGCGTTACTGCCGGAACGGGTGATGTCACCGGCGTACCAGACTTCGTCGCCCGCTTTGAAGTTTTTCACCGCGCTGCCCACGGCTTTCACAATTCCGCTGGCATCCCAGCCCAGAATTTTCGGTGCGTCCAGGCCGCTTTTCTGCACGCCTTTGTGCACTTTGGTGTCGACCGGGTTAATCGAAACGGCTTTCACTTCCACCAGCAGGTCATTTTCGCCTGGTACAGGTTGTGGCAGTTCGATGGCGATAAAACGTGATGGTTCTTTTGGATTGACGGCAATCGCTTTAACAGACATAAAAATTCCTCCATTGGGTATTCAGAGAGTCTAGTCCTCTGGCGGCAGCCTGATAAGATGGACAATAACTAACAAAGTGTTCGGCTAAGGTGAACAATCGTGTTTAAACAATTGCAGGATATGGCGCTGTTTGCTCTGGTCGCGGAATGCGGCAGTTTTACACAGGCGGCCAGCCGCGCTGGTTTGCCGAAATCCAGCGTCAGCCAGCGGATAAGCCAGCTGGAAAAATCCGTTGGCCTGCGGTTACTGAACCGCACCACGCGCCAGCTCAATCTGACGTTTGCCGGGGAACGCTATCTGATCCACTGTCAGGAAATGATGCAGGCCAGCGAGCGGGCGGAACTGGCGATCCGCCGCTTGCGCGATGACCCGAGCGGACGTTTGCGCATCACCAGCCCGGCGGGGCTGGGTGCCACGTTACTGGCGCGGGTAAACGTCGAGTTTCAGAAGCGATATCCTGACGTTTCGCTGGAAGTGTCGGTGTCTGACGCGCTGGTGGATCTGGTACAGGAAGGTTTTGATATCGCGCTGCGCACCGGCAAGCCCCAGGATTCCTCACTGATTGGCCGCGAACTGGGCCACAGCCCGCGCTATCTTCTGGCTTCGCCTGATTATCTGGCGCAGCATCCGCTGATCGAATCGCCTCAGCAATTAGCCTCGCATCACTGCATTGCGCACCGGGCTTGGTCGGAATGGGTGCTGCATCGCGGCGAAACGTATCATCGCTGGCTGCTGCCTTCAGCGCATACCACCGACAATCTGCTGTATGCGCGGGAATGCGTGCTGGCGGGCGCGGGCATCACGTTGTTACCGGCGTTTTTGTGTCATGACGAAGTGGCCGCCGGTACGCTGGTTAGGGTATTGCCGGAGTGGGAAGCGGAAGGTAACGATCTGTATCTGGTGTACCCGGGGCGGAAACTGAATTCTCCGGCACTGGCCTGTTTTATTGATTTTATGCTGGAAGAATATGGCTTTGCAAAGAATTACAGTGAAGCGCTGGCAGGGGAATAAGGGGCAAATCTGCTCATAAAAAAAGGCCCGTTTCCGGGCCTCCGTTCGTTCAAAAAGACGATTACTTGATCATCTTTTTGTACTTGATGCGCTTCGGCTCTAACGCTTCGGCACCTAAAGTACGTTTTTTGTATTCTTCGTATTCGGTAAAGTTACCTTCGAAGAATTCAACTTTACCTTCATCCTGATAATCGAGGATGTGGGTCGCGATACGGTCGAGGAACCAGCGGTCATGGGAAATGACCATGGCGCAGCCCGGGAATTCCAACAAGGCGTTTTCCAGTGCGCGCAGGGTTTCGATGTCGAGGTCATTGGTCGGTTCATCGAGCAGCAGCATGTTACCGCCAACCTGCAGCAGTTTTGCCAGATGCAGACGACCGCGCTCACCACCGGACAACTCACCGACGCGTTTGCCCTGATCAACCCCTTTGAAGTTGAAACGGCCCACGTACGCGCGGCTTGGCATTTCGGTAGTGCCGATACGCATGATGTCCTGACCACCGGACACTTCTTCCCACACGGTTTTGCTGTTATCCATTGAGTCACGGAACTGATCAACGGACGCCAGTTTCACGGTATCGCCCAGCTCAATCGTGCCGCCGTTCGCTTCTTCCTGACCGGACATCATGCGGAACAACGTGGATTTACCGGCACCGTTCGGGCCGATAATGCCGACGATAGCGCCTTTAGGCACCGAGAAGGACAAGTCGTCAATCAGAACGCGATCGCCGTAAGATTTGCTCAGGTTCTTCACTTCAACGACTTTGTCGCCCAGGCGTGGACCCGGTGGAATGAACAGTTCGTTGGTTTCGTTACGTTTCTGGTATTCGGTATTGTTCAGCTCTTCGAAGCGTGCCAGACGGGCCTTGCCTTTAGACTGACGGCCTTTAGCGCCCTGACGAACCCATTCCAGCTCTTTCTCAATAGATTTACGGCGGGCCGCTTCGGAAGAAGCTTCCTGCGCCAGACGTTCATCTTTTTGTTCCAGCCAGGTGGAATAGTTACCTTCCCACGGAATACCTTCGCCGCGGTCAAGCTCAAGGATCCAACCGGCGACGTTATCGAGGAAGTAACGGTCGTGGGTAATCGCCACAACGGTTCCTTCGAAATCGTGCAGGAAGCGTTCCAGCCAGGCTACAGATTCAGCATCCAGGTGGTTGGTCGGTTCGTCGAGCAGCAGCATGTCGGGTTTTTCGAGCAGCAGGCGACATAGCGCCACACGGCGACGTTCACCACCGGACAGGTTAGCCACTTTCGCATCCCAGTCTGGCAGGCGCAGCGCATCGGCGGCACGTTCCAGCTGGCTGTTCAGGTTGTGCCCGTCGTGAGCCTGAATGATTTCTTCCAGCTTGCCCTGTTCAGCGGCCAGTTTGTCGAAATTCGCTTCCGGCTCGGCGTACAGCGCATAAACTTCATCAAGGCGTTTGAGTGCGCCAACCACTTCAGAAACGGCTTCTTCCACGGATTCACGCACGGTGTGTTCCAGGTTCAGCTGTGGTTCCTGCGGCAGATAACCGATTTTCAGATCAGGCTGCGGGCGTGCTTCGCCTTCGATATCGGTGTCGATACCGGCCATGATGCGCAGAAGGGTAGATTTACCTGAACCGTTCAGACCCAGAACACCAATTTTGGCACCGGGGAAGAAACTCAGGGAGATGTTCTTAAGAATATGACGCTTCGGCGGAACAACTTTGCCGAGGCGGTGCATGGAATATACGTATTGAGCCACGTTGTTTTGAGCCTCTTTCTCTGCGGGCCGCACGTACAGGCCGGAACAGTATCACTGACCCGGCAGGCGCTGCGGCGAATTAAAGTCAGCCCCGCCTGACTGCGGCATGACTGATAAGGGTTCCGACCGGGAAGTTTAGCGTGTTTCACTCGTGTTCCCAACCATCAGGTTCACAGTAAGGGAAGAATGTTGCTGGCCGGATGCAGAGAAGTTACCGGTCAGCCAAAAGGAACGGTGAATTCATCTGGTTCGCCGGTGAGGCGGATAGGTTGGGTTCTGCCGACAAACATGCCGGTAGTCAAAATATCTGTGAGCTTAACAACATGATAAATAGCCTGTTTATTCTGTGTTTTGACTTTGCGCTTAATGTTGCCTTTGTGGGACGCCACCGTTTTCTGCTTGATGTTCAGATTTTGGGAAATGTTTTGCGTGTTAAGGCCCGACATCCACATTTTCAGAATGCTCGACTCGGTACGGCTCAGGCTGACCGGCGTGAGATCCAGCGGTTGCTCCGTTTCAACTTCTGGCTCGGCTTCTGTGAAACGTGACAGTTGCAGATTATGCGCGATCAGCTGGTAAATCGTGGTGGTGCGAATCGACTTTGAAATGATAATGATGTTTTTCCGGATCGGCACATAGTTCTGATAATTCAGGTTTTCTTTAGAAATAAAAACAAAGAACAGCGTACCGGGATGCGCGTTGATCACTTCCCTTAACGCGTGACCGGAATGTGCATCACTGACGAAGCAGTCTTCGTTTACAAAGATGATTTCAGGCCTCAGGGAATTGCATGCGGCTTGCAGTTCGTTGATGTCCTTAAGCGAAAGAATGTCTTTCGGGTGTTGTCCGTTAAGTTGCAAGAGTGAATGCAATGCCAGCTGCGTGTAAAAGCACTTATCTACAATGAGCGATGACATCGTAAGTTACCTATTTTTTGGCTCTATGTTTTTCTGCAGGCGCAGAGAGCTCGTTTTTATAAAGGCGGCCGGTTTTTCAACGCAACCGTATTGCGATAGGGCGTATCCCCGGGAAATTGCCTGACGGCGGCAAAATATGACTTTGCTGTGTGACGGGAGAACCCTTACGAAGAGTAATAAGGCGGGGAGAGTTTGATGTAAATCAGCAGAACCGGCTTTGGGACGTTTTGTGAGATCTTTGAGACGAAATGAGGGCGATGCGCGTTAAAGTTTTAGAATTGTGATGTTTTTATTGAAAAAACCGGGCTACAGAAAGTAGCCCGGTAAGCGGCAAACTTGCTACCCTTTTTTACGAATGAAGCGGTTCACCAGCCATTTCTCGATTTCGACAATCACGAAGATCATTGCACCGACCAGCAGGGTAATGCCCCAGAATTTCAGCGGCAGCGGTACGGTGCCAAACAGGTGGTTCATCACTGGCAGATAAATCAGCGCCAATTGCAGGACCAGCAGTACGCCGGAGACAATCCACAGGCCTTTGTTGACGAACACTTCGCGGCTCAGCGGGAAGCGGTCCATCACGCGGCAGTTAAACATGTAAACCCACTGCGCGGTGACCAGCGTTTGCAGCAAAACGGTACGAATCAACTCACTGCTGTAGCCGAGCGGTTGCATCCAGGCTTCAAGAATGAAGGCGCTACAGGCAATCAGAATACCGACGAACGCGATACGCCAGACGGCATGCAGGTCTAAAACATGCTGGCCCGGCTCACGTGGACGACGGCGCATCATGCCTTTTTCAGCAGGCTCGAAGGCCAGACCGAATGACAGCGTGGTCGACGTCGCCATGTTCATCCACAAGATCTGCACCGGCGTCAGCGGGATCACCGCGCCGGCCAGAATCGCCAGGATAATCAGCAGCCCCTGCGCGAGGTTAGTCGGCAGAATAAACAGAATGGTTTTCTTCAGGTTGTCGTAAACACGACGGCCTTCTTTCACCGCGCTGGCGATGGTCGCGAAGTTGTCATCCGTCAGCACCATATCGGCAGCTTCTTTGGTCACTTCAGTGCCTTTGATGCCCATCGCGATGCCGACGTCAGCCTGTTTCAGCGCGGGCGCATCGTTCACGCCGTCGCCGGTCATGCCGACCACTTCACCGTTTTCCTGCAACGCTTTTACCAGACGCAACTTATGCTCCGGGCTGGTACGGGCGAAAATATCGAACTGGCTGGCAGCGATCGCCAGCTCCGCGTCGTCCATGTGCTCAAGCTCGTTACCGGTGATGGAATCCCCGCTGTTGCCAATACCTAACATTTTGCCGATGGCCATCGCCGTTTCCTGATGGTCACCGGTGATCATTTTCACGCGGATCCCGGCCTGCTGACATTGCGCAATCGCATCAATGGCTTCAGGGCGTGGCGGATCCATCATTCCTGCGATACCGGCGAAGACCAGGCCTTGCTGCAGATCGGCATGGCTCAGGTCACCGTTTATTTCCGGCTCATCCCTGAACGCGGCGGCAACCATACGCAGGCCCTGACGGGCGTAGCGTGCCATCTCTTCTTCCCAGTATTCGCGGCGGAAAGGCTGCACACCGTTTTCGGTCAGCTCAAATGTCGCCAGCGAGAACAGGACGTCTGGCGCACCGGTCACAAAGAGCTGTGTTTTGCCGTTTATGCGCTGCAACGTAGACATGTATTTGTGTTTGGAATCGAACGGGATTTTATCCAGAGATTCGACTTTACCGGTGTTCAGCGTGCATTTCGCCGCCAGCACTTTTAGCGCGCCGGAGGTTGGCCCGCCGGTAATGCCCCAGTGGCCTTTGTCGTCCTGAATCAGCTGACTGTCGTTACATATATCGACCGCCGTGATGAAGGTGTTCAGCACCGGCGTATTGATGACATCAATTTGTTGCTGCGTCGTGGCGTCTGTAATCCGGCCTCTCGGCTGGTAGCTTTCACCTTCCACGGTATAAGCGCGGTCTGCCAGAATCACCGCTTTAACGGTCATTTCATTCATGGTCAGCGTACCGGTTTTATCCGAGCAGATGACGGTCATTGAACCCAGCGTTTCAACGGTCGGTAGCTTACGGATAATCGCGTTATTACGCGCCATCGACTGAACGCCGAGAGACAAAATAATCGAGATGATGGCCGGTAAACCTTCCGGCACGGAGGCTACCGCGAGGCTTATCAGCGACAGCAACAGTTCGCTGAGCGGCATGTCGCGCAGGATAAAGGCGAAGACAAACAGGAACGCCATCATCAGCAGAATCAGGGCAAAAATGCCTTTACCCAGCTTGTCGATTTGCTGCAACAGCGGGGTGCGCTGCGGTTCAATCGACGACATCATCTGGTTGATATGGCCCAGTTCGGTGTCTTTACCAGTGGCATATACCACACCGGTGGCCGTACCGCCGCTGATCATCGTGCCCGAGAACAGCAGGTTGTGACGGTCGCCAATCATGACTTCATCGTCGATAGTACTGGCTGTTTTGGTGACGACGGTCGATTCGCCGGTCAGGATGGCTTCTTCAACCTGCAGGTTGTGTGCGCTGACGATACGCAGGTCTGCCGGGATTTTATCGCCGGGGCGAAGCTGAACGATATCGCCGGGAACCAGTTGATCGGCATTGATGGTCTGGATCTGTCCGTCGCGGATCACAACCGCCTGACTGGACAGCATATTCTGAATGCTTTTAAGCGATTTCTCGGCGCTATTTTCTTGCAGAAAACCGATCATGGCATTAATGACGGCAACGCCCAGGATCACCAGCGTATCTACCCAGTGGCCCATCGCACCGGTCACGACCGCAGCCGCCAGCAGGATATAAATCAGGACGTCATTGAAATGCGCGAGGAAGCGCATCAGGGCGCTTTTGGTTTGTTTTTCCGGTAAGGCATTCGGACCAAATTCTTTCAGGCGCTCAGCGGCAACCTGCGGATTCAGACCGGCTTCGCTGGTTTCCAGACGCGACATGGCGTCGTTACCACTAATCTGATACCAGTTTTTGTTTTCTGCCGCCGCTGAAGAAGAGGGGCTGGCATTGGTTTTGACAGATGATGATGAGTGAGTCATATACTTTTCCATAAGCGATGAATAAGAATGCTTGCACGTGATTAAATTAAGCGTGTAATTACTACGGGTATTCAAATCGGTTTGAGAATATGAAACGATAATAATCAATTACGCGAAAATAAAATTGATCTGAACCAATAAAGACTTTTATAACGATATAAATAATATAATTTTTCAATGAAAACATTGTGTTAATCAAGTTAGGAATATCGGTATTATTTACTACTCATTTAGGTTTTGTTTAGGGTTTAAATATCACGGTAAATTAGCGTAAATAAAGATAAGTTTTGTCAGCGTATTTATTCAGATTCTCATTGTAAGGGTGCTATCTATTTGGGTTCTCTCAAATACCCGGCCTTTATCGCGGTAATAATATCGGTATTTTCGCTTATTCACCTGCTACGTTGTGTTACGTAAAATAAGCGCGCGGTTCTCTGGTAACGGCTTTGCGCATGCCTCACACTGTGTAAAGTTTGTGATGCTGTTCCCGCATGACTTCAATTTTAAAAATGAATCGATTAGCGTAGTGACTGTCTACAGAACAAAGAACAGTTCTTACATCAAAAACAGCACGTCTGTAGGGCAATATCTGTGCAGCTGGCACAGCAGGAAAGACAACCCGTGAGGATAAAGGCAAGTATGGTCAAGGTGGACAAATGGCACGCTCTGGCAATGAGCGTAATGCTGGTGACGGCATCGGGTGTGGCGAAAGCGGATTCGCTGGATTCGCAACGTCAGCACTACATGCAGATTAAACAGGCGTGGGATAACAATCAGATGGATGTCGTTGGCCAGCTGATGCCCACGCTCGAAGACTATCCTCTTTATCCTTATCTCGAATACCGCCAGCTAACGCAGGATCTGGGTGAGGCGACACCGGCGCAGGTCAATGCCTTTGTAAAAGCGAACCCGACGCTGCCGCCCGCGCGTTCCCTGCCCGCACGCTTTGTGAATGAACTGGCGCGTCGTCAGGACTGGAACAGTTTGCTGTCTTTCAGCCCGCAGCCGCCTAAACCGGTCGCTGCCCGCTGTAACTATTACTATGCCAAATGGGCCACCGGCGATCAGAAAACCGCCTTTGATGGCGCGAAAGAAATCTGGCTAACTGGCACGTCGCTGCCCAATACCTGCGATAAATTATTCTCCGTCTGGCAGGGCGCAGGCAATCAGACGGCACTGACGACGCTGCAACGTATTGGTCTGGCGATGAAAACCGGGAATACCAGTCTGGTGAGTTATCTGGCGAAGCAGTTGCCGCCGGATTATCAGACCATGCGCGACGCGCTGGTTGACCTGCAAAACAACCCGAACACGATTGAAAGCTTTGCGCGCAACGTCGGGCCGACGGACTTCACCCGTAATGCCACCAGCATTACATTCGCCCGCATTGCCCGCGATGATTCGGAAAACGCGCGTTCGATGATCCCGGTTCTGGCCCGTTTGCAGAAGATGAGTGACAGCGATCGCCTTGAGCTGGAAGAAGCCGTTGCCTGGCGTTATATGGGCAGCGATGCCACGCCGGAACAGGCCGCATGGCGCGATAACGTGATTCTGCGCAGCCATTCCACCACACTGGTTGAACGTCGGATCCGCATGGCGCTGGCCGCCGGTGACCGTCAGAGCCTGAGTCAGTGGCTGGAACGTTTGCCTTCGGATGCTTTGCAGCAGGACGAATGGCAATACTGGCGTGCGTCGGTCATGATCGACAAAGGGCAACGTTCGCAGGGCGAAGCGATGCTGCGCACATTAATGCAAGGGCGCGGTTTCTATCCGATGGCGGCGGCGCAAAAGCTGAATGTTGCGTATTCGATGCAAATTTCTGTGGCGACAAAACCGGACGCCAGCATAGCGGCATTACCGGAAGTGGCCCGCGTACGTGAACTGATGTACTGGCAGATGGACAATCTGGCGCGCACCGAATGGAGCTATCTGGTGAGCAGCCGCAGTTCGGCGCAGCAATCCGCGCTGGCGCGTTATGCCTTCGAGCAAAAATGGCCGGATCTGAGCGTACAGGCCACGATAACCGGCAAGCTGTGGGATTATCTCGAAGAACGTTTCCCGCTGGCATGGCCGGATGAATTCCGCCGTGCGACCAACGATAAAGGCATCACCCAAAGCTACGCGATGGCGATTGCCCGTCAGGAAAGCGCATGGAATCCGAAAGCGCGTTCTCCGGTGGGCGCGGCGGGCCTGATGCAAGTTATGCCTGCGACGGCGCAGCATACGGTGGATATGTTCGGTTTGCAGGGTTACAGCAATCCGGCGCAGTTGCTGGATCCGCAGATGAATATCACCATCGGCACCAGCTATCTTGAATACGTCTACCAGATGTTTGGCCGCAACCGTATTTTATCCAGCGCCGCCTATAACGCCGGTCCGTCGCGGGTGAATACCTGGCTGGGAACCAGCGCGGGCAGGGTGGACTCCGTTGCATTTATCGAAAGTATCCCTTTCTCTGAAACGCGCCGATATGTTAAAAATGTGTTGGCTTATGATGCGTTTTATCGCTATTTTTTACATCAACCGGCCAAAATTTTGACGGATGCCGAATGGCAGAGGCGTTACTGATTTTCGGGCGTTTATGTTAAGCTGCTGTACTAGTTCAATAGTATGGCAGCCCCCACATGACGCAACGAACACTCACTGACCCTGCTCTTTCCCAACAAGGCAATGAGGACTGGCAGTGCTTTCTGGCACTGCTACAGCAATCTTTTGCTGAAAATCTGCATCAGGATTTGTTGCAACTGCTTCTGACGCCCGATGAACGTGCGGCGCTGGGAACGCGGGTGCGCATTATTCAGGAACTGATGCGGGGAGAAATGAGTCAACGGGAGCTGAAAAGCCAGCTGGGTGCCGGCATCGCGACGATAACCCGGGGTTCCAATGGCCTGAAAACGGCACCGGCGGAACTGAAGGAATGGTTGGGTGAGCAGTTACTGTCAGAAAAAACGGACGACTGATGCGTCCGTTTTCGTTTTAATTTCAGGTCTTAAAACTCAGTGCGTCTGCGCGCGAGTCTGATACACCGGATTATGGAACGGCGCTAGAGCCAGAACCAGCGCCTGATGATAAACACTGGTGCGCGTCAGTTTACCCGCCGTAAAAATGCCAATCGCGCCGCCTTTACGTTTAACTTCCGCAATACCGGTCAGCTTCTCCATCTCATCTCCCAATTCGCTGCCCTGATTGATTCCCTGTAAAATAATTTCAGGTAACATCAGGCTCGCAGAGCGGGATTCGCCTCGCTGGTGCATATTCTCAATCACCATCCAGGCGAACGTCATATTGTCTTCGATACCGGCTTCCACGCCGACCCAGAAGTCCGCTTCCGGGCGAACCTGACGCGCACCAATCACGCGATGACGCGCACCGGTACGGGTTTCATTACTGCCGATGGGCTGATTTGGAACACCACTATCGACGTCAACGCCTTCAATGTGAAACGCCTCTGCGCCGAAAATGTCTTCAAAAGCCATGGCGATAGCTTTGATCTTTGCCGGGTTAGTGGTTGCAGCGACAACATGGTACATAGAGTTCTGGCATCCTTTAGCAAATTTCACGCAGTATAACGGAAAACACACATGTTACAGGTATATCTCGTCCGTCACGGCGAAACAGAATGGAACGCAGCGCGTCGTATTCAGGGGCAGTCAGACAGCCCTCTGACGGCTAAAGGTCTTTATCAGGCCCGTCAGGTTGCTGAGCGCGTGCGTAACGAAGGGATCACTCACGTTATCACCAGTGATTTAGGGCGAACCCGTCACACGGCGCAGATTATCGCTGACGCCTGCGGCTGTGAAGTGATCAATGAGCCGCGTCTGCGCGAACTGCACATGGGCGTGCTGGAAGAACGTATTCTGGATGGCCTGACCGAACAGGAAGAAATCTGGCGTAAACAGATGGTCGATGGCTCGCCGCAAGGGCGCATTCCCGAAGGTGAAACCATGACGGAGCTGGCTTCGCGTATGCGTGCTGCGCTCGATCACTGCCTGCAACTGCCGCCGGGCAGCAAACCACTGCTGGTTAGCCACGGCATTGCGCTGGGGTGTCTGATCAGTACGATTTTGGGATTGCCGGCGTATGCAGAACGTCGTCTTCGCCTGCGAAACTGTTCGTTGTCGCGCGTGGATCATCAGCAAAGTGCGTGGCTGGCGAATGGCTGGATTGTGGAAACGGCGGGCGATGTATCACATCTGGATCTGCCCGCATTAGACGAGTTACAGCGCTAACACCAGAAGGTGTTAGCGGCGGATTGGGATCAGGTAATCACACTGTATTTCTGATGGCGCAGTGCCGGGAGCACGACCATTAGTGTAGAAGCGTTCGATATCCTGTCCCTTTCTGCGGGTCAATTTCAGCGTTGGAAGACAGGTGCTGTACAATGTCAGAATAAACTCCTGCAAATGCTCAGGCGTACCATTGTAGTGGAACATGGCATACTCACCTTCCTGCAACACAATCGGCTGACCTTCAACATTTTCAGGCAGATGCGCAGGCTCAAGCGCGGTCGTGTAAAGGACTTCCTGTTCGTCATCTTTTTCCTGGCTTGGACGTGAATGGTGCAGGCCATAGAGTATCGGTGGCAGCGTTTTCGCTTCACCAATATATTGACGCCAGAAATGGCGGCGCATTTCGTTACGGTACGTGGTGATTTGCTCCAGCGTACAGGCGTAACTTTGCGTCATGCCGATCAGATGCTGTTCAGGCAGGGCGATATATTCCGGCTGAGGCAGAATAAACGCACCCAGACGAATAGGCGGGCAGATCCCGAAGGAATGCCAGTCTTCAGCACGACGATACAGTGCCGGAGTTTGAGCAAATTGCTTTTTGAATGCCCGCGTAAACGTTTGTTGAGAGTCAAAACGGTACTGAAGGGCGATATCTAAAATGGGGCGACTGGTGAGGCGCAAAGCGACGGCGGCTTTAGAAAGACGGCGTGCGCGAATATAAGCACCGATTGCGTTGTTTGTGACATCTTTAAACATTCGCTGCAGGTGCCACTTGGAATAGCCGGCCTTGGCTGCGACATTGTCGAGTGACAAGGGCTGGTCTAAATGGGTTTCTAACCAGCTAAGAAGGTCACGAATGATTCCTGCTTGATCCATAGATCGTCCTCGTTGAGCTAAGATAATTCACAGAATGTTGCGCGCATAATAGCAACTTTTTACTGATAAGACTTCCTAAGAATTTTTTGGCTATCTGTGCTATTTGCAGGTGTTACAGAGTATTTCATTCAGAAACTGTGAATGCACGCTTTCCGAATGGGGTTTCTTTAGAAAACAACGTCATGCTCATGACGTGGAGTAACTTAATGAAAAAGTGTTGGATTTTTGTATTTGGGATGTTTGTTTTTTGTTCCGGGGCGGCGCATGCTGAGGAAGTCGGGTCGGTCGATACGGTTTTCAAATTGTTCGGACCGGACCATAAAATCGTCGTCGAGGCCTTTGATGATCCTGATATTAAAAATGTAACGTGTTATATCAGTCGCGCGAAAACCGGCGGGATTAAAGGCGGATTAGGGCTGGCAGAAGACACGTCCGATGCGGCGATTTCCTGCCAGCAGGTCGGCCCGATTGAACTGAGCGATAAGATTAAACAAGGCAAAGACAAGGGAACGGTGGTGTTTCAGAAACGGACGTCCCTGGTGTTTAAAAAGCTTCAGGTCGTGCGCTTCTACGATGAAAAACGCAATGCGCTTATCTATATGAGTTATTCAGATAAAGTGGTAGATGGGTCACCTAAAAATGCGCTGAGTGCTGTACCGATCATTCCGTGGGCGCATACGGCACCGTAAACTTTCTGCGGTCTGTCACGCGATCCCTAAAATAAAAGGCCAGCTTTCGCTGGCCTTTGACGTTTTGTTGCATCGTCTACAGAGCGGTTGGCAACCTTCTGTATTAGTCTTCCAGATCACCACAGAAACGGTAACCTTCGCCATGAATGGTCGCGATGATTTCCGGAGTATCTGGTGTCGCTTCGAAATGTTTACGAATGCGGCGGATAGTGACGTCAACCGTGCGGTCATGCGGCTTCAGCTCGCGACCGGTCATTTTCTTCAGCAGGTCGCCACGGGTTTGGATTTTGCCCGGGTTTTCGCAGAAGTGCAGCATCGCGCGGAATTCGCTACGCGGTAATTTGTATTGTTCGCCCTGCGGGCTGATCAGTGAACGGCTGTTGATGTCCAGTTCCCAACCATTGAATTTGTAGCTTTCGACCAGACGACGTTCTTCACCGGTCGTGCCCAGGTTCATCGTGCGGGATAACAGATTGCGTGCGCGGATAGTCAGCTCGCGCGGATTGAATGGCTTAGTGATGTAATCATCAGCGCCGATTTCCAGACCCAGGATTTTGTCGACTTCGTTGTCGCGGCCCGTCAGGAACATCAGTGCAACGCTGGCTTGTTCACGTAATTCGCGTGCCAGCAGCAGGCCATTTTTGCCTGGCAGGTTGATATCCATGATAACCAGATTGATGTCATTTTCGGACAGAATGTGGTGCATTTCAGCGCCATCATTGGCTTCATGTACCATGTAGCCTTCTGCTTCAAAAATGCTCTTTAACGTATTACGTGTCACTAACTCGTCTTCGACGATCAGAATGTGAGGGGTCTGCATGATTGCTACCTAAGATTGCCAACAAATAGAAAATAGGAGTACAGAAGTCCTTGTTATCCCAATGAATTTTGATGCCTTATTGGCCATCTCACTCGTTACATGACTAAAGTACGTAAACGCGTTCTCGATGCAATTTCCATCAACGGCAACAACATCGCAAGCTCGGTCAGGGATTCCACTTTCTGCAGTTCCACGGGGTCCTAAAGCGGCGAACATCCTAACCCTATTAACAGCAATATAACAGCGAGTGCCGAAATTACCACCCAACAAAATTACGGTTTGTTGACATATATCAAGTTCAATTGTAGCACGGTAACAGAACAGTGAAAAACACTTACAAGAATGCACGCTTGAGTCACATTTCGGCCTTTATTGTACACGATTCAGCAATTCATCTAGCAACGAAAGATAAATGCAAAATCTGCATGTGTCGTTATTATATATCCATATGAAAAATAATGATAAATTTTTCTTTAAAGTTCGCTTAACCGCGACAGCACCTTTTTTTCCTATCGGGTAAGCTTTTCCGATAAAATAAAAGAATATATTGAGCCGACTGTTAAGTTCTTGTGAAGAATATAAGCGATGAATAGTTTTGGGATCGGATAAAATTTCATCGCTGAAAAACGGGCGGCAATTTCATTCACTCTTTGCAGAGGCGCGACATGCAACTTCATATTATTTTAGTTTCTCCGGCCCGACCGGAAAATGTCGGCGCGGCTGCCCGAGCAATGAAAACGATGGGCTTCGCGTCATTGCGCATTGTCGACAGCGAGGCGCACCTTAAGCCGGAAGCTGGCTGGGTTGCGCACGGCTCGCAGGAGATCCTCCAAAATGCGCGGCATTTCAATACGCTCGCCGAAGCGCTGACCGACATTGATTTTACCGTCGCCACCACCGCACGTAGCCGCGCGCGTTTTCACTATTACTGCACGCCGCAGGAATTGCAGGTTCAGCTCGAAGAGAAGAGCGACTGGGTAAACCACGCGGCGCTGGTGTTCGGGCGCGAAGATTCCGGGCTGACGAATGAAGAGCTGGAACTTGCCGATGTTCTGACCGGCGTTCCGATGGTGGCGGATTACCCGTCGCTGAATCTGGGCCAGGCGGTGATGGTTTTCTGCTATCAGCTGTCGGCGCTGAATCAGGTGACGTCGGCGAAAGCGGAAAATGCGCAGGAAGGGCAGTTGTCTGCGCTGCGTGGCAGAGTGGATCGTTTACTGGAAAATGTCGGTGCCGGAGACGACCATAAACTGTCCGACTGGTTGCATCAGAGGCTCGGTCTTTTGCAGAAGCGTGACGCCGCAATGCTACATACTTTGCTGCATGACATCGAAAAAAAGCTGACCCAATGATCTGACGGGAATATCCGCTTCACTGGTATGATCTTCGGTGTGAAGGAAACAGACCTGCGGATAACACTGGAAATGTTTTTAAAGGCAGCTCATTATCCATTTAATTCTGTCCGTGATTAACCGGGCAAAAACAGAAAAAAATTGACTTATTGTGCCTTATGCTTTAGCTAATAGAGGCAGACAGAGTACAAACCTAAAGACAGACAGAAAAATAAAATGCGAATCATCAGCCTGAACACAACAATTATTACCACCACCGATACCACAGGTAACGGGGCGGGCTGACGCGTACAGGAAAAAGAAAAAAAGCCCGCACCTAAACAGTGCGGGCTTTTTTTTTACATTTAAACGAGAGCTTCAGGAGAGAACCAGAAATGCGAGTGTTGAAATTTGGCGGGACCTCGGTAGCAAACGCAGAACGCTTCTTGCGGGTTGCGGACATTATGGAAAGCAATGCGCGTCAGGGACAGGTCGCGACGGTATTATCCGCGCCTGCCAAAATTACCAACTATCTGGTTGCCATGATTGAACGGACTGTCGCCGGACAGGACATCAAGACCATCATGAGCGACGCAGAAAACATTTTTGGTCAGCTGATTACCGGTCTGGCGGCACAACAGCCGGGCTTTGATTTGCCGAAAGTGAAAGCTTTTGTCGATCAGGAATTCGCACAGCTTAAACAGTTGCTGCACGGCATCGCGCTGCTGGGGCAATGCCCGGACAGCGTGAACGCCTCAATCATCTGTCGTGGCGAAAAGCTCTCTATCGCCATTATGGAAGCCGTTTTCCTCGCGAAAGGGTTTGGCGTCACCGTCATTAACCCGGTCGAAAAGCTGCTGGCTCAGGGCCACTATCTTGAATCCACTGTCGATATCAACGAATCCACCCGCCGTATTGCCGCCAGCGCCATTCCTGCCGATCACATTGTGCTGATGGCCGGTTTCACCGCGGGCAACGAGAAGGGTGAACTGGTTGTGCTGGGGCGTAACGGCTCCGACTATTCTGCGGCCGTGCTGGCAGCGTGCTTACGCGCTGATTGCTGCGAGATCTGGACTGACGTCGACGGCGTCTATACCTGTGACCCGCGTACTGTGCCTGATGCCCGTTTGCTGAAATCAATGTCGTATCAGGAAGCGATGGAGTTGTCGTACTTCGGCGCGAAAGTGCTTCACCCGCGCACCATCCTGCCGATTGCTCAGTTCCAGATCCCTTGCCTGATTAAAAACACCACGAACCCGCAGGCGCCGGGCACTCTGATTGGCAGCGAAAGCCTCGGCGACAATACGCCGGTCAAAGGCATCACCAACCTGAATAATATGGCGATGATCAACGTCTCCGGTCCGGGGATGAAAGGGATGATCGGCATGGCGGCGCGCGTTTTTGCCGTGATGTCGCGTTCCGGGATTTCCGTTGTGCTGATCACCCAGTCTTCGTCTGAATACAGCATCAGCTTCTGCGTGCCGCAAAGTGAGCTGGTTCGCGCACGTAAGGCGCTGGAAGATGAGTTCTATCTTGAGCTGAAAGATGGCCTGCTTGAGCCGCTGGACGTCATGGAAAAACTGGCCGTAATTTCTGTGGTCGGCGACGGCATGCGTACACTGCGCGGCATTTCGGCGAAATTCTTCTCCGCACTGGCGCGTGCCAATATCAATATCGTCGCCATCGCGCAGGGTTCTTCTGAGCGTTCCATTTCCGTTGTGGTGAATAACGACGATGCCACTACTGGTGTCCGCGTGAGCCACCAGATGTTGTTCAACACCGATCAGGTTATCGAAGTCTTTCTGATTGGCGTCGGCGGTGTCGGCGGGGCGTTGATCGAACAGATCCGCCGTCAGCAGGCCTGGCTGAAAACCAAACATATCGATCTGCGCGTTTGCGGCATCGCCAATTCCCGCGCGTTGCTTACCAACGTTCACGGCATTCCGTTGGATTCCTGGCAGGACGAACTGGGCGCGGCGAAAGAACCTCTGAATCTGGGCCGTCTGATCCGGCTGGTGAAGGAATACCATCTGCTGAACCCGGTGATTGTTGACTGTACGTCCAGCCAGGAAGTGGCGGACCAATATGCCGATTTCCTGGCTGACGGTTTCCACGTCGTCACGCCGAACAAAAAGGCCAATACCTCATCGATGAATTATTACCATCAGCTGCGTAAAGCGGCAGATGGTTCACGTCGCAAATTCCTGTACGACACCAACGTCGGCGCCGGTTTGCCGGTTATCGAGAACCTGCAAAACCTGCTGAATGCGGGCGATGAACTGCTGCGTTTCTCCGGGATCCTCTCCGGATCGCTGTCCTTCATTTTCGGTAAGCTGGACGAAGGCATGTCACTGTCTGCCGCCACCTTGCAGGCGCGCGATATGGGCTACACCGAGCCGGATCCGCGTGACGATTTGTCGGGGATGGACGTCGCCCGTAAGTTGCTTATTCTGGCGCGTGAAGCCGGTTATAAGCTGGAATTGTCGGATATCGACGTGGAATCTGTTTTGCCTGCATCCTTTGATTCCTCAGGCAACGTGAATGAGTTTGTGTCACGACTGCCGGAACTGGATGCCGAATTTGCTCGGCGCGTTGCAGATGCAACAGCAGCAGGTAAAGTATTGCGCTACGTCGGCGCTATCGAAGAAGGGCGTTGCAAGGTAAAAATCGACGCCGTCGATGGTAATGACCCGCTTTATAAAGTAAAAAATGGTGAGAATGCGCTGGCGTTTTACAGCCGCTATTATCAGCCGTTACCGCTGGTGTTACGCGGTTATGGTGCCGGTAATGATGTGACGGCGGCGGGTGTGTTTGCCGATCTTTTGAGAACGCTGTCATGGAAGTTAGGAGTTTAATATGGTTAAGGTGTATGCCCCGGCTTCAATTGGAAACGTCAGCGTAGGTTTCGACGTTCTGGGCGCAGCAGTGTCTCCGGTAGATGGCACGCTTCTGGGGGATTGCGTATCAGTAGAAGCTGCCACAACATTCAGCCTGAAAAACGAAGGCAAGTTTGTTTCCAAACTGCCTGACCGGATGGAAGACAACATCGTTTATCACTGCTGGCAGCGTTTTTGTCAGGAAATCGGCAAAGATGTGCCGGTGTCCATGACGCTTGAAAAAAATATGCCGATCGGTTCCGGGCTGGGTTCAAGCGCTTGTTCGGTGGTTGCCGGTCTGATGGCAATGAACGAATTCTGCGGCAAGCCGCTCAGCGACAACAAAATGCTGGAGCTGATGGGCGAGCTGGAAGGGCGGATTTCCGGCAGTGTGCATTTTGATAACGTCGCACCATGCTATCTGGGCGGTATCCAGCTGATGCTCGAGGAGCTGGATATCATCAGCCAGAATGTGCCAAGTTTTGACGACTGGCTGTGGGTGATGGCGTATCCCGGCATCAAAGTCTCGACGGCGGAAGCGCGTGCGATTTTACCTGCGCAGTATCGCCGCCAGGATTGCATCAGCCACGGGCGTTATCTGGCGGGCTTTATTCATGCGTGCCATACACAGCAACCGGCGCTGGCCGCGAAGCTGATGAAAGATGTGATCGCCGAACCTTACCGTACACGTCTTCTGCCGGGTTTTGCCGAAGCACGCAGCGCGGCCGAAGAAATCGGTGCGCTGGCTTGCGGGATTTCCGGTTCCGGCCCGACGCTGTTTGCCGTCTGCAATGACAGCGCAACGGCGAAACGTATGGCTGACTGGTTGCAGACGCACTATCTGCAAAATGACGAAGGCTTTGTTCATATTTGTCGTCTGGATACCGCTGGCGCGCGGGTATTGAGATAACTCGATAATCGACTGGGATAACTAATGAAACTGTACAACCTGAAGGATCACAACGAGCAAGTAAGTTTTGCGCAGGCCGTCAAACAAGGTCTGGGCAAACAACAGGGATTATTCTTCCCGCTCGACCTGCCGGAGTTTGAGCTGACTGAAATTGACCGCCTGCTGGATCTGGATTTCGTCACCCGCAGCACGCGCATTCTTTCTGCTTTCATCGGCGATGAAATTCCTGAAGATGAATTGCATCAGCGCGTGAAAAACGCGTTTGCCTTCCCGGCGCCGGTCGCAAAAGTGGAAGACGATATTGCCTGTCTGGAGCTGTTCCACGGCCCGACCCTGGCATTCAAAGATTTCGGTGGCCGCTTTATGGCGCAGATCCTGACTCAGGTATCAGGCGACCAGCCGGTCACGATCCTGACCGCAACATCCGGTGATACCGGTGCTGCTGTGGCGCACGCTTTCCACGGTCTGAAAAATGTTCGTGTAGTGATTTTGTATCCGCGCGGCAAAATCAGCCCGCTTCAGGAAAAACTGTTCTGTACTCTCGGTGGCAATATTCACACCGTGGCTATCGATGGCGATTTCGATGCCTGTCAGGCGCTGGTCAAACAGGCGTTTGATGATGAAGAACTGAAACATGCGCTGAAGCTGAACTCCGCGAACTCCATCAACATCAGCCGTCTGCTGGCGCAGATTTGCTATTACTTTGAAGCCGTGGCGCAACTGCCGCAGGAAGCCCGCAATCAGCTGGTCGTTTCTGTGCCAAGCGGTAACTTTGGTGACCTGACCGCCGGTTTGCTGGCGAAATCTCTCGGTCTGCCGGTGAAGCGTTTCATCGCTGCCACCAACGCCAATGACACCGTGCCGCGTTTCCTGAGCAATGGCGAATGGGAACCGAAGAAAACCGTTGCGACATTGTCGAACGCCATGGACGTCAGCCAGCCTAACAACTGGCCGCGTGTTGAAGAACTGTATCGCCGTAAAATCTGGCAGCTGAAAGATCTCGGTTTTGGTGCGGTCAGCGATGACACCACGGAAGACGCGATGCGCGAGCTGGCGAATATCGGTTACATCTCTGAACCGCATGCCGCGATTGCTTACCGCGTTCTGCGTGACCAGTTGCAACCGGGCGAATTCGGTCTTTTCATCGGCACGGCGCATCCGGCGAAGTTCAAAGAAAGCGTGGAAGCGATTTTGGATCAGGATATCGGCTTGCCGAAAGAACTGGCGGATCGCGCTGACCTGCCACTGTTGTCGCACAATCTGCCGGCAGACTTCAGCGAAATGCGCGCATTCCTGATGGCATTGCCTGAATAGAGTCTGCGGCATTCTGAAATGCAAAAAGCCCTCTTCGTGAGGGCTTTTTTACAGACTCAGAAAGGGAAATCAGCGTTCAGGGCGGGTAAAGACCAGCTCGTTGCCCTGCGAACGTGATTCGTCAAAGGCATAACCTTCCAGATTGAAATCCTGCAATTGTTTCGCCTTATCCAGACGTTCTTTGATGATAAAGCGGCTCATCAGCCCGCGCGCTTTCTTCGCGTAGAAGCTGATGACTTTGTATTTGCCATTTTTCTCATCAAGGAAAACAGGTTTGATGATTTCGCCATCCAGCAGTTTAGGTTTTACCGCTTTGAAATATTCGTCGGACGCCAGATTCACCAGCACCTTGCTTTTCTGTTCGCTCAGCAGATGGTTGAGTTTTTCGGTCAGCAACTCGCCCCAGAAGGCATAAAGATTGGCACCCTGCGGATTTTCCAGGCGGATACCCATTTCCAGGCGATACGGCATCATCAGATCCAGCGGACGAAGAAGTCCGTACAAACCCGATAATATCCGCAGATGTTTCTGGGCAAAATCGAAATCTTTTTCGCTGAAGTCGTCGGCTTGTAAGCCGGTATAAACGTCACCTTTGAACGCCAGTAATGCCTGACGTGCATTTTCCGGCGTGAAATCCGGCTGCCAGTCATTGAAGCGCTCGGCGTTCAGATGGGCCAGTTTATCGCTGATCCCCATCAGTGAAGAGATCTGCGCAGGCGACATTTTACGCGCCACGGTGATCAGTTGAGCCGATTTATCCAGCAACTCAGGTTGGGTATAGCGCGTTGTCGCAAGCGGGCTTTCGTAATCGAGCGTTTTGGCAGGTGAAATAATAGTCAGCATAGTCTCGTCCGTTGGTCAGTGACGCTTCAAATTTGGGATTTTTTCGTTGTACCACTGTAGCAAAAAAGGGGCTGCGGGGGAGCCATGATATCGATAGGTAAAAGCTTATCTGTCTGCGCCGTGACGGTTTTTGTCCCAAATTCCCGGTTCCAACTGGCCTCGCAATTCCGGGAAATGGTCGGGATTAAACACCGGTATTTTCCCCATTTGCTGCTGGCGCTCATAGTCTTTCACCACTTTGACCGCCACGCCTGAAAGCAGCAGCAATGCGGTCAGGTTCAGTATCGCCATCAACGCCATAAAGATATCCGCCAGTTTCCAGACGATATGCAGTTCCATGAGACAGCCGCAGAACACCATCCCGATGACCATCAGGCGAAAAATCAGTAATTTATACGGTGCGGAGCTGTGAACGAAACTCAGGTTATTTTCGGCATAAGCGTAGTTGCCTGAGATTGACGTAAAGGCGAAGGAAAATACCAGCACGGCCAGCGCGATATGGCTCCAACCGCCCGTCGCAGGCGTGATGGCTTGCTGCAATAAGCGGATACCAAATGGCGCGTCCGGATGATCAAGCACGCCGGAGGTCAGCACAATCAGCGCCGTGGCGGTGCAAATCACCACGGTATCGATAAAGACGGCAAACATCTGGTTGAAACCCATGGTGGCGGGGTGGCTGACCGACGCCATCGCCGCCGCATTTGGTGAGGAACCGACACCCGCTTCACTGGCAAAAACGCCGCGCTGCATTCCCTGAGTGATGGCCTGCGTGATGCCATAAGCCACCGCGCCGGAGGCGGCTTCCTGCAGGCCGAAAGCACTTTTGAAGACCAGTGCGATCACCTGCGGCAATTTCTCTATGTTATGGCCGATGACCCAGACCGCCAGCAGCAGGTACAGAAAAGCCATCAGCGGAACCAGCCATTTTGAAAGCCAGATAACAGAGCGGATGCCGCCAAAAATCATTACGGCGGTCAGTGTGGCCAAAATACTGGCGGTGGTGAGAGGGGAAACATGCAGCAAATGATAAGAGGCCTGCGCAATGGAATTGGCCTGTAACGCACTGAAAATAAAGCCGCAGGAGATAACCATCAGAAAGGAAAACAGAATGCCCATCCAGCGCATGCCCAATCCTTTCTCCATGTAGTCCGCCGGGCCGCCGCGAAATTTACCGCGTTCGCCCACGCCTTTGTATATCTGCGCCAGCGTGTTCTCAATCAGCGCTGTCGCCATGCTGAAAACCGCAATGACCCACATCCAGAAAATTGCGCCTGGCCCGCCGAGGGTTATGGCTATCGCGACGCCGGTCAGGTTACCGGTACCAATACGTGAGGATAAACTGAGGCACAGCGTGCCCCAGCCTGACATTCCCCGCGCATCGCGGCCAGACTTAAAGAGGGCAGGGGAGAACAGATGCCTGAAACGGCGAAACTGGATGAAACTCAGGCGAATGGTGAGGTAAATGCCAGTGCCAAACAGCAGGTAAATCAGGATGGAACTCCAGAGAATGGTGTCAAAAAAATCCAGCAGATCATTCATGAATTATCCTTGGTTGATTAACCCTTCATTTTTTTAGTTGTTCGCGCAGAGGGCTATGACCACTTTGGTTGGCTAACATACCTTTTTTCTTGAAACGGGGACATATGCGAATTGGCTGATTTTGTGTGTTTTGGAAGGTGAGAAATCCATAGATGTTCGTAGCCGAGCATGCCGCGATAAGCGCCTTGCGCGTGGCTTTTTGCATGTTATCATCAGCCAAAGGCAAGGCATGAAAATGCCTATACGAAAACGTCCAAACGATGAGATATGCCAAAATGACCGATAAACTGACTTCCCTACGCCAAATGACTCAGGTTGTTGCTGACACCGGAGATATCGCGGCAATGAAGTTGTACCAGCCGCAGGATGCGACCACTAACCCGTCACTGATCCTCAGCGCTGCGCAAATTCCTGAATACCGTAAACTGATCGACGAAGCAATCGCCTGGGCACGTGACCAGAGCAGCGATCACGATCAGCAGATTACTGATGCAGCTGACAAACTGGCAGTGAACATCGGTCTGGAAATCCTGAAATTGGTCCCGGGCCGTATTTCGACTGAAGTTGACGCACGTCTGTCTTACGACACAGACGCGAGCGTGGCGAAAGCGAAACGCCTGATCAAACTCTACAACGATGCGGGCATCAGTAACGACCGTATCCTGATCAAACTGGCTTCTACCTGGCAGGGTATCCGCGCAGCGGAAAAACTGGAAAAAGAAGGCATCAACTGTAACCTGACGCTGCTGTTCTCCTTCGCTCAGGCGCGTGCATGTGCAGAAGCCGGTGTGTTCCTGATTTCTCCATTCGTTGGCCGTATCCTCGACTGGTACAAAGCCAATGGCGACAAAAAAGAGTTCGCACCGAATGAAGATCCGGGCGTTGTGTCCGTGACCGAAATCTACGAATACTACAAACAACACGGCTACGAAACTGTCGTGATGGGCGCAAGCTTCCGTAACATTGGCGAAATCATCGAACTGGCTGGCTGTGACCGTCTGACCATCGCACCTGCACTTCTGAAAGAGCTGGCAGAAAGCGAAGGTCCGCTGGAACGCAAATTGTCCTTCTCCGGCGAAACCAAACCACGTCCTGCGCCACTGACTGAAGCTCAGTTCTACTGGGACCACAACCAGGATCCAATGGCGATCGACAAACTGGCAGATGGCATCCGTAAGTTTGCAATCGATCAGGGCAAACTGGAAAAAATGATTTCTGACCTGCTGTAATCAGCGCTCAGCTTTCGACAAAAAGCGGCTAATCAGCCGCTTTTTTTGTGCCTGCGATAAAACCCCCGCGCCGTTATCGATATAATGAGGCTTATTGAAAGCAGATATTGTCACGGAGAAATGGCATGGATAAATTGCGAATTGGTCTGGTATCAGTGTCAGACCGTGCGTCGGGTGGGGTGTATCAGGACAAAGGTATTCCGGCGCTGGAAGAATGGCTGGAGAAAGCGCTCCTCACGCCCTTCAAGTTGGAAACCCGGCTTATTCCGGATGAACAACCTCTGATTGAACAGGCGATCAGCGAGCTGGTCGATGAAAGCGGTTGTCATCTGGTGCTGACCACTGGCGGAACCGGCCCGGCGCGTCGTGATGTGACACCGGACGCCACGCTGGCGATCGCCGATCGTGAGATGCCGGGTTTTGGTGAACAGATGCGTCAGATCAGCCTGCACTTTGTCCCGACGGCAATTTTATCGCGTCAGGTCGGCGTGATCCGCAAACAGGCGCTGATCCTCAACTTACCAGGCCAGCCCAAATCCATTCAGGAAACGCTGGAAGGTCTGAAAGACGCGGAGGGCAAAGTGATCGTTTCCGGTATTTTCGCCAGCGTGCCTTACTGCATCCAGTTGCTCGACGGGCCGTATATTGAAACGCACGACCATGTTGTAGCAGCTTTTCGTCCAAAAAGTGCCCGCCGCGACACAAAAAACTGAATACGCTGAGTTTTTGAAATAAGATTCAGGCGCTCTGGTGTGAAAAATATTTGCCGCTATAGTAATAATTACTTTACAGAAAGCGGCAAAAACCGTTTCCATTTTCACTCTGGCGTCACACGGACTCTTATGCAACACGCACAATCGCGCCGGTTGGACCGGCAGGACTTCAAAACGCTTTCCCTGGCTGCGCTGGGCGGTGCCCTCGAATTCTACGATTTCATCATTTTCGTCTTTTTCGCTGCGGTTATTGGCGATCTTTTCTTCCCGGCTGATATGCCCGACTGGTTGCGTCAGGTGCAGACGTTCGGCATTTTTGCCGCCGGGTATCTGGCGCGTCCGCTGGGCGGCATTATCATGGCGCACTTTGGAGATCTTGTTGGCCGCAAACGGATGTTCAGCCTGAGTATTCTGCTGATGGCGTTACCGACGCTGGCGATGGGGCTCCTGCCGACCTATTCCTCGATTGGTATTGCCGCACCGTTATTGCTTTTACTGATGCGTATTTTGCAGGGCGCAGCGATCGGCGGCGAAGTGCCGGGAGCCTGGGTTTTTGTGGCGGAACACGTTCCGCGTAACCGCATTGGTTTTGCCTGCGGAACGCTGACTGCCGGGCTGACAATGGGTATCCTGCTGGGTTCTCTTGTGGCAACTTTACTGAACACCAGTATGACATCCGCTACGATCAGCCAATATGGCTGGCGCATTCCGTTCTTTATCGGCGGAGTTTTCGGGTTAATCGCCCTGTATCTGCGCCGCTGGTTGCAGGAAACGCCAGTCTTTATCGAGATGAAAGCCCACAAAGCGCTGGCAGAAGAATTGCCGCTGAAGGCCGTTGTCGCCAATCATAAAAAAGAAATCGTGGTGTCGATGCTGATGACCTGGCTGTTGTCCGCGGGGATCGTAGTCGTCATTCTGATGACACCGACGTGGCTGCAAAAACAGTTTGGCATTCCGGCTGCAGCGGCTTTGCAGGCAAACTGCCTCGCCACCGTTGCGCTGATGTTTGGCTGCATTATTTCGGGCAGCTTTGTGGATCGTCTGGGTGCCAGTAAGACATTTATTATCGGCAGCCTGTTCCTCGGTATTTGCAGCTGGTCTTTCTATCACATGGTTGCAGCTGATCCGTCTGTACTGATGGTGATGTACGCGCTGGCAGGTTTAAGCGTGGGTGTGGTTGGCGCGGTGCCGTATGTGATGGTGCGGGCATTCCCGGCCGAAGTACGCTTTACCGGGATTTCTTTCTCTTACAATGTGGCTTACGCCATTTTTGGTGGCCTGACGCCGGTGTTCGTGACGCTTATCATGCGTCTGACACCAATGGCACCGGCATATTATGTGCTGGCATTGTCGGTGATTGGTTTACTGACCGGTGTCTATCTCAGTCGTGATCTGAACAGTGAAACCGCCCGCGAAGCTGAATTTGCAGAGCGCGCCGCTTCCGGCCAGTAAGTTTCCGTTTCTTACATCAAAAAAAGCCCCGGATGAACGGGGCTTTTTGTCTGAAACGCTGTGCGTTATGCTGTCACCGCATTCACATCGCGAGCGTGGCTTTTCGGTTCGCCAATCGGCAAAACGGAGCGGCCATACTGTTCATTCAGCACTTCGGCCATCGCCAGATAAATCGCGCTGGCGCCACAGAAGATACCTTCAAAGCCTGCAAAATGCAGAACTGCCGTATTGCCGGTCATGTTGCCGAAACACAGCAGGGCAAACAAAATGGTCAGGCTGCCGAAAACGACCTGTAAACCACGGTTTGCTTTCAACGTGCCAAAAAACATGAAGAGAGTGAACACGCCCCAGATACCCAGATAAGCGCCCAGAAAACTTTCGCTGCTGGCATCGGCCATGCCCATGCGTGGCAGCATCAGAATACCGACCAGGCTCAGCCAGAACGCACCGTAGGAGGTGAACGCCGTGGTACCGAAGGTATTCCCTTTTTTAAATTCCATCATCCCTGCAAGAATTTGAATCAAACCACCATAAAAAATGCCCATGCTGACAATAACAGCGGTCAGCGGGAAAAAGCCTGCGTTGTGTAAATTCAATAAGATAGTAGTCATACCAAATCCCATTAACCCGAGCGGGCCTGGATTTGCCAACGTTTTGGTCTGCATAGATCCTCTGTATCAGAATTATTATTAATTGATAATCGGGGGAAGAAACGCTTGGGAAATGGGTAAAAAAGCCGCATATCTTTGGAAGCGCGCGGCATCATAAGGAGGGTTGCGTCAGTAAACATTGATCTGGCGTAACAGCAATTGAAGATTTTTTTTCACTTTGCCCCTTGATGCTGAGCGTCATGGCCCCATCTTATCCTCAACCGCAGTTGTTACCGTCGGTAAAACCGTAATATGGGGCTGTTGAAATCGAAAAGATCGTCCTCATATACAGTAGCAACCTGAACGAATATGAATTTAAGTGGAGACGTTTTAGATGGGTAAAATTATTGGGATCGACCTGGGCACCACCAACTCTTGTGTAGCTATCATGGATGGCACGACTGCTCGTGTACTGGAGAATGCTGAAGGCGACCGCACCACTCCTTCCATCATCGCTTATGCGGCAGATGGCGAGACTCTGGTAGGTTCTCCGGCTAAACGTCAGGCAGTGACCAACCCGCAGAACACCTTGTTTGCGATCAAACGCCTGATTGGCCGTCGCTTCCAGGATGAAGAAGTACAACGCGATAAAGGCATCATGCCTTACCAGATCGTAGGCTCCGACAACGGCGACGCCTGGATCGACATTAAAGGTCAGAAAATTGCACCTCCGCAGATCTCTGCAGAAGTGTTGAAGAAAATGAAGAAAACTGCTGAAGATTATCTGGGCGAACCAGTAACTGAAGCTGTTATCACCGTACCTGCATACTTCAACGATGCTCAGCGTCAGGCAACTAAAGACGCCGGCCGTATCGCAGGTCTGGAAGTAAAACGTATCATCAACGAACCAACCGCTGCGGCACTGGCTTACGGCCTGGATCGCGAAATCGGTAACCGCACTATCGCGGTATACGACCTCGGTGGTGGTACTTTCGATATCTCTATTATCGAAATCGACGAAGTTGACGGTGAAAAAACCTTCGAAGTTCTGGCAACCAACGGTGATACTCACCTCGGTGGTGAAGACTTCGACAGCCGTCTGATCAACTATCTGGTTGAAGAGTTTAAGAAAGAACAAGGTATGGATCTGCGTAATGATCCGCTGGCAATGCAACGTCTGAAAGAAGCGGCTGAAAAAGCGAAGATTGAACTGTCTTCTGCTCAGCAGACCGACGTTAACCTGCCGTATATCACTGCGGATGCAACCGGTCCAAAACACATGAATATCAAAGTGACCCGTGCAAAACTGGAATCTTTGGTGGAAGACCTGGTTAACCGTTGTATTGAACCACTGAAAGTGGCTCTGAAAGACGCAGGCCTGTCTGTATCTGACGTTCAGGACGTGATCCTGGTCGGTGGTCAGACGCGTATGCCAATGGTTCAGAAGAAAGTGGCTGAATTCTTTGGTAAAGAACCACGTAAAGACGTGAACCCGGACGAAGCTGTGGCAATCGGTGCAGCAGTTCAGGGTGGTGTGTTGGCGGGTGATGTTAAAGACGTTCTGTTGCTGGACGTGACTCCGTTGTCTCTGGGTATCGAAACCATGGGCAGCGTGATGACTCCGCTCATCACCAAAAACACCACTATCCCGACGAAACACAGCCAGGTGTTCTCTACTGCGGAAGACAACCAGTCTGCAGTAACCATCCATGTGTTGCAGGGTGAGCGTAAACGTTCAAGTGATAACAAATCTCTGGGTCAGTTCAACCTGGACGGTATTCAGGCAGCGCCACGCGGTCAGGCACAAATCGAAGTGACCTTCGACCTTGACGCCGACGGTATCCTGCATGTGTCTGCGAAAGACAAAAATACCGGCCGTGAGCAGAAGATCACCATCAAGGCATCTTCTGGTCTGACGGAAGAAGAGATCCAGCAAATGGTCAACGATGCTGAAGCGAATGCTGAAGCTGACCGTAAGTTTGAAGAACTGGTTCAGACCCGCAACCAGGCGGACCACCTGATCCACGGAACCCGTAAGCAACTGGAAGAAGCCGGCGACAAACTGCCAGCTGAAGACAAAACTGCTGTTGAAGAAGCCCTGAAAGCACTGGAAGTTTCTGCTAAAGGTGAAGACAAGGCTGATATCGAAGCGAAAATCCAGGCGCTGGTTCAGGTTTCCGGCAAACTGATGGAAATGGCTCAGCAGCAAGGCCAGACCGAAGGCAGCGATGACAGCGCGAAGAAAGATGACGACGTTGTTGATGCTGAATTCGAAGAAGTTAAAGACAAGAAATAATCGCCCTTTAGCGGGCACAGTAAGAATTCATTACTGAAAACCAGCACGGGCGTCGAGGAAACTCTACGCCCGTGCACGCATGTTGAGGGCAGGAAAAAGCATGGCGAAGCAAGATTATTACGAGCTGTTGGGCGTTTCTAAAACGGCCGATGAGCGCGAAATCAAAAAGGCCTACAAGCGCCTGGCGATGAAGCATCACCCTGACCGTAATCAGGGCGATAAAGAGTCTGAAAGCAAATTTAAAGAAATTAAAGAAGCTTACGAAATTCTGACCGATGCGCAAAAGCGTGCGGCCTATGACCAGTACGGTCATGCAGCCTTTGAACAGGGCGGCATGGGCGGTGGAGGTGGTTACGGCGGCGGCGGTGCAGATTTCAGCGACATCTTTGGTGACGTCTTTGGCGACATCTTTGGCGGCGGTCGCCGTCAGCGTGCCAGCCGGGGTTCAGATCTGCGTTACAACATGGATCTGACTCTGGAAGAGGCCGTTCGTGGTGTCACCAAAGAAATCCGCATCCCGACACTGGATGAATGTGACGTTTGCCACGGCAGCGGCGCGAAAGCGGGTAGCTCACCAACGACCTGCCCAACCTGTCACGGTGCGGGCCAGGTGCAGATGCGTCAGGGTTTCTTTACTGTGCAGCAGGCGTGTCCGACCTGTCAGGGACGCGGTAAAGTTATCAAAGATCCGTGCAACAAATGCCACGGTCATGGCCGCGTAGAACGTTCGAAAACGCTGTCCGTGAAAATTCCTGCGGGTGTAGATACCGGCGACCGTATTCGTCTGGAAGGTGAAGGCGAAGCGGGCGAGCATGGCGCACCGTCAGGCGATCTGTACGTTCAGGTTCAGGTCAAAGCGCACAAAATCTTTGAGCGCGAAGGCAACAACCTGTACTGCGAAGTGCCAATCAACTTTGCGATGGCTGCACTGGGTGGCGAAATTGAGGTTCCTACGCTTGATGGACGCGTGAGCCTGAAGATCCCAGCCGAAACGCAAACCGGCAAGATGTTCCGTATGCGCGGGCGTGGTGTGAAATCCGTACGAGGCGGCGCGCAGGGCGACTTAATGTGCCGTGTTGTAGTCGAAACACCGGTCAGCCTGAGCGAAAAGCAAAAACAATTGCTGCGTGATCTGGAAGAAAGCTTTGGTGGCGTATCGGGCGAAAAAAATAGCCCGCGCTCTAAAAGCTTTCTGGACGGCGTGAAAAAGTTTTTCGATGATCTGACACGTTAACCGGTTCCTGCGAAAAGGAACGGTAATCCAGACAAATCCCCGGCAGCAATTCGCGCCGGGGATTTTTTTATGGGATTTTTTAAAAAAACGGTGAAAGCGGCGAATAAATAATTCGCAAAAACCGAGGTATACTCCAGAAATAAACGAGTTTTTACGAAGTGAATCACTGCGTACAATTCGCGCACCCCATTGTGGCGTCCCGTTTTCAGCCACGCTTAATTAACAGGAGAGTCAGAATGTCGAATTTAATTCGTCGTTTTTTGCGTATGGAAGCTGCGGGCGGAATTGTGCTCATCATTGCCGCCTTCGTGGCACTGGTTATGGCAAACAGCCCGTTGCAGGGCGCTTATCAGGCGTTTTTAGATATTCCGGTCACGCTGCGCTTTTCTGAATTGCTGATCGACAAACCGCTTTTGCTGTGGATTAACGACGGTCTGATGGCGGTGTTTTTCCTGATGATTGGTCTGGAAGTTAAGCGGGAGATGTGTGAAGGCGCTCTGGCCAATCGCGAGCAGGCGCTGTTCCCGGCGATCGCCGCGCTGGGCGGTATGATCGTTCCGGCGCTGATTTATTTGCTGTTCAACGGCAATGACGAAATTGCGCGTCAGGGCTGGGCAATTCCGGCTGCAACGGATATTGCTTTTGCATTGGGTGTTATGGCGCTGTTGGGATCACGCGTACCGACCGGGCTGAAAGTTTTCCTGCTGGCACTGGCCATCATTGATGATCTGGGTGCCATCGTGATTATCGCGCTGTTCTACAGCCATGATATTTCGATGATGGCGCTGGGGTTGTCGGCAATTTGTATCGCCGCACTGGCCTGCCTGAACTGGCGCGGGGTCAAAAAACTGACGCCTTACCTGCTGATTGGCGCAATTTTCTGGGTATGCGTTCTGCAATCAGGTATCCATGCGACATTAGCGGGCGTGATCCTTGGCTTCCTGATCCCGCTGAATACCAAAGATAATAAGGCTGCACCCGCACGCCGCCTGGAGCACGGTATTCATCCGTACGTTGCCTGGTTTATTTTGCCAATTTTTGCTTTTGCGAATGCGGGGATTTCTTTGCAGGGCGTGACGGCTTCCGGGGCATTTTCCCTGCTGCCGATGGGGATTGCGGCGGGCCTGCTGCTGGGTAAACCGCTGGGCATCATGTTGTTCAGCAGTGTAGCACTCAAATTGGGCATCACCCGTTTACCGTCAGGGATTTCATTCGGCCAGATTTCAGCTGTTTCCGTGCTGTGCGGTATTGGCTTCACCATGTCGATTTTCATTGGTTCACTGGCCTTCACCCTGCGGGATCCGGCACTGCTGACTTACGCGAAAATGGGCATCCTGATGGGGTCAGTGGCTTCGGCGCTGTTGGGATATGTGCTGTTGAGCCGTGCTTTACCAAAGAAAGTTGTTAAACATTGACCGACAGGTTGCGCGCTGTGTCGCGTAACCTGATAGCAATCTCGTGCTTCAGAAAAGGATGAAAACATGCCTCATATTAATTACAACCATTTGTATTATTTTTGGCACGTGTGTAAATCAGGTTCTGTTGTGGGAGCCGCCGAGGCGTTGTATCTGACCCCGCAGACAATCACCGGCCAGATTAAATCACTGGAAGAAAGGCTCGGCGGAAAACTTTTTAAGCGGCAAGGGCGCGGGCTGATACCTTCAGAGCTGGGTCAGCTGGTCTATCGCTATGCGGACAAAATGTTCACCCTCAGTCAGGAAATGCTGGATATCGTGAATTACCGCAAAGAGTCGAGCCTGCTATTTGATGTGGGTGTTGCGGATGCGTTGTCCAAACGTCTGGTCAGTCGTGTGCTGGAAGCCGCCGTCCCTGAAAATGCACAAATTCATTTACGCTGTTTTGAATCGACGCATGAAATGCTGCTCGAACAGCTGAGTTTGCATAAGTTGGATATGATTCTCTCCGACTGTCCGGTGGATTCTACACAGCAGGAAGGGTTATTTTCAGTCAAACTGGGTGAAAGCCCGATCAGCTTCTTCTGCTGCAAGCCGCTGGATGGCGTAGATTTTCCTGCCTGCCTTGAGCAACGACCGCTGCTTATTCCTGGCCGCCGTTCGATGTTAGGGCGTAAATTGCTGAACTGGTTTACGACGCAGGGGCTGAACGTCAATATCCTCGGGGAATTCGATGACGCGGCGCTGATGAAAGCATTTGGAATGAACAACGATGCCATTTTTGTCGCACCGGCTATCTACTCCTCGACGGAGTTTCAGGACGAGAAAATTGAAGAAGTCGGGCGGGTAGAAGGGATCATGGAAGAGTACTACGTGATTTTTGCGGAAAGAATGATCCAACATCCTTCCGTACAGCGGATTTGCCACACTGACTTTTCGGCGCTATTTAGCTGAATCCTGAAACGACTCAAATTTAAGATATAAAAAAACCGGCCTGGGCCGGTTTTTTTATCAAAGCATTTCAGCGTAATGCGATTATTGCATTGCGTTGATTTGCGCAGTCAGGTTTGACTTATGACGCGCTGCTTTGTTTTTGTGGATCAGGCCTTTGCAAGACTGACGGTCCACAATTGGTTGCATTTCGTTAAATGCATTTTGTGCAGCAGTTTTGTCGCCTGCTGCGATAGCCGCGTGTACCTTTTTGATAAAGGTACGCATCATTGAACGACGGCTCGCGTTGTGCTTACGGCGTTTTTCTGACTGTACGGCGCGTTTCTTAGCTGATTTGATATTAGCCAAGGCCAACTCCCAAATATTTTTCTATTGATGAACAATTCAAAGGCCGAGGAATATGCCTTTTCGGTCTTCTTTTGTCAACGGATTTGTGCAAATAAGCGGCGCTTTTAAGCGTAAACTTTAACCGTCGCTTGTTACGTTGTGATGGCGCAGGATTTTAACAGCTTCCGGCATCGGAATACAGTCTTTCGCGAGAAAAATCGACAGGAGAGTGTACAAACTGCCCACTGCGGCCATTAACGCCTTGTTTATGCGAAAAGTCACGCATTCCCTGTATGCAACGAAAGATTTTCATCGCCACTCGTCCATTTGAACCGCAATATCTGCCGTATGCAAGGGAGAATGGTGTGATCCTGTGAATCGCTGGTTAACCTTGGAGGCTGTACAAGGTATAATCCGCCGATTTCCATCTTTATGAGTCAGCATTGGATTTGAGCCAGCTATGGAGCTAATTCGCGGAATACACAATATTCGAGCACGTCATCATGGATGTGTGCTGACTATTGGCAATTTTGATGGTGTACACCGTGGTCATCAGGCCCTGATCAAACAGCTAAAGCTGGAAGGTCAACGTCTGGGGCTGCCGGTGATGGTAATGATTTTTGAGCCACAGCCGCTGGAACTGTTCGCCGGTGATAAAGCACCTGCACGCTTGACCAGTTTGCGTGACAAAGCAAAATATCTGGCCGAGTGTGGGGTAGATTATCTGTTATGCGTACGCTTCGAACCCCGGTTCGCCGCGCATATTGCACAGGAATTTATCTCTAAATTGCTGGTGGAGAAACTGGGCGTCAGATTCCTGACGGTCGGGGATGATTTCCGCTTCGGCGCGCGCCGTTTGGGAGATTTTGAGCTGTTACAGAAAGCCGGTGAAGAATATGGCTTCGAAGTGATCAGCACACAAACCTTCCGCGAAGGCGGCAATCGCATCAGCAGCACCGCAATTCGCGATGCGCTGCGTGATGACGATCTGGCGCTGGCCGAAAATTTACTGGGCCATCCGTTCAGTATCTCCGGCCGTGTTGTTCACGGCGATAAACTGGGGCGTACCATCGGTTTTCCAACGGCCAACGTGCCGCTGAAACGTGTGGTTTCACCTGTGCGCGGTGTTTATGCTGTGGACGTTTTAGGCCTCGGGCCTGAGCCTTTGCCGGGCGTGGCGAACATTGGTATACGCCCGACGGTCGGCGGTGTGCGCAAGCAGTTGGAAGTGCACCTTCTCGACACCACATTAGATCTATACGGGCGCCACATTGACGTGGTGCTTCGCGCAAAATTGCGCAACGAACAGCGTTTTTCCTCGCTTGATGCTTTAAAGCAACAAATTGCGAACGATGAGGTGACGGCCCGGGAATTCTTTGGGTTAAAGACACTACGCTAAACATGTACTGCCAGGCGTGTAACAAAGCCTGGAATCCAGCCGAAAAACGGAACCGAGAATCTATGAGTGACTACAAGAACACCCTGAATTTGCCGGAAACAGGGTTCCCGATGCGTGGCGATCTGGCCAAGCGTGAACCTGACATGCTGAAAAATTGGTATGACCAGGATCTGTACGGGATTATTCGTGCTGCCAAGAAAGGCAAAAAAACCTTTATTTTGCATGACGGCCCTCCGTATGCGAACGGCAGCATTCACATTGGTCACTCAGTAAATAAAATTCTCAAAGACATGATTATCAAGTCCAAAGGGCTTGCGGGCTTCGATGCGCCGTATGTTCCGGGCTGGGATTGTCATGGTCTGCCGATTGAGCTGAAAGTTGAACAACTGATCGGCAAGCCGGGTGAGAAAGTGACGGCGGCTGAGTTCCGAGAAGCGTGCCGTAAATATGCCGCAGAGCAGGTTGAAGGCCAGAAGAAAGACTTCATCCGTCTGGGCGTGTTGGGCGACTGGGATCACCCGTACCTGACCATGGACTTCAAAACTGAAGCCAACATCATCCGTGCGCTGGGTAAAATCATTGGTAACGGTCATCTGCATAAAGGTGCGAAGCCTGTTCACTGGTGTACAGATTGCGGCTCTTCACTGGCGGAAGCGGAAGTTGAGTATTACGACAAAACGTCCCCGTCTATCGACGTAATGTTTAACGCCACTGACGCAGCGGCTGTGGCAGAGAAATTCGGTGCGGCTTCCTTTAATGGCCCGATCTCTCTGGTTATCTGGACCACCACACCATGGACCATGCCTGCAAACCGCGCAATTTCCCTGAATCCTGAATTCTCTTATCAGCTGGTTCAGGTTGAAGGTCAGTGTCTGATTCTGGCAACCGATCTGGTTGAAAGCGTCATGAAACGCGCCGATATCGCAGAATGGACTGTGCTGGGCGAATGCAAAGGTGCAGATCTTGAATTACTGCGCTTCAAACACCCGTTCCTGGGTTTCGACGTTCCGGCTATTTTGGGCGAACACGTGACGCTCGACGCCGGTACGGGTGCTGTACATACCGCGCCGGGTCACGGCCCTGATGACTTTGTTATCGGCCAAAAATACGGCCTCGAAGTGGCTAACCCGGTTGGCCCGAACGGTTGCTATCTGCCGGGCACCTACCCGACACTGGACGGAAAATTTGTCTTTAAAGCCAATGATTTAATCGTCGAGCTGCTGCGTGAAAAAGGCGCATTGCTGCACGTCGAGAAAATCACGCATAGCTACCCTTGCTGCTGGCGTCACAAAACGCCAATCATCTTCCGCGCAACGCCACAATGGTTCATTAGCATGGATCAGAAAGGCCTGCGTAAGCAGTCACTGGAAGAGATCAAAGGCGTTCAGTGGATCCCTGACTGGGGTCAGGCGCGTATTGAAAACATGGTCGCTAACCGTCCTGACTGGTGTATCTCCCGTCAGCGTACCTGGGGCGTACCGATGTCACTGTTTGTCCACAAAGACACTGAGCAACTGCACCCGCGCAGCCTTGAGCTGATGGAAGAAGTGGCAAAACGTGTTGAAGCCGACGGCATTCAAGCGTGGTGGGATCTGAACCCTGAAGATATTCTGGGCGCGGATGCGGCAGATTACGTTAAAGTGCCCGATACGCTGGACGTGTGGTTCGACTCCGGTTCTACGCATTCTTCCGTCGTGGATGTGCGTCCTGAGTTCAACGGCCATTCTCCGGATCTGTATCTGGAAGGCTCCGACCAGCATCGCGGCTGGTTCATGTCTTCACTGATGATTTCGACAGCCATGAAAGGCAAAGCGCCTTACAAACAAGTTCTGACGCACGGTTTCACCGTGGATGGTCAGGGCCGTAAAATGTCCAAATCCATCGGTAACACCATCGCGCCTCAGGACGTGATGAATAAGCTGGGTGGCGACATCCTGCGTCTGTGGGTCGCCTCAACGGATTACACCGGTGAAATCGCCGTGTCCGACGAAATCCTCAAACGCGCCGCAGATTCTTACCGTCGTATCCGTAACACCGCGCGCTTCCTGCTGGCGAACCTTAACGGTTTCGATCCGGCGCTGCACAGCGTGGCTCCGGAAGACATGGTTGTTCTGGATCGCTGGGCCGTTGGCCGCGCGAAAGCGGCACAAGAAGAAATTATTGCCGCGTATGAAGCCTATGATTTCCACGGTGTGGTTCAGCGTCTGATGCAGTTCTGTTCTATCGAGATGGGTTCTTTCTATCTGGATATCATCAAAGATCGCCAGTACACAGCAAAAAGCGACAGCATTGCACGTCGCAGCTGTCAGACCGCGCTGTATTACATCAGCGAAGCACTGGTTCGCTGGATGGCGCCGATCATGTCCTTCACTGCTGATGAAATCTGGGCTGAATTGCCGGGCCAGCGTGAGAAATTCGTCTTTACCGAAGAATGGTTTGACGGTCTGTTTGGCCTGACCGGTAACGAATCCATGAACGATGCGTTCTGGGATGAGCTGCTGAAAGTCCGTGGAGAAGTGAACAAGGTGATTGAACAGGCGCGTGCCGATAAACGTCTGGGCGGTTCTCTGGAAGCGGCGGTCACGCTGTATGCCGATGACGCTCTGGCGGCCGATCTGCGCTCACTGGGCAATGAACTGCGCTTCGTTCTGCTGACTTCCGGCGCTAAAGTGGCGGCGCTTTCAGAAGCTGACGGATCCGCTCAGCCAAGTGAATTGCTCAAAGGCCTGAAAATTGGTCTGGCAAAAGCAGAAGGCGACAAGTGCCCACGCTGCTGGCATTACACCACTGACGTCGGCCAGAACGCGGAACACAGCGAACTCTGTGGCCGCTGTGTGACCAACATTGCCGGCGACGGCGAAGAGCGTAAGTTTGCATAATGAGTAAATCGATCTGTTCCACCGGACTCCGCTGGCTCTGGCTGGCGGTCGTGGTCATCATCGTGGATCTGGGCAGTAAGTTCCTCATCATGGGGAACTTCCAGCTTGGCGAATCCATGCCACTGATCCCGTATTTAAACTTGTTCTATGCGCAAAACCACGGGGCAGCGTTTAGCTTCCTGGCGGATAAAGGCGGCTGGCAGCGCTGGTTCTTTGCTGTGATTGCACTGGCCATCGTCGTGGCGCTGGTCGTAATGATGTACCGCGGCACCGCTAAGCAAAAACTCAATAACATCGCGTTTGCGATGATTATCGGCGGGGCGTTAGGTAATTTGTTCGACCGCCTGTATCACGGTTTTGTGGTCGACTTTATCGACTTCTATGTCGGTAACTGGCATTTCGCGACGTTCAATCTGGCTGACAGCTTTATTTGCGTCGGCGCAGCGCTGGTCGTGCTGGAAGGTTTTCTGGCAAAACCGAAAGAAGCGGAAAAGAGCAAAGGATAAGTATGATGTCTCAACAGGTGAAACATGACAGCGCCGTGCTGGTGCATTTTACGTTGAAACTGGAAGACGGTTCGACGGCAGAATCAACCCGCGCGAATGGCAAACCCGCGCTGTTTCGCCTTGGCGATGGCAGCTTGTCTGACGCGCTGGAGAATCAGCTGTTAGGTCTGACGGTGGGCGACAAGCGCGCTTTTACCCTTGCACCTGAATCGGCTTTCGGCGGCAAAAGCCCCGATCTGGTTCAGTTCTTTTCGCGCCGTGATTTCCAGGAAACAGGTGTGCCGGATGTAGGCACGATTATGCTGTTTTCCGGGCGTGACGGCAGCGAAATGCCGGGCGTGGTGCGTGAGGTGACGGAAGATTCTATCACTGTAGATTTCAACCATCCGCTGGCGGGCCAGCATATCGATTTTGATATTGAAGTGCTGGAAATCGATCCGCAACTGGAGGAGAAGCATGCAGATATTGCTGGCTAATCCGCGAGGATTTTGTGCGGGCGTTGACCGTGCAATCAGCATCGTAGAACGCGCGCTGGAAATTTACGGCGCGCCGATTTACGTTCGTCATGAAGTCGTACATAACCGCTATGTGGTTGACAGTCTGCGCCAACGCGGGGCGATTTTTATCGAGCAAATCAGTGAAGTACCTGATGGCTCGATTCTGATTTTCTCCGCTCATGGTGTATCTCAGGCCGTTCGTGCAGAAGCAAAAGCGCGTGATCTGACCATGCTGTTTGACGCCACTTGCCCGCTCGTGACTAAAGTGCATATGGAAGTTGCGCGTGCCAGCCGTAAGGGCACCGAAGCGATTCTGATTGGTCACGCAGGACACCCGGAAGTCGAAGGCACAATGGGCCAGTACAGTAACCCGAAAGGGGGAATGTATCTGGTTGAGGCGCCGGAGGATGTCTATAAATTGCAGGTGAAAGACGAAAATAACCTGTGCTTTATGACGCAAACCACGCTTTCTGTTGATGATACTTCTGCCGTGATTGACGCGCTTCGCGAGCGTTTCCCGAAGATTATCGGGCCGCGTAAAGACGATATTTGCTATGCGACGACCAACCGTCAGGAAGCCGTGCGTACGCTGGCCGATGGCGCGGATGTTGTGCTGGTTGTCGGGTCAAAGAACTCTTCCAACTCCAACCGTCTGGCTGAACTGGCGCAGCGCGTCGGTGTGCCTTCCTACCTGATCGACTCTGCGGCAGATATTCAGGAAAGCTGGCTGAAAAATGCGAAAAGCATTGGTGTGACAGCAGGTGCTTCAGCACCGGATATTCTGGTGCAGGACGTGATCAGCAAGCTGAAAGCATTTGGTGGCCTCGATGTGATTAACATCGAAGGGCGCGAAGAAAATATTGTCTTCGAAGTGCCGAAAGAACTGCGTGTGGATATCAAACAGATCGATTAGCCATTTCTGAGGGGCAGCAGTTTTACTCAATGGGATGTCCTTAACCGGCATCCCATTTTTGATTTCGGCGTATAGAGATTAATCGATTAACCGCTTATACTGAACCCGTCTGTTTTTCCTTGGGCGGAGTTTACAGATGAGTATTAATCCATGCATACCACCACGGGTTGACTTGCTGACCGGGCGTTTCAGTGCCCCAAACGTTGAGCGTAAATCAACCTGTATCCGCGATCTTTCCGGCGTATTTCGTGATGAGTCTGCACGTCAGGGATTACCCGATGACCTCGCGGTCTATCAGGTTGAAATGCTGGCGTCTCCGTTGCAGGAGGGTGAACTCCACACCGGCACCACGCATCTGATGCCCGGTAAAGTGGGCGACGAGTTTTTTATGACGCGTGGGCATTTTCACCAGCGCCGCGAGCAGGCTGAATTCTATTTTGGCCTGCGCGGGCGCGGAATTTTGTTGCTGCAATCTGAAAGCGGCGCGGCGCATGCGGAACACGTTTTTGCCGGCAGCGTTCACCATATTCCTTCTGATACCGCCCACCGGCTGGTGAATACCGGTACTGATATTCTCTCCGCTTTAGCTGTCTGGCCTGCAGTGGCAGGGCATGACTATCAGGCTCTGCAAGCCGATGGCTTCCGTCTGCGCGTTTATGATCGCGATGGCGAAGTGTCTCTGGAGGCTGCCCGTGTCTGACTCTGCTGTCTGTGATTTCGGGTTGCCACTGACGATCACCCGTCAGCCTATGGGATTTACTTATCATCAGGATGTGACCGGTCCAATCCCGGAGGTACGAACGCTGGATCAAATCCGCCCCTCTCTGCGTGATCCGCAATGTGACGGGCCGGATCAGGTCTATGCGATTGCAATGGATGTCGCCCGCAAGGTTCATCATCATGAACTGCAAACGCGAATGTTGCTGTTTGGCGTGGTGACCTATGCTTCGGGGCGTTTGGGGGATGAGCCGGTTCGCAGTCAGGGACATGTTCATCGCATCAGCCAGCACAGCGGGTGGTCGCCGCCGGAACTGTATGAAATCTGGCAGGGAAAAGCGGTGATTTATATGCAGGAATACGTTGAGCAGGAACCGGGGCGATGTTTCGCTGTTCATGCCGGGCCGGGAGATAAAGTGCTGGTGCCACCGGGCTGGGCGCATGCCACCATTTCAGCCGACCCGAATATACCGCTGACCTTTGCTGCGTGGTGCGATCGTGAATACGGATTCGAATATGACGCCGTGCGCGAACGGAATGGGCTGGCCTGGTATCCGCTGCTCCAGGGGGATCACATCACCTGGCAGCAAAACCCTCACTATTCCCCTGCGCGGTTGTATGCGACGTACCCAAGGCAATATGTTGAGTTCGGCATTACCGGTGAGCCTTTATATCGTCAGTTTGAACAGGATCCTGAACGCTTTCAGTTTATTTCTGATCCTGGCAGCGTGGCCGATAAATGGGTGAACTTTGTGCCTTAGTGCTGCGTAACGCCATAAAAACGGGCGACTGATTGAGTCGCCCGTTTTGTCACATATCAGGTGCGATGCTAAGACTAACCGAATACACCAAAGGCTACGCCAATCGCGGCCAGCACCAGCAAACTGAGCATCGCTTTTACCGGCGATAATCCCCGTTTGGCCATAAAGTACCAAACGCCCATCACCACTAATAAAGGCATGAGCTGAGGGAAAATCCCATCGAGCATCTGCTGAACGTGGATGTTCACACCATCTTTAGTGACGAACTCTAATCCGGTCCCGAGTTTTACATAACTCGCTGCCACGCCACCCATCACAAATACGCCTAAGAGTGACAGTGCTTCACGCAGCCTGGTCGACTTACTGCTCACCAGTACTTCGACTGACCCCGATCCCATCCGGTAGCCTTTCATGAACAACCAGTAAGAGCCGCAGATCATGATGGCGTTGAAGGAGATAATATAAAACAGCGGCCCGATAATGCTGCCACCCGCCGCCAGCGCCATGCCGATACTGAGCAGGATCGGGATCAGCATTCCTGGGATCATTGAGTCACCAATACCTGCAATCGGCCCCATCAATCCTACTTTCAGCGTGTTAATTGCTTCACCATCGATAGGTTCGCCGTTCGCTTTTTTTTCTTCCAACCCGACGACCATCCCGTTCACGATAGCGCCAATTTGTGGCTCGGTATTATAGAAAGATGCGTGGCGGCGCATTGCTTCAATACGTTGCCGGGGATCGCGGTACAATTTTTTGATAGCGGGCATCATCCCGAGACAAAAACCGAAAGACTCCAGACGCTCAAAACTCATCGAAGAAAGGTTGTACATCATCCATGCCCGCCAGCAGCGGCGCAGATCTTTCTTATCGAGTGAAACCGGTGTGGTGTTCATCAGAATTCGTCCTCATCATCAGCGGGCGTCGGCGAAGCGGATGCGCTGACCGGCTCAGGCTTGTAGTTGTAGTGAATCAAAGAGAGCAGCGCGCCCACGATCACCAGCGCTACCATGTTCAGATGCAAAAAGACGATGCAGATGAAACCGACCAGAAAGTAGATCCACAGCGTATAGCTTTTGATGATCTGCTTGAGCAGGATCGCGATACCTACTGCGGGTAAAATGCCGCCGACCACGCTCATGGTCTTGATGATGATTTCAGGCAGGCTGTCCATGAAGGCGCTGATGTACTGCGCACCGAAAAACACGGCAATAAACGTGGGGATGAATCGCAGCAGGAAGTGAGTGATTTGCGGCCCGATCGCGCTGTTAAAATAGACGCCGCGCTCATCCCCTTTTTCTAAAGAGACATCTGCGCGGTGATTCCAGTACGAGTTCAGCACCATCATGACGTTAAATAAAATCGTGCCTGCAATGCCGATAGTTGCCGCCAGCGCGACGGCGACGTCGGTGCCTTTACCGGATAAGATCCCGAGGGCAATCGCCGGAAATGCAACGAAGTTAAGATCCGAAGGCATAGAACCGCCGGGCGTTACCATGGCGATATACACGGCCTGCACGGCGACGCCGATGATAATTCCGGTCGTGACATCACCCAGGATAAAACCGACCAGCATGCCAGAGACTAACGGGCGGGTGAGGGTGTACCAGCCGCCAGTCAGCCCGAGTAACCAGGGTGTGCTGAGTGCGCCGAGATAGCAAAGTATCCCGATAAGCGTTGCTTCAAACCACATAAGTTGCCTCTTTTAGTTGAGTTTTTTTTGAGCATCTTGCCATTGATAAAAGCTGCCATCCGGCACTAAACGAAATTCAATCCGATACCCGAGATTGCTGAGAAAATTAAAGGCATCTATTTCTTCAGCATTAACCGACTGATTTGGGCCAATCACGACGGTATGACTGCGTGAACTCATCGGCCCTACATTGATTTTCTGATTCAGATTGCTGAGATCGATACCCGCCTCAATCAGCCTGCGCAGTGTTACAGGGGATTTGCCAATGACGAAATAGCGCTTCTCGCTGGCGATCACCTTAGGCAATTTTTCAATCGCTGTTTCCACGTCGAACAACCAGACTTTGGTGTCAGAGACCGCGCCTTTCATCACTGAAGAGAGCAGAGGATCGGCGGCAACATCATCATCAATCGCTACGATGCCATCGCAAGGTAACTCCCTGGCCCAGCGCGTAACCAACTGCCCATGAATAACCCGATCGTCAATGCGTACAAAAGAGAGTGCCATGATGACTCCTTAAAATTCTTCGTCTGGTTCGGTGTGAGGGGGACGGGCATAGATCATGGATCCTGCCGCCTGAGCGACCAGCGTTTTGGCGACGCTATGCACATCGGTCTCCTCCAGGAAATCCATGCTCATCAGCAGCATAGGAAAGTTAACGCCACAAATAACAGCAACGGGTTTCACGACATCGGGAGAAAATGAATGGCAACAGGCAATGTTAAAAGGTGTGCCAGACTGCATATCACACAGCACCAGTATGCCGTCGGCATGCTCGCTTTGTTTTGTGATTTCCTGAGCAAATTCCAGCCTGAACGCGTCAATGCCGTCTTCATTGCGCAGGCTGACAAACGTGGTTTGAGCCAGCTCGCCATAGACCATTTGTGCGCTGTCCAGCAGACCTTCAGCAAACTTTCCGTGGGTGGCCAGCAGAATATGAATCATGGTTAACCCCTTACCCAGGCCTTAAGCGTGGCCAGTGTTTTACCGCTGGTATGAGCCGGGCGAATGCGGTATTTCCCGACAGCAGCAGGAATAATAAAGGTTTCTGCATAATGCACGGTGAAGGGTGCAAAACGGTTGTCCGGGCTTTCCACCACAGCTTCATCGCCTTCCACCAGGTTCAGCACATTCACGCGGCCTTCAGTATCATGATCAACGGCTTTACTAAACCAGTGACGGCGGGTCTCAATAAACTCACGCTCATGTAAGCCTGTACGTTCTTCGTGCCAGCCATCGCCGCGACACAAAGGTTCAACCCGGTTGATCAGATGCGACTCGACCCAGGCAGTATCACGCGTCCAGTCGATGACCCGCTCGCCATGCTCAAGATGAACCGGGCGGGGAAGCCCATCCAGCCCAACACGACCCCAGTCCCACAATTTGAACGTGAAGATATAAGGGGTTGCGCTGACCTCCAACACCATGGTGCCCGCTCCTGAGCAGTGAACGGTTCCGGCGGGAATGAGAAAGTGATCGTGCGCTTTGGCGGGAAAGCGGTTGATGAATTTCTCATCATCGAAGGTTTTTTGACCGCGCTGCGCTGAGGCCAGATCGTCCAGCATTTCCTGTGGTTCAGTACCGGTTTTGGTCCCCAGATAGACCTGGGCACCGGGCTCGGCGGCGAGAATGTAATAGCTCTCATCCTGCGTGTAGTGCATCCCGAAGGTTTGCTGAATATATTCGGTCAGCGGATGCACCTGGCAACTGAGATTCTGGCCGCCAATGGTATCGAGAAAATCAAAGCGAATCGGGAATTCCGCGCCAAAACGGGCGTGGACTTTTTCTCCTAATAAAGGCTGAGGATAAAGCAGGACCAGATCCTGAGAGGGGATCTCAACCCGAACGTTGCCGAACCGCATTAGCAGGCTGTTTTCCTCGGGCACGCAATCAAAACACCATGCGTAGTTCGGGGCTTTCGGGTCGAGATCGAAGTGGTGTTTCATCCATTGGCCGCCCCATACGCCGGGGTCAAAAAAAGGCACCACGCGAAACGGCCGGGTCGTGGTCTGTTGCAGACCGTCGCGAAAGGCTTCACCGGTCACCAGCGCGGGATGTTGTGACTGATTGGTGTCGAGAATGAAATCGGCGCATTTCAGCAGCGGAGTTTTGTGACGATCAAACACGCGCCATTCGACAAAAAAGGCGCGCTTGTAGCGACGCAGCAGATCTTCGCTGACGTTATTGATTCCCCAGTTACCCAGCTCTCCGCGGCGAAAACGTTGCTGAATTTCCCAACGGGCCATATCGGCATACACCAGGATATCACCGCGGGTGATCAATGCTGCGCCGGGGCCGAATACTACCGTCAGCCCTTTTTCTGCCTGAATTTTTTCCTGTAACTCGCTGATTTTTTCTTCATGAAAAAACTCATGCAACTGGTGGCATGACATCACGCCAAAGACGCGATCGTCTGTCAGGTTTCGTTTAATCAGTGCATGTACGTCGGTTTCGGTTCGCTTCGCCTGTGAGGCATCAATGATGAGTGACACCGGCAATTTTTCTATCAACTGATGGCATAGCTCAGTCAGGTCAACGCCCGGATAGCAGTCGATCACCAGGACTGTGCTGGCTGGTGAACGGTTGGCGATCTGCTGCGCGAGCGTGTGGCAGATTGCCTCCCAGCCTCGCCAGGCAGCATGGTCATAACCCTTAACGCAAATCTCTGGGGATTTATCATAAGAGGTGGAAGATAGTGGTAATGACATGGCCAGCTTTCCCCTTTTGTGTTGTATTTTTCATCAGTTCTGACACAAAGATTAATCGATTAACCGAATGATCTGCTAGTATGCTTAACGAGATTAACCTCATGAAAATGGATAAAATCGGTTATATACCGCCTCTGCTGTGAGAGCGCTCACGAAAATAAATGATTAGAGGGACAATTTTAGGTTAATCGATTTATCTTACTGGCAATCACCTGGGAGAAGCTGATGGCAACGATCACTCTGGCGGATGTCGCCGCCCATGCGCATGTCTCGACGGCAACGGTATCACTGGTATTGCGTAATCAGGGGCGCATCTCGGATCCGACGCGTAAACGCGTATTGGCCTCGCTCGAGCAGCTGGGCTACGTTTACAACCAGACGGCTGCCAATCTGCGCAACCGCAGCAGCAATCAGGTGGGGCTGCTGTTGCATGACATCACCAATCCGTTTTATGCGGAGATGACTGCCGGGCTAAGCGATGAGATGGAGCGCCATCAGATGATGCTGTTCCTGGCGAATACCGCCGAGTCGGCTGAAAGGCAACAGCGATTTGTGGATTCCCTGATGCAAAATAGCGCCAGCGGCATGGTGATGTGTGCAGCCAAGCAAACCCCGACGTTATTTTATGAAAGCCTTAAGCGACGGCAGATCCCGGTGATTATGGCGGTGCGCCCGCCGGCCGACAGCGGGTTTGATTATGTAGGGACGGATAACTTTCTCGGCATTCAGCTTGCTACCCAGCACTTGCTCAATCAGGGGCATCGCCATATTGCGTTTATCGGCGGGCAGGAAGGGTCATCCACGCGTGCGCAACGTCTCGGCGGGTACAGCAGTAAATTACTGGAAAATCATATTCCCGTGCGCAGCGAATGGATTGTCAGCTGTGAGGCCACGCAAAGTTCGGGGGCGCACGCGTGCAATGAGCTATTGGCCGCGTTTCCGCAAATCACCGCGGCTGTGTGCTATCAGGATATTGTGGCGTTAGGCGTGATGCTGGCACTGCGGCAAAAAGATAAAGTGATTGGCCGGGATTTTGCGCTGGTGGGTTTTGACGATATTTCAGAAGCCTCGCTGGTGCAGCCCGCACTGACGACGGTTTCTGTTGCAGCCCGAGAAATTGGCCGTAAAGCGGGGGAGTTGCTGTTTAGCCGCATTCAGGGAAATGATGAGCCACCAAAACGTATAATATTGCCGCCCTCGCTGGTGATCCGGGAGTCCTGCGGGGCGGCAAGAATTTAGCGACTGAAAGATACCCTAAAATTACAGGAAAAAGAGATTCTGCGGCGCGCCGACGGTCGTAGTTTTAGCGTGCAGTAACGCTCCTTCGAGCGCGTGCGGGGCATCAAGGTTTTTACGGGCCGAGGTGATAAATATCTCGGTCATATCCGGGCCACCAAATGTACAGCAACTTGGCTGCGTGACGGGCAGCGTCAGGGTGTCCAGCGTCAGCAGTTCGCCCTGATTAATCTGCTGGCGTAACAGACATTTTGAGCCCCAGCAGGCGGTGATGAGCCAGCCGTTTTGCGTCAGCGCCGAGCCGTCAGGGATTTTATCGCCGGAGGAGAAACAGGAAATTTTCAGAGGATTAATGCGCCGGGCATTAGCGGAATAAAAGCGGTTTTTCCGGCTGTCTGCAAACCAGACTTTGCCTTCATACCAGACCAGCGTATTGGTCGTCCCCACGTTATCGAGCATAATTTCAGGCTTTTCATCCCCGACCTCAAAGCGGTACCAAGCCCCGGTCATCTTTTCTTCTTCAATATCCATCGTGCCAAACCAAAGTGAGCCATCGGGTGCGACAGCGGCTTCGTTGGGGCGCGTGCCTTCCGCACCGGGATAATCGCAGAGTTTTTGCCGGGTTTGAGATTCATAATCGTAAAGATGAACACCGTCCTGAGAAACCAGCAAAAAGACGTTACGCTTTTGCGTTAACAATACGGCGCTGGTCAGGGAAGGGAGTTCGTGAATTTCAGTCTGGCCGGAGGCAGGCCAGTAACGTAATACGCGCCGAGCCAGGATATCGACCCACAATAATGACTGGGTGCGCTGGCACCAGACGGGAGTTTCACCCAATTCGGCTCGATAGTCGCCAATGGCAGTTATGTCGGACCGGAAAAATGCTGACATCGCAAAGCTCTCCTGCTGGCTGCAAAGTGGATATAGCGAAAAACTGTCTTTATTCAGTCTAGACTGGCTTTGCCCGCAGGGATTAAGAATGGTGTAAAAAGAAAGGGCCAGCCCGTCAATAAGACGTAAAGCTGGCCCCAAAAGTTCAATCATTCAGACTTAGAAGTCGTATCTCAGACGGATCAGGTTCATATCGCCGAGGTTATCGGTAGATGAAGTGAACACATGTTCGTAATCAACACGGAAGCCGTAATCGAGCTGGAAGGACACACCCAGACCGTTATCGATGCGCTGATAGTTACGGCCAGTTACATAGGTCAGACGGTCACCCATGAAGTATGGCTGAATGGTTTTCACAGCGAACTGGTTGATTGGGAAAGCGTAACCCAGGAAGTATTCCAGACCGTAGGCATCGCCTGCGAAGAAGTGATCTTCGGTTTTCAGGCCGGTGGTCAGGAAGTCATGGTAATAACCGCCACCGAAGGACGCTGTCCAGTTGCCCGGTTTCCAGCTCAGAGCGGTACCGACGATGCTCTGGTTATAGTCTTTGGAAGTGTTGTTATTCGGGTTTTTCATTTCTGCGTCGGTGTAGTTGTACGCAGTACCCCATGTCAGTTCTTTGGTGATGTGGTAATCCACACCGACAGAACCGCCACCATTACGTTTGTAACGCAGGCTGTTTTTACCGGTCAGCAAATCGTTATCTGAGAACAGGTAAGATGCATACACATCGGCATCGCCGAAGGTGTTTTTATATTTCAGCATTTTACGTGAGCGGTAAGAACCATCGTAGTCGCCGTTAACACCGTTGCCTGGTGCCTGGGCGAGCATGTCGTAATCCCAGATATCGGTTTTTGCACCAACAACATCATAATAGACGCTGTTCTGTTGGCCGAATGTCAGCTGACCGTAGGTTTTGCTTTTCAGACCGGTGTACAGCATACGGCGAGTGGTGTTATGTGCGCCGGCAGCGTGGTGATTATCCCAGCCAGTCAGCGCAGGAATATTCACACCCAGCTCGTAGTAGTTAATCCAGCTGATGTCATCAAACAGATAGTAATCAGTGGAGAAACGGAAACGTGTACCGCCATCAAAACCGTTGGTTTTGTAGTTTTTAACGCCGTTCTGGAACTGGAACTGCGGACGAATACTCCCGCCAACCTGGAATTGCAGGCGGCTCAGCGGATCGTTTGGCTGTGGGTCTTGTTTAATCAGTGTGATTTCTGCGTGTGAAGCAAAAGAAGCCAGACCAAACAGCAGGCCTGCGGTCGCCACTTGCGTGACTTTGTTAAGTTTGAATTTCATGTTAAGTCCCTGCGCCAATATACTTATCCGAATAAACCGGGAGTGGATTGGCGATGTATTTTTATTTTTTCCCCTTACCGGTAACTGTCTGGTCAGGGTGAAGACGCGCCTCATGAAGCCAGGCTACTTATTTTAACGTTCCTAAAATCAAATTTAGGTGGTTAAAGTTAGGTTGCTATTTATTATCACAATCATTGATTTTATCAATATTATTTCGTCGAATATAATAAAAATTTCATGTTTTAGATCTAAGAAAAGGCGAGTTTGTTCTTTTATTTGTCTTAGGTGGCGGGGAGATACCATGGTGATTATTACTAATTTGAACTATTCCCGCGGCGCAGGAATGCTGTAATAAAGAGGGGAGTTCATTGAGTTCTCAGGCAAGCCGGGTAGGGAACGGCATTAGGTGAAGAACCGATGTCAGACGTTTATGCATCAAAGTGAATGATTATGCGAAGTGCCCGGATGAAGAATTTTAAAGCGTATTTTCTCAATCAGTTCCGCTTTTACGAACCCTTTAACACAAAATCTTAGATTGCGTAACCTGAAAACAGATGGCTTTTACTGATGTTAACGGACCTGTATCATAATTTTCTAATTATGAGGCAATTTTGCTGGCTACCCGATAACAGGGTGGCTAACCTGATTCTGTTTTACGGCAGAACCCCTATATAAAGAGAGTATTTATGAGTAACGCTGATATTCGCATGGCCATCGTTGGCGCAGGTGGTCGTATGGGCAGACAGCTGATCCAGGCCGTTTCTGAAGCCGAAGGCGTAGTGCTCGGCGCGGCACTGGAGCGTCCGGGTTCTACGCTTGTCGGTGCAGATGCCGGAGAACTGGCGGGGATCGGAAATGCAGGTGTCAAAGTGAATGACTGCCTGAATACCGTCGCGAATGACTTCGATGTGCTGATTGATTTCACCCGCCCGGAAGGCACACTGGCGCACCTGGCTTTTTGCCAGAAACACCATAAAGGTATGATTATTGGCACTACGGGCTTCGATGACGCCGGTAAGGCCGCAATTAAGCAGGCTTCAGAAAGTATTCCTGTGGTTTTTGCCGCTAACTTTAGCGTGGGCGTGAACGTCGTGCTTAAGTTGCTGGAAAAAGCCGCGAAGGTAATGGGCGATTATACGGATATCGAAATTGTGGAAGCGCATCACCGCCACAAAGTGGATGCGCCTTCCGGTACCGCGCTGGCAATGGGCGAGGCGATTGCTGATGCGCTGGGCCGTGATCTGAAAGACTGCGCAGTGTATGCCCGCGAAGGACATACCGGCGAACGTGATCCGAAAAGCATCGGTTTTGCGACCATCCGCGCCGGGGATATTGTCGGTGAACATACCGCGATGTTTGCAGATATCGGCGAGCGCGTTGAGATTACGCACAAGGCTTCCAGCCGTATGACATTTGCAAATGGCGCAGTTCGTGCAGGGAAATGGCTTTCTTCGCATAAAAACGGACTTTATGACATGCGGGATGTGCTCGGATTAGATGATTTATAGAATTTGATTTAGATGTGATGTGGTTGTTTTGGTCATAATCTTTTGATAAAAGGGCAGTTCCTTGATTGCCCTTCTCTTTTTTTTATAAAAAACCTGTTTTACTTTTTATTTTGTTCCTAATTGCTATTTTTATTGATCTTCCTCCGTAACATACCTCCTGGCGTATGCTTTTTAAACAACTTGCCTCCTGCGTTTTGTAATAATCTCGTTTATATCACCCATTTCCAGACATCCCCTTCCGCAAACGGTTACTATACTGACTTGAGCTATGTTTTTATGGCAGTAAGCAGGCCTTTTCGCTGAGTTGTGCAAAAAACAGAGAAATATTGGTGCTTTTAGTAGACAAACCCCATCGCCCTCTCTAAAATGCCGCCGTTTGCCAAAAATTGGCTTTGGGAGCGATTTTTGCATTGATTTAGATCGTGTTATCTGAATTAATATGCAGATATTGTGATTTATTATTCTTGGAGGATGCTTTGATAAAGTCAGCGCTATTGGTTCTGGAAGACGGAACCCAATTCCACGGTCGGGCCATCGGGGCAGAAGGGTCGGCAGTGGGGGAAGTGGTCTTCAATACGTCGATGACCGGTTATCAAGAAATCCTCACTGATCCTTCCTATTCCCGCCAAATTGTCACTCTCACTTATCCCCATATCGGTAATGTCGGCACCAATGCCGCTGATGAAGAATCCTCCGCAGTACACGCTCAAGGTCTGGTCATTCGCGATTTACCTCTGATTGCCAGCAACTACCGCAGTGAAGAAAACCTCTCTGATTACCTTAAGCGCCATAACATCGTGGCCATCGCCGATATTGATACCCGTAAACTGACCCGCCTGCTTCGCGAAAAAGGTGCGCAAAATGGCTGCATCATCGCGGGCGATTCACCGGATGCTCAGCTGGCGCTGCAAAAAGCCCAAGCGTTCCCGGGGCTGAAAGGGATGGATCTGGCAAAAGAAGTGACGACGGCGGAATCTTACAGCTGGCAGCAAGGTAGCTGGACGCTGGAAGGCGAGTTGCCGGAAGCGAAGAAAAATGAAGAACTGCCGTTCCACGTTGTGGCCTATGATTACGGTGCGAAACGCAACATCCTGCGCATGTTGGTGGATCGCGGTTGCCGCCTGACGGTGGTTCCGGCGCAAACTCCGGCTGCCGACGTGCTGAAACTCAATCCGGACGGCATCTTCCTGTCCAACGGCCCGGGTGACCCTGAGCCTTGTGATTACGCTATCGCCGCGATTAAAACTTTCCTCGAAACCGACATTCCGGTATTCGGCATCTGCCTCGGCCATCAGTTACTGGCGCTGGCCAGCGGCGCGAAAACGCTGAAAATGAAACTCGGCCATCACGGCGGTAACCACCCGGTAAAAGATATCGATAACAACGTAGTGATGATTACGGCGCAGAACCACGGCTTTGCGGTGGATGAAAATAATCTGCCAGCCAACCTGCGTGTGACGCACAAATCGTTGTTTGACCACACCGTTCAGGGCATTCACCGCACCGATAAAGCGGCGTTCAGCTTCCAGGGACACCCTGAAGCCAGCCCGGGCCCGCACGATGCGGCGCCATTGTTCGACCATTTCATCGAACTGATTAACGCTTACCGCGCTTCTCATAACAACAACGCCACTCTTATAAGCAAATAAATCAGGAGCGAATAAAAAATGCCAAAACGTACAGACATAAAAAGCATCCTGATCCTGGGCGCAGGCCCGATTGTTATCGGCCAGGCGTGTGAGTTTGACTACTCCGGCGCACAGGCGTGTAAAGCGCTGCGTGAAGAGGGGTACCGCGTCATTCTGGTGAACTCGAACCCGGCAACGATTATGACCGACCCGGAAATGGCCGATGCGACGTACATCGAGCCGATTCACTGGGAAGTTGTGCGCAAAATTATTGAGAAAGAGCGTCCGGATGCTGTGCTGCCTACCATGGGTGGTCAGACTGCACTGAACTGCGCACTGGAACTGGAACGTCAGGGCGTGCTGGCAGAATTCGGCGTGACCATGATTGGCGCGACCGCAGACGCCATTGATAAAGCCGAAGACCGTCGCCGTTTCGATATCGCGATGAAGAAAATCGGCCTTGATACCGCTCGTTCAGGCATTGCGCATACCATGGAAGAAGCGCTGGTTATCGCGGCTGACGTCGGTTTCCCGTGCATCATTCGCCCTTCATTCACCATGGGCGGCACCGGTGGCGGTATCGCGTACAACCGTGAAGAGTTCGAAGAGATTTGCGAACGCGGCCTGGATCTTTCCCCAACCAAAGAACTGCTGATTGATGAGTCGCTGATTGGCTGGAAAGAGTACGAGATGGAAGTGGTGCGTGATAAAAACGACAACTGCATCATCGTCTGCTCAATCGAAAACTTCGATGCGATGGGCATTCACACTGGTGACTCCATCACCGTTGCGCCCGCGCAAACCCTGACCGACAAAGAATACCAAATCATGCGTAACGCCTCGATGGCGGTACTGCGTGAAATCGGCGTAGAAACCGGCGGTTCAAACGTCCAGTTCTCGGTGAACCCGAAAAATGGTCGTCTGATTGTCATCGAAATGAACCCGCGCGTTTCCCGTTCATCAGCACTGGCCTCTAAAGCGACCGGCTTCCCGATTGCAAAAGTCGCTGCGAAACTGGCGGTGGGTTACACCCTCGATGAACTGATGAACGACATCACCGGCGGCAAAACGCCTGCGTCGTTCGAACCGTCCATCGACTACGTTGTGACGAAAATCCCACGTTTCAACTTCGAGAAATTTGCCGGTGCAAACGACCGTCTGACCACGCAGATGAAATCCGTCGGCGAAGTGATGGCGATTGGCCGCACGCAGCAGGAATCCCTGCAAAAAGCGCTGCGCGGTCTGGAAGTGGGCGCAAGCGGCTTTGACCCGAAAGTGAGCCTGGACGACCCGGAAGCGCTGACGAAAATCCGCCGCGAGCTGAAAGAAGCAGGCGCGGAGCGTATCTGGTACATCGCTGACGCTTTCCGCGCCGGGATGTCCGTTGACGGTATCTTCAACCTGACCAACGTTGACCGCTGGTTCCTGGTGCAGATTGAAGAGCTGGTGAAACTGGAAAATGAAGTCGCCGAAGGCGGTTTCAACATCCTGACGCCGGAATACCTGCGCATGCTCAAACGCAAAGGCTTTGCTGACCTGCGTCTGGCTAAACTTGTTGGCGTATCCGAAAGCGAAGTGCGCAAACTGCGCCATAAATACAATCTGCACCCGGTTTACAAACGAGTGGATACCTGTGCGGCAGAATTCTCGACTGACACGGCGTACATGTACTCCACGTACGAAGAAGAATGCGAATCCAACCCGACTAACGACAAGCCAAAAATCATGGTGCTGGGCGGCGGTCCGAACCGTATCGGTCAGGGGATTGAGTTCGACTACTGCTGCGTACACGCCTCACTGGCGCTGCGTGAAGACGGTTACGAAACCATCATGGTCAACTGTAACCCTGAAACAGTTTCTACCGACTACGACACGTCCGACCGTCTGTACTTCGAATCTGTGACGCTGGAAGACGTGCTGGAAATCGTCCGCATTGAGCAGCCGAAAGGCGTTATCGTGCAGTACGGCGGCCAGACTCCGCTGAAACTGGCGCGTGAACTCGAAGCCGCTGGCGTGCCAATTATCGGCACCAGCCCGGACGCCATTGACCGCGCTGAAGACCGCGAACGTTTCCAGCAGGCGGTTAACCGTCTGGGTCTGAAACAACCGGCTAACGCCACGGTAGCGACCATCGAACAGGCTGTCGAAAAAGCAGCAGGCATCGGTTATCCGCTGGTGGTTCGTCCGTCATATGTTCTGGGCGGTCGCGCAATGGAAATCGTGTACGACGAAATCGACCTGCGCCGTTACTTCCAGAATGCGGTCAGCGTGTCCAACGATGCGCCGGTATTGCTCGACCGTTTCCTGGATGACGCTGTTGAAGTGGACGTCGATGCAATCTGCGACGGCGAGCGCGTGCTGATTGGCGGCATCATGGAACACATTGAGCAGGCTGGCGTTCACTCCGGTGACTCCGCATGTTCTCTGCCTTGTTACACGCTGAGCCAGGAAATTCAGGATGTGATGCGTCAGCAGGTCGAGAAACTGGCCTTCGAGCTGAGCGTGCGCGGCCTGATGAACGTCCAGTTCGCGGTGAAAAACAACGAAGTCTACCTGATTGAAGTCAACCCGCGCGCCGCACGTACCGTCCCGTTCGTGTCTAAAGCGACCGGTGTGGCACTGGCGAAAGTGGCCGCCCGCGTCATGGCGGGTCAGACGCTGGCGCAGCAAGGCGTGACCGAAGAAGTCATTCCGCCTTACTACTCCGTCAAAGAAGTGGTGTTGCCGTTCAACAAATTCCCTGGCGTTGACCCGATTCTCGGGCCGGAAATGCGTTCTACCGGTGAAGTCATGGGCGTTGGCCGCACCTTCGCAGAAGCATTCGCGAAAGCGCAGCTGGGCAGCAACTCCGGCATGAAGAAAGCCGGTCGCGCGCTGTTGTCTGTGCGTGAGGGCGACAAAGGCCGCGTCGTGGATTTGGCCGCGAAACTGCTGAAACGCGGCTTCGAGCTGGATGCGACGCACGGGACTGCCGTTGTGCTGGGCGAAGCCGGGATTAACCCGCGCCTGGTCAACAAGGTGCATGAAGGTCGTCCGCACATTCAGGACCGTATTAAAAACGGCGAGTATGTGTACATCGTCAACACCACGGCGGGCCGTCAGGCGATTGAAGACTCCAAGCTGATCCGCCGCAGTGCGCTGCAATATAAAGTGCATTACGACACCACGCTGAACGGCGGTTTTGCCACAGCGATGGCACTGTCTTCTGACCCGACAGAGCAGGTGACGTCGGTGCAGGAAATGCACGCGAAAATCAAAGGTTAATGGCATAATTGGTTAGCAAAAGGCGTGGCGAAAGCTGCGCCTTTTTCTTTTATACCCGTCATACTCCAATTCGCAGATGCGTTGGCTGCATTCAGTCACCCGAATCACTTACCTGAGTAAGCTCATCGGGATTCCATCACTTGCCGCCTTCCTGCGAACCGAATTATTTGGGTATAACGTATGGGCTTTTTTCCAGAAAGCTAAAAATTGCGTATGCTGAAGTAAATGAAATAAGACAAGAGACCTGCATGATATTAATAATTTACGCCCATCCTTATCCGCGCCATTCGCGGGCCAACCAGGGACTGCTCTCGGCTGTATCAGATTTACCCAACGTCGAAGTCCGTTCACTTTACGACCTGTACCCCGATTTCAATATCGACATAGACGCCGAACAGAAAGCCGTCGAGCGCGCCGATCTGGTGGTTTTCCAGCATCCGATCCAGTGGTACGGCCTGCCGCCGCTGATGAAATTATGGATAGATAAAGTGCTGGAGCATGGCTGGGCATATGGTCACGAAGGCAACGCGCTTAACGGAAAACATTGCCTGTGGGCGGTGACGACCGGCGGCAATGAACATCACTTCGAGCTGGGCGATCACCCGAATTTCGATGTTCTTGCGCAGCCGTTACAGGCGACGGCGGTTTACTGCGGCATGCACTGGCTGCCGTACTTTGCGGTACATAACACGTTCATTTGCGACGAAGTGGCGCTGAAAGCAGCCGGTGAAGAATACCGTCAACGCCTGACAGACTGCCTGAGCCTGAAAGAAGGCTGCCCGCCGGAGGTGAATCATGGATAATCATAACCTGATGATTGAGGGGCTGATTTATCTTGGCTCCGCGGCGCTGTTTGTGCCGATAGCTGTCCGACTCGGGCTCGGCTCTGTGCTGGGCTATCTGATCGCAGGGTGCATTATCGGACCCTGGGGATTGAAACTGGTTTCAGACGCCGAGTCGATTTTGACGTTTGCAGAAATCGGTGTGGTTCTGATGCTGTTTGTGATCGGTCTTGAACTGGATCCGAAACGGTTGTGGACGATGCGCGCCTCCGTTTTTGGCGGCGGCAGTATTCAGATGGCCGGTTGCGGTATCGTACTCAGCGCGTTTTGTTACTTCCTCGGTCTGGACTGGAAAATTGCCTTGCTGATTGGCCTGACGCTGGCGCTGTCTTCCACCGCGATTGCCATGCAGGCAATGAGCGAACGCAGCCTGACGCCGTCACCGATTGGCCGCAGCGCGTTTGCCGTGCTGTTATTCCAGGATATTGCGGCGATCCCACTGGTGGCGATGATCCCGCTTCTTGCCAGCACCGGCGAAGCCACAACGCTTCTGAGCTTTGGTCTGTCGGCAGCAAAAGTGGCCGGTGCGCTGGTGCTGGTGGTATTGCTCGGACGTTACGTCACGCGGCCTTTACTGCACTTTGTTGCCCGTTCCGGCATGCGCGAAGTGTTCAGCGCCGTGGCACTTTTCCTGGTGTTCGGTTTCGGTATTCTGCTGGAAATGGCCGGTATGTCGATGGCGATGGGCGCGTTTCTGGCGGGTGTATTGCTGGCGAGTTCGGAATACCGTCACGCGCTGGAAAGCGATATTCAGCCGTTCAAAGGTTTGCTGCTTGGCCTGTTCTTTATCGGCGTCGGGATGTCTATCGACTTCGGTACGCTGGTACATCAGCCGTTGCTGATCGCCACCTTGCTGGTGGGTTTTATGGCGCTTAAAGCGGCGATGTTGTGGCTGATTGCGCCGTGGCTGGGTGTACCGAAAAAACAGCGTGGTCTTTTTGCGATCTTAATCGGGCAGGGCAGTGAATTCGCCTTCGTGATTTTCAGTGCTGCGAAAATGGCTGGCGTGATGCCTGACGAATGGTCGAAAGCGCTGACGCTCGCCGTTGCGCTTTCAATGGCCGTAACGCCGCTGCTGCTGGTCATTGCGAACCGTATGGAGCGTAATGCGCCGAAAGATGACCGTCCGCAGGACACCATTGACGAAGAAAATGCGCAGGTCATTATCGCCGGATTCGGTCGTTTTGGTCAGATTGCCGGTCGTTTACTGCTGGCCAATAATGTTCATACCGTCGTTCTGGACCACGATCCGGATCATATCGAAACGCTGCGTAAATTCGGCACCAAAGTGTTTTACGGTGACGCGACCCGTGTGGATTTACTCGAATCGGCAGGCGCGGCGCAGGCCAAAGTACTGATTAACGCCATCGATGACGTTGAAGCCAACCTGCAACTGACGGCGCTGGCGAAAGAACATTTTCCGAACCTGAAAGTGATTGCGCGTGCCCGTGACGTTGACCACTGGTATCAGTTGCGTCAGTTGGGCGTGGAAGCGCCGGAGCGTGAATTGTTTGAAGGCTCCCTGCGCGTGGGGCGTGACGTGTTGGAAGAACTTGGGCTGGATGCGTATGAAGCGCGTGAAAAAGCTGATTTGTTCCGTCGCTATAACCTGAAAATGCTCGAAGCCACTATCGAGAATTACGAAGACACTGAATTCCGTATCGCCAGTATGCAACGTGCGAAGGACATGCTGACCGCGGCTATCGAGCAGGATCAGGAGCGTTTGTCATCGGTTCAGTCTGGCTGGCGCGGGAGTATTGATGGTAAAGCGCCGGAAAAGGATGTGATAGAAGCGAAAGGATAAACTCTGAGGAATCAGAGGGAGAACAGAAAGCCGGCACAGATTTGCCGGCTTTTTTGATCAGCTCAGCGCAACTTTAATGCCCAAACCAATCAGCACGCCGCCCAGCAATTTATCGATAATCTTCTGCGCTTTCGCCAGACCCCGGCGAACCGGCGCGCTTTGGATTAATAGCGCCAGCGAAGGCCACCAGATCACGGATAAGCTGACAATAATCGACGCGTACCATAGCTTTTCGCCAAGAGTCGAGTTGATCTGCAAGACCTGCGTAAACATGGCCAGGAAAAACAGCGTGGCTTTTGGGTTCAGCAGATTACACAAATAACCCTGAACGAATGCAGTACGCAGTTTGACCTGCTGCGGTTCCAGCCCGTCAAGATTCATTTTGCTGTTGCTGCGCGAGAACAATGCCTGAATGCCGACCCAGATCAGGTAGGCTGCGCCGACGTATTTCAGCAAATTAAACAGCCACGGCGTGGTAGTGATGACCACCGCCAGACCGGCCACGCAGTACGACATGTGCGTGATGACGCCACAAATGACCCCGAGTGACGTCATGAGTGCCGCGATGCGCGGGTAGCGGGCCGCATTTTTGATGACCAGAAAGAAATCGGGGCCGGGAGAAAGCATGCCGAGGAACGCAATACTGGCAACAAAAAGGGTGGTTTCAAGCATGGAAATAACCGTCGTTAATGTTCAGAACAAAATAAAGGCCGCATGATACGCCAATCCTCGGCAAGATAAATCACTCATATGGCTTTTTTTGCCAGACTGACATTTCGGTTGATGGTGGAAAGGGCTCTGACTGTACCGTAATCGGCCCGGTGTGTAAGCGCAGTTGTACAAGCCCTTACAGAGCGGCGAAACGGCAGATCGCGTTTCCAGCATTTTCGGCTGAATAATTGTAATTTCTTCCGATTTTCGCCGCCCTTTCAGACCTGAAACTGGCACGTCAGGCGGGTAAAATCCCGCCAGGGTAAGAGCGCTCTTATATCTTTGTAAAGCGTGAGTCTCCCTATCGACGGTTGATTGGGCTTTCCGTATAGTGTGGGCTCTTTTTTTGAGTCTCTTTAATCAACACAGGGCTTCATAATGATTATCAGCCTGATCGCCGCACTGGCGACCGATCGCGTTATTGGCATGGAAAACGCAATGCCTTGGCATTTACCCGGTGATCTGGCCTGGTTTAAGCGTAATACGCTCAATAAACCTGTCATCATGGGGCGCAAGACGTTCGAGTCGATTGGGCGCCCGTTACCCGGCCGGCTGAACATCGTCATCAGCTCAAAGCCTGGTGAGCACGACGGCGTGACCTGGGTGACGTCTGTGGATGCCGCACTGGCCGCCGCCGGTGATGTGGAAGAAGTGATGGTGATGGGCGGTGGCCGCGTATACGAGCAATTATTGCCAAAAGCGAACCGTTTATATCTGACCCACATTGATGCGGAAGTGGAAGGGGATACGCATTTCCCTGACTATGAGCCGGATGACTGGGAAAGCACTTTCAGCGAATTCCACGACGCTGATGAGCAAAACTCCCACGGCTACTGCTTCGAAATTCTTGACCGCCGTGCCTGATTTTTCGGGCTGACGTGTAAAGCAAAAAGGCACCTTTCAGGGGTGCCTTTTGTCCTTTATCCCGCCGAAAAACTACAGCGCTTTCGGCAGGTCAGATTGCTCTTTTTCTTTATGACGGTTCGACGGCTGGGTGAAATAGGTTTTATCTTCCCAGCGCAACATCGTTAAATCCCCGCCCCAGCAACAACCGGTGTCCAGCGCGTAAATACCTTCCGGTGCGCCTTTTCCTTCCAGCGATGCCCAGTGACCAAACGCAATGCTGTAACCCGCTTCCTGCACCGGGCCCGGAATATCAAACCAGGGTTTGAGGGGTCTTGGCGCGTTCTCCGGCACATCTTTGCAAATCATATCCAGCTGTCCGTTCGGGAAACAGAAGCGCATGCGGGTGAACGCATTGGTACTGAATCGCAAACGCGCCAGACCGCTGAGCTCCGGGTGCCAGTTATTCGGCATGTCGCCGTACATGGCATCGAGAAACAGCGGATAAGTGTCGCTGCTCAGCACGGCTTCGACTTCACGGGCGCACATTTTTGCAGTGTCGAGATCCCACTGCGGCGTGATCCCGGCGTGAGCCATCACCAGTTTCAAATCTTCATCTACCTGCAATACCGGCTGACGACGTAACCAGTTGATCAGTTCATCGGCATCTTCTGCTTCAAGTAACGGCGTAATGCGATCTTTCGGCTTGTTAAAGCTTATACCCGCGTAAACTGCCAGCAGATGTAAATCGTGATTACCGAGCACCATTCGCACGCAATCGCCCAAACCACTGACAAAACGCAGGACTTCAACAGAAGCCGGCCCGCGCGCGACAAGATCGCCCGTCAGCCAGAGAACATCATTTTGCGGATCAAAATCCACCTGCGCCAATAGCGCCTTGAGTTCATCGATGCAGCCGTGAACATCACCAATAAGATATGTCGACATGTGGATTAATTTATCAGCGTAGGGATGGCGAGGCGGAAGACCGGGATCGGCACGCGGAAGCTTTCACCGTCGTGCGCGACCATTTCGTAATGGCCTTCCATCGTGCCCAGTGGCGTTTCTAAAACAGCGCCACTGGTGTAGTGGAATTCGTTGCCGGGCAGGATCAGCGGTTGTTCTCCGATAACCCCTTCGCCCTGAACTTCGGTCTGGCGGCCGTTACTGTTGGTGATCAGCCAGTAGCGGCGAAGCAGTTGTACATTAAAACGCCCCAGATTGCGGATCGTGATGGTGTAGGCGAAAACAAAACGTTCTTCTTCCGGTATCGACTGTGACTCAACGTAGATACTTTGCACCTGAACACAAACACGGGGCGAATTAAGCATAACGCTACTCCTGAGGTTCCGGGGTTTTAGGCCGTGTGGATAACCAGTTAGCCAGTTTACAGTATTGCTCAACCGAAATATTTTCAGCACGCATGCTGAGATCTAAGCCCAGCGCCGTCATTTGCTCAGGAGTGAACAGATGGCCGAGGCTGTTACGCACAGTCTTACGACGCTGATTGAACGCGTCGGTAGTCAGGCGGCTCAGAATGCGGATATCAGAAACCGGATAAGGGATCACGTCATGCGGCACTAAACGCACCACGGCGGATTCCACTTTTGGCGCCGGTGTAAAGGATTCCGGCGGCACTTCCAGTACCGGGATAACGTTGCAGTAATACTGCGCCATCACCGTTAAACGACCATACGCTTTGCTGTTCGGGCCTGCAACCAGGCGGTTCACCACTTCCTTCTGCAACATGAAATGCATGTCTTTGATGGCGTTGGTGTAAGTGAACAGATGGAACATCAGCGGCGTGGAAATGTTATACGGCAGGTTGCCGAATACGCGCAGCGGCTGGCCAAGTTCTTCGGAGAGCTCGCCAAAATTGATTTTCATGGCATCAGACTGAATGACGCGCAGCTTGCCCTGAAACTTCGGATTGTTTTCCAGACGTGTAGCCAGATCGCGGTCGAGTTCGATGACTGTCATGCTGTCCAGACGTGAAGCGACGGGCTCAGTTAATGCAGCCAGGCCAGGACCGATTTCGACGACGGATTCGCCCGGCATAGGATGAATGGCCGACACGATGCTATCGATAACAAATTGATCGGTTAAGAAGTTTTGCCCAAAACGTTTACGGGCAAAGTGACCTTGGTGGACTCTACTATTCATTGTTGTTATTTATCGTTGCTGTTATTTGCCATACGAATGGCGAGATTTATTGCTGTCTTGAAACTGCCTGCATCGGCGGTGCCGGTTGCAGCGAGTTCAAGGGCGGTGCCGTGATCAACGGAGGTCCGGATAAAGGGAAGGCCCAGCGTGATATTCACGGCGCGACCGAATCCCTGATATTTTAGCACCGGAAGGCCCTGATCGTGATACATCGATAAAACAGCATCGGCGTGTTGCAGATATTTAGGCTGGAATAACGTATCAGCGGGCAGCGGACCGATAAGATGCATGCCCTGCTGGCGCAGTTCTTCCAGCGCAGGAATGATGATGTCTATTTCTTCATGACCCATATGACCGCCTTCACCGGCGTGCGGATTCAGACCACACACGTAGATTTGCGGCTCGGCGATGCCGAATTTGGTTCTCAGGTCATGATTCAAAATGGTGATGACTTCGTGCAGACATTCGCGCGTGATCGCACCCGGTACGGCTAACAGCGGTAAATGCGTGGTCGCCAGCGCGACGCGCAGTTCTTCCGTTGCCAGCATCATCACAACACGGGTGCAATGGCTGCGGTCAGCAAAGAATTCAGTATGGCCGATGAACGGGATACCGGCATCGTTAATGATGCTCTTTTGCACAGGGCCGGTAATCAACGCGGCAAACTCGCCGCTGATTGCGCCGTCGCAGGCGCGTGACAGCGTTTCAACGACATAGTGGCTGTTGGCGACATCCAGTTTACCGGGCGTGACAGGCACCGCCGTGGTAATCGGTAAAACCGTTAATGTCCCCGCAGCCTGAGGTTCTGCCGGGCTGTCTTTCTGGTACTCGCGCAACTGGATCTTCAGACCCAGTTTTTCAGCGCGTTCAAGCAGCAGGGCCGGATCGGCACACACCACAAGCTCAACAGGCCATGACTGCTGAGCCAGCGCCAGTACCAGGTCCGGCCCAACCCCGGCAGGTTCGCCGGGGGTGATGACGACAGATTTTGTTGTCAGCGTTTTATTGTCCATTACCGTCCATAATTTTCACGTACGCTTCAGCACGTTGTTCCTGCATCCAGGTCTGGGCTTCTTCCGCAAATTTACGGTTGAACAGCATGCGGTAAGCACGTTCTTTTTGTGCAGCATCTGTTTTATCAACCTGGCGGGTATCCAGTAACTGGATCAGGTGCCAGCCGAAGGAGGAGTGAACCGGCGCACTGACTTCACCTTTCTTAAGGTTCATCAGCGCATCACGGAACGCAGGATCGTACATATCCGGAGACGCCCAACCTAAATCGCCACCCTGATTTGCAGAACCCGGATCCTGAGAAAGCTGTTTCGCTTCATCAGCAAACGTCGCTTTGCCACTCTTAATATCTGCGGCAACTTGTTCAAGTTTCGCGCGCGCCTGTGCATCTGTCATCACGACAGAGGGCTTGATCAGGATATGGCGTGCATGAACTTCAGTCACAGAAACGGTTTTGTTATCACCACGGATATCGTTCACTTTCAGGATGTGGAAGCCCACGCCTGAACGGATCGGACCGATAACCTGACCTTTCTGTGCGGTGCTCAGCGCCTGAGCGAACAGGGAAGGCAGCTCCTGCAATTTGCCCCAACCCATGTTGCCGCCTTTCAGCGCCTGAGAGTCAGCAGAATATGTGATAGCCAGTTTGCCGAAGTCCGCACCGTTGTTCAGATCGGCGACGATTTTTTTCGCCAGCTGTTCAGCAGTATCAACCTGATCCTGCGTTGGGTTTTCTGGCAATGGCAACAGGATGTGGCTGAGGTTAAATTCAGCACTGCCGCCGTTCTGGGCCGCAACCTGCTTGGACAACTGATCGACTTCCTGAGGCAGGATCGTCACGCGACGGCGAACTTCGCTGTTACGGACTTCGCTGATCAGCATTTCTTTACGGATCTGGGCGCGATAGGTGCTGTAGTTCAGACCGTCATAAGCCAGACGGCTACGCAGCTGATCAACGGAAATATTGTTCTGTTGCGCAATACCGGCAATCGCTTTATCCACATCCTGATCGGTCAGCGTAATACCCATACGGGTCGCCATCTGCAACTGGATCTGATCCATGATCAGACGATCAAGGATCTGGTGGCGTAATGTTGCTTCATCGGGCAGCTGCTGGTTCGCTTGCTTGGCCTGCTGTGTCACTGACTGATACAGGCTGTCTACGTCACTTTGCAACACGACGCCGTTGTTCACGACGGCGGCAACTTTATCAACTTCCTGAGGGGCTGCAAACGCAGTGCTGGCACAAAGCGTCACGCCGAGGAGAAGTGTTCTCCAGTTCTTCATACTTTTTCCATTTGTCTAATCCGCAAGCGCGGGTTTCAAGTTCACTGAGTTCGTAGAGTCTTAACTCATCAATCGTGGTATCGGCTTAGAAAGCGCGTTGATAAGGCAGTATGCCGCTGGCCAACATTTCTTTCGTTCCGAGGGTTTGATTGTTCCCCAGGCCTCTAAGTTCAATGTTGAATCCAATCTTATTGTCATACTTACTTTCTGACTTAACAGTATCGTAGTTGGTGATCTTACGTTCGTAACCCACGTTGATGGCCCAGCAGCAAGTGTTGTACTGCAAACCAATCAGCTGATCGGCAGATTGCTGTGCTTTCGTGTCGTAATAATAGGCCGCAACAATTGCCCAGCGGTCAGCAATCGGCCAGCTGGCGATCCCGCCCACCTGAGAAATACCATCCTGATAACCCGGGTTGGTCACGCTCGGCAGTGTCGCCTGAATATATTCCGGGCTGGCATAACGGTAGCTCAGCTGAACCATTCTTTCTGAGTCAGCGCGGTATTCCAGAACGGCATCGCCCAGCGCCAATGCATCTAAACGGGTGTCATACTGCACGCCGCCACGAACGCCCCAGAAGTCATTGATTTTGTAATAGCTGTCACCGGCCCAAACCAGACTACCTCTGTCATCACTTTTATCCAGAACACTGTTCACGTCACCCGTGCGTGGTGGCTGGAAGTAGTAAATCTGACCGGCAGACGCATTGAAGCGCTCTTCCAGATTTTCGTCGTAAATACGGGTTGTTAAACCGGTTGCCACCTGGTTTGCCGAAGCAATACGGTCCAGGCCGCTGTAGCTCTTATCGCGGAACAGACCGGTATAGTCGGACTGTAACAGCGTCGAGTCATAGGTATTAATCCCGCTCTGGTTACGATACGGAATGTACAAATATTGTGCGCGCGGTTCGAGGGTCTGTGTGTAATCACTGTTCCAGTCCATCGTCCGGTCGAAGACCATTTTGCCGTCGGTCTTGAACTCAGGCATCACACGGTTTACCGAAGAACGCAGTTTGGTATTCGGGTTCGCATCGTAATACGCATCCGGAATATCTTGCTGATAGTGTGTCGCCATCAGCTTCACTTCGTTATCCAGGCTTCCCCAGCCGTTACTCAGTGGCAGGCTCAGGGTCGGTTCGAAGTGAGTACGGACCGCTTCCGGGTTGTCAGGGTTAACGCTGGTGAATTTCACCGCCTGACCATAAAGATGCAGGTCGAAAGGCCCCACATCGTTTTTGTAATAGTTGATGTCCAGCTGTGGCTGGGCGCGGTAAGCGTTGCTGTTACCGTAGTCCGAGAACACCTGGAATTGTTTACTGGCCAGCGTCACATCCCAGTTTTCGTTGGCATAACCAACGCTAAACTTCTGGGTGGAATAGCCGTCAGTACTTGAACCGTATTTCGAGTCAAAATCGGTGAAGTAGTACGGATCACTGACCTTGGTGTAGTCGACGTTGAAGCGCCAAACCTGATCGTATACCCCGGCATGGCGCCAGTAGTACATCCATCGCTTGGTCTTATCGCTGGTCCGGTTCTCATCATCAACGTATTGCTGATCTATTTTCTTATCATTACCCAGATAATCGAACTCCATCAGACCTGCACCAGCCACGGTCAGATAGCGGAATTCGTTCTGCAATTGCAGACCACGGTTGCTCATGTAGTTCGGCGTGATCGTGGCATCGTAGTTTGGCGCGATGTTCCAGTACCACGGAACGGTCAGGCCGAAACCGTTGTTGCTGCTGTATTTGGCGTTCGGAATAAGGAAGCCCGAGCGGCGTTTGTCACCGATCGGCAACTGCATATACGGGCTGTAGAACACCGGAACCGGGCCGATATGGAAACGGGCGTTCCAGATTTCAGCCACTTCTTCCTGGCGGTCCTGAATCACTTCTGAACCCACCACGCTCCAGCTGTTATCGCCAGGCAGACAGGTCGTGAAAGTGCCGTTATCCATGATGGTGTAGCGGTTGTTGTCACGCTGCTTCATCTTGTCGGCATTACCACGCCCCTGACGGCCTACCATCTGGTAATCACCGTTCTGAACATCGGTATCTTTGGTGGTCAGGTTTGCAAAGCCTTTCGGCCCGTTCAGCTTGATCTGGTTATCGTTATAACGCACGTTCCCGGTCGCCGTGGCGGTACGGGTCGGGGTGGGCTGATTGGGATTGGCAATTTGGTTGAGCTGAACATGATCGGCATCGAGCGTACTGTTACCCTGAACGATATTCACGTTGCCGCTGAAAAGCGAGCTGTCAGGATAATTTCCGGTGGCCTTGTCGGCATTGATGGTCACAGGCAGTGAATTAGGATCACCCTGCACCAAAGGTTTGTCATAGGTCGGAACGCCGAGCATACATTGCTGCGCGAGGTCGGCCATTGCGCCGTGACTGTACAATACTGACCAGATTGTGGCAGCCAGCACTGTGGGTAAGCGTGTTTTCAGACGTCTGTTTTTCATACGTAAAATGGTGTTCCGTCATCAGAGGCATCATGCCGGCAAACGGTCAGAGACTATCTCACTCATCATGGTTGCGCTAGTGTTAAATCCAACCTGTTACGCTGTCGCCGTTAGGCACAACGATAAATGCCGGTTATGATAAAGCAATTTTTAAGCGACGGCATGGCGAATTGAGGAGTATATGCAGTATTGGGGAAAACTGCTCGGACTTATCCTGGGCTTATGGTCCGGTTTAGGCTTCTGGGGAATTGTTTCAGGGGTGTTGATAGGGCATATGTTTGATACCGCGCGTTCCGCGAAACGCCGGGGATATTTCGCCGATCAACAGACACGTCAAACCATCTTTTTCCGCACCACATTTGAAGTGATGGGGAATCTGACTAAATCAAAAGGCAGAGTGACCGAGGCGGATATACAAATCGCCAGTCTTTACATGGAACGTATGCAGTTGCACGGTGAGCAGCGTGAAGCCGCCCAGCGCGCCTTCCGCGACGGGAAAGAAGCAAATTATCCGCTGCGGGAAAAAATGCGGGCATTACGCAGTGCGTGTTTCGGTCGCTTTGATCTGATCCGGACTTTTCTGGAAATCCAGATCCAGGCGGCGTATGCCGACGGCTCTTTGCACCCGAACGAGCGCGAAGTGCTGTATGTGATTGCCGAAGAACTTAGGATTTCCCGCATGCAGTTCGATCAGTTCCTGCGCATGATGGAAGGCGGACAACAGTTCGGTGGAAGTCAGCAGGGCGGTCACTCTTATCGCGGCGGTTATCACCAGACGCAGCAAGGCCCGACGCTGGCCGATGCGTGTAAAGTGCTGGGCGTGAATGCCACGGACGACGCGACGACCATCAAACGGGCGTACCGCAAACTGATGGGCGAACATCACCCGGACAAACTGGTCGCAAAAGGTTTGCCGCCGGAAATGATGGAAATGGCAAAAGAGAAAGCGCAGTCGATTCAGGCCGCGTATGACCTGATCAAAAGAGAGAAAGGTTTTAAGTAATCTTCTCCAACGCAAAAGTAAAAGGCGCTGAATTCAGCGCCTTTTTTATTTCTTCCGGAAACTTAAAAATCCGGATCGCAGTTGAATACCAGCGGCGCGTCAGTGATCGGATGGTAAAACGACAGCTCCTGCGCATGCAATTGCAAACGGTCAGCGGCGGCCAGCGCCTGCGGATGTGCATAAAACTTATCGCCCAGAATCGGATGCCCGAGCGCCAGTAAATGCACGCGCAGCTGATGCGAACGCCCGGTAATCGGCCGGAGTTTGACACGCGTCGTACCGTCTTCATCCCAGGACATCACTTCATACTGCGTCAGCGCTTTCTTCCCGGTTTCATGGCAAACCTTCTGCTTTGGCCGGTTGGGATAATCGCAAATCAGCGGCAAATCTATAATGCCGTAATCTTCTTCGACCCGTCCCCAGACACGCGCGATATACACTTTCTTGGTTTCGCGTTCGCGGAACTGGCGTTTGAGTTCCCGCTCCGCGTCTTTGGTCAGCGCCACCACAATCACGCCGCTGGTCGACATGTCCAGACGATGCACCGATTCCGCTTCCGGAAATTGCTGCTGAATGCGCGTCATCAGGCTGTCCTGATGCTCGGCTAATTTGCCCGGCACAGAAAGCAACCCGCTTGGCTTATTCACCACCATGATGTGTTCATCCTGGAAAATCACCTGCAACCAGGGATCGGTCGGCGGATTGTAATTCTCCAGCGGCCGGGTTTTGGACGGTTCAGGCATTGTCGGTTGATGTTCGCTCATAGCGGTTTCAGTCTGCATTCAGGGTGAAATAAAAGAGGGGATGCAGAAGCGGCTGCATCCCGACAGGCTTACTGGTGGCTGACGACCACCAGACGGATCGCATCCAGACGCCAGCTGGCGTCATTGAGATTGGCCAGCACCTGCTTACGGTTTGAGTCTACCGATTCCAGTTCGTCATCGCGAATGTTCGGGTTCACTTCTTTCAGGGCTTTCAGACGATCCAGCTCTTTCGTCAGTTGCTCGTCCGCTTCAACTTTCGCCGCTTCAATCAGCGCACGTGCCTGCTCAGCAATTTCCGCTTCAGCCTGTTGCAGCATGGCGTGGACATCCTGCTGCACAGCATTCACCAGCTTGCTGGAGTTATGACGGTTGATGGCGTTCAGCTGGCGGTTAAAGCTTTCGAATTCCACCTGCGCGGCAAGGTTAGTGCCTTTGCGATCCATCAGCATGCGCACCGGCGTCGGCGGCAGGAAGCGGGTCAGTTGCAGGTGTTTCGGCGCCTGACATTCGACCACGTAAATCAGCTCTGCCAGCAAAGTACCGACCGGCAGCGCTTTGTTTTTCAGGATCGACACCGCACAGCTGCCGGTATCGCCGGAGAGGATCAGATCCAGACCGTTGCGCACGATCGGATGCTCCCAGCTGATGAATTGCGCATCTTCACGCGACAGCGCCTGTTCACGGTCAAACGTCACCGTACAACCGTCTTCCGGTAGGCCCGGGAAATCCGGCACCAGCATGTGATCGGACGGCGTCAGGACGATCAGATTATCGCTGCGATCGTCCTGATTGATGCCGACGATATCGAACAGATTCAGCGCGAAATTCACCAGATTGACGTCGTTATCCTGCTCGCCAATTTCTTTCGCCAGCTGCTGCGCACGTTCGCCGCCATTGGAATGCATCTCCAGCAGACGGTCGCGGCCATTTTCCAGCTTCTCTTTCAGCACGTCATGTTCAGCGCGGCATTTGAGAATAAAGTCGTCCAGACCTTCCTGTTCAGCCGGTGTGGCGAGGAACGTAATCAGCTGATCGTAAGCGCTGTCATAAATCGTCCGTCCGGTCGGGCAGGTATGTTCGAACGCATCCAGACCTTCGTGGAACCAGCGAACCAGCACCGACTGCGCGGTTTGCTCAAGGTAAGGCACCATGATGTCAATATTGTTTTGCTGGCCGATACGATCCAGACGGCCAATACGCTGCTCGAGCAGATCCGGGTTGAACGGGAGATCGAACATCACCATCTTGCTGGCGAACTGGAAGTTGCGACCTTCAGAGCCGATTTCAGAACACAGCAGAACCTGTGCGCCTTCTTCCTGAGAAGCGAAGTACGCGGCGGCGCGGTCACGTTCGATGATCGACAAACCTTCGTGGAACACGGCAGCTCGGATCGCTTCGCGTTCACGCAGAACCTGTTCCAGTTGCAGCGCCGTAGCGGCCTTGGCGCAAATCACCAGCACTTTTTCGTCACGGTTGGCGGTCAGATAACCGAGCAACCATTCAACGCGCGGATCGAAGTTCCACCAGGTGGCGTTTTCGCCTTCGAATTCCTGATAAATCTGCTCCGGATACAGCATGTCATGCGCACGGGCTTCGGCGGTTTTCTTCGCGCCCATAATGCCCGAGACTTTAATCGCGGTCTGATACTGCGTCGGCAGCGGCAGTTTCACCGAATGCAGATGGCGCTCCGGGAAACCTTTTACGCCGTTACGGGTATTACGGAACAGCACGCGGCTGGTGCCGTGGCGATCCATCAGCATGGAAACCAGCTGTTTCGCGGCGGCTTCGTCACCTTTATTGGCGGCGGTCAGCAGCGAGTCGGTGTCAGCATTGCCGACGCTTTCGCCCAGCAAGGCCAGCGCTTCCGGCGTCAGCGGCTCTTTGTTGAGCAGCAGCGTCACGGCATCTGCCACCGGCTGATATTGCTGTTGTTCTTCAAGAAATTCTTCGTAATCGTGGAAACGGTCCGGATCCAGCAAGCGCAGACGCGCAAAGTGACTTTCCTGGCCCAGTTGCTCCGGCGTTGCGGTCAGCAGCAGGACGCTCGGGATTTGCTGAGAGAGCTGCTCGATAACCTGATATTCGCGGCTTGGCGCGTCTTCGCTCCACACCAGATGGTGTGCTTCGTCGACGACCAGCATGTCCCAGGATGCATCGGACAGTTGCTCGAGGCGGGACTTGTTGCGGCGCACGAAATCAAGAGAACAGATAACCAGTTGCTCGGTTTCAAACGGGTTCGTCGCCTCATGCACGGATTCGGCATAGCGGTCGTCATCAAACAGAGAGAAACGCAGGTTGAAGCGGCGCAGCATCTCAACCAGCCACTGATGTTGCAGGGTTTCAGGCACCACGATCAGCACGCGTTCAGCGCGGCCGGACAGCAATTGCTGATGAATAATCATGCCGGCTTCGATGGTTTTACCCAGACCGACTTCATCGGCCAGTAAAACGCGCGGCGCATGACGCTGGCCGACTTCGTAAGCGATGTGCAACTGGTGCGGTATCAGGCTGGCGCGCATACCGCGCAGGCCGCCGAACTCCAGACGGAACTGCTCGCGCTGATATTTACGCGCACGGAAACGCAGGGCAAAACGATCCATGCGATCAATCTGACCGGCGAACAGACGATCCTGAGGTTTGCTGAATGTCAGTTTGCTGTCGAGCAGCACTTCACGCATGGCAACGCCGGTTTCTTCCGTATCCAGACGGGTACCGATATAGGTCAGCAGACCTTTGTCTTCAATGACTTCTACGACTTGCAGTTGCCAGCCTTCGTGGCAACTGATGGTATCACCGGGATTGAACATAACGCGGGTGATTGGGGAATCATTTCGGGCATACAAACGGTTTTCACCGGTGGCGGGGAAAAGCAGGGTAACCATGCGCACATCCAGCGCGACCACGGTTCCTAATCCTAATTCGCTTTCCGTATCGCTTATCCAGCGTTGACCCAATGTAAACGGCATAATCTCTCTCTGTGTTATTTGCTCTGTATACGATAACTGCGGCAGCGACTGCGCATTGCTCGCCATGCCTCTGATAATGCTTGGGCAATAGTTTTCTTTTCCCGTCAGCAGGCGGGAAGTGATTCACTGTGTGAGGATGATTCAGAAATGGGAAAGGGCGCTATGGTAATGGAAGGTAAGCGATTCGTCACCTTAGAATCACATCCGCAGCGCCTTCTTTTGCTTAAAATAACCCCATCTGACCTGTAATGAGTGTAGCAAAATCGTCATGAAGGAAAGGCAAAATGCCATCGGCCACCGGTTCCAGCTGGCGTTCGATGTAGTGATCGTAATCGACCGGTGACTGGCGGTTCTCCAGCGGCTCCGGCCCGGAGGTGGTCATCACGTAGCTTATCCATCCGCCGTTCTGGTACTGCTTTGCACGGCCATGCTCCACATTATAGTCATCCGCCAGTCGTGCAGCGCGGACGTGCGGCGGCACATTTTTCTCGTAATCACTGAGCTTGCGGCGCAGGCGTTTGCGGTACACCAGCTTGTCGTCCAGCTCGCCGTTGAGCGTGCGCGCCACATAATCGCGGACATAATCCTGATACGGCTGCTGATGGAAAATCCGCTGATACAACTCCTGCTGAAACTCCTGCGCCAGCGGCGTCCAGTCAGTGCGCACCGTTTCCAGTCCCTTATAAACGATGTGTTCGCCGTCGGCATCTTTCACCAACCCGGCATAACGTTTTTTACTGCCGGTTTCGGAACCGCGGATTGTCGGCATCAGAAAGCGTTGATAATGCGTTTCGAATTCCAGCTCCAGCGCGCTTTCCAGCCCGTACTCCTGCTGTAAATGGTTTTTCCACCAGGCGTTCACCTGCTCCACCAGACGGCGGCCAATCACATTGGCGTCTTCCTGCGTATGCGCTTTATTGAGCCAGACGAAGGTGGAATCCGTATCGCCGTAAATCACCTGATAGCCTTCGGCCTCAATCAGCTCGCGGGTCTGACGCATGATGTCGTGCCCGCGCAGCGTAATTGAAGAAGCCAGCCGCGGATCGAAGAACCGACAGCCGCTCGAACCCAGCACGCCATAAAAAGCGTTCATGATGATTTTCAGCGCCTGCGACAGCGGCTTGTTCTGGTGTTTTTTCGCGGCTTCGCGCCCCTGCCAGATCTGGCTGACGATTTCCGGCAGACAATGTTTTTCCCGCGAAAAACGGGCGTTGCGGTAGCCGGGAACAGAGTGTTCATCGTCGGGCTGTTGCAGCCCGGCCACCAGCCCGACCGGATCGATCAGGAATGTGAGGATAATCGACGGGTACAGACTTTTGTAATCGAGCACCAGCACGGAATCGTATAAGCCGGGGCGGGAATCCATCACGAATCCACCGGGGCTCATTTCCCCTTCCAGCTCGCCCAGATTAGGCGCGACATAGCCGGCACGGTGCATGCGCGGTAAATAGAGGTGCGTAAAGGCGGCGACTGAACCGCCGCTACGGTCGGCGGCCAGCCCGGTTACCGATGCGCGTTCAAGAAGAAACGGCATCAGTTCAGTTTTGGCAAAAATGCGCGTGACCAGCTCGCAGTCTTTCAGATTGTAACGTGCCAGCGCGGGTTTATTTTCGCGAAAGCGTTGCTCGATTTCGGCCAGACGCTGATACGGGTTATCGCTGGATTTGCCTTCGCCTAACAGACTTTGCGAGACGAATTCCAGGCTGAAAGAATTGAAGTTCCAGAAGGCGGATTTCAGGGCTTCGATACCGTCGATAATCAGACGCCCCGCAGCGGCGGCAAAAAAATGCCCCTGTTTGAAGCCGTGCTCGCGCCATTCAAGTTCACCGCCGCCCCGTCCGAATCTGAGCGGGATTTTGTAACGGTCGGCATGCTTTTGTAATACGCGCAGATCAAACTGTATGACGCTCCAGCCGATAATCGCATCCGGATCGTAAGTTTCCAGCCACTCGTTGAGTTTTTGCAGCAGTTGCGGACGGCTGTCGACGTATTCCAGATTGAAATCGAACTGACTGTCCGGGTAACCGTTCTGCGGCCCGAGCATATAAACGTGGCGCTGCCCGCAGCCTTCCAGCCCGATGCAGTACAGTTCGCCGTTACCGCTGGTTTCGATATCCAGAGAACAGAGTTTCAGCGGCGGGCGGTATTCCTGCGCTGGTTTCATTTTCGTTTCGAACAGCAGATTGCCCGGACCCGGTTTGCCGCTAAACCACACCGGCGCGGTGATATAACGCTCCATCAGAAAACGTTCCGGCGGACGGATATCCGCTTCATAGACCCTGACGCCATTCTCTTTTAACCGCTTTTCAATGCGCATTAACTGCCGGTGTTGCGGGCAATACAGGCCGAGAACCGGCCGGGAATGGAAATCCTGCAACGGTAATTCGCGCAAACTGACATTTTTTTCATCGGTCAGCAGACGTTCAGCCTGTGTGCGCTGTTCCGCCGGAATAAACGCCACCGACTCCTGCAACGGCAAACGAACTTTCTGCGGGCCGTCGTCAGTCGCCAGCCACAGTTCCACTTCCGTGCCACGCGGCGTGTCGCGCCAGTGGCGGGTCAGCACGAATCCCTGACGCGGTGCCGTGTCAGTGGTGCGTGTGGCGGAAGGAGTGGATTGTGCGTTAATAAGCGCCTCGGAAGCGGAATGAAAAAATCAATGACAGAGTATGGTTATTTATACAGTCTTTGTCCACGACTCTGGATTCTGCCAAATACGCATACAATTACTGGGTTGACGGCAATACTTCAGGCGCTGACAATTCAGCCGCTTGATGTATTTACTACAATCAAAGTTCAGAAAACTGACACTAGTCTCATTATTTATCCGTACTGATGCTCTATGCCTTTTGGGTCACAATTACTGGGAATTTATGGAAGCCTATTTACAACATCTGGTCGCTCAGTCGGTGGGCTTTGCTTTAATTATTGTCGCCGTGGTGGCTTTTTTCGAATCGCTGGCGCTGGTCGGGCTGATTCTGCCCGGCACGGTGATGATGGCGACACTCGGGACGCTGATCGGTAGCGGTCAGGTCGGCTTGTACGAAGCCTGGCTGGCTGCCGGACTCGGTTGCTTCTTCGGCGACTGGGCGTCTTACTTCATCGGGCGGCGTTTTAAAGAACCGCTACATCAGTGGAAATTCCTGCAACGCTATCAGTCATTGCTGGATAAAACCGGGCACGCGCTTGATCGTCACAGCTTTGCGACGGTGATTATTGGCCGCTTTATTGGGCCGACGCGTCCGCTGGTGCCGCTGGCTGCCGGTATGCTGAACCTTCCGCCGTATAAATTTGCGCCGCCGAATATCATCGGCTGTATCACCTGGCCGCCGGTCTATTTCCTGCCGGGAATTCTGGCAGGCGTCGCGATCGACATACCGACCGGCCACAACAGCGGGGTCTTCAAATGGATGCTGTTTGCGGCCTTCGTGCTGATCTGGCTGAGCGCCTGGCTTCTCTGGCGCTGGTTCCGTGCCGGAAAAGCCGCGCCGGACGCGATGACAAAATGGTTACCCTTGTCGCGGCTGCGCGTGGTTTGCGTGCTGGGTCTGGTTGCGACGGCGGTGAGCATCGTGATGCTCAGTAAACAGCCGATGATGCCGGTTTACGGACATCTGTTGTGGAAAGTGATTACCCGCTGACGGGAACGGCAATATCCTGCAAAAAGTCTTGTGCAGGATATTGCCGCATTATTTCGGTTTATATGAAAATAATATCGTCTGCTAATTGTTAGTGATAACGTGCCTTGGTAAACGTTTCGCCTTACTGTTTAATATTGATTTTATTTCCTTAATTTGAACTCACTCTCATATCTGACCGATAGTTTATTTCTTCTTTCGGTTTTAGTGTTTTGTGATGTTTTATAATGAATTGTTTTATATAGATAAAAATCCCTTTTGGGTGATTTATAGATAAAAGCTATAAATACCTCGCTAAATCAATATTGGTTTAGCCCTTTCCTCATCGTGAATACTCCCAGCGCTCGGATATTTGAATCTTATATGCACTTCTTTCCGGAATGTGCATTTCTGGCTAAGGGAATTAAGCACAGTGAAAAAATTAATTAAATATGCATTACCTCTGGCATTAACATTCTTACCCCCCGGCGCTCAGGCCGAGTATTTATGGGGTTTCTTTGATACCGGTTTGCATTATCTGGATTGGACGCAAAACACCACGCACAGAACCGGAATGAATTCGCATAAAGATGACTTTTTCTATCTTGAACTGGAAGGTGGTGCAGGATTTACCTGGGGTGAAACTTACGGTTTCTTCGATCTGGAAAATCCGCTGAATAAAGAACATGACCAGCCGGGAGATGAACAGCGCTATACCTTTAAAAGCACCAACCGGTTCTATCTGGGTAATTCAGGTTTTAATCTTTACGGCCATTTATACGGCACCTACGGCGCGCCGCTCGGCGTGCATTTCCATGATGTCATGGCGTTGTACGGAATAGGCTACAACATTAAAGCCGGTAACTTCTGGTATAAGCCTTTTATCGCGAAACGTTATACCGATCAGACGTATTACACCGGTGACAACGGCTATGTATTTGGCTGGGCGGCGGGGTATGACTTCACCGCCTGGGGTGAGAATTTCAGCCTGACCAACTGGACGGAATATGAGTTTGATCGCGCCGACCAATATGCTGCCGGTAACGGCGGTAAAGAAGGCGTCAACGGTGGCGCAGGTTTCTGGTGGAAGCCCAATTCCAGCCTGACGGTCGGATTACAGTATCGTTATGCGGATAATAAATTGGGTGAAAGTTTCCTCCAGGACGGAATTATCTACTCCATAAAGTATAACTTCTGATCTGCGCGCATCGCATTGTTCATGCTCTTCTGAAAGGAAATAAAATGACAATACAAATTCGGCTGAAAATTATGTTCTTCCTTCAGTTTTTTATCTGGGGTTCCTGGCTGGTGACGCTGGGTTCTTATATGATCAACACATTGCATTTTACCGGGGCGCAGGTGGGATTAGTTTACGGCGCTAAAGGTATTGCCTGTATTATTATGCCCGGCATCGTCGGTATTATTGCGGATCGCTGGGTAAAGGCCAATAAATTGTATGCGTTGTGTCATTTCTTCGGTGCGGTTGCCTTATTTACGGCGGCCGGCATTGCTGATCCCCATCTGATGTTCTTTGCGATGCTATTTAATGCCATGGTGTATATGCCGACCATCGCATTATCCAATACCATTTCCTATATTTGCCTTGAGAAGGCCGGGCTGGATACGGTAAAGAATTTCCCTCTGGTGCGCGTGTTTGGCACGGTCGGGTTTATTTTGGCCATGTGGGTTATCAGTCTTTCCGGTTTCGAGCTCAGCAATATTCAGCTGTATATCGCGTCGGGCATCTCGGTGGCGCTGGCTCTTTACGCGTTAACGCTGCCGGCTTGCCCGACGTCCGGCGTGAAAAAAGGCAGTTCGTGGGTGACCTTGCTGGGGCTTGATGCGTTTGTGTTGTTCCGCCAGAAGAAGATGGCCGTTTTCTTCCTGTTCGCCATGCTGCTGGGTGTTTCCTTGCAAATCAGCAACACGTTTGCCAGCCCGTTTATGCATGATTTCTACCGCAATCCGCTGTTCCACGACAGCCTGGTGGTGAAGTATCCGTCCATCCTGTTATCGATGTCCCAGATTGCAGAAGTCTTCTTTATTCTGACCATCCCGTTCTTCCTGTCCCGGTTCGGGATCAAGCGGGTCATGATGATCAGCATGGCGGCCTGGACGCTGCGCTTCGCACTGTTCGCTTTCGGCGACCCGTCGTTTGGCGGGATGATTTTCCTGTTGCTGTCGATGGTTGTTTACGGCTGCGCGTTCGACTTCTTCAACATTTCAGGGGCGATTTTTGTTGAAAAAGAAGTGGCGCATAACATCCGTGCCAGCGCTCAGGGCTTATTTATGACGATGGTGAACGGCGTAGGAGCCTATGTTGGCGCTATAGCCAGCGGGCATGTAGTTGACCACTTTACGGTAGATGGCGTGAAAGACTGGCAGAGTATCTGGCTTTCCTTTGCCGCTTATACCGTGGTTCTGGTGATCGTGTTTGCCTTCACGTTTAAGTACAAACATAACCCGGCAGAATTCGCCAAACCGGTTCTCAGCCACTGATATCCGGCCGCCGGATGCCCAGCACTTTGGCTTCCGGCGCGGTGCCGTCGGCCAGCGCCTGCGTCGGGCCATCGTAGAAAATCCGGCCATCCACAATCAGCAATGTGCGCGGCGCAATCCGCGCCGCATCGTCCAGATTGTGCGACACCATCAGCAGCGTGAGATTGCGCTGCTCACACACTTTATCCAGTAAACTCAGCATTTCGCTGCGCAGCGCCGGATCGAGCGCGGAAAACGGTTCGTCGAGCAACAAAATCGGCTGGCTGCGCAACAGACAACGCGCCAGTGCCACGCGCTGACGTTGCCCGCCGGAAAGCTGTGACGGCAGGCGTTCCAGGCAATCTTCCAGCCCAACCTGCCGGGCGATTTCCTCTAATGCCTGCTTTTGCTGCGCGCTGAGTTTCAGCCCCGGATGCAGCCCCAGCCCCATGTTCTGGCGTACGGTCAGATGCGAAAAAAGATTGTTTTCCTGAAACAGCATCGACACCGGACGTTTCGCCGGGGCCGTTGCGCTGTGATCGGCACCGTTCAGCAAAATCTGTCCGCTGACCGGCGTCAGAAAACCCGCCACCAGGCTGAGCAGGGTACTTTTCCCCGCACCGCTCGGGCCGAGGATCGCTACACGTTCACCCGCCGCAATGCGCAAATCAAAGCGCATCGGCAAATGCTCGTACAGATAGGTCAGTTTATTCAGCGTCAGCATGGCGGCCCGGTAATTTCTCAATCAGGGTAAATAACAGGAAGCATAGCAGCAGGAGTAAAAGTGCCGTGACCGCACCGTCCTGGCTGCGATAGGAACCTATCTGCTGATACAGATAAAACGGCAGCGTACGGAAATTCTCGTTGCCGAACAGCGCTATCACGCCGAAATCCCCGAGCGATAGCACACAGGCGAACGCCAGTGCCTGCGCAATCGGACGTTTTAGTGCACTGAGTTCTACACGGCGCAACCGCTGCCAGCCGCGCATATCCAGCGAAAGGCACAGCGGATTGGAGCGTTCGGCCACGTCGCGCATCGGGTTATCCAGCACTTTTAAAGCGTAAGGCACGGCCATCAGTGCGTTGGTTAAAATGACCAGCGGCCACGGTGATTGCGGCAATCCGGTAGTGTCACCGAGCAGCAGGAAAAATCCCGTGGCCAGCACGATGCCCGGCATCGCGAGGATCAGCATTCCGCTGAGATCCATGGCCTGCGCCCAGCCATTTTTCTGGCGTAAACGCAGCTCACGGCTGCTCCACAACAACATCATCGTCAGCAACACGCACAATAATCCGCTGCCCAGCGCGATACGGACTGACGTCCATAAAGCCTGCCACAGCGCGGGCTGTTGCAGCACGCTGATGGCGGCGCGATTTATACCATCGAAAACCACGGCCAGCAGCGGCGGCAGGATTAGCAGTAAAGCCAGGCCAATCAGCAGACCGTCGGTAATGCGGCGCAGCGGGGAATCGTCCGGATTGCGCCAGCTGTGAGCCTGCGTTTGCCCGACCGGCAGCGCCTGACTCAATTTCTGACTGAGCAAGACCAGCGCCAGACAGCAAAACAGCTGGATCAGCGCCAGCGTGGCGGCACGGCCTAAATCGTAGTCGTAACTCAGTGCCTGATAGATCGCCAGCTCAATGGTGGTCGCCTGCGGGCCGCCGCCGAGGGAAAGGACTGTCGCAAAGCTGGCGAAACACAGCATAAAAATCAGCGCCGCCGCCGGGAAAATCTGGCGACGCAGCGCGGGCCATTCAACAAACCGGAACTGGTGCCACCTGTTCATCCCCAGCTGAGCCGCCAGCTGGCGCTGCTCAACCGCGATATCTTCCAGCGCCTGCAACAAAAGGCGCGTTGCCAGCGGCAGATTGAAAAATACGTGCGCCAGCAAAATGCCCTGCAAACCGTACGGCGAAAAATGGTAATCCACGCCCAGCCAGCCGTAAATCTGCGCCAGCCAGCCCTGTCTGCCGTACACGCTGAGAATGCCGAACACCGCAACTAAAACCGGCAATACCAGCGTCATCGCGCACAACCGTAATAACAGCTGACGGCCGGGAAAACGGCGGCGGAAGAGGGCGCGCGCCAGCAAAATGGCGGGCAGCACCGAGCAGAGCGCCGAAAGCAGCGCCTGCCAGAAGGTGAAGCGGATGACGTGCCAGAGATACGGATCCTGCCACAGTGATGCGCCGCTCATTTGTGGCGCATGACGCCACAATGAGCCTAACGCCAGCGCGGCAACCAGCAGCATCGCCAGCGATGCCATCGCGCCCGGCCACAGCCAGCGGGGGATCAACGGCTGACGGCGTTTTGCCATGCCTTAATCCATTCGCTGCGGTGAGAAGCCACATCCTGTGCGCTGTATTGCAGGGATTTCGCCGGTACGGTCAACTGTTTAAAGGCATCAGGCAATGGCGTGCTGATCACCGGATACATCCAGTTGCCGGTCGGAATGACTTTCTGGAAATCTTCAGTAGTGACGAATTTCATGAACTGTTCGGCCAGTTTTGGCTGTTTGCTGCTGGCCAGCTGACCGGCGACTTCCACCTGCATGTAATGACCTTCGGTGAAGTCAGCGGCGGCGTAATTGTCCTTCTTCTCTTCGACAATGTGATACGCCGGGGAAGTGGTGTAGCTCAGCACCAGATCGCTTTCGCCTTTGAGGAACAGGCCGTAAGCCTCGCTCCAGCCTTTGGTGACGGTCACGGTTTTCGCCGCCAGTTTTTGCCAGGCTTCAGGCGCTTTATCGCCATAGACTTTTTGCATCCACAACAGCAGGCCAAGGCCCGGCGTGCTGGTCCGCGGATCTTCGTAAATCACTTTCCACTTCTGGTCGCTGTTGATCAGCTCATCGAGGCTTTTAGGCGGATTTTTCAGTTTGTTTTTGTCATACACGAACGCGAAATAACCGTAGTCGTAAGGCACAAACGTCGTGTTATTCCAGCCACCCGGCACCGTCAGTTTAGCATCGGTTTTCGGTGCTTTGGCAAACAGGCCGGTTTGCTCGGCCGCCTGCAACAGGTTGTTATCCAGACCGAGCACTACGTCCGCTTTAGTGTTTTTTCCTTCCATCCGCAGACGGTTCAGCAGCGACACGCCATCTTCCAGCGCGACATATTTGAGTTCGCAGCCGCACTGTGCCTCAAAGGCTTTTTTGATGGCCGGGCCGGGGCCCCATTCGGCAGAGAAGGAATCGTATGTATAAACCGTCAGAACGGGTTTTGCAGCAAAGGCAGATGCAGAAAGTAACAGCAGGCAGGGCAATAATTTTTTCAACTTTGCGCTCCAAAAAAGAAAAGGGGCAAAGGATTTTGAGTGAGCATCGCACAGTCTCAAATCCCTCCGCCGGGGTTAACCGGATCAGGTTCGACGGGTATACTCTCAGCCTTTTAAACATGCTGCGCGTGTGTAGATCGGGCGTCGTGCAGTGCTCGAAATGCTCACGTACTTTGTGTACGCTCCGCTTTCTGTGCGCTGGACTTCACCCGCTGAACACGCGCTCGCGGCGTTTAAAAATCGAGGTCATTCTTCATTACAAAAGAAGTCACTCGGGCACCCCGTTGAGAACGGATGTCATTCTAGTGATTAACGGCGCAATGCGATAGTCCGATTAACTGTCGGGCGGTGCGAACCAGGCAGATTTGAAGTCGAACCAGCCGAGGGTGTTCATCCGAACGCCGCGCATACTGCGCTGGCCTTGCAAAACCAGCCAGTGATGGAACAGCGGATGAATATGATGGCTGGCGATCTGCTTCTGACTCCAGTCGGCGATCGAGAGTTTTCCGGCGTGCCATAACGCGGCGTCTTCTCCCATCGTTTGCGGGAAACAATACGCCAGCAGCGGCAGTTCGTAGAAGGAGGCAAACAGCGAAAACTCCAGCGGCAACGTGAAGTTGGCACTGCCCAGCCACAGATCAGTTTTCACGCCGCCGCGATACCACACCGCATAATCGACAATCTGAATCACCAGCTCAATGCCTTCTGCCGCCAGCAGCGGACGCAGTGCATTGCAGATAGCGTGATGCTCCGAGTGCTCGTTATAAAACGTCAGCGTGACCTGCGTCAGACCGTCAGGTTTGGGCGGGTGGGGAAGCAGCGCTTTATGATGCCAGCGCGGCAACAGGCCGTAAGCCGGAGACCAGTAACGCTGATAAACCGGCTCGGCGGCGTTGAGCAGCGCAATCGGATTGAACAAATCGCACAGCCACTGGCGCGTTTGTGCGTTTTGGCCGACCGGCGAACGCTGGTCGAAAAGCAGAAAATAACAGCCTTCCTCAAGGCGGCTTTCAAGCTCGCTTTTGCCGGATTCGTCAGCCTGAAGTTGGACGCCGGAATGCACCAGTTCCTCACTGAGTTCAGGTAAAACCCAGATAATGACCTCATCGATCAGCGCCCGGAATCCAAAATATTCGTCAAATGCGCGGATCCGCAGCTGCGTTTTCTGATTTCGTACCACGGCATACGGGCCGGTTCCCACCGGATGGCGGGCAAAATCGGGCAATGACTCCCACTCCTGTGGCAGGATCGTCGCATGGATATTCCCGAACAGCCACGGCAGCCAGTGGTCGGGCGCGTTCAGATGGATGTCGATGACGTTTGGCGTCGGTGAGATCACCGAGACGATATTGCCGAATAAGCGGTGAGATTTGAGACGCGCGAAGGTGGTAATAATATCGGCCATTTCCAGCTCACGACCGTGATGAAAATGAATGGCCGGACGCAGATAAAACCGCCAGTGCAGCGGAGAGATTTCCTGCCAGTGATGAGCCAGATCGCCTTCTACTTCCCCGTTTTCCTCATTTATGCGTGTCAGCCCGCTGAAAATCTGTCGCGCGATGTGCGTTTCTGAGCGGCGTAACATAGTGCCGGGCAGCAGGTTAAACAGCGGGCGATAATACAGCACGCGCAGGATATGTTTGCCCTGACGGAAGCTGCGTCCCAGCTGGGATAACAGCATCTGGCGCACCATGCTTTTATCACCAACCAGCTGTACCAGCTGATCAATCCGGTCCTGCTCAAGCAGTTCTTCGGCGCGTTGCTGCTGGAGCGCCAGGCCGGTGTACAAAAAAGTGAGCTTTGACCGCTTACCGCGCCCGGCTTCGGCATCCCAGCTGAGCCAGCCCTGTTCCTGCATGGTGCTGAGCAATGACCGCATATGCCGCCGCGAGCAGTTCAGGATTTCCGATAACGCCAGCAAGGTCGTCTCGGTTTCTTCGCCGTGGCAGCTTTGCCACAATCTGATGAACTGCTGTTGCAAACGGGACGAGGTCATAAAAGAGGAACTCCGGAGGAAATCTCATCAATTTATCTTTCCTCATATTACCCCGATACTGATCTCCAACGAAAGCCAGTCATGAAGATCAGGAGGTCATCATGAAAAACTCTTTAACTGCCCGTTTCTATCAGCGTTACTTCTCTGCCATCAGCAGAAATGCGGTCAGAAATCATGCTGACTGGCTGTCATGGGTTCCGGTGGAATACCGTTTAGACATTCTCTCACGTCTGACGCAGTGGGACATCGCCTCGCAGGACGATGAGCAATACCGCCGTCATTTATAACCCGCAGGTGCGGCCAGATTCAAATTTCTGAGTAATGGTGTAATGTCACCAGCCAGTGGGGTAACTCACTGGTTTTTTTCTATTCATTATCCCCTTCACACTTTGAGCCGCAGATGCGTTGGCCGCTCTTGCTCACCCGAATCACTGACTCACGTCAGCTCAACGGGATTCGCGCGTTTGCCACCTTCCTGCAACTCGAATTGTTTTGGGTATACACTGTATCTTTCGTTGTAAGACTTTCATTTCTCAGGGATGGCGTTATGTCTAAACCTCGTATTAATGCAATTTATGTCACCTTTCTGGTGGTGTCCTTGCTGTGTGGTGTCGCGGGCGCGTTGCAGGCACCGACGCTTAGCCTGTTTCTGACCAATGAAGTGAAAGTCCGGCCAATGTGGGTCGGTTTCTTTTATACCGTCAACGCGATTGCCGGGATTGCGATCAGCTTTCTTCTGGCGAATCGTTCGGATAACAAAGGCGACCGCCGCAAGTTATTGATGTTTTGCTGCCTGATGGCCATCGGCAACAGTCTGGTGTTTGCTTTCAGCCGTGATTATCTGGTGCTTATTACCGTCGGGGTTTTGCTGGCAGCCATCGGGAATGCGGCGATGCCACAGTTGTTTGCACTGGCGCGTGAACACGCCGACCGTTCATCCAGCGAAGTCGTCATGTTCAGCTCAATGATGCGTGCGATGCTCTCGCTGGCGTGGGTGCTGGGTCCGCCGTTGTCATTCATGCTGGCGCTGAATTACGGTTTTACGCCGATGTATCTGAGTGCGGCCGCGGTGTTTGTCGGCAGCATTCTGATGATTGCATTTTTCCTGCCGTCCGTACCACGCCTCGAACAGCCGGTGGATGAAAAAGTCGTGCCGGTCAGCGCGTGGCGGAACAAAGATGTGCGTCTGCTGTTTTTCGCGTCATTGCTGATGTGGACGTGCAATATCATGTACATCATTGATATGCCACTGTATATCACCAGTGATTTGGGTTTGCCGGAAGGGCTGGCAGGCTTGCTGATGGGAACGGCTGCAGGGCTGGAAATCCCGGCTATGCTGTTGGCTGGCTATCTGGTTAAGCGTTTTGGGAAACGCAAACTGATGTTGTATGCGGTGGCGAGCGGGGTGATTTTCTATGCCGGTCTGGTGGCGTTCCCGTTTAAAGCCGCACTGATGATCCTGCAACTGTTTAACGCGATTTTCATTGGCATCGTGGCGGGTATCGGGATGCTGTATTTTCAGGATCTGATGCCGGGTCGCGCGGGTTCGGCGACCACATTATTCACCAACAGTATCTCGACCGGCGTGATTTGCGCAGGTTTGCTTCAGGGCGTGATCGTGGAGAACTTCGGCCATTATCCGGTGTATTGGGCGGCGACTATTCTGGCGGTTCTGGCGCTCGGCCTGATGTGTAAAGTCAAAGACGTCTGATCGCACTGAAAAGAAAAACCCGCGAAGCTCGCGGGTTTTTTATGCCTGAAGCACGGTCATCAGTGCATAAATGCAGGCTGATTTTTCTCGTAGCCGGAGATGTTCTCTTCGTGCTGCAAGGTCAGGCCGATGCTGTCCAGACCGTTAATCATGCAATGGCGGCGGAAGCTGTCGATGACAAACGGATAGCTTTTGTCACCGGCTTTCACGGTTTGCGCTTCCAGATCCACTTCAAACTGAATGCCTTCGTTATCTTTCACCAGCTGGAAAAGCTCATCAACTTCCGCTTCGCTCAGCGTGATGGGCAGCAACTGGTTATTGAAGGAGTTGCCGTAGAAGATATCGGCAAAGCTCGGCGCGATGACCGCGTGGAAACCGTAGTCGGTCAGCGCCCACGGCGCATGTTCACGGGACGAGCCGCAACCAAAGTTTTCGCGTGCCAGCAAAATACTTGCACCTTTGTAGCGCGGTTTGTTCAGCACGAAATCCGGGTTAGGCACCTGACCGGCATCGTCCAGAAAACGCCAGTCGTTGAACAGGTGCTGGCCGAAGCCGGTGCGGGTGACTTTCTGCAAAAACTGTTTCGGGATAATCGCATCGGTATCGACGTTTGCTGCATCCAGCGGAACCACCAGACCGATGTGTTGGGTAAATTTAGCCATGGTGTTTTCCTCAGTTCAGTTCACGGATATCAGCGAAGTGGCCGGTGACCGCCGCAGCGGCAGCCATTGCCGGGCTGACCAGATGTGTGCGTCCACCACGGCCCTGACGGCCTTCGAAGTTACGGTTGCTGGTGGACGCGCAGCGTTCGCCTGGTTCCAGACGGTCGTTGTTCATCGCCAGACACATGGAGCAGCCCGGCAGACGCCATTCAAAACCGGCTTCGATGAAGATCTTATCCAGACCTTCTTCTTCCGCCTGCGCTTTGACCGGACCTGAGCCTGGCACCACAATCGCCTGCACGCCGGTCGCTACTTTGCGGCCTTTGGCAATGGCTGCGGCGGCGCGTAAATCTTCGATACGTGAGTTGGTGCATGAACCGATAAAGACTTTGTCGATGGCGACGTCGGTCAGTTTAATGCCCGGCTGCAAATCCATATACGCCAGCGCTTTTTCAGCGGAAGCGCGTTCTACCGGATCAGCAAATGAAGCAGGGTTTGGGATCACCTGATTAACCGCCATCACCTGACCCGGGTTGGTGCCCCAGGTCACCTGTGGCGCGATTTCAGAGGCGTTCAGCGTCACGATGGTGTCGAATTTCGCGCCGTCTTCGGTTTTCAGGGTTTTCCAGTATTGTACCGCGGCGTCCCAGTTCTGCTCTTTCGGCGCAAACTGGCGGCCTTTCAGATAAGCAAACGTGGTTTCATCCGGCGCAACCAGACCAGCTTTCGCACCCATTTCAATCGCCATGTTGCACAGGGTCATACGACCTTCCATGCTCAGCGCTTCAATGGCTTTACCGCAGAATTCGACCACGTGGCCGGTACCACCCGCGCTGCCGGTTTTACCGATAATAGCCAGCACGATGTCTTTCGCCGTGATGCCCGCAGGCGCTTCGCCGGTGACCTCAATTTTCATGGTTTTCGCGCGGCCCTGTTTCAGGGTTTGCGTCGCCAGAACGTGTTCAACTTCTGAGGTGCCGATACCGAAAGCCAGTGAGCCGAACGCGCCGTGCGTCGCGGTATGGGAGTCGCCGCAGACGATGGTCATACCCGGCAACGTCATACCCTGCTCAGGGCCGATGACGTGAACGATGCCCTGGAACGGGTGGTTCAGGTCATACAACTGCACGCCAAATTCGGCACAGTTTTTGATTAATTCCTGCATCTGAATGCGCGCCATTTCGCCGCTCGCATTGATGTCTTTGGTTTGCGTGGATACGTTGTGATCCATGGTCGCAAAGGTTTTGCCCGGCTGACGCACAGGACGCCCCATTGCTCGCAGGCCATCGAATGCCTGCGGAGAGGTCACTTCGTGAACCAGATGGCGGTCAATATATAACAATGGCGTTTCGTTTTGCGCTTCGTAAACCACGTGAGCATCAAACAATTTTTGGTACAGAGTCTTGGCCATGTTATGCCCCTTCTTTCACAAAGCGGGCAATAATGTCGCCCATTTCACTGGTGCCCAACGCCTGCTGGCCGTTCGCCAGATCGCCGGTGCGGTGACCTGCTTCCAGCGCTTTATTCACGGCCTGTTCGATTGCATTTGCCGCGTCATCTGCGCCCAGGCTGTAACGCAGCAACAACGCTGCAGACAGGATTTGTGCAATCGGGTTAGCGATATTTTTACCGGCGATATCCGGCGCTGAACCGCCTGCCGGTTCGAACAATCCAAACGCCTGTTCGTTCATGCTGGCAGAAGGCAACATGCCCATAGAACCTGTGATCATCGCGCATTCGTCAGACAGGATGTCGCCAAACAAGTTGGAACACAGCAGCACATCAAATTGAGACGGATCTTTAATCAGCTGCATGGTCGCGTTGTCGATGTACATGTGGCTCAGGCTGACATCCGGGTAATCTTTCGCGATTTCGTTAACCACTTCGCGCCACATAATAGAGGTCTGCAACACGTTGGCTTTATCGATGGAGGTCACTTTGCTGCGGCGTTTGCGCGCAGATTCAAACGCGATACGTGCAATACGTTCAATTTCAAAGCGGTAATAGACTTCGGTATCAAATGCTTTTTCGTGCTGACCCTGACCTTCGCGGCCTTTCGGCTGACCGAAGTAGATACCGCCAGTCAGTTCACGTACGCACAGAATGTCGAACCCTTTTGCGGCAATGTCGGCACGCAGCGGACAAAACTCTTCCAGACCCTGATACAGACGGGCAGGGCGCAGGTTGCTGAACAATTTGAAGTGCTTACGCAGCGGCAATAATGCGCCACGCTCAGGCTGATCGTTTGGCGGCAAATGTTCCCATTTCGGTCCGCCGACGGAGCCAAACAGAATCGCATCAGCCTGTTCGCAACCCGCAACGGTGGCTTGCGGCAACGGGCTGCCGTGTTTATCGATGGCTGCGCCACCGACGTCATATTCGCTGGTCGTAATTTTCAGGCCAAAACGCTGACGCACTGCGTCCAGAACTTTATAGGCCTGGGCCATAACTTCAGGGCCAATTCCGTCTCCGGGTAAGACGGCAATATGATGGGTCTTGCTCATGTTCACACCGTTTCCTGATTATTTTGAATGTTGTTGTGTTGCTGACTTTCCTGCTGCAAACGTTGTTTTTCAATCTCAACTTGTTTGCTGCGCCAGATGTTGTTCAGTACGTGCACCATCGCTTGTGCGGAGGATTCGACAATGTCTGTCGCCAGACCCACGCCGTGGAAGCGGCGGCCATTAAAGGAGACGACAACGTCGACCTGGCCCAGTGCGTCGCGACCCTGGCCTTTTGCACTCAGTTGGTATTTGACCAGCTCAATCTGATAGCCGGTGATACGGTTGATGGCCTGATAGACAGCATCAACCGGGCCGTTGCCGGTGGCGGCTTCGGTCATGATTTCTTCGCCACAGGCCAGATTCACAGAAGCCGTTGCGGTAATTTTGGAGCCTGACTGCACGCTGAAGTTATCCAGACGGTAGAATTCCGGCTCTTCCTGCTGCTTATTAATGAAGACCAGTGCTTCTAAATCGTAGTCGAAAACCTGGCCTTTTTTGTCGGCCAGTTTCAGGAATGCGGTATACAGATGATCCATGTTGTAATCGGATTCTTTATAGCCCATTTCTTCCATACGATGCTTCACGGCCGCGCGGCCGGAGCGGGAAGTCAGGTTCAGCTGAATCTGGTTCAGACCGATAGATTCCGGGGTCATGATTTCGTAGTTTTCGCGGTTTTTCAGCACGCCGTCCTGGTGAATACCGGAGGAGTGTGCGAACGCGTTAGACCCGACAATCGCTTTATTGCCCGGGATTGGCATGTTGGTGATCTGGCTGACAATCTGGCTGGTGCGGTAGATTTCTTTGTGATTGATGTTGGTGTGAACATTCATGTATTCCGAACGGGTGCGGATTGCCATGATCACTTCTTCCAGCGCGGTATTACCGGCGCGTTCGCCGATACCGTTCAGCGTGCCTTCTACCTGACGCGCACCGGCCTGAATGGCGGCGATGGAGTTGCCGACCGCCATGCCCAAATCATCGTGGCAGTGAACGGAGATAATCGCTTTATCGATATTAGGCACGCGTTCGTACAGGTTAGTAATGATGCCGCCGAACTGAACCGGCGTGGTGTAACCGACAGTGTCCGGGATATTAATGGTGGTCGCACCGGCTTTGATGGCGGCTTCCACGACGCGGCACAGATTATCCAGCGGCGTACGGCCTGCATCTTCGCATGAGAATTCAACGTCATCAGTGTAATTACGGGCGCGTTTCACGGAGTGAACCGCCATATCCAACACCTGATCAAACGAACGCTTCAGTTTGGATTCAATGTGCAGGGTAGAGGTTGCCAAAAAGACGTGGATACGGAACGCTTCGGCTACGCGTAACGCTTCGGCTGCGGCGTCGATATCACCGTCTACGCAACGGGCCAGACCGCAAACGCGGCTGTTTTTAATCTGGCGCGCGATGGTTTGTACAGACTCGAAATCGCCGGGAGAAGAGACTGGGAAGCCAACTTCCATGACATCCACGCCCATTCTTTCCAGCGCCATTGCAATTTGAATCTTCTCTTTAACACTCAGGCTGGCTTGTAACGCCTGTTCACCATCACGCAGCGTGGTATCGAAAATAATGACTTGCTCGCTCATGGGTTATTCCTTGTCTGTTTTATTTTCGCGCCCTGCGGGGAGATAAAAAAAAACCCGCGCATCGGCGCGGGTTTATTGTCTGTGGAAGTTGAAATCAGTTCTGATTTTCGCCCACTGGCTTACCGCGCAAATTTTCTGCGTTGAGTAGTAGGCCTAGGAGACGGGTAATCATGAACATATTTTCAGCTTCTCATAATCGGGTGGTCAGAACGGATATCGTTCAAACAGTGCATAAAGTGATACGGGAATGTCCTTTGTATGTCAACCTTCACTGTGTGGAAATCGCGAAAAACCTTACAAATGATATTTTATCTCATTTAGCATAATAAACTGGTTGCCAGAACATGTCTGGTGCAAAGATTGTAGCTGTTTTCCCCTTCTGTTAATGCTTAAAAAAAGACCTAAAAAAGGCAGCAACTTCAACAAGCAGGTTAAATACTCTTTCTAATACAAATGATTAGAGATGATGTAGCTCTGCTTAACTTATTATTCATTTTTCGCATGTTGTTTCCGTAAACATTTTATTGTCTTATATCATCAGTTTTTAAGGGGGAAGTGAGATTTATATTTCCCTTTATGATTATTAGAAAGGAACTTTCTATATCCTTTCCAAAATAACATGATGAAATTTCACGGAGTTACCGGTCGTTGATTCTGTATGGCTGATATTTTTTCATGCCCTGTTTTTATTAAGAAAGTTATTAACGTCGTTGCTCCTTTTTGATATTGGAGTGATCTTGATGGAGAACTTCATGTCAGATATGACCACGGAAATTAAAGCTCAGCAGACCGATGCCGAAACACATCTTCGTAATGTAGATTTAAATTTATTAACGGTGTTCGATGCTGTAATGCAATTGCAGAATATTACCCGCGCTGCAAATATGTTGGGAATGTCTCAGCCTGCGGTCAGTAATGCCGTAGCCCGGTTGAAAGTCATGTTTAATGATGATTTATTTGTGCGATATGGCAGGGGTATTCAGCCTACAATGCGTGCCCGCCAACTCTTCGGGCCTGTACGTCAGGCATTACAATTGGTGATGAATGAGTTGCCGGGTGCCGGTTTTGACCCGCACCACAGCATGCGCCAGTTTAACGTGGCCATTTGCAGCCCGCTGGATAAGCGTCTGACACCTCAGGTTCTCAATGCGATTGAAACGTTATCAACCGGTGTCAGCATTAAATTGCAGACCATCGTGAATGATAATATTGAACATCAGCTTCGTTATCAAAATATTGAATTTATGATCAGCTATCGTAAATTTGAACGTGCAGATTTTTGTAATCAGGCGTTATTTAATGACGAACTTGTTCTGGTTGCTGCGAAAAATCATCCGCGCATTAGCCCGCATATGTCTGATGAGAAATATCTGAAAGAAAAACATGCCGTGATGGTGCTGGATCGTTTTTATTCGTTCAGTTCTGCTTATTACGATGACCCCGAATTGCAATCTTTAATTACATATCAGGGAACCGATCTTTTCAGCGTAATGGAAATTGTGTCTAAAACCGAAATGGTTGCACTGGTTCCACGCTGGCTGGCACAGTCGAATGCCGGAATGCTCAATTTGTCCGTGATCCCTTTGCCGTGGATGAAAAATCATCTGACGTGCTACCTTTCCTGGCATGAATCTTCCAGCAAAGATAAAGGGAATATGTGGATGAAATCTTTATTGAGCCAATGCGTTCTGTCCTTGTAGTAAGCCAACGAATCACACTTTTACTGAGGCCTGGTCTGAAGTAAAAGTGGCTGGTTATGAAGTTCTTTGGAGTTTTTTATCCTGCCTGATTTTTTCACCTCGTTAAAATCAGGCAGGTTTTTTTTTGCAATAAAAATTCGTCAAACTTCCTTTCCAAAAGCGTTTTACGCACCCACAATTTCATTTCACCGTGCTCTGTTTGCCGGTAAACTGCGTTAAATCTTTGTAATAAAGAAATGCAGTCAGATCCTCCTCCTTTCCTGATGACGCTGGATGCCGGTACAAACACTCAATGAATCCAACCTTAAATAACTATCACCTGATTACCCGTTTTCGCCAGCAAGTCAGTGCCCGTGCTGAGCAAGTTGCTTTTCGTGAATGGTCGCCTGTGTCAGAAACTTCCCTTACCTGGCGTGAACTTGGCGAAAAAGTGGATGCCCTGTCCGACGTATTATTGCAAGAACAGGTGAGTGTTCAGGAACGCATCGCGATTTGCGGAAATAACTCGATGGCATGGGCTATCGCCGATCTGGCGATTCTCCAGTTACGTGCCGTGACCGTGCCCATTTATGCTACCAATACGCCTTCGCAGTCGGCGTATGTGCTTAATGATGCGGATATCCGCATCCTGTTTGTCGTCGGTCAAAAGCAGTTCGATGCCGCGGTGGCCTTACGCGAACTATGTCCGCAGCTGAAACATATTTTTGTGCTCGACAACAGCGTCGACCTGCGCGGTATCACAATGGCCCGGCACGTTTCCCAGCTCGTTCCGCAGGACCGGCTGCTGGCGGCTGAACGTGAAGTCCGTGTGAGTGCCACTAATCTGGATGATTTGTTCACGCTGATTTATACCTCCGGCACAACCGGCGAAGCGAAAGGCGTCATGCTTGATTACACCAGCATGGCGACGCAACTGCGCCAGCATGAAGAACGCCTGAGCATTTCGGACAGCGATGTTTCGCTGTGTTTTCTGCCGCTGGCGCACGTCTTTGAACGGGCCTGGAGTTTTTTTGTGCTTCACTCCGGCGCGCAGAATGTTTTCCTGCGGGAAACCGATCTGGTTCGCGATGCATTGCAGGCGATTAAACCGACGGTCATGTGCGCCGTTCCGCGCTTCTATGAAAAAGTCTTCAGCGCGATCCACGATAAAGTTGCGCGTTCTGGCTCGCTGAAAAAGCGGCTTTTCCATTGGGCGGTGGCGCAGGGCAAAGAAAAATATCTGACGGAACGTCGCGGCGAACATTATTCATTCTGGCTTTCTCCGGCTCATTTTCTGGCGGACAAGCTGGTGCTGAAAAAACTGCGCGGGTTACTCGGCGGAAATCTGCGTTTTCTGCCTGCGGCCGGTGCGAGTCTGGATGACAACGTGATTCTCTTTTTCGAATCCCTCGGGCTGCACATTAAATACGGTTATGGCCTGACGGAAACCTGCGCTACGGTGACCTGCTGGGAAGAAAAGGATTTTCGATTTGGCTCTGTAGGAACCGCGTTGCCGGAGATCGAAGTGCGCATCGGGGATGAAAATGAAATCCAGGTGCGCGGTCCGACGTTGCTGCGCGGTTACTTTAATAAGCCGGAAGAAACTGCCGCCAGTTTTACCGCGGATGGCTGGTTCAAAACCGGCGATGCCGGGAAAATGGACGAGCAGGGCAACGTATTCATCACTGAACGCCTCAAAGATCTGATGAAAACGTCAGGCGGGAAATACATCGCACCGCAACGGATAGAAGGCACGCTGGTGCAGGATCGTTACATTGAACAGGCCGCGGTAATTGCAGATGAGCGGCATTTTGTTTCCGCGCTGATCGTGCCGGATTTTGATGTACTGAATGTGTATGCGCAGGCGCATCATATTGATTATTTTAATCGTGCCGGATTGGTGAAAAACGAACAGATCCTGTCCCTCTTTGCGCATCAGTTGCGTGAGATCCAGCACGATCTGGCCGGTTTTGAGCAGGTGAAGAAATTTGTACTGCTGACGAAACCGTTCACTATGGAAGCCGGAGAACTGACCCCGACGCTCAAACTGCGACGGAAGATCATTTTCAGCCGTTATAAGCAGGAAATCGATCAGCTTTATCGCGAGTAGCGCGAACCCATCTCGCTACCGCTTTTCCGTTAAAAACACCGGCCGACGCCCGTTTGCCGGTTTCTTCCCCATTTTTGCGTCAGCCCCGGACATAATTTAATACTGTAATTTTTCTGACCTTCCTGATATTTCTGACTGGTTGCCGCACGCAGGCAGTGTTTTGTCCCGAACGGGCGAATGAAGGCAGTGTGAGGCAAAAAAACAACGGTTCCGGACAATTTTTGGCGTTTGCCTGACTCAGATTCTGACGCTAAGGTACTGAGTTAGATTCGTGAACGCCAATAAGAACAGCAGGGTTTTATAAACTCGACAGAAAGTCCTAAAATTCAGCGGGTTATCATTAAACCGCTGCCTGATAGAACAGCGAGCTGAAAGAAAAGTCATCCTATAAAAGAAGCAAAAAGCCTGGAGGCAAAACCATGGAGATGTTGTCAGGAGCCGAGATGGTCGTCCGGTCGTTAATCGACCAGGGCGTTAAGCACGTATTCGGTTATCCCGGCGGAGCGGTGTTGGATATCTATGATGCCCTGCATACGGTCGGTGGGATTGATCATGTGCTGGTGAGACATGAACAGGGTGCTGTTCATATGGCTGACGGTTATGCGCGCGCCACAGGCGATGTGGGCGTGGTGCTGGTGACTTCCGGTCCCGGCGCAACCAATGCTATCACCGGTATTGCCACGGCTTATATGGATTCCATTCCACTTGTGGTGCTATCCGGCCAGGTACACAGTTCACTCATTGGTTATGACGCGTTCCAGGAATGCGACATGGTGGGGATTTCCCGTCCGGTGGTGAAACACAGTTTTCTGGTAAAACGCGCGGAAGATATCCCGACTGTCCTGAAGAAAGCGTTTTATCTGGCATCAACCGGCCGCCCCGGTCCGGTGGTGGTCGATTTGCCTAAAGACGTGGTGAATCCGCAAATCAAACTGCCTTACGCCTATCCTGATCAGGTTACGATGCGTTCGTATAATCCGACGGTGCAGGGCCATCGCGGGCAAATCAAACGTGCCGTTCAGACTCTGTTGGGCGCGAAAAAACCGGTGCTGTATGTCGGCGGCGGTGCGATCAACTCTGAATGTGATGCTGAATTACTGCAACTGGCCGAGAAACTGAATCTGCCGGTGACCAGTTCCCTGATGGGGCTGGGCGCGTTCCCGGGCACACATCGTCAGAGCCTCGGTATGTTGGGCATGCACGGTACGTACGAAGCCAATATGGCGATGCACAATGCGGATCTGATCTTCGGTGTGGGCGTGCGTTTCGATGACCGCACCACCAACAATCTGGCGAAGTATTGCCCGAATGCGACGGTCATGCACATTGATATCGATCCGACCTCAATCTCCAAAACAGTCAATGCGGACATCCCGATTGTCGGCGATGCGAAGCAGACGCTGGTTCAGATGCTGGAACTGCTGGCGCAAAGCGATGAGAAGCAGGAGTTCGATGCGCTGCGCGACTGGTGGCAGAATATTGAGAACTGGCGCGGGCGCGAATGCCTGAGCTACGACAAAAATACCGGCACCATCAAACCGCAGGCGGTTATCGAAACGCTGCATCGTCTGACCAATGGCGAGGCGTATGTGACGTCTGACGTCGGCCAGCACCAGATGTTTGCTGCGCTGTATTACAAATTCGACAAGCCACGACACTGGATCAACTCCGGCGGTCTGGGCACGATGGGCTTCGGCTTACCGGCCGCGCTGGGCGTGAAACTGGGCCTGCCAGACGAAACGGTGATTTGTGTCACGGGTGACGGCAGTATCCAGATGAATATTCAGGAGCTTTCTACCGCACTGCAATACGATTTGCCGGTGATTGTCGTCAACCTGAACAACGGTTATCTCGGCATGGTGAAACAGTGGCAGGACATGATTTATTCCGGCCGCCATTCCCAGTCGTACATGCAGTCCCTGCCTGATTTCGTCAAACTGGCGGAAGCTTACGGGCATGTGGGCATCGCTATCCGTAAGCCTGAAGAGCTGGAAAGCAAACTGGCGCTGGCGCTGGAACAGAAAAATCGTCTGGTATTTGTCGATATCAGCATTGATGAAACAGAACACGTTTACCCGATGCACATCCGTGGCGGTGCGATGGACGAAATGTGGTTAAGCAAAACGGAGAGGACCTGATCATGCGCCGGATTTTATCAGTATTACTGGAAAACGAATCGGGCGCGTTGTCCCGCGTAGTCGGCCTGTTCTCTCAGCGTGGCTATAACATTGAAAGCCTGACCGTGGCCCCGACAGATGATCCGACTTTGTCCCGCATGACGATTCAGACCGTCGGTGATGCCAAAGTGCTGGAGCAAATCGAAAAGCAGCTGCACAAGCTGGTTGACGTACTGCGTGTAACTGAACTGATTCAGGGCGCGCACGTTGAACGTGAAATCATGCTGGTGAAGGTGCAGGCTTCGGGTTATGGCCGTGAAGAAGTGAAGCGTTCGACTGAGATTTTCCGCGGGCAAATCGTGGATGTGACTGCAACGCTTTACACCGTTCAGCTGGCCGGAACCAGTGATAAACTTGACGCATTCTTAGCCAGCATCCGTGATGTGGCTGAAATCGTGGAAGTTGCCCGTTCCGGCGTCGTCGGTGTTTCCCGCGGTGAGAAAATTATGCGCTAAAGCGTAAATAATCAGCAGGATGTGAAATTTATCTGCTTTATAAAAGCCCAACTTTTTCGTTGGGCTTTCTTTTTTGCGGCTCAGGTGAAGCGATTCGGTAAAACACCTTGCCCGGCAATGGCTTCTGGGGTTAGATAAAGCATTATCTTTATTAAGGGGTTTTCTCAGTGAAGCTGGATGAGATCGCGAGGTTAGCGGGCGTTTCGCGTACGACGGCCAGTTATGTCATTAACGGCAAGGCGAAACAGTATCGTGTCAGCGATAAGACAGTCGAAAAAGTCATGGCTGTCGTGAAGGAACATAACTATCACCCGAATGCGGTGGCAGCAGGTTTGCGTGCCGGCCGTACCCGTTCTATTGGTCTGGTGATCCCCGATCTGGAAAATACCAGCTACACCAAAATCGCCAATTTCCTTGAGCGTCAGGCCAGACAGCGCGGGTATCAGCTTCTGATTGCCTGTTCTGAAGATCAGCCGGATAACGAGATGCGCTGCATCGAACATCTGCTTCAGCGGCAGGTTGATGCGATAATTATCTCCACGTCTTTACCGCCGGAACATCCATTCTATCAGCGCTGGGCCAACGATGATTTCCCGATCATTGCACTCGATCGCGCACTGGATCCTGAGCATTTCATCAGCGTCGTGGGCGCTGATCAAGACGACGCCCTTATGCTGGCGCAGGAACTGCGCACATTTCCGGCTGAGTCGGTGTTGTATCTGGGCGCGTTGCCTGAGCTTTCTGTGAGTTTCCTGCGTGAGCAGGGCTTCCGCCAGGCGTGGGCCGAAGATTCACGTCAGCCAAAATATCTGTACGCCAACGCGTACGATCGCGAATCAGCGGCAGTCGTTTTCGCCGAATGGCTGAAAACCAACCCGATGCCGCAGGCGTTGTTCACCACATCGTTCCAGCTGTTGCAGGGTGTAATGGATGTGACGCTGAAAACAGAAGGGCGCTTGCCTGTTGATCTGGCGATCGCAACTTTCGGCGATAACGAACTGCTCGATTTCCTTGAGTGCCCGGTTCTGGCGGTCGCTCAGCGCCATCGTGATGTGGCTGAACGCGTGCTGGAACTGGTGCTGGCCTGCCTTGATGAACCTAAAAAACCAAAAGCCGGGCTAACCCGTATCCGCCGTAATTTGTTCCGGCGTGGCCGTCTGAGCCGCAAGTAAACACCGCAACGGGCATTCATCCGCAATGCCCGTCACTTTCTTCCCTGCATGTTCAGTCCTTGTTTCAGATAATTCGAGTTAACCCTTTGCATAATACGATTACGAAAATTCCCATAGGAGTTGGAAGGGTAATTTAGGAGCATTCCCAGACGACTGAATTATTAAGAAATGTTTTCTCGCTTTCTTTGCCGATATAAACCTCCCAATCAATTTCTAAAATACGTTAATGCTGCCTGCCAAAGTGCTGTAGAATTCCCCGCTTAATTTCCTTCGGTGCGAGTTTCCCCGGACGCTGATGGTTTTTAAAACGCCTGAAAGGCTTATGTCATGCGGGTTGGCATGCAAAATGATGATGATTTAGCAGTGATAGCCGGAAAAAAATTGAGAATGATTTTTTTTATGGCAAACCGGTCAAGAAATGAGAGTTAGATAGCAGAAGAATATAAATAGTTAAATAATGTTCAGTTTGGTTTTTTTTTAAACGAAATTATTAACCCTGCGAAATTTCTTCAACTAATCATGACGTTATTTTCTATCCCTCCTCTAAAACACCTCACTACAATGCGCAGTGCTTTCGTTTACCTGCGTAAATATTGCCAAACCGCCTCTGCTCTGGCTTGACAAGGTTTTAAAACCATCCGTAAACTCTTTTCAGTGGGAATTTGTGGGGGAAAGTGGTGAAAAGGGTCATAGAGGGGTAGATCGGTCATGTTTCGTGGCGCGACGATGGTTAACCTCGACAGCAAAGGGCGACTTGCCGTACCCACCCGTTACCGGGATTTGCTGAGCGAAGAATCACAAGGTCAAATGGTGTGCACCATAGACCTCCATCACCCATGTCTTCTTCTTTACACCCTACCCGAATGGGAAGTTATCGAACAAAAATTGTCCCGTCTGTCGAGCATGAACCCCGTCGAGCGCCGTATTCAGCGCCTGTTACTCGGGCATGCGAGTGAATGTCAGATGGATAACGCCGGGCGTTTGCTGATTGCGACCACATTGCGTCAGCACGCCGGGCTCGCAAAAGAAGTGATGCTGGTTGGACAGTTCAACAAGTTTGAACTGTGGGATGAACAGACCTGGTATCAACAAGTTAAGGAAGACATCGACACTGAACAATCGTCTCAGGAACCTCTTTCTGAGAGATTACAGGACTTGTCATTATAAGCATGGTTGAAAACTACAAACATACTTCCGTTTTGCTGGATGAAGCCGTCAACGGCCTCAACATTCGACAGGACGGCATTTACATAGACGGAACTTTTGGCCGTGGCGGCCATTCACGTCTGATTCTGTCCCAGCTTGGGCCGGACGGACGATTGCTGGCGATTGACCGCGATCCACAGGCGATCAAAGCCGCAGAGGCTATTGAAGATTCACGGTTCTCGATTGTTCACGGGCCGTTTTCGGATCTTGCAGAGTATGTCCGCGATCGTGGCCTTGAAGGCAAAATTGATGGTGTATTGCTGGATCTGGGTGTTTCTTCACCGCAGCTGGACGATGCCGAACGCGGGTTCTCTTTCATGCGCGACGGGCCGCTGGATATGCGTATGGATCCAACCCGGGGTTATTCAGCAGCAGAATGGCTGATGAAAGCGGAAGAAGAAGACATCACCTGGGTATTGAAAACGTTTGGCGAAGAGCGTTTCGCGAAACGTATTGCGCGCGCGATTGTTGAACGTAACCGTGAATTGCCAATGACCCGTACCAAAGAACTGGCTGATTTGATTGCAAATGCTTCACCGTTTCGTGAAAAGCATAAGCATCCGGCTACGCGCAGTTTCCAGGCGATCCGTATCTACATCAACAGCGAGCTGGAAGAAATTGAACGTGCGCTGGACGGCGCGCTGGAAATTCTGGCGCCAAAAGGGCGTTTGTCCGTGATCAGCTTCCACTCGCTGGAAGACCGTATCGTGAAGCGCTTTATCCGCCAGCACAGCCGTGGCGCTCAGGTTCCGGCGGGTATCCCGATGACCGAAGCGCAGATCGCTGAACTCGGCGGACGTTCGCTGAAATCTGTTGGAAAAATGATGCCGTCCGAAGCGGAAGTTTCGGAGAACCCGCGGGCACGCAGTTCTGTTCTGCGTTTTGCTGAGAGAACGAGCGCGTGATTGGCAACGAACGCCACGGACTGGTGGGGGTCATTGCCAGCGATATTATTCGCAACGGCAAGATCCCGATGATTTTGCTGACCGCCGTTCTGGTCAGCGCAATATTTGTTGTGACCACGGCGCACCGTACACGTTTGCTGACGGCGCAGCGTGAACAACTGGTATTGGAAAGGGATGCGCTGGACATTGAATGGCGCAACCTGATCCTCGAAGAGAACGCTCTCGGCGATCACAGCCGGGTAGAACGCATCGCAACGGAGAAATTGCAGATGCAGCACGTTGATCCATCTCAAGAAATTATTGTGGTTCAGCCTTAAAATGCGCACGGAGAATACAGGCAGCTAATGAAAGCAACACGCACCGCGAAGTTAAAGCGTCCCGAAGATCAAGCCAGCTTTATCAGCTGGCGTTTTGCGTTGTTGTGCGCCTGTATCCTTCTGGCCCTGGTGGGTCTGATGTTGCGTGTGGCTTACCTGCAAGTCATTAATCCGGACAAACTGGTCAAAGAAGGGGATTTACGTTCCCTGCGAGTCCAGACCATCCCCACATCTCGCGGCATGATTACCGACCGCTCTGGTCGTCCTCTGGCGGTGAGCGTGCCGGTCAATGCAATCTGGGCTGATCCGAAAGAAATTAACGATCGCGGTGGCATTACGGTTGATACGAAATGGAAAGCACTGGCCGATGCGCTGAACATGCCGCTCGATCAACTTTCTGCCCGCATCAATGCGAATCCGAAAGGCCGTTTTGTGTATCTGGCGCGTCAGGTGAATCCGGCCGTCGGCGAATATGTCCATAAACTCAAGCTGCCGGGGATTTCTCTGCGTCAGGAATCCCGCCGTTATTATCCGGCCGGCCAGGTGACATCGCACGTCATTGGCGTGACCAACATTGACGGTGAAGGCATTGAAGGCGTTGAGAAGAGTTTTGACCGCTGGCTGACCGGTAAACCGGGTGAACGTACCATCCGTAAAGACCGTTTTGGCCGCGTCATTGAAGACATTTCTACCGTCGATAGCCAGGCCGCACACAATCTGGCGCTGAGCATAGACGAACGTTTACAGGCACTGGTTTACCGCGAACTGAACAACGCCGTGGCTTTCAACAAGGCGGAATCCGGTACGGCGGTGCTGGTCGATGTGCAAACCGGCGAAGTGCTGGCCATGGCTAACAGCCCATCCTACAACCCGAATAACATGCCGGATACGCCGAAAGACGTGATGCGTAACCGTGCAATCACTGACATCTTCGAACCGGGTTCTACCGTGAAGCCGATGGTCGTCATGACCGCGTTGAAGAATGGTGTGGTTCGTGAGAACAGTGTGCTTAATACGCTGCCGTACCGGATCAACGGCCATGAGATTAAAGATGTGGCCCGTTACGCGGAGCTTTCCGTGACGGGTATCTTGCAGAAGTCGAGTAACGTCGGTGTTTCACGACTGGCGTTATCGATGCCATCCGCAGAGCTGGTAGACACTTACTCGCGATTCGGATTGGGAAAACCGACCAATTTGGGGCTGGTTGGAGAAAGCAGTGGCTTATACCCTAAAAAACAACGGTGGTCTGACATAGAGAGGGCCACCTTCTCTTTCGGCTACGGGCTAATGGTGACACCTCTCCAGCTAGCGCGAGTCTATGCCACGATCGGCAGCATGGGCATTTATCGTCCGTTGTCGATCACACGTGTTGATCCCCCCGTTTCCGGTGAACGCGTGTTCCCGGAACCTCTGGTACGTACCGTCGTTCATATGATGGAAAGCGTTGCGCTGCCGGGCGGTGGCGGTGTGAAAGCCGCCATCAAGGGTTACCGTATTGCGATTAAAACCGGTACTGCGAAAAAAGTCGGTCCGGACGGCAAATACGTCAATAAATACATTGCTTATACTGCTGGCGTTGCACCAGCAAGCAACCCGAGATATGCCCTGGTGGTCGTGATTAACGATCCACAGGGAGGGAAGTATTACGGTGGGGCCGTTTCCGCACCGGTGTTTGGCGCCATCATGGGCGGGGTGTTGCGCACCATGAACGTTGAACCTGACGCGCTGACTGCCGATGAAAATGCAGACATAGTGAATAATCAAAAAGAGGCAACAGGTGGCAGATCGTAATTTGCGCGACATCTTAGCGCCCTGGGTGAGTGAAGCCCCGGCAGTAGCGCTAAAAGACATGATCTTAGACAGCCGCATCGCGGCTGCCGGCGATCTGTTTGTCGCGGTCTCAGGCCATACCAGTGATGGGCGTCGTTTTATTCCCCAGGCAATTGCTCAGGGCGTCGCTGCCGTCGTGGCCGAAGCAAAAGGTGAACAAGAGCACGGAACGGTTTGCCAGATGCATGGTGTACCGGTGATTTATCTTGAGGATCTCAACGTCTTGCTTTCAGAACTGGCAGGACGTTTTTATCAGCAGCCGGGTAAATCATTGCGTCTGGTTGGCGTGACCGGCACCAACGGTAAAACCACCACCACACAATTGCTGGCGCAGTGGAGCCAGTTGCTGGGCGAGACCAGCGCGGTGATGGGGACCGTGGGGAATGGCCTGCTCGATAACGTGGTTCCGGCGGAAAACACCACCGGTTCTGCCGTTCAGGTACAGCATATTCTGGCTGATTTAGTGAAACAAGGTGCCACCTTCGCCGCGATGGAAGTCTCTTCCCACGGGCTGGTGCAGCATCGTGTGGCCGCGCTACCGTTTGCTGCCGCGGCGTTTACTAACCTGAGCCGCGATCATCTGGATTACCACGGTGACATGCAGAGCTACGAAGAAGCCAAATGGCTGCTCTTCTCCTCGCATCCGGTCGGTCAGAAAATTATCAATGCTGACGATGAGGTCGGGGCGCGCTGGCTGGCGAAAACCCCGGATTCTGTTGCGGTCAGCATGGAAGACAAAATCCCGGCGGGCTGGAAAGGTCGCTGGCTGGTTGCCCGTAGCGTGAACTATCACGACAACGGCGCGACGGTGAATATCGATTCAAGCTGGGGCGAAGGCAAGCTGGAGAGCCGCCTGATGGGCGCGTTCAATGTCAGCAATCTGCTGGTTGCGTTGGCGACTCTGCTTTCCCTTGATTATCCGCTGGCACAATTGCTGGCGACGGGTTCCCAGTTACAACCGGTTTGCGGGCGTATGGAAGTCTTCAACGCGCCGGGTAAACCGACCGTTGTTGTTGATTATGCACATACGCCGGACGCGCTGGAAAAAGCGCTGGCGGCTGCCCGTTTGCACTGCACCGGGCAACTGTGGTGCGTGTTCGGTTGCGGTGGCGATCGCGATAAAGGTAAACGTCCTCTGATGGGCGGGATCGCCGAACAGTTCGCCGATCGCGTTATCGTGACCGATGACAACCCGCGCAGCGAAGAACCTCGCGCCATCGTGGCGGATATTCTTGCCGGATTGCTTGATGCAGGCCGTGCGCAGGAAATCCACGGTCGTGCGGAAGCGGTGACCAGCGCCATCATGCAGGCGAAGGAAGATGACGTCGTTCTGATTGCTGGTAAAGGCCATGAAGATTATCAGTTGGTGGGAAATCAGCGTCTTGATTACTCCGATCGCGTGACTGTCGCACGTTTGCTGGGGGTGATCGCATGATCCGCGTTTCTCTGCAAACTCTCGCTGACGCGCTCAACGCTGAACTTGTCGGCACGGATACGCAAATTGACAGCGTGACGACGGATACCCGTCAGATCACCTCCGGCTGTCTGTTTGTGGCGCTGAAAGGCGAAAAATTCGATGCACACGATTTTGCGGTAGATGCCGTTAAAGCGGGGGCAGGGGCATTGCTGGTAAGTAAGCGCTTACCCGTGGAAGTCCCTCAGTTAGTGGTCGCTGATACCCGCATTGCGCTGGGGAAACTCGGCGGCTGGGTTCGCCAGCAGGTTCCTGCTCGTGTGGTTGGGCTGACCGGCTCTTCCGGCAAAACCTCTGTGAAAGAAATGACCGCGGCGATTTTACGTGAGTGCGGCAACGTGCTGTATACCGCAGGCAACTTCAATAACGACATCGGCGTACCGCTGACGTTGCTGCGCCTGACCGCAGAGCATGATTTTGCCGTCATTGAGATGGGCGCAAACCATCCGGGCGAAATCGGCTATACCACCGCGCTTGCAGGTCCTGAGACAGCGCTGATCAACAACCTCTCTGCGGCGCATCTCGAAGGTTTTGGTTCTCTGGCTGGCGTTGCTCGCGCAAAAGGCGAGATTTTTGAAGGTTTGCCGGAAAACGGTATCGCAGTGATCAACGCTGAGAGTAATGACTGGGCAAACTGGCAGCACAAACTGACCGGAAAAACCGTCTGGCAGTTCTCTTCTGCAAAAAATGAGGGCATCGATTTCAACGCGACCGACGTCAGACTCAGCCCGCTGAACACCGCTTTCACTCTGCATTCACCAAAAGGCAGCATTGATGTTTCGTTGCCGGTGCCGGGACGTCACAACATTGCCAACGCTTTGGCTGCAGCTGCGCTTGCGCTGTCTGTCGGCGCTTCGCTTGAAAACGTGCGTGCTGGCCTGAAAACCCTGCAATCCGTCAAAGGACGTTTGTTCCCGATTGCCCTTAGCGACGGTAAAACCCTGCTTGATGACAGCTATAACGCGAACGTCGGTTCAATGACGGCAGCTGCACAGGTATTGTCAGAAATGCCGGGCTACCGCGTGATGGCCGTCGGTGATATGGCTGAACTGGGCGCTGAAAGCGAAAGCTGCCACCGTCAGGTCGGCGAAGCGATCCGTGCAGCAGGTATCGATAAAGTATTCAGCATTGGCCACGACAGCCGCATCATCAGCGATGCCAGCGGATGTGGTGAGCATTTAGAGGATAAGGCAGCCCTGACGGCCCGTTTAACGAGCTTACTGTCTGAACATGCGGTAATTACCGTTTTGATTAAAGGTTCACGTAGTGCCGCAATGGAGCAGGTAGTACGCGCGTTACAGGAGAATGCAACATGCTAGTTTGGCTGGCCGAACACTTGGTCAAATATTATTCCGGCTTCAACGTCTTTTCCTACCTGACGTTTCGCGCCATTGTCAGCCTGCTGACTGCATTGTTCCTGTCTTTGTGGATCGGACCACGGATGATTGCCCGCCTGCAAAAAATGTCTTTTGGTCAGGTTGTCCGTAACGATGGCCCGGAATCGCATTTCAGTAAACGCGGGACGCCAACGATGGGCGGCCTGATGATCCTGGCTTCCATCACGATTTCCGTCCTGATGTGGGCTTACCCGTCTAACCCGTACGTCTGGTGCGTGCTGTTTGTTCTGCTGGGCTACGGTGTTGTCGGTTTTATCGATGACTACCGCAAAGTTGTCCGTAAAGACACCAAGGGTCTGATCGCCCGCTGGAAATACTTCTGGCAGTCTGTTATCGCACTTGCCGCCGCTTTCACGATGTATGCCATCGGGAAAGACACGCCAGCCACTGAGCTGGTTGTTCCGTTCTTTAAAGACATCATGCCGCAGCTTGGCCTGCTGTATATCCTGCTGAGTTACTTCGTGATTGTCGGAACCAGCAACGCGGTCAACCTGACCGATGGTCTGGATGGTCTGGCGATTATGCCCACCGTGTTCGTCGCGGCCGGTTTTGCGCTGGTGGCTTGGGCGACCGGTAACATGAATTTTGCCAGCTACCTGCACATTCCTTACCTCCGCCACGCGGGCGAACTGGTGATCGTGTGTACTGCTATTGTCGGTGCAGGACTGGGGTTCTTGTGGTTCAACACTTATCCGGCACAAGTCTTCATGGGCGATGTCGGTTCACTGGCTCTGGGCGGTGCACTGGGGACTATCGCCGTGTTGCTGCGTCAGGAGTTCTTGCTGGTGATTATGGGCGGTGTGTTTGTGGTTGAAACACTGTCGGTCATCTTGCAAGTCGGGTCCTTTAAGTTACGTGGTCAGCGCATTTTCCGTATGGCGCCGATCCATCACCATTACGAACTTAAAGGCTGGCCGGAACCGCGCGTCATTGTGCGTTTCTGGATCATTTCGCTGATGCTGGTCCTGATTGGCCTGGCGACGCTGAAGGTGCGGTAATTATGGCTGACTATCAGGGTAAAAAAGTGGTCATCATCGGGCTGGGTCTAACCGGCCTGTCCTGTGTTGATTTCTTTGTGGCACGGGGCGTGACGCCGCGTGTTATTGATACCCGCGTCAGCCCGCCCGGACTGGATAAACTCGCGGATAACATTGAGCGTCATCTTGGTTCGCTCAATGAAGACTGGTTGCTCGATGCGGACCTGATTATTTCCAGCCCCGGTATGGCGCTGGCCACCCCTGCACTGAGCGCTGCTGCTGATGCGGGTGTGGAAATTGTGGGTGATATCGAGCTGTTCTGCCGCGAAACGCAAACGCCGATTGTGGCGATCACCGGTTCTAACGGTAAAAGTACTGTAACAACGTTGGTCGGCGAAATGGCGCAAGCTGCCGGATGGCGCGTCGGCGTGGGCGGCAATATCGGTTTGCCGGTGCTGACCATGCTTGATCATGAATACGATTTGTTTGTGCTCGAACTGTCCAGTTTCCAGCTTGAAACCACGCACAGTCTGCACGCCGCGGCTGCGACGATCCTCAACGTGACCGAAGATCATATGGATCGCTATCCGTTTGGCTTGCAGCAATACCGCGCGGCAAAACTGAAAGTTTATGAAAACGCCGCGCTGTGCGTCGTCAATGCAGATGATGCACTGACAATGCCGGTGCGTGGCGCGGATAAACGTTGTGTGAGTTTTGGCGTGGACGTCGGTGATTACCACCTGACACGCCAGCAGGACGATATCTGGCTGCGCGTGCGTGGCGAGAAGGTTCTGAATACCAAAGAAATGCCGCTGACGGGCCGCCACAATTATACCAATGCGCTGGCTGCGCTGGCGCTGGCGGATGCCGTGGGCATTCCTCATGCATCAGGCCTGAAAGCGCTGACGACCTTTACCGGTCTGGCGCACCGTTTTCAGGTTGCGTGGCAACACAATGGCGTGCGTTGGATTAACGATTCCAAAGCCACCAACGTCGGCAGCACCGAAGCGGCACTGAACGGCCTGCAGGTTGATGGCACATTGCATCTTCTGCTGGGCGGTGACGGAAAATCTGCAGATTTCTCGCCGCTGACGAAATATTTGCAGGGCGATAACCTGCGCATTTACTGCTTTGGCCGTGACGGCGCAGAGTTGGCGGAATTACGTCCTGAAGTTTCTTCTCTGTTTGAAACGATGGAACAGGCGATGCATGACATCAGCACGCGCGTAGTATCAGGCGACATGGTTTTACTGTCTCCGGCCTGCGCGAGCCTCGATCAGTTCCGCAGTTTTGAACAACGTGGTGACGTCTTCACTGCGCTGGCGAAGGAGCTGGGTTAATGCGGATACGTATTCCGGGGCTGGGCCTCGTCGGAAAATTTAACGACTGGGTGATGGGGTCGAAAGAAAACGACTCATTAACTCTGGTGCTGTATGACCGCACCTTACTGTGGCTGACCTTTGGTCTGGCGATTATCGGCTTTGTGATGGTGACATCGGCTTCGATGCCGATCGGCCAGCGTCTGGCTGATGACCCGTTTTTGTTTGCCAAGCGTGACGCGGTTTACCTTGCACTGGCCTTCGGCTTGTCGCTGGTGACGCTGCGGGTACCGATGGCGGTCTGGCAGAAATACAGTAACGTCCTGCTGCTGCTTTCCGTGGTGATGTTGCTGGTTGTACTGGTGGTCGGGAGCTCAGTAAACGGGGCATCGCGCTGGATTTCGCTGGGGCCACTGCGTATTCAGCCCGCAGAGTTTTCCAAGCTGTCACTGTTTTGCTATCTCGCCAGCTATCTGGTGCGAAAGGTCGATGAAGTCCGCAGTAACTTCTGGGGCTTCTGTAAACCGATGGGGGTAATGGTGGTTCTGGCGGTTCTCCTGCTGGCTCAGCCTGACCTCGGTACCGTCGTAGTGCTGTTTATTACCACGCTGGCGATGTTATTCCTGGCGGGGGCAAAGATGTGGCAGTTCCTGGCCATCATCGGGTCCGGTGCTTTCGCCGTTGTGCTGCTGGTTCTTGCTGAGCCGTACCGTATGCGTCGCGTAACGTCCTTCTGGAATCCATGGGCCGATCCGTTTGGCAGTGGCTACCAGTTAACCCAGTCACTGATGGCGTTTGGTCGCGGTGAATTCTGGGGACAGGGGCTTGGGAATTCGGTTCAGAAGCTGGAGTATTTACCGGAGGCGCATACCGACTTTATCTTCTCCATTTTAGGGGAAGAGTTGGGGTATTTCGGTGTGGTTCTGGCGCTGTTGATGGTATTCTTCGTCGCTTTTCGTGCCATGTCCATCGGGCGTCGCGCATTAGAGCTTGATCAGCGCTTTTCCGGCTTTTTGGCCTGCTCTATTGGCGTGTGGTTCAGCTTCCAGGCGCTGGTTAACGTCGGTGCTGCCGCAGGGATGTTGCCAACGAAAGGGCTAACCTTACCGCTCATCAGTTACGGTGGTTCGAGCCTGATTATTATGTCGACGGCAATCGTGTTGTTGCTGCGAGTGGATTTTGAAACGCGCCTGGCAAAAGCCCAGGCGTTTGTAAGGAGCGCCCGATGAGTGGCAATACCCGGCGTTTAATGGTGATGGCAGGCGGTACCGGCGGGCACGTTTTCCCCGGTCTGGCCGTCGCACATCATCTGATGGCGCAAGGCTGGGAAGTTCGCTGGCTGGGCACGGCAGACCGAATGGAAGCGGATTTGGTGCCAAAGAATGGCATCGAGATTGATTTCATTAAAATCTCAGGATTACGTGGGAAAGGTCTGAAAGCGCAACTCACTGCCCCTGTTCGCATATATCATGCGTGGCGCCAGGCGAAAGCCATCATGAAACGCTTCCAGCCTGATGTGGTTTTAGGTATGGGCGGTTACGTTTCCGGCCCCGGCGGTCTTGCGGCATGGTCGCTGGGTATTCCGGTGGTGCTGCATGAACAAAATGGTATTGCGGGCATGACCAATCGCGGTTTGTCGCACATTGCCAAAAAAGTATTACAGGCGTTTCCCGGCGCATTCCCGAATGCTGCCGTGGTAGGTAATCCGGTGCGCACCGATGTGCTGGCGCTGGAATTACCGCAAACCCGTCTGGCCGGGCGCGAAGGTCCAATCCGTGTGCTGGTCATTGGCGGAAGCCAGGGCGCGCGGGTGCTAAATCAGACCATGCCGGAAGTGGCAGCGCTGATGGGCGAAAAAATTACGTTGTGGCATCAGGTCGGTAAAGGCGCGCTGGAGTCGGTGAATCAGGCTTACGAAAAAGCCGGTCAGACTCAGCATAAGGTCACCGAATTTATCGACGATATGGCGCAGGCTTATGCCTGGGCAGATGTCGTGGTCTGCCGCTCGGGTGCGCTGACCGTCAGCGAAATTGCGGCAGCGGGTTTGCCGGCGATCTTCGTGCCGTTCCAGCATAAAGATCGTCAGCAGTACTGGAATGCGTTGCCGCTGGAAAAAGCCGGTGCCGCGAAGATTATTGAGCAGAAAGATTTTAGTGCCGCAGCCGTCTCTGATCTGATGGCCGGATGGGACAGAACCCATCTGATGGAAATGGCCGTTGCTGCCCGCGCAGCCGCTATTCCCGATGCGACAGAGCGTGTGGCCGCCGAAGTGGTCGCCGTCAGCAAAAAATGAAATTGAACGGGCCATGCGCAGCGTGGTCCCAGCCGTAAGAAACGGATTAATCAGTAACCTGAAATAGTGAATAAAAACGTGAATACACAACAATTGGCGAAACTGCGTACCTTCGTGCCCGAGATGCATCGTGTCCGGCACATTCACTTTGTTGGCATCGGTGGTGCCGGCATGGGTGGTATCGCCGAAGTGTTGGCCAATGAAGGCTATCAGATTAGCGGTTCTGACTTAGCACCGAATGCAGTCACGCAGCAGCTGACCGCACTCGGCGTGACAATTTATTTCAATCACCGCCCGGAGAATGTGCTGGATGCCAGCGTGGTGGTGGTTTCGACGGCGATCTCTTCCGATAATCCGGAAATTGTTGCCGCCCGTGAAGCGCGTATTCCGGTTATCCGTCGCGCGGAAATGCTCGCCGAACTGATGCGTTTTCGTCACGGCATTGCCGTGGCAGGTACACACGGTAAAACCACGACCACGGCGATGGTCACCAGCATATACGCAGAAGCCGGGCTGGATCCGACTTTTGTAAATGGCGGACTGGTTAAAGCAGCCGGAACGCATGCACGTCTGGGTTCAAGCCGTTTTCTGATTGCAGAAGCGGATGAAAGCGATGCGTCCTTCCTGCATCTGCAACCGATGGTGGCGATTGTGACCAACATCGAAGCAGACCATATGGATACGTATCAGGGCGATTTTGAAAACCTGAAACAGACGTTTGTGAATTTCCTGCACAACCTGCCGTTCTACGGACGCGCAGTGATGTGCATTGATGATCCGGTGATCCGTGAGCTGATCCCGCGCGTAGGCCGCCATATGACCACCTACGGTTTCAGCGAAGACGCGGATGTCATTATCGAGAATTACCGTCAGGTTGGCGCACAGGGGCACTTTACGATCCGTCGTCAGGATCTGCTGCTGATCAGCGTAACGCTGAACGCTCCGGGCCGACATAACGCCCTGAATGCTGCTGCGGCAGTGGCCGTAGCGACAGATGAAGGCATCAGCGATGACGCTATCCTGCGCGCGCTCGAAGGTTTCCAGGGAACCGGTCGTCGTTTTGATTTCCTGGGCGATTACGCGCTGGAAAATGTAAACGGAAAAACCGGGAGCGCGATGCTGGTTGATGACTACGGTCACCATCCGACAGAAGTGGATGCGACAATCAAAGCCGCGCGTGCGGGCTGGGCGAACAAGCGTCTGGTGATGATTTTCCAGCCTCACCGTTACACGCGTACCCGTGATTTATATGACGATTTTGCGAATGTGCTGTCTCAGGTCGATGTGCTGATCATGCTTGACGTTTACCCGGCCGGTGAAGCGCCAATTCCGGGAGCTGACAGCCGCTCGCTATGCCGCACCATTCGTGCGAGAGGCAAGCTGGATCCTATTCTGGTTTCTGATATTGACGCAGTACCTGAAAGTCTGGCGCAGATCCTCGAAGGTGATGATTTAGTGCTGGTGCAGGGTGCCGGTAATGTTGGCAAAGTGGCCCGTAAATTGGCTGATCAAAAGTTGCAGCCAGTGAGAAAAGGTGAAGAACATCATGTCTGAGAAAGTAGCGGTATTGTTGGGTGGTACTTCCGCAGAGCGCGATGTGTCATTGCAGTCCGGTGCTGCCGTGCTGGCAGGTTTACGCGAATCAGGTGTGGATGCGCACGGCATCGATACTAAAGCATTCAACGTGGCGCTTCTTAAAGAAGAAGGGTTCAGCAAAGTCTTTATCGCGCTGCATGGCCGCGGCGGTGAAGACGGTACGTTGCAAGGGTTGCTCGAGCAAATCGGCCTGCCGTATACCGGCAGTGGCGTGATGGCTTCCGCGCTGACCATGGATAAATTCCGCACCAAATTGGTGTGGCAGGCGCTGGGTTTGCCGGTTGCCCCATTCGTTGCATTGCATCGTTCACAAATTGAAGAAGCAGGGCAGGGCGCTCTGGCGGTAAAAATCGCCGAATTAGGCCTGCCGGTTATCGTCAAACCGAGCCGCGAAGGTTCCAGCGTCGGCATGAGCAAAGTGACAACTGAAAAAGAGTTGTTGCCCGCCCTGCAGGAAGGCTTTCGCCATGACGATAACGTACTGATTGAAAAATGGTTAAGCGGCCCGGAATACACGGTCGCTATCGTTGGCGATCAGGTTATGCCATCAATCCGTATCCAGCCAGCCGGAACGTTTTATGACTATCAGGCGAAGTATCTGTCTGACGAAACGCAGTATTTTTGCCCGAGCGGTTTAAACGAGGAGCAGGAAAAACAGTTATCTGCGCTGGCCTTGCAGGCTTATCAGGCACTCGATTGCAGTGGCTGGGGGCGTGTAGACGTGATGCAGGACGGTGATTGCAGCTTTAAATTGCTGGAAGTGAATACTTCGCCCGGAATGACCAGCCACAGCTTAGTGCCAATGGCGGCGAAACATTCTGGTCTGAGCTTCCCGCAACTCGTTTTCCGTATTCTGGCTTTGGCTGACTGATATGTCTCAAGCCGCCCTGAATACCCGAGAGCGTGAGACGGCCGACAACAGCGGCCGTCGCAGTAACGGTGGCCAGCTGGCAGGAATTTTGTTTTTGCTGTTGGTGGTAGGAACTATTTTATGGAGTGCGTGGGCCGTTATTGGCTGGATGCAGGATGCGAACCGGTTACCGTTGTCCCAGCTTGTGGTTACGGGGGAACGTCATTACACGACCAACGATGATATTCGTCAGGCGATTCTGTCCTTAGGGGCACCTGGAACGTTCATGACGCAGGATGTAAACGTCATTCAGCAGCAGATTGAACGTTTACCCTGGATAAAACAGGTCAGCGTCCGCAAGCAATGGCCGAATGAATTGAAGATACACCTGGTGGAGTATGTGCCGGTCGCACACTGGAATGATTTGCATATGGTTGATGCCGATGGCAAATCATTCAGCATACCCGCTGAACGTGTGGTCAAACAGAAAATGCCGTTGCTTTACGGTCCGGAAGGCAGCGAACAGGATGTTTTGCAGGGCTTTCAAACGATGAGCCAGGCGCTGGCCGCCGGGAAATTCACGCTGAAGGCAGTAGCAATGAGTGCGCGTCACTCGTGGCAGTTAACTCTGGATAACGACGTCCGTCTGGAATTGGGAAGAGATGACCGGATGGGGCGTTTACAACGTTTTATCGAGCTTTACCCGCGATTCCAGCAACAGGCTGAAGCCGATAAAAAACGCATTACGTATGTCGATTTACGTTATGACAGCGGTGCGTCGGTAGGTTGGGCTCCGGAGTTTATTGACCAGCAAAACAGTAATCAGCAACAGAATCAGGCACAGGCTAAACAACAATGATCAAGTCGACGGACAGAAAACTGGTAGTTGGGCTGGAAATCGGTACGGCAAAAGTCGCCGCATTGGTGGGGGAAGTTCTGCCCGATGGCATGGTCAATATTATCGGTGTGGGCAGTTGCCCGTCCCGTGGCATGGACAAGGGTGGCGTGAATGATCTGGAATCGGTGGTGAAGTGCGTACAGCGCGCTATCGATCAGGCTGAACTGATGGCTGATTGCCAGATTTCTTCTGTTTACCTTGCTTTATCGGGTAAACATATCAGTTGTCAGAATGAAATAGGGATGGTTCCTATTTCGGAAGAGGAAGTCACGCAGGAAGATGTAGAGAACGTTGTGCATACCGCAAAATCGGTTCGCGTTCGTGATGAGCATCGTGTTCTGCATGTGATCCCTCAGGAATATGCCATTGATTATCAGGAAGGGATCAAAAACCCTGTCGGGCTTTCCGGCGTGCGTATGCAGGCAAAAGTTCACCTGATTACCTGCCATAACGATATGGCGAAGAATATTGTTAAGGCGGTTGAACGCTGTGGCTTGAAAGTAGACCAGCTTATTTTTGCCGGTCTGGCAGCCAGTTATGCGGTTCTGACCGAAGATGAACGCGAATTAGGGGTCTGTGTCGTCGATATTGGTGGTGGAACCATGGATATCGCGGTTTATACCGGCGGCGCACTACGTCATACTAAGGTTATCCCTTATGCAGGGAACGTGGTCACCAGCGACATCGCTTATGCGTTTGGAACGCCACCGACCGATGCCGAAGCCATCAAGGTTCGCCACGGTTGTGCATTAGGTTCGATCGTCGGCAAAGACGAAAACGTCGAAGTGCCGAGCGTAGGCGGACGTCCGCCACGCAGTCTGCAACGCCAGACACTGGCTGAAGTCATCGAGCCTCGTTATACAGAATTGCTGAATCTAGTGAACGACGAAATTTTGCAATTGCAGGAGCAGTTACGTCAGCAAGGCGTAAAACATCATCTGGCCGCAGGTATTGTTTTGACAGGCGGCGCAGCACAAATTGATGGTCTGGCAGCTTGTGCGCAGCGGGTATTTCATACCCAGGTGCGTATCGGGCAACCTCTGAACATCACAGGGCTGACAGATTATGCGCAGGAACCTTACTACTCAACGGCTGTAGGGCTGCTGCACTACGGGAAGGAGTCTCACCTGAGCGGTGAGGCCGAAGTGGAAAAACGCGCCTCAGTGGGCAACTGGTTCAAACGAATCAACAGCTGGCTGAGAAAAGAGTTTTAATGTTTTAACAACGGGATCATGCTGTTATAGCTTTTGATTCCGACGCGACAGGCACAAAACGGAGAGAAACTATGTTTGAACCTATGGAACTGACCAACGACGCGGTGATTAAAGTCATCGGCGTCGGCGGTGGCGGCGGTAATGCTGTCGAACACATGGTGCGTGAGCGCATCGAAGGTGTTGAATTCTTTGCCGTTAACACAGACGCACAGGCGTTGCGTAAAACGGCTGTAGGCCAGACAATTCAGATCGGTAGCGGTATTACCAAAGGTCTGGGTGCTGGTGCGAACCCTGAAGTGGGTCGTAATTCTGCAGAAGAAGACCGTGAAGCCCTGCGCGCTGCGCTTGAAGGTGCAGACATGGTCTTTATCGCTGCAGGAATGGGCGGCGGCACCGGTACCGGTGCAGCGCCAGTAGTCGCTGAAGTTGCAAAAGATTTGGGTATTCTGACCGTTGCCGTGGTGACTAAGCCTTTCAACTTTGAAGGCAAAAAGCGCATGGCATTCGCGGAGCAGGGTATCGCTGAACTGTCCAAGCATGTGGACTCCCTGATCACCATCCCGAACGACAAGCTGTTGAAAGTTCTGGGTCGCGGTATTTCTCTGCTGGACGCATTCGGTGCGGCCAACGACGTGCTGAAAGGCGCGGTGCAGGGTATCGCTGAGCTGATCACCCGTCCGGGTCTGATGAACGTCGACTTTGCTGACGTGCGCACCGTAATGTCCGAAATGGGTTATGCCATGATGGGGTCCGGCGTGGCATGTGGTGAAGACCGTGCTGAAGAAGCGGCTGAAATGGCGATCTCCAGCCCGTTGCTGGAAGACATCGACTTGTCTGGCGCGCGCGGCGTTCTGGTCAACATTACAGCGGGCTTCGACCTGCGTCTGGATGAATTCGAAACCGTGGGTAACACTATCCGTGCTTTCGCTTCTGACAACGCGACCGTGGTTATTGGTACTTCCCTTGACCCGGAAATGAATGACGAACTGCGTGTTACCGTGGTTGCGACCGGCATCGGCATGGACAAACGTCCTGAGATCACTTTGGTGACCAACAAGCCAGCCAGTCAGCCAGTGATGGATCACCGCTACCAGCAGCACGGAATGTCTCCGTTGCCGCAGGAAACCAAGCCAGCGGCTAAAGTGGTGAATGATCAAAGCGCGCAATCTAATAAAGAGCCCGACTATCTGGACATCCCGGCCTTCCTGCGTAAGCAGGCAGACTAGTCCGAATTGTAGGATCTCCGCTCTTTGTGCTAAACTGTCCCGCCGATCTTAAGGTAAGCTTAGGTCGGTTGGATAGATAACATTGCGAGATAAAAACGATGATCAAACAACGTACATTAAAACGTATCGTTCAGGCGACGGGCGTCGGTTTACATACCGGCAAGAAAGTCACCCTGACTCTGCGTCCTGCACCGGCAAATACCGGGGTCATCTATCGTCGCACTGACTTGAATCCCCCGGTTGATTTCCCGGCAGATGCAAAATCCGTGCGTGATACCATGCTCTGCACTTGTCTGGTTAATGAGCATGACGTACGCATTTCTACGGTAGAACACCTTAATGCGGCATTAGCTGGCCTGGGCATTGATAACATTGTTATCGAAGTCGATGCGCCTGAAGTGCCGATTATGGACGGTAGCGCCGCGCCTTTCGTCTATCTGTTGATGGACGCCGGGATCGAAGAACTGAGTAGCGCGAAGAAATTCCTGCGCATCAAAGAAACTGTGCGTGTTGAAGACGGTGATAAATGGGCAGAGTTTAAACCATTCAATGGTTTCTCTCTGGACTTCACCATCGACTTCAATCATCCGGCGATTGATTCCAGTTCTCAGCGCTACAAAATGAACTTCTCCGCAGAAGCATTCGTTCGCCAAATCAGCCGCGCACGTACTTTTGGTTTTATGCGTGATATCGAGTATCTGCAGTCACGTGGTTTGTGCCTGGGTGGCAGCTTCGATTGTGCGATTGTTGTGGATGATTACCGCGTGCTTAACGAAGATGGCCTGCGTTTTGAAGACGAATTTGTTCGTCACAAAATGCTTGATGCTATCGGTGACCTGTTCATGTGTGGGCATAACATCATTGGTGCGTTTACCGCATTCAAATCTGGCCACGCGTTGAACAACAAGTTATTGCAAGCGGTACTGGCTAAGCAGGAAGCCTGGGAATTAGTTACCTTCCAGGATGAAGCTGAAATGCCTGTGGCTTTTAAAGCACCTTCTACAGTATTGGCGTAATCGGTACTGATATCATGACTTATTACGACTGGTTGTTTTGGCACCCTCTCCGGCCAATTCAGCCAGTCGTTCTAATGCCTTTCTGAGCTTTTCCGGGCTACGGCTCGCAAGTCCCCGTAATTCTTCCGCACTTTGCGCACTCAAATGTCTGACCGGCATCGATTCAGATGCGATCGCTTTATTTTTAACCGCAATCTGCGACGCATTTTCCATTTTCGCCATGAGCGAAGGATTAATCCTGATGTCGATTGACGACAATGATGGTAGAATTTGCGCTCGAAGTGCAGAGAGTAATGCGGGTTGTTCATAGCGTAAGCGCATCATCCAGCTGGCATTAGCTATCTCGAGCACTAAAACTCCCTGTCGATAATTACCGACACGACACCATGGTTGCATGGGCACCGGTAACAGACCTTTCACTGCGCGGTTAAGTTTTAATAACGCCGCCGCACGCTGTTGAACAATGCGCAGCGGGCTTTGCTCTGTGGAAGAGGCGTCATCGAACAGGATATCTAATAATTGTGGGCGGCTATCGCGCATGATGGGCTCCGGCGGATTGTAAACTTGTGATTGGTATTCTAAATCGTTGGCGACAATTTGGCAGAAGGTATTTTTGGCCGCATCTCCTGTTGGGGATGGTCGCGGCGAGCCTTGGCGTGTCAACGAACCTCTCGCAAACGGAACTTCCTGCGGTTCCCAATACTTCCTCAAGTCTAAACCGACTTAACATCGGCAGTACAGGGCTGAGTAACCTCGCGTTGCTCCAGGCAAATCGCCGCCCGTCTTTCGGTGTCGATTACTGGCAGCAGCATGCACTGCGCACGGTCATCCGTCATCTTTCTTTTGCACTGGCACCTCAGGTCGTTTACACCGCAGTTCAGCCTGAAGCTGTTGCACAGGAAGCTGAACCTCTGCATGTACAGCAACTTGCGCTGCTGGTGACTCTGAATGCATTACTGACGCATGAATCCAAACCGCCTGTTATCATCCGTCACACGCAACAACCTTTCCTGAATTTCTCTTCATCGCATCAAACCGGCCTGTGGTTAGCACAGGTGCAAGGCATTCGTGCTGGCCCGGCCTTCCTGATTTAACAGACTGTAAATTTAAACTCTATTTATAAATCAATGAATTAGTGGCTACATTGAGTGGCCTCCAAGAGATATTAAGCATCATGTTAATCAAATTATTGACCAAAGTTTTTGGTAGCCGTAACGATCGTACACTGCGCCGCATGCGTAAAGTTGTGGACCTTATCGGTCGCATGGAACCTGAAATTCAAAAGCTGACCGACGAGCAACTGAGAGCTAAAACCGATGAGTTCCGTGAGCGTCTGGCAAAGGGCGAAGTCCTGGAGACTCTGATCCCGGAAGCCTTTGCAGTGGTTCGCGAATCCAGTAAACGTGTCTTCGGTATGCGTCACTTTGATGTCCAGTTACTCGGCGGCATGGTGCTCAACGAGCGTTGCATCGCGGAAATGCGTACCGGTGAAGGTAAAACCCTGACCGCAACGCTGCCGGCTTACCTGAACGCATTGAGCGGTAAAGGCGTTCACGTCGTAACCGTCAACGACTACTTAGCCCAGCGTGACGCCGAAAATAACCGTCCATTGTTTGAGTTCCTCGGTCTTAGCATCGGTATTAACCTGCCGGGCATGCCTTCTCCGGCTAAACGCGCTGCTTACGCTGCCGACATCACTTACGGTACAAATAACGAATACGGTTTTGACTACCTGCGCGACAACATGGCTTTCAGCCCTGAAGAACGCGTTCAGCGCAAACTGCACTACGCGCTGGTAGATGAAGTTGACTCCATCCTGATCGATGAAGCTCGTACTCCGCTGATCATTTCCGGTCCGGCAGAAGACAGCTCAGAGATGTACACCCGCGTGGACAAACTGATCCCTAAACTGATCCGTCAGGAAAAAGAAGATTCCGACACTTTCCAGGGGGAAGGCCACTTCTCCGTCGATGAGAAAGCACGTCAGGTTCATCTGACTGAGCGCGGTCTGGTTCTGATCGAAGAAATGCTGGTTGAAGCAGGCATTATGGAAGAGGGTGAATCTCTGTATTCACCGACCAACATTATGCTGATGCACCACGTCACCGCTGCGCTGCGCGCACACGTGCTGTTCACCCGCGATGTCGATTACATCGTGAAAGACGGTGAAGTTATCATCGTTGACGAACACACCGGTCGTACCATGCAGGGGCGCCGCTGGTCTGATGGTCTGCATCAGGCAGTGGAAGCGAAAGAAGGCGTTGATATTCAAAACGAAAACCAGACGCTGGCTTCAATTACTTTCCAGAACTACTTCCGTCTGTATGAAAAACTGGCCGGTATGACCGGTACTGCGGATACTGAAGCGTTCGAATTCAGCTCCATTTACAAACTGGATACCATCGTTGTGCCAACGAACCGCCCTATGGTGCGTAAAGATATGGCTGACCTGGTGTACATGACTGAAATGGAAAAGATTGGCGCGATTATCGAAGATATCCGTCAGTGTACTGCCAAAGGCCAGCCGGTTCTGGTGGGTACCATTTCGATTGAGAAATCTGAAGTCGTTTCCAACGAACTGACTAAAGCGGGCATCGCTCACAGCGTTCTGAACGCCAAGTTCCACGCCAAAGAAGCAGATATTGTCGCACAGGCAGGTCAGCCAAGCGCGGTAACCATCGCAACTAACATGGCTGGTCGTGGTACCGATATCGTGTTGGGCGGCAGCTGGCAGGTTGAAGTTGAAAACCTCGGCGAAGAAGTCACTGACGAGAAAATCGCAGAAATTAAAGCCGCATGGCAGATTCGCCACGATGCAGTTCTCGCTTCCGGTGGTCTGCACATTATCGGTACTGAGCGTCACGAATCACGCCGTATCGATAACCAGCTGCGTGGCCGTGCAGGTCGTCAGGGGGACGCCGGTTCATCACGCTTCTATCTGTCAATGGAAGATGCCCTGATGCGTATCTTTGCGTCTGACCGTGTGTCGGGCATGATGCGTAAACTGGGTATGAAACCGGGCGAAGCGATTGAGCACCCTTGGGTCACCAAAGCGATTGCCAATGCTCAGCGTAAAGTGGAAAGCCGCAACTTTGATATTCGTAAACAATTGCTGGAATACGATGATGTCGCCAGCGACCAGCGTCGTGCGATCTACAGCCAGCGTAACGAATTGCTGGACGTGTCTGATGTGAGCGAAACCATCGCCAGCATCCGTGAGGACGTGTTCAAAGCGACTATCGACAGCTACATTCCACCACAGTCTCTGGAAGAAATGTGGGATGTTCAGGGTCTTCAGGATCGCCTGAAACAAGATTTCGAGCTGGAAATGCCAATTGCAGAATGGCTGGATAAAGAGCCTGAATTGCATGAGGAAACCCTGCGCGAACGTATTATGGAAATCGCAAAAGAATCTTACGCCCGTAAAGAAGAAGTGGTTGGCGCAGAAATGATGCGTAACTTCGAGAAAGGCGTGATGCTGCAAACGCTTGATTCCCTGTGGAAAGAGCATCTGGCCGCGATGGACTATCTGCGTCAGGGCATTCATTTACGGGGTTATGCGCAGAAAGATCCTAAGCAGGAATACAAACGCGAATCCTTTGCCATGTTTGCCGCCATGCTGGAGTCACTGAAATATGAAGTGGTCAGCGTGCTGAGCAAAGTTCAGGTTCGTATGCCTGAAGAAATTGAAGCAATGGAAATCCAGCGCCGCGAAGAAGCCGAGCATCTGGCACGTCAGCAGCAGCTGAGCCATCAGGATCAGCAGGAAATTGAAGTGGCTGAGGCTGCGCGTCTTGCCGCATCCGGCGAGCGTAAAGTTGGCCGTAACGATCTCTGCCCATGTGGTTCTGGTAAAAAATACAAACAATGTCATGGCCGTCTGCAAAAGTAAGATATCAGGCTAAGTCATCGTGTTAATCTTAAAGGCGGCTAATCACCGCCTTTATTTTTGTCTAAAAATCCTTATTTAAGACAGTCATTATAGTCAGTCAATAGGTGGAAAAGTGACGCTTAAACAACTGAATATCGCAGCCGGTATTATCCGTAATTCCGGTAAAGAAATCTTTATTACTCAACGTGATGCATCTTCACACATGGCGGGATTCTGGGAATTTCCGGGTGGTAAAATAGAAGCGGGTGAAACGCCTGAGCAGGCCGTCATTCGTGAGTTGCAGGAAGAAGTGGGCATTGAGGCGAAAGCCCCTGTTTTGCTGAAAACGCTTGAGCACCGGTTCCCGGATCGCATTATCACGCTTTACTTCTTTCTGGTGGAAGATTGGCAGGGCGAGCCATATGGAAAAGAAGGGCAACCAAAGCGCTGGGTTAAACAGTCAGACCTGAAAGCGGAAGAATTTCCTCCCGCCAACGAGGCTGTTGTAAACGCCCTGAAAAACAACGAATTCTGATTTTCTGGGCATCAGAGCGCCCACAAAAAAGGGGCTACGCCCCTTTTTTAACATCTGCTAAATGCGGCATCTTACAGATGTCAGTGTGAAATTTCTTCTTCGCTCCAGTCATCCAGATCATTCACATCCCCTTTGCTCGGAATGCGTTTCTCTTCATCGGCCCACTCGCCGAGATCAATAAGCTGGCAGCGTTTGGAACAAAAAGGACGGTAAGGACTTTCTTCGCCCCAGACCACCGTCTTGTTACACGTCGGGCAATTTACTTCAATAATTTCGGGATCCATTTGCAACTCCTAGCAGCAGGCAAGTTCAAAACTCAGTCGTGCCGGAACCACGCCATGCTCGCTGTCCAGCGGTAAGAAGCGGATGGCATAACGGGTTTTGTGCCCGGAAACTTGCGGGTAAAGCTGGTTTTCCATCGAGAGGCGCAAGCGTAACAGATCTGCACCTTCTGCGTTATCCTGGAAAAAACCATTCAGGCTGATTTGGTTACGAAAAGCGCCGGACTGGCGGATCAAACCCAGTACCATCGTGAGTGAGTTGTTGAGCGGAGCCAGTGTTTCAAGCCAGTTCTGGACTTCGCTGTCACGCTGGGATTGTGCAAGATGCAGCCAGAGGTGAAGCGTTGGCAAATCGAAACTGCAACAACCACCCGGAATACTCTGACGTTGACGAACCAGTGCAATCAGACGATCTTCTTTGAGCGCCTGACCGATTCGCGGTGCTTTCATCAATACGGAAGCGCACTGTTTTAGTTCGGCACGCAATCCGTCAATTCGCGATGCATCGACACCCGGAACATCCTGCCATTGGGATAATTTTTGTTGCTGGCGTTCCAGCTCTTTCAGCAAATCAGTACGGACTTCTCCGCGCTCCAGCACGTCCAGTAAATCAGACGCGGTGCGGAAGAACAGCAGGGCCGAAGCCGCAGCAGTAATTTGTGCATTCGCATGCATCTGCTGTAACAGGAATTCGATACGCAACCAGGTACGCATTTTTTCATTCAGAGGATGTTCAAAAAGAACGGTTGCAGCTACATCAATCATGCTTGGCAATATCCTGTCTGTTTTCGCCCGCTGCCAGTTTCAGATAGCAGCGATGTAATTGGGCAACACGCGGTTCGATCGTTTGCGGATCGCCGCTGTTATCAATAATGTCATCCGCGCAGGCCAGGCGTTTTTCACGGCTCACCTGCGCGGCAATAATACTTTCAGCCTGGAGGCGGTCAACGCCGTCGCGCAACATGGTGCGGGAAAGCTGAATTTGTGGCTCGACGTCCACCACCAGAACGCGATCAGCCTGCGTTTGCAATCCGTTTTCAATCAATAACGGCACCACCCAAAGCACGTAAGGCGTATCAGCCTGCGCAATAAGGTTCTGTGTCCGGGCGTGAATAATAGGGTGTAATAATTTATTAACCCATTCTTTTTCAAGCGGATTACTAAAAATACGCTCCCGTAACGCCGGGCGATTCAGTGAGCCATCGGCAAGAATAATACTTTTGCCAAATCGTTTGCCCAGTTCTTCCAGCGCCTGCTCACCTGGCGCTACAACCTGGCGGGCAATAATATCTGCATCGACAATGCTTACGCCATGACGGCTGAAGCTTTCGGCAACGGTACTTTTGCCGCTTCCGATACCTCCGGTCAATGCAACGATATAGCTCATACTGGCGCTCTGATAAAATTAGTTAGGTAAATGATAAAGAGATTATGAGTAAGTGCAAGCCGCCTTCGACGTGGTTTTGATGCGAAGAATTATTCATCAGCGCAATCAAAAGTCTGTGATGTATGTTGTAAAAGCCATCTTGCCGTTGTCATTTTCCTGTGTATGATAAAACCACTGGAAAGGGTGTCTAAAATTTGTTGTACGCCCTAGCGATTCGTCGCCAAACCAGGACAAAGCCGTCATGCGTATTGAAGAAGATTTGAAGTTAGGTTTTAAAGACGTACTCATCCGCCCTAAGCGTTCTACCCTCAAAAGCCGTTCCGAAGTTGAACTGGAACGCACATTCACATTCAAACACTCTGGTATCAGCTGGTCAGGCACGCCGATTATTGCTGCCAATATGGACACAGTGGGTACATTCCGCATGGCGACGGTACTCGCGTCTTTTGGTTTGCTGACCGCGGTGCATAAGCATTACAGCATCGAACAATGGCAGGCTTTCATTACTTCCGCTGACGAGTCAGTATTACGGAATGTGATGGTGTCGACCGGGACGTCTGAAGCTGATTTTGTTAAAACACTGCAAATCCTGGCGCTTTCCCCGCTGCTGAAATTTGTTTGCCTTGACGTCGCTAACGGCTATTCCGAACATTTTGTCAGTTTCTTACAGCGCGTTCGTGAAGCCTGCCCGGACAAAGTCATTTGTGCTGGCAACGTGGTCACGGGCGAAATGGTTGAAGAGCTGATTCTCTCCGGCGCAGATATCGTTAAAGTCGGTATCGGCCCGGGTTCTGTCTGCACTACACGTGTGAAAACCGGTGTGGGCTATCCGCAACTTTCTGCTGTTATCGAATGTGCGGATGCTGCGCACGGTTTGGGCGGACAAATCGTCAGTGACGGCGGTTGCGCAGTCCCTGGTGATGTGGCGAAAGCGTTTGGCGGCGGCGCAGATTTCGTGATGCTTGGCGGTATGCTGGCAGCGCACGAAGAATGTGAAGGCACCGTCGTTGAAGAAAATGGCGAGAAATTCATGCTCTTCTACGGCATGAGCTCAGAGTCTGCCATGAAACGCCACGTTGGTGGTGTCGCCGAATACCGCGCTGCAGAAGGCAAAACAGTGAAACTGCCTTTGCGCGGTCCGGTCGAGAACACGGTACGCGACGTTCTTGGCGGCCTGCGCTCTGCCTGTACCTATGTCGGCGCAGAGCGTCTCAAAGAGCTGACCAAACGTACTACCTTTATCCGCGTAGCAGAACAGGAAAATCGCTTGTTCGGCAGTAATTAAGCCAGTAAAGCCAATTGCGGCGAAACGTGTTTTCGCCGCAATTATTTCCCCCGCACTATCGTCATTCCATTACTGATCCCAGCTGGAAAATGGGCAAGTACATCGCAATCACTAATCCGCCAACAATCACCCCCATCACTGCCATCAGTACCGGCTCAATCGTTTGAGATAAAGTATCAGCCAGCGAATTTGCCTTGTTATTGTGCAACTGCGCCAGCTTAAGCAACAGCTCATCGAGCGTTCCGGATTCCTCACCGATTTTAATCAGTTGCTGACATAACACAGGGAACAATGACGATTCCTGAAATGCTTTATGTAAGGGCGTCCCCTGCATAATTCTTTCGCGAATCACCTCGAGCGCAGCTTGAAAATGCAGGTTGGATGTCGACGCTGACGCGGCAGTCAGCCCGGAAATCAGCGTCATTCCGGCGCGTTGTGTCATCGCCAGCGTTTGAAAAACCTGACTGAGGCAACTGTCAGTGACCAGCCGAGACATCAGTGGTAATCGCAGAAGCAGTTTTTGTTCGCGCAGTTTCCAGCGAATATGCGGATGCAGTCTTTGCTGATAGCCAAAACAGCAAAACGATAAAATACCTGCCAGCCACGGGCCTATGCTGATCAGAACTTCGGATACGCCGATCAGCATGCGGGTAAACCAGGGTAACTGAGCATCAAATGTGGCATAAATTTTTGCAAACTCCGGCAGAACCAGCGTCAGCATTAACAGTGTGACGAGAGTGGCGATGAAACTGACGATCAGCGGATAGCGCAACGCTTTTCTCACCTTTGTTCTCAGTTCCGTCAGTTGTTCCTGCTGTGCCGACAGCTGCAAACAGCATTGGTCTAACTGACCAGTCAGCTCGCCCATAGAAACGAGTTGCCGGTAAATCGGCGGGAAAACGTCAGGGTATGCGCTCAGCATGGCCGATAACGGTTTGCCTTCTCTGACACCTTTCGCTACGTTTAGCAAAACGCAGCGCCATGCGGCTTTCGGGTGTTCGTTTGCCAGCAACGCCAGGCTACTGACCAGCGGCAATCCGGCCTGTAGCAGTATAGCGAGTTGCCTGACAACGGAAATACGCTCCTGGTTTTTCCAATAACCCGGCGTGAGGCGCCTGATCATTATGATCTTCAGTGGCTGTAAACCCGCAACGTAAAGTTGCTGATAAATGCTGTCTTTGTTTATCTCAATGGCGTCGCCTTGTTGAATGCTTCCCTGAGTATCAATAGCCTGCCAGTGAAAAAGCCGCCATTTTGGAGCGATCACTGGCGTTTCACTCATGCGCAATGACCTTCGCCGGTCACCCGATAAAGCTCTTCAAGTGAGGTGATACCTTGTTCAACCAGCAACATTCCCGCTTCCTGTAATGTCTTTTGCCCCTGTTCTCGGGCGATTTTACTCAGCTCGCTGACACTGGCATCGGCCACCAGTGCCTGCTGTAGGCGGGGAGTGATGTTCAGTATTTCGTAAATCCCCATCCTGCCGTAATAGCCGGAAAAGCATTGATTGCAGCCTGATGCCCGCCACATTGGCGCGGGCCCACTGTTCCCGTCCGGCCCGTTTACGACCAGGGACAAATGTGGCTTCCGGCAGTGTGGGCACAGTTTTCGCACCAACCTTTGGGCGATCACCAGCCGCAAACTGGCAGCGATATGGAAACCTTCAATGCCCATCTGCCGTAGCCGGGTCAGTGTTTCGCACGTTGAGTTGGTATGCAGCGTGGAAAGCACCAGATGTCCGGTCTGCGCGGCTTTAACGGCGATCTCGGCCGTTTCTCTATCGCGAATTTCGCCGACCATAATCACATCCGGATCCTGTCGCAACAATGCCCGCAGGACGCTGGCAAAACTGAGGTCCGTCTTGCTGTTGATCTGCGTTTGATTGATGCCGCTGACTGGGATTTCCACCGGATCCTCGACGCTGCTGATATTGCGTGAAATGGCGTTGAGATGACGCAATCCGCTGTAAAGCGTCACCGTTTTGCCGCTTCCTGTCGGGCCCGTTACGAGGATCAGTCCCTGCGGGTGTTTTAGCGCGGCTTTAAAGTATTCCAAATCGCGCAGCGTGAAGCCTAACTGAGACATCGCCAGATCCTGCTGTGTCATGTGCAGGATCCTCAGAACAATTTTTTCACCATGCAGGGTGGGCAGGGAAGAGACGCGCATGGAATAACGCTGATTTTGCAGGATGACGGAAAGCTGGCCGTCCTGCGGTAAGCGACGTTCGGCGACGTTAAGTTGCCCCATGATTTTCAACCGCGCGCAAACTCCGGCGGCCATTGAAAATTCAGGTCCGGGAATTTCTTGCAACACGCCGTCAATTCTCACCCGTACGCGGAAACTGTTTTCGTAGGGTTCAAAATGGATATCCGACGCCCTGCGGCTGATTGCCTGCCGCAAAATCTGGTTGAGGATATTCACCACTGGTGCATCGCTTTGGTCATTTAGCGCATTATCCTCAGCGCCTCCGGAAGACGAAGATTGTCCTCCGGCGGCAGGTTCCTGCTTCATTTGCGCCGGGCTGTTTCCTTTGTATTGTTCCATTCTGGCCTGCGGCCAGTGCTCTACCTGAACTTTCAATCCGCTGGCAAAGCGCAGCACGTTACTCAGCGTTTCTGTATCTGTCTCGGCTTCATGGCAGGCAATGCGCAGAGTCTGTTTATCGCGATGCACAATAATGGCTTTATAACGCTGACAAAGGGCGTCCAGCGAGGCGTCGCTGTGCTGCCTTTCTCTATCTGTTGGTGAAACAGGATTGTGCGGGGTATCGGTCATTTTGCGGCTCCCGTGGTATCAAAACGGAACACGCTTTCACAAGCTTCCACCATTGCGGCATTACCGGCGCTGGTGCAGGTGCGGTTCCAGATAATGCCGCCCGCCTGAGCATCCACGGACGGGATCATGACGACGCTTAGCCCGTTAAGGGCCTGCTGGCCGGTGAGTGAGATCACGCCTGCGGTGACCTGCGTTTTACTGACATAACGGCTGGTGGCGGCTGCCGGAATACCTTCGCTGCCTGCGTTGCAGCTGCTTAATGAGCCGGTATCAATGACGCACAATTCGACGCCGGTTTTATACGGCACCATAGTTTGCAGCATGTCGGTCATTGCGGCTTTCTGAATGTAAGTCTGGTAAGCGGGAATGCCGATGGCGCTCAGGATCGCAATAATCGCGATCACGACCATCAGTTCAATGAGGGTAAATCCTTGTTGCCGGTGCATGGCGTTCTCCATTTGTGAGGCTGCATGGTTGTTGCTCGGCAGCAAATTAAATGGGGAAGGAACTTTCTTCCAGCGTCTTTGGTGAGTTTTCCAGGATGCCTTCCATGCTCTTTTCCGGAGGCGACAAAAGCATCAAAACATTTGCGGCATGCCTCGCAGCGATGAAAGACAAATGAAAAAGAGTCTGGTAGTCAGAAGTGATGAGTGTGAGGGTAATGCGGCAAGATGAAATATACCGAAGGGAAGTCGTGCTACCCCTGAAATGGAATTCAGGGGTAGCAGCGTAGAAATGGGATCAGCTAAAACGCATCGAGAGATCCATTGCGCGGACATGCTTAGTCAGTGCGCCCACGGAAATATAATCCACACCTGTTTCCGCAAATTCACGCAGCGTTGCCTCAGTGACATTGCCGGAGACTTCAAGCAGCGCGCGGCCTGCGGTAAGTGCCACGCCTTCACGCATCATCGGGACGGTGAAGTTATCGAGCATGATAATGTCAGCACCGGCATCCAGTGCCTGCTGAAGTTCGTCGAGTGATTCTACTTCCACTTCAACAGGAACATCCGCGTGGATCCACAATGCGCGTTCAACGGCGGCTTTGATCGAGCCACAGGCAATAATGTGGTTTTCTTTAATAAGAAATGCATCGGCCAGGCCGAGACGGTGATTGCTTCCGCCACCGCACAGGACAGCGTATTTCAGCGCAGTACGCAGCCCGGGTAAGGTTTTACGCGTGTCCAGCAGCCGGGTTTTGGTGCCTTCGAGTAATTTCACGTGGTGATTTACTTCGGTTGCCACGCCCGAGAGCGTCTGGACGAAATTCAGTGCAGTACGTTCGCCGGTCAGCAACATGCGCGCAGAGCCGGTCAGTTCACACAATTTCTGATTTTCAGAAACGACATCGCCGTCTTTGACGTGCCATTTTACTGAGACGTTATCACCGGCGAGCTGGAGGAAGACTTCATCCAGCCAGCGTTGTCCGCAAAAAATACCGGCTTCGCGAGTGATTATCGTCGCATTAGCTTCTTTATCCTGCGGCAGAAGCTGTGCGGTTAAGTCATTGTCAGCGTTGGCCTCGCCCCCGAGGTCTTCGCCAAGCGCCTGAGTCACAATGGCAGGGATATCATGCTGAATACGTTCGAGTAACTGTGCGCGGCGACTTTCAGGGCTGTAGCTGCGTGTGGACATACAAATACTCCGAAATGGCGGATAAGAAGGACAAAAAAACATGCTACCCTGTTGCTGTGATAAGTACCACACAAGCACATCACTGAGGCCTTTGATGCACTTACAACATGGCTGGATTGCCGGAGCCCGGCAGGTCGCTTCCCCCCATTTTGATCTCCGTCCTGACGACGAGGTCCCTTCTTTGCTGGTGGTCCATAACATCAGCCTGCCACCCGGAAAGTTCGGCGGCCCTTATATTGATCAATTATTTACCGGTACGCTGGATCCGCAGGATGATCCTTACTTTGAAGGGATCCACCATCTGCGTGTGGCGGCACATTGCTTGATCCGCCGCGATGGTGAGATTGTTCAGTACGTTCCTTTTGATAAACGCGCCTGGCATGCCGGTGTTTCCGTCTGGAACGGGCGCGAACGTTGCAATGATTTTTCGATTGGTATTGAGCTGGAAGGTACCGATTTTGTGCCTTTCACTGACGCGCAGTATCGTAGTCTTGCCGACGTTACCGGCTTGTTAATTAAGCACTATCCAATTAGTCTGGATGCCATTACCGGGCACAGCGATATCGCGCCGGGGCGTAAAACCGATCCCGGTCCTGCGTTTGACTGGGCATTTTATCGCAAGCTGTTAGCATCGCCGGTAGGGCAAAATGAGTCTTCTGACCAGTGAGTGAAAAGGCCGCCGGTTTTTTGTTTTAAGAATGTGTAGAGAGAGTGATAGGCGATGACGTTATTTACTTTGCTGCTGGTGCTGGCCTGGGAACGGTTGTTTAAACTGGGTGAACACTGGCAGTTGGATCATCGGTTTGAGGTCATTTTCCGCCGCGGGCGGCAGACTTCTTTAGTCAAAACGCTGGCGATTATGATTGTCTGGATGGCGGTGATCTGGGCTATTTTGCGCGCCCTGCACGGGCTGTTTTTTGGCGTGCCGTCCCTCGTTATCTGGGTGATTTTGTGTCTGCTGTGCATCGGTGCAGGTATCAAGCGCAAACATTATCGCGCCTATTTGAAATCTGCCCGTCAGGGTGATGCGGACGCCTGTAAAGAGATGGCGGAAGAACTGGCGCTGATCCACGGTTTGCCGAGTGATTGCACGGAAGAAGCCCGTTTGAGAGAACTACAAAACGCGCTCTTGTGGATAAACTACCGTTATTATCTCGGGCCGTTGTTCTGGTTTGTGGTCTGCGGGCCTTACGGACCTGTTGCGTTGGGCGGATATGCCGTTCTAAGGGGTTATCAAACCTGGCTGGCGCGTCACATGACGCCACTCAAACGTTCACAATCTGGCGTCGACAGCCTGCTGCATGTTCTTGACTGGATCCCTGTTCGCCTTGCGGGTGCGGCATATGCGCTTCTCGGGCACGGCGAGAAAGCATTGCCCGCGTGGTTCGCTTCGCTCGGCGATATTCATTCTTCCCAGTATCAGGTGCTGACTCGGCTGGCGCAGTTCTCTCTGGCACGCGATCCGCATTTAGATCCTGTACAAACGCCTCGTGCCGCAGTAGGTCTGGCGCGCAAGGTCACCATGATAATTCTGGTTGTCGTTGCGGTACTGACGATTTACGGCACACTGATTTAAGATCTGAATTTCACGCCTGAATTTGGTTATGTAACCTGAATTTGGTTATGTAAAAAGCCCGGCAGATTTCTGTTGCCGGGCTTTTTGTTTTTATTGTTCAGTATTTTTCTGCAACGTCAGCAGCCGGTTATCGGGGCCGGGAACCCCAAAGTCTGGCAGCCCGTTTTCACCCCAGACGAAGGTTTTAATCCGCGTATGGCGGTTCGGGTCGTAGAGCGGGTCACCCTCAATTTCAGTGTAATTTCGGGCATGGTAAACCAGCACGTCTTCGCCCTGTTCGTTGCGCGTAAAGCTGTTGTGACCGGGACCAAACTGCCTGTTCTGCTTATGTGTGGTGAATACCGGTCGAGGCGACTTATGCCATGCAGTTGCGTCGAGCAGATTGCTGCCGGTATCTGCCGAGAGCAGCCCGATACAGTAATTTTCATCGGTCGCGCTGGCGGAATAAGTAATGAAGATTTTATCGCCGTGCTTAATCACTGCCGGACCTTCATTTACCCAAAATCCTATAATTTCCCAGTTCAATTCCGGTTTGCTGAGCATGACGGGCGGTGATTTCAGCGTCCACGGATTTTCCATTTCGGCGATGTACAAATTAGAGTTACCCCGAATCACCGGGTCTTTTTGCGCCCACAGATAATAGCTTTTCCCCTGATGTTCAAAGTGCGTTGCATCGAGCGAGAAGCTGTCGATTGGCGTCTGGATCCGGCCTTTTTCTCTCCATTTCCCTGTCAGCGGATCGGTATCCTCGCACACCAGCGCATACATGCGGTGCTGGAATAAGCCATCAACAATGTCCTGCGAAGGTGCAGCGGCGTAGTAAATAACCCATTTTCCATTGATGAAATGCAATTCGGGTGCCCAGATCAGCGCGCTCATCGGGCCGGTATCGGGTTTATGCCAGACAATGTTAGCAGGCGCGTCGGCCAGCCCCGTCAGCGTTGCTGAGCGCCGGATTTCGAGCCGGTCATATTCCGGAACCGAAGCAATAAAGTAATAGTGACCGTCGTTGTGCAGCCAGATGTGCGGATCCGCGCGCTGTTCGATCAGCGGATTCGGGTAATTACTCATGTTTCAGCTCCTTGCTGTGAAGGGGCGCAGTGGCAAGTTCCTGCGCCTGTTTTTCATCATGATATTCATTGAGTTCGCGGTAGTTGCGGCGGCGAATTTCCAGATCTGCCTGGATCGTCCGCATGGTTTCGCGATCCACTTTCAGCAGGCGTACAACTCCAGCCGTAATGAGATAACCTATGCCGGGAATGACGGTAAACAGCAGCATAATCCCGTTGATGGCGTGGTCACTTTGTTGCGCCGCGCCGGCGTTGTAGCCATAAGCGGAGAGCAGGAATCCGACCATCGCACCCGCCACGGCCAGGCCACATTTCAGGAAGAACAGGTTGCCGGAGAAGCTGATCCCGGTGACGCGTTTACCGGTTTTCCATTCTCCGTAATCATCCACGTCGGCCATCAGCGACCAGTGCAGCGGCGAAGGGAGCTGATGCATGATGTTCAGAATAAAGTAAGCCACCAGAATCAGCGTCGTGGCGTGCGGGTCGAGGAAATAAAAACCGCAGGAGAAAATGGTCAGGATGATATTGGCCCAGAAGAAGACTTTCAGTTTGCAGTATTTGTCCGTCAGCGGTTTCGCCAGCGCACTGCCAATCATCATGCCAACCACTCCAAGGCTGATAAACATACTGGCGAATGACGTCGATTTTTCCATCACCCACGTGACGTAATACATAGTGGCCGCCATGCGGATGAAGCCGGGGCAGACGTTGCAAAAAGTCAGCAGCAGAATGCGAACCCATTGGTCGTTTTTCCATACGTCTTTCAGGTCAGATTTTAAGGCGTGTTTGGACGGCACGGCAGGCTGGATACGTTCTTTCACAGAACTGAAACAGAACAGGAACATAAATAACGCGATGATCGCCATAACGCCCATCGACATCTGATAGCCCTTGGCTTTGTCCGCGCCACCGAAAAAATCGGCCATGGGCAGCAGGGTGGAAGATAAAATCAATGTCGCAATACCGACCATAAAGAAGCGGTAAGACTGGCAAGCGACGCGTTCATGCGGGTCAGCGGTAATCACGCCGCCGAGCGAGCAGTACGGAATATTTATGGCGGTATAGGTTAGCGACATCAGGAAATAGGTAATGAAAGCATAGATAACTTTGCTGTTGTAGCTCCATTCGGGCGTGGTGAACATCAGTACGCTGAACAGAACGTAGGGCACCGATACCCATAACAAATAGGGGCGGAAACGGCCCCAGCGGGTGGTGGTTCGGTCAGCAATTGCCCCCATTATCGGGTCAGTGACGGCGTCAATGACCCGCACCGACAGCAGCAATACGCCGACCAGCGCCGGGGCGAGGCCGAAAACGTCGGTATAGAAATAATTGAGAAACAGCATGATGGCACCGCCAATCATATTGCAGCCCGCATCTCCCATTCCGTACGCTACTTTCTCTTTGAACGACAGCGCGCCTTCCTTCATGGATATTCTCCGGCTATTGGTTAAAAAGGTAAGTTTTTAAAACTGTTTGATAGCGTTGAGTATTGGCTGGTGAGGCGAAGAGGAGTCAGGAGGTAAGAGTCGTGAAGATGGACGATTTGGTCATGTCGGACAAACTGTGACGCATATAACAAAGCGCCCCGGTAAGTGAAACTTAGCCGGGGCGCTTTACGTTTTTAACAATGATAAACCGGGGTCTTACGCGTTAACCGATTTGCCACTTTGTTGATTTTTAATCCAGTAGCCAACGCCCAGGATCACCAGCCAGACCGGGATCAGCCAGACGGAAATCGCCATGCCCGGCGTGATAGCCATAATCACCAGAATTGCGGCCATGAACAGCAGGCAGATGTAGTTACCCAGCGGATAAAGCAGCGCTTTAAACTTGGTTTCCACACCCTCACGACGTTTTGCCTGACGGAATTTGATATGTGCAAGGCTGATCATCGCCCAGTTGATCACCAGAGCAGAAACCACCAGCGCCATCAGCAGACCGAAAGCTTCACCCGGCATCAGGTAGTTAATCAGTACACAAAGTGCAGTGGTCACGGCAGACACGAGGATTGATGCCACCGGAACGCCGCGCTTGTCGACATTAAGCAAGGCTTTTGGCGCGTTGCCTTGCTGAGCCAGACCAAACAGCATGCGGCTGTTGCAGTAAACGCAGCTGTTATAGACCGACAATGCAGCCGTCAGGATCACGACGTTCAGCGCGTTGGCGACCAGCGCATCACCCAGATCGTGGAAAATCAGGACAAACGGGCTGGTATCCGGCCCGACGCGGGTCCATGGCATCAGGGAAAGCAGAACCGCCAGTGAGCCCACATAGAAAATCAGGATGCGATAGATAACCTGGTTGGTTGCTTTCGGAATGCTGACTTCAGGATTATCTGCTTCTGCCGCGGTAATACCGACCAGCTCAAGACCGCCGAACGAGAACATGATGATTGCCATCATCATCACCAGCCCTGTCATGCCGTGGGGCAGGAAACCGCCTTGCTCCCACAGGTTACGGACTGTCGCTTGCGGGCCTGCGGTGTCGCTAAACAGTAACCAGCCGCCGAACAGAATCATGGCCACAACGGCAACCACTTTAATGATGGCAAACCAGAATTCCATTTCCCCGAATACTTTGACATTGGTCAGGTTGATGGCGTTAATCACCACGAAGAAGACCGCCGCTGAAGCCCAGGTCGGGATCTCCGGCCACCAGAACTGAATGTATTTACCGACTGCCGTCAGTTCGGCCATCGCGACCAGAACGTAAAGCACCCAGTAGTTCCAGCCGGAAGCAAAACCGGCAAATCCGCCCCAATATTTATAGGCAAAATGGCTGAATGACCCGGCAACCGGCTCTTCAACAACCATTTCGCCTAACTGGCGCATAATTAAAAACGCAATAAAACCAGCGATTGCGTAGCCGAGAATAATCCCCGGGCCCGCAGACTGGATGACGGAGGCGCTGCCCAGAAACAGACCTGTCCCGACAGCCCCACCCAGCGCGATCAACTGAATATGACGGTTTTTCAGGCCGCGCTTCAGCTCATCGCCTTGTTGTTGATCAACCATTTACCTGTCCTCTGTCATTGGGGCAAAACCCATAACATTCTGCGTGTTAGAAAGAATGTAAGGCGATAATTACACTTTTTGTATTTAATTATTTACGGCTGGATTGTGCCTAAAAAGCAGCATCATCTACCGTTCGGGCAAGAATAGTGTTATGCGCAAAAGTTTGCACGGGGTTTATGCACCGTCTGCATAACAAATAGCCAAATTGACTGGAAATTTGTTCAGGATCTAAAAAATGTGATCTGACGCAGAGAAAAATCGAGAGATGATAAGAATTTGTTAAATTGTGCGAGGGCGACGCATTTACTGGGTCACCATATGGACACAAGGTGAATACTTTGTTACTTTACGGCCACGTTTTTTAAATTGGTATTACCAATTGACTCCGGCAACTTACAGAGTCGCTACTCGCAGAGAACAACACATATTATGGCTTACAGCAAAATCAGACAGCCTAAGTTATCCGATGTGATCGAGCAGCAACTTGAGTTCCTGATCCTCGAAGGCACCTTGAGACCCGGGGAAAAGCTTCCGCCAGAGCGCGAACTGGCCAAACAGTTTGATGTTTCGCGACCTTCTCTCAGAGAGGCTATCCAAAGCCTGGAAGGGAAGGGACTGCTCCTGCGCCGCCAGGGTGGTGGTACTTTCGTCCAAAGTAATCTGTGGCAAAGCGTGAGTGATCCGCTGGCTGAGTTACTGGCCGACCATCCTGAATCACAATTCGATCTCCTTGAAACACGACATGCCCTTGAAGGGATCGCTGCGTATTACGCGGCGCTTCGTGGCACAGAGGAAGATTTGCAGCGCATTCGCGATTGTCACGTGGTCATTCAGACTGCACAGGACAGCGGGGATCTGGACGCAGAAGCCGATGCGGTTATGCAGTATCAGGTCGCTGTAACAGAAGCAGCGCATAATGTTGTGCTGTTGCATCTGGTTCGTTGTATGGGACCGATGCTCGAGAAGAACGTTCGACAGAACTTTGAATTGCTTTACTCACGCCGGGAAATGCTGGCCACGGTAAGCAACCACCGCGCCAGTATTTTCGAGGCGATTGTTGCACGGGAACCAGAAATAGCGCGTGCCGCATCTCACCGTCACCTGGCGTTCATTGAAGAAGTTTTGCTGGATCTCAGCAGGGAACACACCCGGCGGGATCGGTCTTTACGACGGCTCCAGCAACGAAAAGATGAAAGTTAACCTTCGGGGTTAATTTTAAGAGCCTTCATTTGAGGGCTCACGGCAACTACATGACGGGCCTGTCTTCGTGCGTTTTGTTCAGTATGAAGAGCTTTTGAAGCAAGAGCGCAGGAAGACAGGCTCCAGATAAACCAACGTATAAGATACAGATAAGGAAAAGCACCATGTCAGAACGTGTAAATAATGACGTGGATCCGATCGAAACTCGCGACTGGCTACAAGCGATCGAATCGGTCATCCGTGAAGAAGGTGTTGAGCGTGCGCAGTTCCTGATCGATCAGGTTCTGAGTGAAGCGCGTAAGGGCGGCGTCAGCGTCGCTGCTGGTGCTGCCAGCCGTAACTACGTCAATACCATCGCTGTTGAAGACGAACCGCAATACCCGGGTAACCTGGAGCTGGAACGTAATATTCGTACCGCAATCCGCTGGAACGCCATCATGACCGTTCTGCGCGCTTCCAAGAAAGACCTGGAACTGGGCGGCCACATGGCTTCCTTCCAGTCTTCTGCGACCGTGTACGAAGTGTGTTTCAACCACTTCTTCCGCGCACGTAACGAGAACGACGGCGGCGATCTGGTGTACTTCCAGGGCCACATCTCTCCGGGCGTGTACGCGCGTGCTTTCCTTGAAGGCCGCCTGACCGAAGACCAGATGAACAATTTCCGTCAGGAAGTTCACGGTAAAGGTCTGTCTTCTTATCCGCACCCTAAACTGATGCCTGAATTCTGGCAGTTCCCGACCGTTTCCATGGGTCTGGGCCCGATCGGTGCAATCTATCAGGCTAAATTCCTGAAGTACCTGGAACACCGCGGTCTGAAAGACACCTCCGCGCAGCGTGTTTACGCGTTCCTGGGCGACGGTGAAATGGACGAACCAGAATCCAAAGGTGCGATCACCATCGCGACCCGTGAGAAACTGGACAACCTGTGCTTCATCATCAACTGTAACTTGCAGCGTCTTGATGGCCCGGTAACCGGCAACGGCAAAATCATCAACGAACTGGACGGCATCTTTGCAGGCGCTGGCTGGAACGTGATCAAAGTGATTTGGGGCGATCGTTGGGATGCTCTGCTGCGTAAAGATACCAGCGGCAAACTGATCCAGCTGATGAACGAAACTGTGGACGGCGACTACCAGACCTTCAAGTCCCGCGACGGCAAATACGTTCGTGAACACTTCTTCGGTAAATACCCGGAAACTGCGGCACTGGTCAAAGACATGACCGACGACGAGATCTGGGCATTGAACCGCGGTGGTCATGATCCTAAGAAAGTCTTTGCTGCACTGAACAAAGCGGCAAATACCAAAGGCCAGCCTACCGTGATCCTTGCGCATACCATCAAAGGTTATGGCATGGGTGATGCGGCCGAAGGTAAAAACATAGCTCACCAGGTGAAGAAAATGAACATGGATGGCGTGCGCTATATCCGTGATCGTTTCAGCGTGCCGGTTTCCGATGAAAATCTGGAAAAACTGCCGTACATCACTCTGGAAAAAGACTCTGCAGAATACAAATACCTGCATGAGCGTCGTGCTGCGCTGAAAGGCTATCTGCCGACGCGTCTGCCTAACTTCACTCAGAAGCTGGAAATGCCTGCGTTGTCTGATTTCGCTCAACTGCTGGAAGAGCAGAAGAAAGAAATCTCCACAACCATCGCTTTCGTTCGTGCCCTGAACGTGATGCTGAAAAACGACTCCATTAAAGACCGTCTGGTCCCGATCATCGCCGATGAAGCGCGTACATTCGGTATGGAAGGCCTGTTCCGTCAGATTGGTATTTACAGCCCGAACGGCCAGCAGTACACCCCGCAGGACCGTGAGCAGGTTGCTTACTATAAAGAAGACGAGAAAGGTCAGATCCTGCAGGAAGGTATCAACGAATTGGGTGCCGCGTCTTCATGGCTGGCTGCAGCGACTTCTTACAGCACCAATGATCTGCCAATGATCCCGTTCTACATCTACTACTCCATGTTTGGTTTCCAGCGTATCGGCGACCTGTGCTGGGCAGCGGGTGACCAACAGGCACGTGGCTTCCTGATCGGCGGTACTTCAGGTCGTACGACCCTGAACGGTGAAGGTTTGCAGCACGAAGATGGTCACAGCCATATTCAGTCTCTGACTATCCCTAACTGTATTTCTTACGACCCGTCTTACGCGTACGAAGTGGCTGTCATCATGCATGACGGTCTGGTTCGTATGTACGGCGACGCGCAGGAAAACGTTTATTACTACATCACTACGCTGAACGAAAACTACCACATGCCAGCAATGCCGGAAGGCGTTGAAGAAGGCATCCGTAAGGGTATCTACAAGTTAGAAACTCTGGAAGGTAGCAAAGGTAAAGTACAGCTTCTGGGCTCCGGTTCTATCCTGCGTCACGTTCGTGAAGCGGCTGAAATCCTGTCCAAAGACTACGGCGTAGGCTCTGACGTTTACAGCGTAACTTCCTTCACCGAACTGGCCCGTGACGGTCAGGACTGTGAGCGCTGGAACATGCTGCACCCAACTGAAACTCCACGCGTTCCGTACATCGCTCAGGTGATGACCGGCGCGCCAGCGGTTGCGTCTACTGACTACATGAAACTGTTTGCTGAACAGGTTCGTACTTACGTTCCGGCCAGCGATTATCGCGTTCTGGGTACGGATGGCTTCGGTCGTTCAGACAGCCGCGAAAACCTGCGTCACCACTTCGAAGTTGATGCTTCCTATGTTGTGGTTGCTGCGCTGGGTGAATTGGCTAAACGCGGCGAAATCGAAACATCTGTAGTGGCTGAAGCCATTAAGAAATTCGATATCAATCCAGAAAAAGTTAACCCGCGTCTGGCATAAGAGGTAAAGACAGATGGCTATTGAAATTAACGTACCGGACATCGGTGCAGATGCAGTGGAAGTCACCGAAATCATGGTGAAGGTGGGCGATAAAGTCGAAGTTGAACAATCGCTGATCACCGTTGAAGGCGATAAAGCTTCTATGGAAGTGCCTTCTCCACAAGCAGGCGTGGTCAAAGAGATTAAAGTTGCGGTCGGCGATACCGTCGAAACCGGCAAACTGATCATGATCTTCGAAGCCGCTGATGGTGCTGCTGATGCAGCACCTGCGAAACAGGAAGCAAAAGCAGAAGACAAACCTGCTGCTGCCGCACCTGCTTCCAGCGAAAGCAAAGAAGTGAACGTGCCAGATATCGGCGGCGACGAAGTTGAAGTCACCGAAATCATGGTCAAAGTGGGCGACACCGTGACAGCTGAACAATCGCTGATCACCGTAGAAGGCGATAAAGCTTCTATGGAAGTCCCTGCTCCGTTCGCGGGCAAAGTCAAAGAAATCAAAATCGCTGCGGGCGACAAAGTCAGCACCGGTTCTCTGATCATGGTCTTCGAAGTTGCAGGCTCAGGTGCAGCAGCACCGGCAGCGGCAGAAGCCAAATCAGAAGCGGCTCCGGCTGCTGCTGCACAAACCGGCAGCAAAGAAGTGAACGTGCCAGATATCGGCGGCGACGAAGTTGAAGTCACTGAAATCATGGTTAAAGTGGGCGACAAAATCAGTGCGGAACAATCACTGATCACCGTTGAAGGCGACAAAGCTTCAATGGAAGTTCCGGCTCCGTTCGCGGGTACCGTGAAAGAAATCAAAATCGCTGCGGGCGACAAAGTCAGCACCGGCTCTCTGATCATGGTCTTCGAAGTTGAAGGCGCTGCGCCTGCTCCGGCGGCGAAGAAAGAAGAAGCTGCTGCCCCTGCGAAACAAGAACAAAAAGCTACTGCACCTGCTGCTCCGGCCGCAAGCAAAGGCGAATTCGCTGAGAACGACGCTTACGTTCACGCCACGCCGGTTATCCGTCGTCTGGCCCGTGAATTCGGCGTTAATCTGGCGAAAGTGAAAGGGACAGGCCGTAAAGGTCGCATCCTGCGCGAAGACGTTCAGACTTATGTGAAAGACGCGGTCAAACGTGCTGAAGCCGCTCCGGCTGCTGCCACTGGCGGCGGTATTCCGGGCATGCTGCCTTGGCCGAAAGTTGATTTCAGCAAGTTCGGCGAAATCGAAGAAGTGGAACTGGGCCGTATCCAGAAAATCTCCGGTGCCAACCTGAGCCGTAACTGGGTGATGATCCCGCACGTTACACACTTCGACAAAACCGATATCACTGAGCTGGAAGCGTTCCGTAAACAGCAAAATGACGAAGCAGCGAAGCGCAAACTGGATGTGAAATTCACGCCAGTGGTCTTCATCATGAAAGCCGTTGCGGCTGCTCTTGAGCAGATGCCACGTTTCAACAGTTCTCTGTCCGAAGATGGCCAGAAACTGACGCTGAAAAAATACATCAACGTCGGTGTCGCGGTTGATACGCCTAACGGCCTGGTTGTTCCAGTCTTCAAAGACGTGAACAAGAAAGGTATCGCTGAGCTGTCCCGTGAACTGATGGCTATCTCCAAGAAAGCGCGTGACGGTAAGCTGACTGCTGCTGAAATGCAGGGCGGTTGCTTCACTATCTCCAGCCTTGGCGGTATCGGGACGACCCATTTCGCGCCAATCGTTAATGCGCCTGAAGTGGCTATCCTGGGTGTTTCCAAGTCTGCGATGGAACCGGTCTGGAACGGTAAAGAATTCGTTCCGCGTCTGATGATGCCAATGTCGCTCTCCTTCGACCACCGTGTAATCGACGGTGCGGATGGTGCGCGCTTCATTACCATCATCAACAATGTACTGTCTGACATTCGCCGCCTGGTGATGTAAGCCAAAAAGCCGGCCAAACGGCCGGCTTTTTTCTGGTAATCTCTTTCTGCCGTCAGAGATTATCAGGTGGAAAACGTAAATCGTATGCCGTTTGTTGTTTCAAATATGTTAACAATTTTGTAAACTGCGGGCGGATAGAACGACCCGGTGGATGATGGGCGTTGCAGCATAAAAATGACGTCTGACCCGCCGGAAATAAATTAAGAGGTCATGATGAGTACTGAAATTAAAACTCAGGTCGTGGTACTTGGGGCGGGCCCTGCAGGCTATTCTGCTGCTTTCCGTTGCGCTGATTTAGGTCTTGAGACAGTTCTGGTTGAACGTTATTCCACCCTGGGTGGCGTGTGCCTGAACGTAGGCTGTATCCCTTCAAAAGCTCTGCTGCATGTTGCTAAAGTTATTTCTGAAGCAAAAGCTCTGGCAGAACACGGTATTGTTTTCGGTGAGCCGAAAACCGATATCGACAAAGTGCGTCTCTGGAAAGAGAAAGTCATCAACCAGCTGACCGGTGGTCTGGCAGGTATGGCGAAAGGCCGTAAAGTCAAAGTCGTTAACGGCTTGGGCAAATTTACCGGTGCAAATACTCTGGTTGTTGAAGGCGAAAATGGTCCAACGACCATCACTTTCGACAATGCAATCATTGCGGCGGGTTCCCGTCCAATCAAACTGCCATTCATTCCTCATGATGATCCACGCGTATGGGATTCCACCGACGCACTGGAACTGAAAACCGTCCCTGAGCGTCTGCTCGTGATGGGCGGCGGTATCATCGGTCTGGAAATGGGCACCGTTTACCATGCGCTGGGTTCTCAGATTGACGTGGTAGAAATGTTTGATCAGGTCATTCCTGCGGCTGATAAAGACGTGGTGAAAGTCTTCACCAAGAAAATCAGCAAGCAATTCAACCTGATGCTGGAAACTAAAGTGACTGCCGTAGAAGCCAAAGAAGATGGCATTTACGTCACCATGGAAGGTAAAAAAGCGCCAGCCGAACCACAGCGTTATGACGCTGTGCTGGTGGCAATCGGTCGCGTACCTAACGGTAAGCTGCTGGAAGCAGGCGCTGCGGGCATCGAAGTTGACGACCGTGGCTTCATCCACGTCGACAAACAAATGCGTACCAACGTGCCACACATCTTTGCTATCGGCGACATCGTCGGTCAGCCAATGCTGGCGCACAAAGGTGTTCACGAAGGTCACGTGGCAGCCGAAGTTATCTCCGGCAAAAAACACTACTTCGATCCGAAAGTCATTCCGTCAATTGCCTACACTGAGCCAGAAGTTGCCTGGGTTGGCCTGACTGAGAAAGAAGCGAAAGAAAAAGGCATCAGCTACGAAACCGCCACCTTCCCGTGGGCAGCTTCAGGCCGTGCTATCGCTTCCGATTGTGCAGACGGTATGACCAAACTGATCTTCGACAAAGAATCTCACCGTGTTATCGGTGGTGCGATTGTCGGTACCAACGGCGGCGAGCTGCTGGGCGAGATTGGTCTGGCCATCGAAATGGGTTGTGATGCAGAAGATATCGCGCTGACCATTCATGCTCACCCGACTCTGCACGAGTCAGTGGGTCTGGCAGCAGAAATCTACGAAGGTAGCATCACTGACCTGCCAAACCCGAAAGCCAAGAAAAAATAATTCTGGCCTGACGGTATGAATAAGCGGCGCTGAAAAGTGCCGCTTTTTTTATGTCTGAAAATCAGGTTTGAAAAAGGTCGCCCGTTCAGGCGACCTTTAGCGTTACTTGTTCTGAGAAAGTACGTTGATCTGAACATTGACGTGTGAAACTGACCACCCGCTATTGCCCATATCTAACGCATTGCTCAGTACAACGAGCAGGATACAAACTGACGTCCTTTTCATTGCGTGATTCCTGTTACGAACCACGAACACCGGCATTTCATCGGGAAAATAACGGTGAAACAAGCGCTTGGTAGCGCCTGAACCGCAGTACTGATGAATCTGCTCCCAACTGCCCGGTGACCGGCTGCTGAAACGGCGAAGCAGCTCGGGAAAGATGCTAATGCAAAATCACCCAATTTGAATATTTTCAGTTTTATATTGGAAAGCATCTCGCAAAGACAATCTTTAGGATTGTTTTTCACGCGTTTTGTGGTCAATATGCAACCGCTTGGTAGCGCTTAATAGTAAGGATTCCCCCGGTGCCTGCTAACATTTTGGGAATACAAATAGATCGTCCTTTGAGGCGGTTTTTTTGTGCCTTTTTTCTCCCTTTCCGACTATTTATTCCCTTGTGCCAATAAGGTTGTTGTGATGATCTAGAAGGCGAATTGGGATGAACAGCCGATCCGTCTGTGCTCAACGATTCAGCAAAGATTTAATGTTGCTTTTATGTGAACGAATTAACAAGCGGGCAAAATCCTGCTATGCTGCTTCGGCGCTAAAGGGCACTGTGCTCAGGTTCAGGACGTAAAGTTTCCGATCAAGAAACCCTCTTACCCGCAGTGTCCCCGATTCATCAGACAGCTTGATTTTCCCTGTCCCTACAGGCATGACGTGATGCTGATGATGGAAGCCAGGCATAATAAATGACAATGAGAGCGAGGAGAATGTCGTGCTAGAAGAATACCGTAAGCACGTAGCCGAGCGTGCTGCAGAGGGCATCGTCCCTAAGCCACTTGATGCTTCACAGATGGCAGCGTTGGTTGAGTCCCTGAAAAATCCGCCAAAAGGCGAAGAAGAAACTCTGTTAGACCTGCTGATTAATCGTGTTCCGCCGGGCGTTGACGAAGCCGCCTATGTTAAAGCCGGGTTCCTGGCTGCCGTCGCCAAAGGCGAAACTACCTCCCCGTTGGTCACTCCTGAAAAAGCCATTGAACTGTTAGGCACCATGCAAGGTGGCTACAACATTCATCCGCTGATCGACGCACTCGAAAACGAAACGCTGGCGCCGATTGCCGCTAAAGCGTTGTCCCATACGCTGCTGATGTTCGATAACTTCTACGATGTGGAAGAAAAAGCGCACGCAGGAAACGAACACGCGAAGAAAATTTTGCAGTCGTGGGCGGATGCCGAATGGTATCTGTCACGCCCGCAGCTGGCTGAAAAAATCACCGTCACCGTTTTCAAGGTGACCGGCGAAACCAACACCGATGATTTGTCACCGGCTCCGGATGCCTGGTCCCGTCCAGATATTCCATTGCACGCGCTGGCCATGCTGAAAAACGAACGCGAAGGTATCCATCCGGATCAACCTGGCAGCGTCGGCCCGATCAAACAGATCGAAGAGCTGAACAAAAAAGGTTTCCCGCTGGCCTATGTCGGTGACGTGGTCGGTACCGGTTCTTCCCGTAAATCTGCGACAAACTCCGTGCTGTGGTTCATGGGCGACGATATCCCTCATGTGCCGAACAAACGCGGCGGCGGCGTAGTGCTGGGTGGCAAAATTGCGCCAATCTTCTTTAACACCATGGAAGATGCCGGTGCATTGCCAATTGAAGTGGACGTTTCTAACCTGAATATGGGCGATGTGATCGACATCTATCCGTACAAAGGTGAAGTGCGTAACCACGAAACCGGTGAAGTGATTGCCACTTTCGAACTGAAAACTGATGTTCTGCTGGACGAAGTTCGCGCCGGTGGCCGTATTCCGCTGATCATCGGCCGTGGTTTAACCACCAAAGCCCGTGAATCGCTGAAACTGCCTCAGAGCGAAGTATTCCGCATCGCGAAGCCGGTGGCTAAGAGTAACAGAGGCTTCTCGCTGGCGCAGAAAATGGTGGGCCGCGCCTGTGGTGTTGCCGGTATTCGTCCGAACGAATATTGCGAACCAAAAATGACGTCTGTGGGTTCTCAGGACACCACCGGCCCGATGACCCGTGACGAGCTGAAAGACCTGGCGTGCCTGGGCTTCTCCGCTGATTTAGTCATGCAGTCATTCTGTCATACCGCTGCGTATCCTAAGCCGGTTGACGTGACCACGCACCACACACTGCCGGACTTCATCATGAACCGTGGTGGTGTTTCCCTGCGTCCGGGCGACGGTATCATCCACTCGTGGCTGAACCGTATGCTGTTGCCGGATACTGTCGGTACTGGCGGTGACTCCCATACCCGTTTCCCGATCGGGATTTCGTTCCCCGCGGGTTCCGGTCTGGTGGCGTTTGCCGCAGCGACCGGCGTGATGCCGCTGGATATGCCAGAATCCGTTCTGGTGCGTTTCAAAGGTGAAATGCAGCCGGGTATCACCCTGCGTGATCTGGTTCATGCCATTCCTTACTACGCCATCAAGGAAGGTCATCTGACCGTTGAGAAGAAGGGTAAGAAAAACCTCTTCTCTGGCCGTATTCTGGAAATCGAAGGCTTGCCGGAGCTGAAAGTTGAACAGGCATTTGAACTGGCGGATGCGTCCGCAGAACGTTCAGCGGCCGGTTGTACGATCAAACTGGATCAGGCGCCAATCAAAGAATACCTGAGCTCTAACATCGTGCTGCTGAAGTGGATGATCTCTGAAGGTTACGGCGATCGTCGTACCATCGAGCGCCGCATTAAAGGCATGGAAGAGTGGCTGGCGAATCCAAGCCTGCTCGAAGCCGATGCCGATGCAGAATATGCTGCGGTGATCGAAATCGATCTGGCGGATATCAAAGAGCCAATTCTTTGTGCGCCAAACGATCCGGACGATGCGCGTCTGTTGTCTTCTGTTCAGAACAGCAAAATCGACGAAGTGTTTATCGGTTCGTGCATGACCAACATCGGTCACTTCCGCGCCGCCGGTAAACTGCTCGACAGCCATAAAGGCGCGTTGCCAACCCGTCTGTGGGTTGCGCCGCCGACCAAAATGGATGCCGCACAGCTGACCGAAGAGGGCTATTACAGCGTCTTTGGTAAGAGCGGTGCGCGTGTTGAAATTCCGGGCTGTTCACTGTGTATGGGTAACCAGGCGCGTGTGGCCGACGGTTCTACCGTGGTTTCCACTTCAACACGTAACTTCCCTAACCGTCTGGGCAACGGCGCCAATGTTTATCTGGCCTCCGCTGAGCTGGCGGCTATCGCGTCTCTGCTGGGTCGCCTGCCGACACCAGAAGAATATCTCAGCTATATGGCTGAAGTGGATAAGACTGCGGTGGATACTTACCGTTATCTGAACTTCGACAAGCTGAGTGAATATACGGATAAAGCTGACGGCGTGATCTTCCAAACCGCAGTCTAAATCGTTATATTTGCGCGATTGACGGAAAGGAGGCTTCGGCCTCCTTTTTTATTTTCATTTTTCCAGAGGGCTGAACCATGGATTACGATTTTCTGCGCGATATCACCGGTGAGGTCAAAGCCCGCTTCTCAATGGGCCATGAAGTGCTTGGTCACTGGCTGAATGAAGAGGTGAAGGGCGATCTGAGCGTGCTTGATGCTGTCGAAGCCGCGCTGGCTGAGCTCAAAGGCAGCGAGCGCCAGACCCAGCGGGTCGGCCATGAATACACGTTGCTGCTGGCCGATGACGAAGTGATGATCCGCGCGAATCAGCTGGATTTCGATGGCGATGAAATTGAAGAAGGCATGAGTTATTACGACGAAGAAAGCCTGGCTTTTTGCGGCGTCGAGGACTTTCTGCAAGTCCTCGCCAAATACCGCAATTTTGTGACCACTTACCGCTAAGTTTTACTTCCCGCGCGAGGCAGTCCAGCACAGCAACGAACCGCCGACGACCATCAGCACACCCGGCCAGAAACTCGCGCCCGGCAGCGTGCGCAACCACAATCCGGCAATCAGAATCGATGACAGCGGCGTGAAATACGACAGCGCCGCGACCAGTGTGGCATTGCCCTTTTTCATCGCCAGATCCCAACACTGATAGGAAATTGCCGTTACTGCGCCCATCGCCAGCAACTCCAGAATGGCCGGTAGCGTCAGGCTGATCCGGTTCGAAGAATACGTGAAGTACAGCGCCCACAGCACCGCACCGGTCGCCAGCAGAAACAGCGGCAGAACGCCTTTGCCCTTGCACATTACGCGCACCAGATTGGAATACAGTGCCCACGACACCGCCGCGCCCAGCGCCAGACTGTAGGCCACCGGATTACCACGCACGTTACGCATCAGCTGATGAATATCCAGCCCGTGACCGCCGCTGATCGCCCACAGCACACCGATAAATGCCAACACGACACCCGGCCAGATCCACCAGCGCACCCGCAGTTTTAATAACGGAACGGCAAAAAGCAGCGTCAGGCTCGGCCAGAGATAATTAATCAGTCCGAGTTCCAGCGTCTGCTGGCGGGTATGTGCCAGGCCAATCGCCAGTGAAAACGCCACCATATAAAAGACAAACAGCAGGCCGCAGACAATCAGATACGACGCAGATTCTCCGCGCAGCGATGGTCTCCCGCCCGCCATCCAGACCATAATCCCGCTGACGGTATAAATTGATGCGGCGGCGCCAAAAGGCCCCAGCGATTCAGACAGACTGCGGGTGAGCGCCACGCTCATGCTCCACAGCAAAATGGCAAGAACGCCAAACAGCGTTGCGAAACGATCCATCGGAAAGGTAAGCCTCAGAAGAAGAAGACTTTAAAGATAAGCGATTGTTGCGTTGGTGGAAACCGCAACAATCGACTTAACAGGCTCTTTAGGAGAATGCATTAAAAGTAGAAACCGACTTCGAGGCCGAGTGTGGACGTGGTTGTCGCTGGCTGGTAATAACCTACAGTGCTTCCGTTCAGGTCGCCCTGTTTCTCGTCCGATTTGCCGTATTTCTGATGCACGTAGCTGGCTTTAACAAAGACATCGTCGTTGATGTTCCAGGTCAGGCTGGTAAACGGCGAAAGCTTTGATTTCGGCTCCAGCCAGACTGCGCCCTGATTGCTGTGCGTCCAGGTTTTAATCGGATACAGCGCACCACCTTCCAGGCTCAATCGCGAGTCGGCGGTCAGTTGCCAGTTAGCGCCTAAAGAGGCTTTGGCATAAGGCTGCAAAGACACTTCAACCGCGGTATAGCGTCGCGTTCGATCTTCGCTGGCGATATAGACATTGTCAGAGCGGATGTTACGCAACCATACCTGGCCGCCAAGCGCACCTTTCATATCGAAAGACACGCTCTCTGACGCCCGATAACGGTAACCGCGCGTCAGATCCGCACTGTAGCCGGTGTAGTAGGTTTTCCCCTTGAGCGATCCGTTCGGCACATTGGCCTGATCGTCCAGAGTACTGCCTTTGTAATTAACGATCCCGAACATAACACTCATGTCCCAGGCTTTTAATAAACCTTCTCTGGCATCAAGATAATTATTGGATCCGAAATTAACGCGCAGGCGCGGGCCATGTTCAGCAACATATTTACCGTCCATATTATCGACGGATTCGTCCCACTTATAATATTCAGCACCATAACTGACATAGTGCCGCATCCCTTCAGTATTATTGCTTAACAAACTTTCCCCGGCCCGGGAAACCCCGGAAACCAATAAAGAACTCGTGACCAGCAGGCTGGATACGGTCTTTAATTTACTCATTGTCATTTTTTATTTCTGCTTGCAGGTGGATGGAGCTGGTTGCTTAGTAAGCAATAGGGCGATGCTAAAGGTCGGAGCGGGATATATAAAGGGATTTATCGTTTTTTCGGAAAAAAGCGATCTTTTGATCTGCGTTAAGTCAAATTAAAGGCGATATATAAGATTGATTTGATTTATAGCCTGTATATTAGTTTTATAATTTGGCTTAATTCGCAGATCTTTGATCGGGTAATTTGACTTAAATAAGGATTTTGTTGGTGTTTAAGTATTAATTTGTCTTAAGGAGTGTAGCCGGTTTTTAAGACGGCCACGTTATTTTACTTAAGTAATGCTTATTGAGTTATAGCGATGCGCCGCCACAAATAATTAATTGCTGGCCGGTGATTGCCGCTGCTGAAGGGGAGAGTAAATAGCAAACCAGGTCGGCGACTTCCTGCGGCTGGATAAAGCGTCCAATTGGCGGCAGCTTCGGCGGTGAATTTTGGCGTTGCGGGTTTTCCAGCATAGGCGTCTGCGTCGCGCCGGGCGCAACAATATTGACGGTAATCCCGCGCGGTGCCAGCTCCGCCGCCCAGCTTCTCGCCATTCCGATCATGGCCGATTTAGTCGCGACATACTGACTACGGCCGGCAACGCCGGAAGAAGTGCGGCTGCCAAGCAATACTATGCGGCCACCGTCCGGCATTTTGTCCACCAGCCGGTCGGCCAGAACTTCTGCAACACCAACATGCAGCTGCCACAGTGCTGCGCTGGCCTGCGTATCCAGTTGCCCCAGCGGTGCCGCTTTCATCATGCCCGCCGCGTGGATCAGGGCGTCAACGTTGGAAAGCGTTTCCAGCAGGGCGGTCAGTTTTGCCGTATCGGTGATATCGAGTGCAATTCCGGTAAAATTAGCGTGCGGGAAACTCACCTTGCGGCGCGCCAGCCCGGTCACCTTCCAGCCTTGTGCCAGCAATGTCAGGCACACCGTTTCGCCAATGCCTGAACTGCAACCGGTCACCAGTGCATGTCTGACAGTAACAGGGGGCATTATTTATCTCCTGAATGCCGAAGCCGGGACTTTGAACACGGCTTTCCGCACGACGTCGGGGCGATTTGTACAACACAATGCGCGATGCGGCTCGCCGGGGGCGAACGTCACAAAGTCCCCGCTGCGCAGTAAAATCTCTTTCGACAATTGAGGATTTTCAAGAATAAACAGATCTGGTTTCCGCTCGGTGGCGGGCTGTCCGGTGACGTTTCGCGTATCAAAACCAATGATTTCCTCGCCTTCCAGTACGACCTGAATATCCAGCCAGTCACGATGAAATTCCGTATGCCGTTCCGCCGCAGGTGACGTATTCGCGTTGCCAATCGTGCAAAACCACTCAGCGCCTTCCGGCTGAAAACGCCCGTCTTCCCGCGCGCACAATGCGGCCAGTGAACACGCCGGTAGTGTCAGGATCTGGCGAAGCGCATCGGGTAATGTGGCCAGTTCCAGCGCTTGTAAATGACCTGTAATCATGTGTAGCTCCTGATTAAAAAAAGCCCGCGACAGCGGGCCTGAGGGATCAGCCTTTTACCCAGGATTCATCCACGCAGACGTATTTGATTGCCTGACGATAGTAGGTGAAGGCGATGTGCAGTTCACCGTTTAGCCCCTGCTTGATGCTCGGATAAGAGAACTCACGGTTCAGTTTTTGCTGCGAATTGTTGGTCATGCAGTAGCCGTCACCGGTTTCCAGATTGCGCTGGTAAGGCCACGTGCGGCCGCCGTCTTCAGAAATCGCCAGCGTCATCGGCGCACGCGGTGCACCCCAGAACGCGCTGCGACCTCCAGTTTCCACCGGCGCTTCAGAGCGGGCATCGTCTTCTTCATCTTCAATTTCGTCATACAAAGACGCGCGACGTTCACTGGCGTCTGCCGCACTCAGCTTGTTAAACACCAGTGCCAGATGGCCGTTGACGAGCGTGGTGACCTGAATGGACGAATTATTGTTAGGCAGCTCTGTCGGCTGCGGCGCAGTCCACGTATTGCCGCCATCGACAGACCGGCTCTGATAGATAAAGTCTGCCCAGCGGCTGCGGTACAACGCCAGCAGGCTGCCGTCGTGCAGCGGCGTAATGTTCATGTGTACGCAACCAGTGCTTTCCGGCACGGACACATCGCGCCAGCTTTTGCCCTGATCGCTGGAAATTTTGACCGCGCTGTCATCATTGTTACCGACCCATTTTTCACCGGATTGCGTCCGGCAATAAAACACCGGCAAAAGCCAGTCGCCGTTGGCAAGAACCGTTACCGGCTGGCGGATAAACGTGCCGGGTTTGTCGAGCAGCGTGCCAATCTTGCCCCAGCTTTTGCCCAGATCCTGTGACTGGCGAAAACGAACAATCGCGGTGTCCTGATTTCCGGATTTCTGTGCGGTGTACATCAGCCAGAGCACGTTATCAGGAGCGAGAAACAGCACCGGATTCTGTTCAGAACGGCTGGCATCTTCGGAAAGTTTTACCGGCTGGCCCCAGACCTGCGCACCTTTTTCCAGGCATGACAGATAAATCGAGATGTCCGCAATCCCTTCCTGAGTCCCGGCAAACCATGTACACAGCAGGCTGCCGTCGGGCAAAGGCAGCAGATTGGCGGCATGATTTTGCGGACAATCAGACGGCAACATGGCGTCCCGACGTGCGGCGTCGTTTTCCGGGATGTGGACTTTTCCGCTGCGTTCGACGGTTAGCGTTTCAGTGGTCATCTTTAAGCTCCAGACTTTTGAATAATTTGTGCATTTTTACTTTTACCGGCGCGCTGCGGAATCAAACGGTCAATCACCATAATGATGGCCGGCGTGACCAGCGCAATGTACATATTGTTAATACCAAACGGATCGCCGAGTACATACCATACGGATGTCACGACGCAGGCACCGATCAGGCCGACATTCGCACCGCGCGCGCTTTTGAAGAACGGCAGGTAGAAAGCCATGACTGCAACCACGGAAATCGAGAGGCGGATTGCGCGGGTGAAGAAGGAAAGTTTCAGCACCTCCGGTACCAGCAGTACGAAAATCAGCGGCAGGAAACCAATCAGCAGCGACAACCAGCGCGTCATTTTGAATTCGCGCTCAGGTGTTGGATTGCGGTAAGGCACGTAGAAATCTTTCACAATCAGCGAGGCGATGGCCAGCGCCACGGTACTGACGCTGACGAATATAGAAGCCACCAGCGACGTGGTTACCAGACCTGCCAGCCATGGATTCATATCCTGAATAAAGACCGGCAGCGCATACAAGCTGTTCATGTCAGGATGCAGGAATTTAGCCGCCACGCCGATCATGCCAATCGCCAGCGCAATCGGTACGCAGAAGAAGAACGCGACCCAGGTTGCACGCTTTGCAGACTCAGCGCTTTTGGTGGAAGAGATGGCCTGAATGACGAACTGTGTACAGAAAATAGAACCGATAGTGCCAATCAGCCATGCAAAGATGGTACTGGCGCCAATGCTGCCGTCCCACGTCCAGTAGAAGTCTGGCATCTCTTTGACCATCGGCATCACGCCACCGGTCATGTGCAAGGCGATGCCTAAAATCACCAACACGCCGATGTACTTGATAGCGCTGTGCAGCATCGTCACCCACGCCATGCCTTTCATGCCTCCGAACGCAAAGTAGAACGTGCTGACGACTGCAGTGATAAAGGCCGCCACCGGCAGATTCACTTTCAGCACCGTGGAAATCGCCGCCGCGCCGCTCACGTAGTTCCCGACGTTCACCAGCAGCAGCGCGTAAATCATGATGATGGAAATGATGTTCTTGGTTGTGTTGCCGTACTTTTCAGCAATTGCGCCCGAAATGGTGATTTTGCCGGTGTTATAAATGCGTTTGACCAGCAACAGACCAAAAATCGGGAAGCCGATGGCAGCACCCAAAATCGACCAGGATGCTGCAAAACCGCCTTCGAAAGCTGCCTGCGCCGTACCGATGGTGGATTTGGCGCCGATGTATTCTGACATCAGCAGCACGCCGACAATAAACGCAGGCATTGCGCGCGAACCTTCCATGAAATCGCCGCTGGTTTTACTGCGCAACCGGTAGGTCAGCCAGGTGGTGAACAGGATGTAGGCGAGCACAATGCCAATAATAATTAACGTATCTGATGAGCTAAATTCTTTCATTTTTTCCTCACACAGCGCGTAGGGGACCTTGCCTGCGCACTTTCATGCGCAGGAGATCGGTAGATTCGTTCGGTAAGACGCGTTTAGCCGCGCAAATTGAATTCTTTTATGACGGTCAGGATCTTCTGTGTATCGTCCTGCGTGAATTCCACCGGATACCGGCTTTCACCCACGTTAAACCCGAGCAGATTCACGGCTTTTTTAACCACGGCCGGTGAAAACGCAATGCTGTACAAATCGGTGCGGATCTTATTGATGTCTGCCTGCACCGCTTCGGCGGCGGCAGGCTGGTTTTCCTGCAGATGGCGGTAAACGGCGTTGACCTGTGCGGGGATAATATTGGCGATACCGGAAATGCAGCCGGCGCTGCCTTCGGTGAAACCGCGATAAATCAGTGAATCAGGCCCGGTCAGCACGTCAAAATCAGCAAACTGCTGACTGACCTCGTGAAAACCGTGCAGGCTCTCGTACGAACCAGCACTGTCTTTAATCCCTTTAATATTAGGATGATCGGCCAGTACGCGGACTACGTCCGGCGTCAGCGTATTACCGGTTCTTGCCGGAATATTGTAGAGATATACCGGAACCGTCAGCGCATCGGCGACGGCGCGGAAATGCGCAATCAGCTCCTGCGGACGCAGCGCCGCAAACCACGGCGTAATCACCGACACGGCGCGCACGCCGAGTTTCTCAATCTGTTTTCCCAGACGAATGGTGTCGCGGGTAGAAATCTCGCCGACATGCGACATCACGCCCGTGTCATCGCCCGCGGCTTCGAGACAAATCTCTGTGACCTGAATTTTTTCCTGCTCGCTGAGCATAAAGAATTCGCCGTTAGTGCCGTTACAGAAAATATTATTTCCTGCCTGTTTCTGGCGTTTTACCTGCTGGCGCAATGCGTCACCGTCGAGTTCTCCCCTGGCGGAGAACGGCGTCACAATGGCGGTATAGACTCCGGTAATATTATTCATTTTATTCTCTTTACGTCGTTGTAATCGGATATGAAATAAGGGGTTAACGAATGCTGCGGTAAATTTCCGCTATTTGATTTTTGTCGACCGGCATCGGTACATTTTTAATTAAACGTTGTACCTCTATTGCCCCCTGCGACAAATAAGGAATGTCGTCAGGTGTGATATTCAGCTGGCTTAATTTGACCGGTAAATCCAGGCGATGGACCAGCGCATCAAAATATTCCACCAGTGCATAGGATTTTTCTTCTTCACGTAATGTCGGGTCAGCGCCGGGAATTAAGTCATAGGCTTGCGCAAATTTATTCACGGCGGAAGGTCTGACAAAAGCCATACAAGGCGCGAGCAGAATGGCGTTCGCCACCCCGTGAGGAATGTGATATTTCCCGCCGAGCGGATAGGACATAGCGTGAACCAGATGGGTACCCGCATGGGCAATCGAAGCGCCGCCGTAATAAGACGCCCACAGCATATTCAGCCGTGCCTCCAGATTTTCCGGTTCGGCAACGGCCGTTTCGAGGCTGGCAAACAATTTTTTCATGCCGACCAGCGCGAAGTTATCACTGACCGGGTTAGCAATGACCGACGTGAAGCATTCGAAAAGGTGGCACAGCGCATCGATGCCGGTTGAGGCCGCAATGCGCGCGGGCATACTGGTGGTGAGTTCGGGCACCAGCGCAACATAATCGGGCAGCATGACCGGCGTAATAATGCCTATTTTGGTTTCCTTTTCGGGGATCGCCAGAATCGCGTTTGGCGTGGCTTCTGAGCCTGTGCCTGCAGTGGTGGGGATCAGTAACGACGTCGTGCGGCGTTGCGGTTTCTCACCTGCCAGCAGACTGCCGAGCGTCACGACTTCATCTCCGGCGCACAGAATCGAAAGCAGCTTTGCGACGTCCAGAACACTTCCACCGCCGACGCCAATCACCAGATCGACCTGCGGCTGACCCAGGGTTTTCAGAATGTCGGCGACGTCATGCTGGCTCGGTTCCGGCGGCACATTATCAATTATGCTCACCTGACAGCCCGCGTTATCGAGCTGACCGATAAGCGACTGCACCGGCGGCAGGCCAATAATGTTTTTGTCGCTGACCAGCAGAACCTGACGTTTTCCGGCCAGCAAGTAGCCGATGTCCTGTAATGACTGAAAACCGCTGATGATCGTAGTGTCTATATTCATGCCTTTTTCCTGCCGTCTGAGTCTTTAGTAAGAGTGAGTTCAATCATTAAAGATCGACACTCCTCACATCGTCAGGGCAATTTATAGGCGAAATTGAAGTTGAATAATTTGAACTTGCTCACATATAATCAATCATGATTGAATATAATCATATCCAGCAAGATTAACCTGACCTCATTCATCACGGAGCCACGATGGCCGAAACAGCAGCAACCACAGACTCTCATCACACAGCCGGATTGCTGGTGATTGCCGACGACTTTACCGGCGCGAATGATACCGGCGTGGCGCTGGTGGCGCAGGGAATGTCGGTATGCGTGCAGTTTGACATTACTGGCAGCGTGGAAAAAAACCGCGCCGGTCACGCACTGATTTACAGCACCGACAGCCGGGCTATGAGTGCAGCGGATGCCGCGCTTAAGGTCACGCAGGCTGTGCTGGTCGCATCACCGGTTTCCACTGAGGAAGGATGGGTCTTCAAGAAAATCGACTCCACGCTACGCGGGAATCTGGGGGCAGAAACCGAAGCCGCACTGATGGCGCTCGACTGCCCGCTGGCGATTGTCGCGCCCGCAGTACCTGAACTCGGGCGAGTGGTAAAAGACGGGCTTTGCTACGTGAATGACCGCTTACTGACGGAAACAGAATTCGCCACAGACCCGAAAACGCCGGTCAGCACGGCCAGCGTCGGCGGACGTCTGGCTGACCAAACATCGCTGCGCCAGCATCACATCAGCCTTGAGGCGCTGCGCTCCGGTGATTTTCAGGCGCAGCTTTTCGCGCTGACGGCCTCGGGTGTTCGCATTGTTGTGGCCGACAGCCAGACCGCAGACGATTTGAACCTGATTATCCGGGCCGCTGAAAGTCTGCCATTCAGGCCACTGCTGGTCGGTGCTTCCGGCCTGAGCCATGCGCTTGCGCAACATTGTCTGACGCCGCAAATCTCGCCTGTGAATATCACTGAACGCACAGCCGCGCCGCTGCTGGCGGTTATCGGTTCAATGAGTGAAATCGCGGCGCAGCAGATTGCTTTTGTACAACAACACCGCCCCGTTTTACTGATCGACATTGATGTTCTCCGGCTCTTCTCAGCGGATTCAGACAGGTTGCTGACGACGCTTTCTGCTGAAATTCGCCACGCCGTCGCGGAGGGCAAACATTGTTTTATCCGTACCCGCCAGAATGAAGAACAACGGCATTCCGTTGCCCTGTTTTGCCAGCAAAATCACATCAGCCGCCCGCAAATGGGCGGGCGCATTGCCGCCTTTCTCGGGCAATTGATTCAGAACGTTTTACAGCAACTGGAGACGAAACCGGGCGGACTTTATCTGTCAGGCGGAGATATCGCGCTGGCCGTTGCCCGGGCTCTGGGCGCGAAAGGATTTGAAATCAAAGGACAGATTGCAGGCTGTGTTCCGTGGGGTTTTTTACTCGACGGCCCGCTTAACCGGTTGCCGGTCATGACCAAAGCGGGCGGGTTCGGCACTGAAAATACGCTACTTGAAGTTTTACGCTTTATTGAGGAGAAGTTGAGTGACTAAAATTATTGCTGTAACCATGGGTGATCCTGCCGGTATCGGCCCTGAAATTATCATTAAAGCGTTAGCTGAAGGTGAATTGTCCGGGACGCCTGCGGTGGTGGTAGGATGCGCGGCGACTTTCCGCCGGATCCTCGCACTTGGCATCACACCCGCCGCAGAGTTGCGAATTATTGATGACGTTTCGCAGGCACATTTCGCGCCGGGCGTGATCAACGTGATCGACGAACCGCTGGCGGATCCGCAGGCGCTGGTGCCGGGAAAAGTGCAGAAAGAAGCCGGTGATCTGGCCTATCGCTGTGTGAAACGGGCCACCGAACTGGCGATGGTCGGGCACGTTCACGCCATCGCTACCGCTCCCCTTAATAAAGAGGCGATGCATTCTGCCGGGCATATTTATCCGGGGCATACCGAATTGCTGGCAGAACTGACGGGCAGCCGGGACTACGCGATGGTGCTTTACACCGACAAGCTGAAAGTTATTCATGTCACCACGCACATTGCCCTGCGTAAGTTCCTCGATACGCTTAACGCCGGGCGCGTGGAAACTATCATTCAGATGGCAGATACCTTCCTGCGTCGCGTCGGTTACGAAAACCCGCGTATCGCGGTGGCGGGTGTGAATCCGCATGCCGGTGAGAACGGATTGTTCGGCGATGAAGAAATCAGGATTGTCGGGCCGTCTGTGGAAAAAATGAAAGCTAAAGGCATTAATGTCGCCGGGCCTTGTCCGCCGGATACTGTATTCCTGCAAACCTACGAAGGGATGTATGACATGGTGGTGGCGATGTATCACGATCAGGGGCATATCCCGCTGAAACTGATGGGGTTCTATGACGGTGTGAACATTACGGCGGGCCTGCCTTTCATTCGTACGTCGGCAGACCACGGCACCGCATTTGATATTGCGTGGACAGGAAAAGCCAAGTCTGAGAGCATGGCGATCTCCATTCAGTTAGCCGTACAACTGGCGTAATTCTGCGCCAGCGGCGCAGGGAAAAAAGGAATCACGTTGACCGGACAAAGCCGCCTCGATCAGATTATGGATTATCTGAAAAGCCATAATCTGGTCACCGTTGAACAACTGGTTGCCGCCATTGCGGCCTCGCCGGCGACCATTCGCCGGGATCTGATTAAACTGGACGAGCAGGGCGTCATCAGCCGCAGCCACGGCGGCGTGACGCTCAACCGCTTCATTCCCAGCCAGCCGACGACCAATGAAAAGCTTCAGCGCAGCCTGCAGGAAAAACAGGCCATCGCCGTAGTCGCTGCTGCTCTGGTAAAACCGGGCGATGCCGTCGTCCTCGATGCAGGCACCACGATGCTTGAACTGGCGCGCAATCTGACCCATTTGCCTCTGCGGGTCATTACAGCCGATTTGCGTATCGCGCTGTTTTTATCGGAATTTAAACAAATCGAAGTGACCATTATTGGCGGGCGTATCGACGACAGCAGCCAGTCATGCGTCGGCGAACATGGCCGCCGGTTGCTGCGCAGCGTCTATCCGGATATCGCGTTTATCAGTTGTAACTCGTGGAGCCTGGACAAAGGCATCACCACGCCGACAGAAGAAAAAGCCGGACTCAAGCAGGATCTTGCCGTCAATGCGCGTCGCCGGGTATTGCTGGCGGACAGCAGTAAATATGGCGCGTACTCATTGTTTTGCGTCACACCGCTGGCCGGGATGACCGACATTATTAGCGATAAAGGTCTGAACGCAGAAATCCGGCAAGTTCTGGACGATCAGCTCTTTACGCTGACTCTGGCCTGAAACCAGCAGAGAATTCGCGATAAAAAAAGCCGGACATCCTGCGATGCCCGGCCTTTTCTTTTATGTGCCGATCAGACGGCAGGGAGATTCCGGCCGTAGTAGATTTCCTGCATTTCTTTGTACAGCAAATCGGTGATTTCCTTGCGTTCCTGCGCGCTCAGTTCTTCTGGGTTTGCATTAAACAGATAATGCTTTAGATCGAATTCTTTCAGCAACATCTTGGTATGGAAGATATTTTCCTGATACACGTTCACGTCCATCATCTTGTACAGCCCTTTCATATCCTGCGACATAAAGTTCTGAATCGAATTGATGGAATGATCGATGTAGTGCTTCACGCCGTTCACGTCACGGGTAAAACCGCGGACGCGGTAATCAATGGTGACGATGTCAGATTCCAGCTGGTGGATGAGGTAGTTCAGCGCTTTCAGCGGTGAAATCACGCCACAGGTGGACACTTCAATGTCGGCGCGGAACGTACACAGGCCGCCTTCAGGATGGCTTTCCGGATAGGTATGCACGCAGATGTGGCTTTTATCGAGGTGCGCGACCACGGAATTCGGCAGCGGGCCCGGATGTTCGGTGGTATCGACATCACTGGGGTCAATAGGCTCTTCGCTCACCAGAATCGTGACGCTCGCGCCCTGTGGTTCGTAATCTTGCCGCGCAACGTTAAGAATGTTTGCACCAATAATCGAACAGGTTTCGGTGAGGATCTCGGTTAAGCGGTTAGCGTTATATTCTTTGTCAATGTAGGCAATATAGCCATCACGATCGGCTGCGCTTTTAGCGTAGCAGATATCGTAGATACAAAAACTCAGGCTTTTGGTCAGGTTATTGAAGCCATGCAGTTTCAGTTTTTGCAATTTAGTTCACCTCCTTGCGGATACGGCATCAGCGCGCAGCTGACAGGGCATTCAGTAAATACTGCGGCAAGGCAAAGCTGCCGTGATGGATCGCCGGATTGTAATAACGACATGTAATGCCTGCTGCGTCAAAGCGCGCCTGCAATGTCTGGCTGTCAATCTGGCGGTAAGCCGGGTTATTGGTCGCCCAGGCGAAGGTCATGATGCCGCCGTAATAGGTCGGGATCGCGGCCTGATAGAAACTGACATCACTGAAATAGTGGCTCAGTTTGGTGTGGCTGTTGACCGCTTCATCCTGCTGGAGGAAGCAGACGCCGTTTTGCGCCACGAAAATGCCGCCCGGATTCAGGCAACGTGCGCAACCTTCGTAGAAGGCCGAGGTGAACAGGCTTTCTCCCGGACCGATCGGATCGGTGCAGTCGGAGATGATCACATCAAACGTTTCAGCAGTCTGATTCACGAAATTCACGCCGTCTTCAATCACCAGATTGAAACGGGCATCATCGTAAGCCCCGGCATTATGATTGGGCAGATACTGGCGGCAAAATTCCACCACGCCGGCATCAATTTCCACCATCGTGACCGATTCCACGGCTTTATGACGGCAGACTTCACGCAGCATACCACCGTCGCCACCGCCGATGATCAGCACTTTTTTGGCATCGCCGTGCGCCAGTAACGGGACATGCGTCAGCATCTCGTGATAAATGAATTCATCACGTTCGGTGGTTTGCACCACGCCGTCGAGCGCCATTACGCGCCCCAGCGCCGCATTCTCAAAAATCACCAGATCCTGGTGTTCAGTTTTCTCACGGTACAACTCTTTTTCGACGCTGAAGTACTGGCCAAAATGGGCGTGCAGCGTCTCATACCATATTTCTTTGGATGACGAGTTCCGGGACATGTCGTTGTTTCTCCTGAGCATTCGCAGCCATAAAAATGGGCGCACATGATAGCTAACTCTGCCTGCGCATGCACGGTTGAATTTCACACAGATTAATTTAGCTTAATTGTAGCTGAGCGAGGCGTGACGCGGATCGGGAGGGGGAAAATGAAACGCTCCGGCAGCAAATTGACGGAGCACTGCGGGGAAATTTAGTTGGTGTAGGCCAGCAAACTCAGTGAATCGCGCGCCAGAGATTTGCATTTGGTCGGTTTTGGAACGGCGATACCGCTCAGGTCGCGATAACTGTCTTCGCCCATCGCCTGCATATTGAAACTGTTGTAGTTGCTCAGGTCCCAGCGGTTTTGCTGTGCGAAAAAGACGATCGCTCGTTTGATTTGGGTGTTCGGCAGTTGTTCGTAGCCGCAGTTATTTTTTAAATAGACGAAGACCGCGGTCAGATCCGCCAGATCTTCCGCTTCTGACTCACTCAACGCCTGGCTGGCGGAGGAGAAGCCGAGCAGCGACAGTAACAGCAAACACAATGTTGTTCTTTTCATGGAAGTGTTCTTGTTCTTTTAGATTGAAAGATTAGAAAGACCTGGCTCAAAGAGAATCGAAATGACGTTACCATATTTGCCACAAGTGGCACCAAATTTCTTTTCTGCGTGCCCGCCACTTGACCTTCCCCTTAGTGGAGGGTTTAGGCTGTCGTACTATTATGGCAGTTTTATGCCGTTCGTCTGGCAATTTTCCCTCATAAGGACTGAATATGAACCGTCGCGATTTCGTGAAGTGGACAACGCTTTTGGGTGCCGCCAGCACGTTACCCGGCTGGAGCCGCTTTGCGCTGGCAGATGACCGCCCGGCGCTGCCCATTCCCGCACTGCTTGAACCGGATGCCCGCAGCGTGATTTCGCTTTCCCTGCAACGTGGTCAGAGCCCGTTTCTGCCCGGTGTGAATACACAAACCTGGGGTGTGAACGGCAATCTGCTGGGGCCCGCGCTGCGCGTGCGGCGCGGTAAAGCGGTCAATGTCACGGTCAGAAACAATCTGGACGTCGCGAGCACGGTTCACTGGCACGGGCTGGAAATTCCCGGCGACGTCGATGGCGGCCCGCAAGGGCTGATTGCGCCTGGCCAGAGCCGCAGCGTGAGTTTACAGCTCGATCAGCCCGCCGCGACCTGCTGGTTCCACCCGCATCCGCACCAGACCAGTGGCTATCAGGTGGCGATGGGGCTGGCCGGATTAGTTCTGATTGAAGATGAAGGCAGCGACGCATTACAGATCCCGAAACGCTGGGGCGTGGATGATATTCCGGTCATTTTGCAGGATAAACGCCTCAACGACGCCGGGCAGATTGATTACCAGATGGACGTGATGACTGCCGCTGTCGGCTGGTTCGGCGAACACATGCTCACTAACGGCGCGATTTATCCGCAGCACGGCATTTCGCGCGGCTGGGTGCGTTTTCGTCTGCTCAACGGCTGCAATGCGCGCTCGCTGCACATCGCCACCAGCGACCAGCGGCCGATGTACGTTATTGCCAGCGACGGCGGTTTTCTCGCCGAGCCGGTGAAAGTCAGCGATTTGCCGTTGCTGATGGGCGAACGGTTTGAAGTGCTGATCGATTGCAGTGACGGTAAAGCGTTTGATCTGGTCACATTGCCGGTGAAACAAATGGGCATGACGCTGGCACCGTTCGATAAACCGTTGCCGGTGCTGCGTATCCAGCCGACGCTGACGCAAAGCGGCGGTTCGCTGCCGGATTCCCTGATTAAACTGCCTGCGCTGGTGTCTGTCGATAATCTGCCTTCACGCTGGTTACAATTGATGATGGATCCGCAGCTGGATCAGCAGGGGATGGCCGCGCTGATGAAACGCTACGGTCATAACACAATGGCCGGAATGAGCATGGATCACGGCGGCGGGGATAGGGGAGATAGTGATATGGCGGCGATGCCGGGGATGTCCGGTTCAGGCCATGACGGCCACGGCGCTATGGCCGGGATGGATAGGGGCAAAGCGTCCGGAAGTTATGATTTTATGCAGGGCAATAAAATCAATGGCAAAGCGTATGACATGAACGTTCCTGCGTTCGATGTGAAACAAGGGCAATACGAGAAATGGACGATCTCCGGCGAAGGCGACATGATGCTGCATCCTTTCCATATCCACGGCACGCAGTTCCGTATTCTTTCTGAAAACGGCCAGCCGGTCGCCCCGCATCGTCAGGGCTGGAAAGATATCGTCCGCGTCGAAGGCGCCCGCAGCGAAGTACTCGTCCGCTTCAGCCATCTGGCGGATAACCAGCACGCGTACATGGCGCACTGTCATCTGCTGGAACACGAAGATACCGGCATGATGCTCGGGTTTACGGTTTCGGCTTAAGCGACGTCCCTGATTTCCTTTCTGTAATTTCTTAAAAATCAGTGGCCCGGGGAGCTTTCTCCGGGCCATTTTTTCTTTTGCTCTTCCCGCATCTATTCCTTTTGTGCTAACACTTGCTTATCAATATTTCATTTTGAAAGATAAAACTTTCAAAATGTGATCAATATAAAATTATTATAAATTCATAATGATTATATTTTCAGCGTGGAGTGACAAAACATGAAAGCTTAAAGCCCACGTATCCCTACAGGAGAACAACATGATTGAAGTGATTACACACGGTGCCGAGTGGTTTATCGGCCTGTTTCAAAAAGGGGGAGAGGTTTTTGTCGGGATGGTCACCGGCATTTTACCGCTCTTAATCAGTTTGCTGGTGGTGATGAATGCGCTGATCGTTTTTGTGGGTCAGCGCAGGATCGAACGTCTGGCACAGCGCTGTGCCGGAAATCCGGTTTCACGTTATCTGCTGTTACCCGTCATCGGCACATTCGTATTTTGTAACCCGATGACGCTGAGTCTCGGGCGCTTCATGCCTGAAATCTACAAACCGAGTTACTACGCGGCGGGTTCCTACAGTTGCCATTCCATGAACGGATTATTCCCACACATCAACCCTGGCGAACTGTTCGTTTATCTTGGCGTGGCCAGCGGGCTGACCACGTTGGGATTACCGCTCGGGCCACTGGCGGTCAGCTATTTCCTGGTCGGCATGGTGACCAACTTCTTCCGGGGCTGGGTGACCGATCTCACCACGCGCATCTTCGAACGTAAGATGGGCATTCAGCTTGATCGTCAGGTTCAACTTTAAACGCGGAGCAGAAAATGAGCGTTACCATTCGAATTAACCGGGGTGAAGGTGGCTGGGGCGGCCCGTTACTGATTGAAGCCGTGCCAGGCAAAAAAATTGTGTATATCACGGCGGGCACGCGTCCGGCGATCGTCGACAAACTGGCGGAGCTGACGGGCTGGGAAACTGTCGATGGTTTTAAAGAAGGTGAACCACCAGCAGAAGAAATCGGTGTAGCGGTGATCGACTGCGGCGGAACGCTGCGCTGCGGCATCTATCCCAAGCGTCGGATCCCGACCGTGAACATCCATTCGACCGGCAAATCCGGCCCGCTGGCACAGTTTATTACGGAAGACATTTATGTCTCCGGTGTGCGGGAGCACGACATTGTTTTCGACACCGCTCAACGCGTTCCAGCGGATGCGAAATCCGCGCCAGCGGCGGCGGGACGCGACTACGACACCACCAAAAAAATCACCGAGCAAAGCGATGGACTGCTGGCAAAAGTCGGGATGGGCATGGGGTCGGGCGTCGCGGTGCTGTTCCAGGCGGGGCGCGACACCATTGATACCGTGCTCAAAACTATCCTGCCGTTTATGGCCTTCGTGGCGGCGCTGATCGGCATCATTATGGCGTCCGGTCTCGGCGATCTGGTGGCGCACGGTCTGACGCCGCTGGCGAAAAGCCCGGTCGGACTGGTGATGCTGGCGCTGATTTGTTCCTTCCCGCTGTTGTCTCCTTTCCTCGGCCCCGGCGCGGTGATCGCACAGGTGATCGGCGTGCTTGTCGGCGTTCAAATCGGGTTGGGTAACATTCCTCCGCATCTGGCTTTACCGGCGCTCTTTGCGATTAATGCGCAGGCGGCCTGCGACTTCATTCCTGTCGGGCTTTCACTGGCCGAAGCCAAACAGGACACCGTTCGCGTTGGCGTGCCGTCCGTGCTGGTCAGCCGTTTCCTCACCGGTGCCCCGACGGTGCTTATCGCCTGGGCGGCGTCCGCCTTTATCTATCAGTAAGGAGCCACCATGCAAACTATCTATCAGACCACGATTACGCATATCGGTGACTTTGCCCGCGAGGCGTTATCCGATCAGATGCTGATTACCTTTCGTGAAGGCGCACCGGCCGATATTCAGGATTATTGCTTTATTCATCAGCACGGCCAGACCGAAGGCGAGCTGCATCGCGGAGCCTGCATGGAACTGGCAGATGTGTGTTATCCGGTGACCGCCGTCGGCGAGGTGGCGATGCAAAACCTGCGCGAACTCGGACATATCACGCTGCGTTTTGACGGCAGCGCGGAGGCGGAATATCCCGGCTGCGTGCATGTAAAAGGCGTGACGCCCGAAGATATTCCGCTGGGCAGCATATTGAAATTTATCGATTAACACTAAAGTCAGGAGTCAGTTATGGAACAGGTTGCAGTCGTGATCGGCGGTGGTCAGACGCTGGGCGCATTTCTCTGTCAGGGGCTGGCTGAATCCGGATATCGGGTTGCGGTGGCAGATCTGAATGAAAAGAATGCCGCAGAAGTTGCGGCACAGATTAATCAGCAGTTTGGAGATGAAAGGGCATTTGGATTTGTGGTCGATGCTACGAATGAAAGCAGTGTTAAAGAGCTGGCGAAGGCGGTGGACCAGACGTTTGGCGGCGTCAGTTTGCTGGTCTACAGCGCGGGAATGGCGAAAGCCTCGCCGATTACCGACTTTGCTCTCAATGATTTTGATCTCTCGCTTCAGGTGAACCTGGTCGGCTATTTCCTTTGCGCCCGGGAGTTTTCCCGCCTGATGATCCGCGACCGCATTCCGGGGCGCATCATTCAGATCAACTCCAAATCGGGAAAAGTGGGCAGCAAACATAACGCCGGTTACAGTGCGGCGAAATTCGGCGGCGTGGGGCTGACGCAATCTCTGGCGCTGGATCTGGCGGAATACGGTATTACCGTCCATTCGCTGATGTTAGGAAATCTGCTGAAATCGCCGATGTTCCAGTCATTATTGCCGCAGTATGCTAAGAAACTCGGCATTCAGGCCGACGAGGTTGAGCAGTATTACATTGATAAAGTGCCGCTAAAACGCGGCTGTGACTATCAGGACGTGCTGGACATGCTGCTGTTTTACGCCAGCGATAAAGCGTCCTACTGCACCGGCCAGTCGATCAATATTACGGGCGGGCAGGTTATGTTCTGATGCCCTCCGCCCTTGTCTGAGACAGGGGCGGATTTTTTAGGAGAATACGATGACTTCGACTTCAGCACTGATTGTTTGCGCCATTCTGGCCTGGGCGGCTCAGATTGTTTTGGGTTGGTGGCAGTTGCAACGTTTCAACCGCGCGTTTGATGAGCTGTGTTTACGCGGTTCCGTGGGGGTCGGGCGTTCGGGCGGCCGCTTCAAACCGCGCGTGGTGCTGGCGCTGGCTTTCGATAAAGAAGAAAAAGTCTCCGCCGGTTTTCTGCTGCGCGGGCTGACCATTTTTGCCCGTCCTCAGCCATTTACAAGCCTCAACGGAATCAAACGGGAACAATTGATGACAGGTGTGATCTTCCCGAAAGATCCAAATATTCAAACCGCACTATCATTAGCGATTGAACCGAAATCATGATATTTTCACTTTAAAAGCTATTATCTTTCAAAAAAAATGATGGCGAGTGAATTTATCTGAAAATTTGAGCGGAAATCGTGATGAAACCTAAGCAACGGCAGGCGGCGATACTGGAGCATTTGCAGCAATTTGGTAAGACGGCGGTGGAAGATCTGGCAGCGCATTTTGCCACGACCGGCACCACCATCCGGAAAGACCTCACGTTGCTGGAAGAAGAAGGTGCGGTGATCCGCACCTACGGCGGCGTGGTGCTGAGCCGCGAAGAAGGCGACCAGCCTATCGACCGTAAAACACACATTAATACCGGTAAAAAACTTCGCATTGCCCGCGCGGCGATTAACGAAATTCAGGACGGCGATTCCCTGATTTTCGACGCAGGAAGCACGGTCATGCAGATGGTGCCTTTCCTCAGCCAGTTCAATAACATCACCGTCATGACCAACAGCCTTCATATCGTCAATGCGCTGGTCGAGCTCGATAACGATCAAACCATTCTGATGCCGGGCGGCACCTACCGTAAAAAATCCTCTTCTTTCCATGGCAGTCTGGCGGAAAGTGCTTTTGATCAATTCAACTTCGACAAACTGTTTATCGGCGCGGATGGCGTTGATCTGAACGGGGGTGTCACCACGTTCAACGAAGTTCACGGCGTCAGCCAGGCGATGTGCAATGCCGCCGAACGTATTTTCCTGCTGGTGGATTCCTCAAAATTCGGCCGTAAAAGCCCGAATGTGGTCTGTAATTTGGGCAAAGTCGATACGTTGATCACGGACAGCGGGTTAACTGCTCCCTATCGTGAGGCCATCGAAAAACTGGGGATCCGCATCATTTTAGTCGGGGAAGACGATGAATGATTCATTACTGAACTTTGCACGCGAAACGCTGGAAATTGAGATTGAAGAATCGCAACGGTTACTTACGCGTCTCGACGATAACTTCCTTTGCGCGTGTCACCTGTTGCTGAACTGTACCGGAAAAGCGGTGGTTTCCGGCATGGGGAAATCCGGTCATATCGGCAAGAAAATCGCCGCATCGCTGGCCAGCACCGGGACGCCTGCGTTCTTCGTCCATCCCGCCGAAGCCCTGCACGGCGATCTGGGTATGATCGGCAGCAATGATGTGCTGATTTTCATCTCCTATTCCGGTCGTGCAAAAGAGCTGGATACGATTTTGCCGTTGCTGAAAGAAAATCAGACGCGCCTGATCGCCATTACTGGCGGGAAAGATTCCCCGCTGGCGCTGGCGGCAGATTGTGTGCTCGACATCAGCGTTGAGCGCGAGGCCTGTCCGATGGGGCTCGCACCGACGTCCAGCGCAGTGAATACGCTGATGATGGGCGATGCACTGGCGATGGCACTGATGCGCCACCGTGGTTTCGGCGCCGAGGATTTCGCACGCTCACATCCGGGCGGCAGTCTGGGCGCAAGATTGCTCAACCGCGTCCATAACCTGATGCGCACCGGCGATCGCTTACCGGTTGTCGACAGCCAGAAAAACGTCATGGACGCGATGCTGGAACTGAGCCGCACCGGTCTGGGGCTGATTGCAGTCTGCGACGCCAGCCTGCATGTGGTGGGCGTTTTCACCGACGGCGATTTGCGCCGCTGGCTGGTGAAAGGACACAGCCTGAACGATCCGCTGGTAAGCGCGATGAGCCGTCCAGGGTATCTGCTTCCTGCACAATGGCGGGCGGGTGAAGCGCTGGAAGCCTTACACGAGCAGCACATCAGCGCCGCGCCGGTAGTCGACAGTGAGGGCATTTTGGTCGGCGCTATCAACCTGCATGACCTGCACCAGGCGGGTATTGGCTGACACCGGCGTTACTCATCGCCGGGTTCTTTGATATAATCCTTTCCACTATATGGTCGCCGTTCTTTCTGAAAACGGCGATAAATATTCTTAAATCAGGTGGTTAGTCTTTATATGAAACATCGCGTTGATGTCATGATTTCCGAACAGGAAATTAAAACCCGAATTGAAGAACTGGGCCGTAAAATCACCGATCACTACCGTGACAGCGGCAGCGAAATGGTACTGGTCGGGCTGCTGCGCGGTTCCTTTATGTTCATGGCCGATTTGTGCCGCGCTATTGATGTGCCGCATGAAGTCGATTTCATGACCGCATCAAGCTACGGCAACGGCATGTCCACCACCCGTGACGTCAAAATCCTGAAAGACCTCGACGAAGACATTCGCGGCAAAGACGTGCTGATTGTCGAAGACATCATTGACTCCGGCAACACGCTGAGCAAAGTGCGCGAACTGCTGCAACTGCGCGGCCCGAAATCACTGGCAATTTGTACGCTGCTCGACAAACCAGAACGCCGTGAAGTCGAAGTCCAGGTGGAATACGTCGGTTTTGCCATCCCGGACGAATTCGTCGTCGGTTTCGGCATCGACTACGCCCAGCGCTATCGTCATCTGCCGTATGTCGGCAAAGTGGTTATGCTGGACGAATAGAAACAGGCTATTCGCTTTTGCCTTTTTCTGAAGGCAGTGGGTACAGAAAAAAGCACTTAAAAAGGCACATTTTTGTGCCTTTGAAAACGATGTTAAATATATGAATTAAATGGATTTATTCATTTCAGTGTCCACGCATTGACCACATCGACAAGAGAAGCCCCGTTTATTCGGGGCTTTTTCTTTAGTGCATCTGGAAGGATTGCTGCTGATTTTTGTCCGGATGCAACAGCACAGCGTGAACGGTACCAGGTTCGACAATGATGTCTGCAATCGACTCATGCGTTTTGAAGGTGCAACTGCAGTTAATGTTCTGACACTGGTGATAACGTTCTTTAGTATTGATGCTCAGGTAACGGCTGGAACGTGCGTGTGCGGCGTGCTGGCATTTGGGGCAGTGCATCATAATAATCACCATGTAATCATTTGCAATCAGATGCAGTCATTGTATGCATTCTTAATTATCATACATCTGGTATTACAATGATTTACATACCCCAGATTCAATCAGAGCTTCCATCCGGTGTCCCCTGATGAAACACCATCTGCCAATCGTAGTTTTCTGAGTAAACCCAAAGAGATGAACGCAGTGCCCGACGACAGCCCGCTTTTCCCTGGGTACGGTAGGTAAGAATTACATGGGTACTGTCGATCTCAATAAGGGAATAATTAAAACCGAAAATTTCAGGCGCATCAGTCTCTGAAAGCAGCGATTGAATAACTTTTTCGCGGTTAACGAGGTGCCCGGAATAAGTTATTTCCGTGAAATGAGAATGTAAGACCATGTCCAGCCAGATTGGGTCATGCCTTCGCACTGTGTGCAGACTGTCTTCAAGTTTTTTAATTTTATCTAAAAGCATCACAACCTTCCTGATAACGGTGCTCATTACACTCAATAATAGAGATGTATTTTTAATTAATCCCCATCATTTCCAATCGCCTCATAACTCACATCCGACAGCAATACCTCCAGATTTAGCGTCGTCACAAATCCGCTGCCGCCCAGGCTGTGTGTCACCTTGCTGATTATCCAGGGCTGCGCGTCGATCACGGATTTAAATCCGGACACCGCCACCGGCGTTTCAGGAAATAAATCGGCCCGCCCGCGAGCCAGGGAGATCGAGAACTCCGCGACACCGCGCTGGAGTTTGTCCCACTTCGCCTGGGCTGCACGCATGGCCGCTTTCTGCGTGGCGTAGACGGTAGTGAGGGTAAGCACATTGTCTTCACTGCCCGCCAGGTAATCGCCTTCTTTCGCCTCTGGCGTTTTCTGCACCTTTGCGCTGACCTTCTTCGCCTTCGGATGTTGCAGGGCACGCAGGTACTGCACTTTCGGTTTCCGCTGCACCTTCACCTTTTTCGGCTTCGGGTCTTTGGTATGCAGCCAGCTTGCCGAAACGCCGGTATAAGCCCCACGGTCAGCAATATTAAACGTGTGCCCGTCGCCGTCGCTGCGGACAATCGTCATCTGCGGGATAGGCTTCCCGCTGGCCGTCTTCGCCGCCCCTGGTTTGATAAACAGAAGATTACCGGCCTTGATGGCAACAACCGCGCCGTTCAGCTCCGCCAGGCGGGTGATAAACTTCGCGTCGGTTTCCTGCGTCTGGTCGATATGCGACACCTTCACGCCCCTGAAAGGTTCAGCAACCGCAGGCTTGAGGTTATTGCGCGCTGCGACGGCAGACACCACCGCCTCCAGCGTCGTGTCGTGATAAGAGTTGTCGCGGCGGGAATTCAGGCTGCCGCGATAGTCCGCACTGCGGGCGCGGAGGGTCAGCGTATCCGGCGTTCCGCGATGCTCCACCTCATCCACGGTAAAGTCGCCCTTGTTCGTCAGCGCCTGGCCTTTCCAGCCGAGTGCGATATTAATCACCGCACCGCGTGGCGGCATGTCCAGCAGGCCGTCGGTGTCGCTTAGCTCGATGTCGAGCTGGTCAGCCTCAAAGCCGCGGTTATCCGTGAGCGTCAGAGAAATCAGCCGGTTGCTGACGTCCTGCGTGATGTCTTTGCCGCCGACGGTCACCGTGAAGTCCGGTGCAAACTGCGCACCGGCTCCGATAGTCATATCCGTAATCACAGCAGCCCTCCTAACTGACCGGTTAAACCACCAGCCTGATCCAGCAGCCCGTCGGCCTGGGCTTTCATGTCGCCGAACATCGCCGCCAGGGATTCATCCACGCGGGTCAGCGTCAGCGTGAATTCAATCCGGCGGGCGGCACCGTTGGAAAAATGTTCCGTGTGGGTTTCGCTGACGCTGTTCACCACGAACATCCCGTAAATGGTGCCGCTGCCTTCCAGCAGCGGCCACGCCTTGCCTTCGTCAGCCATCAGGTTCAGTGCCAGCAGTGACAACTTCCCGCCGGTGATTTCCGGCATCAGCACGCCGGACAGGGTAATTTTCTCCTCATTCACGCCTAGAAACTGCGGCAGCGGGCGCAGGCCGACGCGGTTGTTTACCGGCCAGCGGTAATCGACATCGCGCTGCAAACTTTGGTAAGGGACGGTCTGCAACTGAAAGACAAACAGCCCGAGGGTTAACATCATGCGGCTTTCTCCTTAATCGTTATCCATGCGGGAACGTTGCTGTGCGGCGCGGGCGCGGTCACGGGCTTCCAGCTCGGCGCGGATCTGGCGGCTGGTATCCTGGGCACCCAAACCAGCACCGGCGGCAATGGTGTAATTGTGCGTGCTGCGGTCGATATAGCTGCGCCCGCCGCCGACGGACACCGGCGCATAACCGCCGCCCAGCAGACCACCAGGCGGTGGCGTGACCGGCGCGGGGTTGTCCAGCTGGTGTGCTTGCGGATCCCCGTCGCCGGATTGCTTCGAACGCCGGTCAGCTTTGTCCGCCGTTTTATCAATGTCTGCCGATTCATCCTTGATGATGCCGAGCTTCTCCAGCAGCCAGTCCACGCCCGAACGCAGTTTATTAAACGCCTGTAGCGGCGCAGTCAACGTCGCACCCATTGCCCGCGTGGAGTCCAGCCTGGAAGCGCGTCTTATTCAGCTCACCACCAAAGACGTCAAAGGGAATGCGGATTACAAGGAAATGGAGGCGTTAGGCCGGTTGATGGAACGCCTGGCAAGGGTGAACCGTTACGGTCAAACCGGGAATGAGGTGGATTTAAACCCGAAGATTGCCAACAGAAATAAGGGGGATCGTAAGAAGCCGACCAAGAACTATTTCACCGACGAGGCACTGGAAAAACTGGAGGGTATTTTTCTTGCCCAGTGCTTCCAGTATCAGCGCGTTTGGTACGACGCGGGGCTTAAACACCGTATCCGCGACATCCTCAAATCCCGCCAGATTGGCGCAACGTTTTTCTTTGCACGGGAGGCGTTATTGCGCGCCCTGGCAACAGGACATAACCAGATTTTCCTGTCAGCCAGTAAAACCCAGGCTTACGTGTTCCGTGAGTACATTATTCAGTTTGCCCGCCAGGTCGATGTCGAGCTGACCGGGGACCCGATTGTGATCGGCAACAACGGGGCAAAGCTGATTTTCTTAGGCACCAACTCCAACACCGCCCAAAGCCACAATGGCGACCTGTACGTGGACGAAATCTTTTGGATCCCGAACTTCCAGAAGCTGCGCAAGGTCGCCAGCGGGATGGCCTCGCAGGAACATCTGCGCACCACCTACTTTTCTACGCCGTCAGCGCTGACGCACGGCGCGTATCCGTTCTGGTCAGGCGAACTGTTCAACAAGGGACGGGAAGATCGCAACGACAGGATTGAGCTGGATATCAGCCATCACGCCCTGGCGAAAGGCCAGCTTTGCGGCGACGGACAGTGGCGACAAATCGTCACCATTGAGGATGCGCTAGCCGGTGGGTGCAACCTGTTCAACATCGACACGCTGAAACAAGAAAACAGCAGCGAGGATTTCCGCAACCTGTTCATGTGTGAGTTTGTTGACGATCAGGCTTCCGTTTTCCCGTTTGCCGAGCTGCAACGCTGCATGGTGGAAAGTGCGGAGGAATGGGAGGATTTCAGCCCGTTCGCCGTGCGTCCTTTTGGCTATCGCGCCGTCTGGATTGGTTACGACCCGTCGCACACCGGCGACAGCGCAGGCTGTGCCGTGGTGGCTCCGCCGCTGGTGGACGGCGGCAAATTCCGCGTACTGGAACGCCATCAATGGAAGGGCATGGATTTTGCCGCCCAGGCTAAAAGCATTGAGGAGTTAACGAAACGCTACTGCGTGGAATACATCGGCGTAGATGCCACCGGCATCGGCCAGGGTGTTTTCCAGCTTGTCCGGCAGTTCTTCCCTGCCGCGATGGAAATCCGCTACAGCCCCGAAACCAAAACGAAAATGGTTCTGAAAGCGAAAGACACCATCACGTCCGGACGCCTGGAATATGACACCAATCACAAAGACATCACGTCGTCATTCATGGCGATCCGCAAAACCATGACCGCCAGCGGCAGCCGTTCCACCTATGAGGCCAGCCGCAGCGAGGAAGCCAGCCATGCAGATGTCGCCTGGGCAATCATGCATGCACTGCTCAACGAGCCCCTGACAGCCGCGAACGGCGGTCAAAGCCCTAACATCCTGGAGTTTTATTAATTATGAGTAAGCGCAAATTTCGCAAGGCGACACAAAGCACAGTCACAGCAAGCGCACAGCAGACGGGCGGCGCAGAGGCGTTCAGTTTTGGCGATCCTACGCCGGTGTTAGACCGCCGCGAAATCCTGGATTACATCGAATGCACGGGGAACGGTCAGTGGTACGAGCCACCGGTCAGCTTTGACGGACTGGCCCGCACGCTGCGCGCTGCGGTTCATCACAGCTCATCGCTTTACGTAAAGCGCAACATTCTCGCCTCGACCTATGTCCCGCATCCGCTGTTATCACAGCAGGAGCTTAGCCGGTTTGCCCTGGATTACCTGGTATTCGGGAATGCGTTTTTGGAAGTGATCCGCAACCAGCTCGGCGACGCCGTGGTGATGAAAACGGTGCCCGCCAAATATGCGCGGCGGGGCGTTGAGTCTGATACTTACTGGTTTGTGCAGCAGTGGAAGGACGCGCACCAGTTCGAAGCCGGTAGCGTGTTTCATCTGATTGAGCCGGATATTAATCAGGAGCTGTACGGCCTGCCGGAATACCTCAGCGCCCTGAATTCTGCCTGGCTGAATGAAGCAGCCACGCTGTTCCGCCGCAAGTATTACCAGAACGGCGCGCACGCCGGATATATTCTCTACATGACCGACGCGGCACAAAGCAGCTCGGACATCGATCAGATGCGTAAAGCGATGCGAGACACAAAAGGGCTGGGCAACTTCCGGAATCTTTTCATGTACGCGCCGAACGGTAAACCGGACGGCATCAAGATTTTGCCGCTGAGTGAAGTCGCCACCAAAGACGATTTCTTCAACATCAAGAAAGCCAGCCAGAACGATTTGCTGTGCGCGCACCGCGTGCCGCCGCAGATGATGGGGATTATTCCGGAGAACAGCGGTGGATTTGGTGATTCGGTTAAGGCGTCACAGGTGTTTGTCCGGAACGAACTGACACCATTGCAAGAAAGGTTTAAGGAGTTAAATGCGTGGTTTGGGGAGGATGTCATCAGATTTACTTCTTACCAGTTAATATAGGAATAAATGGTTAAGCCAAAAAATATATTTCAGAAGGAACAAAATTAGGATCAGTCAGCTATTAATTAATAAATATATTAAGTTATAATAAACTCCGGGCATTTTAAATGCTTTGATGAGCTTGTTTTTACACGTAAAGTAAATAGTTATAACTTAATTTTTTGCGATTAGAAAAACTTCCAAATAATTGCTAATATGGAGGTTGCACCCGCAACACAAGCACCTAATATAATGCCAAAAAACTCCTTTGATGCATAGAATTGATTCCATCCATCTTTAAGAGATAGTCGGACTTTCTTCTTGTCTGTAATGGCAGTTTCAGCCTGACGGATACTATCTGATTTTTCTTTTAATTCACGCAAAGCTCTAGGTAAGTGAAAATCTTTTACAAACTGCTCTATTGTTCTTATAGCGGTAAAACTATAAACGACTTTTTCGGGGGAATTAACTAGCTCTGATATTGCATTGAAATAAATATGGTTTTTTGATAAGCTTTCATTTTTAATAGATGCGCTGATAACCATCATTAGTTCAAAAATATTGCAACAGCTGTTATATTTCCTCTCGGCTTCTTTTTTTCCAATGAAATTATATGGTATCTGTTGAATCACACCTTGTTTGTCTATGAGAGTTAATGCTTCATTTAGTTGATGATCTTTATTACGCTTTAACACATCATCGATAATACTTTTCACGGGCTGCGTATGGCCTGATAAGGATTCGACTAAACGGCAGTCATCAACAAGAGTAGAATTTACATCAATTATCTCTATCGAGGTGCAACGCAGGGTTGGTAAAGTTTTAAGTGGCCTAAAATTTTTATAGTTTCCTGATTTAATAAGCCCTGCTATTGCTAATGTAAAATTATTTATTTCAGGGTAATAACTTAAGTTGGTTATTTTCTTCAATGACTCAAAACTAATGACATTTGTATCAATATAGTTAATTGTAAGTACAATATATTTTTCAAAATAAGCATGAATAGTAAAGCTTAAAATATTATTATCTTTTTTATATGGTGATTTTTTTCCAACTATTCCCAATTCTTTATTTAATTTGGAAATGGCGTTATTAAAAACAATAGTGGGCCTGAGAACAATAGGGCTTATTGCAAAATTTTCCATTCGCCCACCTATTTTTCTCAGGAATGAAGTACCTGACTCTGCTACGAAGAGTTTATGCTCAGAAAAATAGTTAGGCGTTGTATCATCTAAGGTGATTAGGATTTTCCATGACTGATTCAGCTTGTAACTCATGGGATATTTCCAATTTATAATGGGTGGCACGAAAGGGATTCGAACCCTCCAGAGCAAAAAAAATCACTCTTGCGCTCCTTTGCGCGCATGCCATATTGAAAGCTAATTGAAATTTTATAGTTAAATCAATTAGTTATGCAATGATAATTGATTTTGATTATCCTATTTCTTCAGCTTAGCATACAACACATTGAATTTATTAATCAAATAAAATTTCTCACCTAATCTTAAGGTTAAAAGCAACCTGATAGCAAGTTTGCCAATTGTTTACAATTTGCAAATAAAAATTTCTATACGGTATAAAGTTTACTTTAAGAGGAATTTAAATGTTTCATATTTATCAAGTGGCCAGTAAATAGACTTTAACAATGGAAGAGAGTTACGATGTTCATGTTTTTTTAAGAGACAGTCTAACTTAATGAGATGACTCATGTAAGTTGAGATAATAATATGGTTGGCTGTTCTGAAATGACCTCAGCATGTAATGGTGCACAGTGTACTAAGAAAAAAGTTAAATCATCAGATACGCGATATTACAACTGACTTCACTAAATCCTCTCCTCCTATATTTGATTAATCAGGTTCTTTCAATGCATTTGAAGTGAATGGCGATCCGTTGCTACCGCAATGTTAGTATGTTGATAATACTTAGATGAATGGGCAATATTATTACCTTGAAGCTCAACGCGCGCAATGTTACCCGCCTGCCCGTTTCTGACTTGGTTCACTGTTTTTAATGCATGTGTCAGAGCGACGCTAAGCCCAGCTAGAGCGGCATTCTCATGTCTTTTGATCCTTTCTGGATCATGCAAAATCATGCAGGTGATGCATGCGGAGGAGTACCGTTATCGGTAATGGAATTTTTTGGGCTTAATTTCTTCTTCTTTTAAATTAAATTGCAAAAGGCCAATTATGATCTCACTAGTAATTTAACTTGCAATTTCATCAGTATTTGAATTGTAGATAATAAATTGGATGTGATGAACACATCCAATTTTTATTAGAATGTTACATTTTTTGTAAAATCTGGAAGTAGTGTTGGGAAATCATCCCTATACATATCCATATCGCTCTGGAATCTCTGGATCGCGTCAGTAATATCTTTTCGGTGAGATAGCCGACCTTCTGTAGCCGGATCTAACACACTAGAACGTGTAAGGATTCTAGTTATTACAGTTTTCCATAGTTCTATCGCCTCTAAGCGAGAAATTGAATCTTTAAATGAAACAATGTATTTGTTTGGGATGGCTCTTCCCATGATTATTTCAATAATACTAGATGTTGCATTTATTATTAAAAGTGAAACTCCTGGTCTGCTCAAAAATAACTGTTTTACTTTGTCAACTTCTGGTAGTTCACCATGCCGATACAAGTCAGCATAGTGTTTTTTAATCTGACTAATAGCCTCGTTGAGAGTATATACAAAAATAATATGCCCTTTTGTTATTGAGTCGTCGAATGCCTTTTTATATAAGGTGTCATCATCCCAAATGTCCTTTTTATTGTGATAAGCGTTTGTTGGATGGAAATGAAAAGCAATTAGAATTTGAGCTACAGTATCTGTCGGTAAAAGCATTCTTTTTTGAGTTGGTGTAAGAGTTTTACGTAGCCCACCAGTGTATAAAACATCTTTGCTGCTAACAAAACTTTCACGAAGTCTGCGCTGAATAGCATCACTTGATCTGAAGTCAGAACGTAACACTTTATTTTGCGAGTTATTCGCAAGGGTGATTTTTTGGATTTGATCCTCATCCTCAACCTTAATGAATCTAATGCCGATTTTTAAATTATCGCTAACATCACGATCAGTATTCGAGATGCTGCCAGTAGTCTGTGCACCGTTTACAATTGAGATGCCTGTTATTGTATTTAGATTTCCTAACGTGGAACCATCGCAAACAGGGGTGTATCTAAAATCATGTACTAATGCAGTGATACCATTATTGTATACGAAGAAGTCCCCAGCATTTTCAACGGCACTGCGTTGAATCTCTTTGTTTATCGATAAATCTCTACCATTACTTCCCATATATGAACGCACATTAGCGCTAAATAATTTATCTTCGCCGTAGCTATCGTACAACTGTTTAAGGAAACTACCCTTTATAGATGTTACAAATGAAACCCAAGAGCCAGGTTTCGATTCAACAAAACCAGCTAAATCTTCTGTATTAATTTGGTCTGAAATAAGGATAGGGCTATGCTGTGCATTATATAATTCATCAAGAGTCTCTAAACCAACTTGCTTTGAATCGACCCTAATACTCTGATCTTTATATAGATGATTTAGCTTGTCTATAACGGAGCGACCAATCGCATGGAGAGGTCTACCGCACTCATCAGTTTCAGGGCAATTGTGTAAAAACCAAATGTTAATTCTATCTATTTCGCTCTTTGCTAAAGCATCCCTAGCATCTTCAACCTGGCGTCTTATGCGTAGAGGCACCTTTTCAATATCTGCCGAAAATAATGCAGTTTCTGCATATGATGACTCTTGTGCTTTAGTTGGCTTTGCACCCAACGGCCGAAAAAGAGGGGATTGGAAAGATTGTATTAAATAAATTCTCCTCCCCTCACGATCAACAAGTAATACATCAATATTTTCATCATCTCCGCCCTCTGTGATTATATCAGGAGCTAAGAGATTTATATCATCAAATTCTCCATGCAATTCTAAGGCGTAGAGGGCAGAATTTAGATTACCATGTACCTTAAGATCTTCTCTTTGTTGTAGTGCTACCCAATAAGGGCTGTCATTGAGCTGTGTATATTTCATTTGACCACCAATTTTATTTGAAAATACATGAATATTTTTATGAGAACTTAGATTACTTCAAAGAAACTTTGGCATAATTGCTCTAACTTTAACTAATTATTTAATTCTTGGAAATTTTTTTAATGATGTAAGTTGTATTTTAAATGTATGTGTTTGTTAAATATGATTTTTTTCTATAAATCAAAGAGGGTAATATGAGTTTTTTTTGCACATGTAACTCTTTATCCAAACTTCTGTGGTATTTGTGTAGTCTGCATCACGAAAGTTATCGGAGTTGGACGCTATAAAGTAGGTTCCAGCCTGGCAATCACTCCCATTTGAGGTGGCTTTCTTTCTTTCAAACCCACAGTTAGTGACAGGACTCGAACGTCAGTTCACGCTGGATTTACTTAGTAGATAAATATCATTATTCAAAGTGTTTAGTCATTAACTCCTGAATTATATAATCAGAATGCTTTAGGATGTTTCAACACCTATGTATGGACTTGTATAAATCTTTCATCAAGTGATAACAATGAAATATCCCTGTAGTTTAATTGTCACGTATAGGACTCATACATTAACTGAGCTACGGTATTTTTAAGTATTCCTTCACTGTTAACCAGATATTCAGATTCCCGATGTGAAGGCTTGCAATATTGGATCTCACTCAAAAAAATACGTAATAACTGTAAGTTAACTAAAGAGCAACCGCTATTTTCTCTTGGGTTTATTAGTTGCAGGAAGTCTTGGTATGAAATATTTTTATGAACACTATGACCATGAAAAGCAATATCAGGCTTTGCAAAGGAAATGTTCCCATTCTCAGCCATTAACGATAGGATGTATGTTCTAACACACCAAGCAATACGCTTGTTTGCAACAAGCCAATTTCTTATTGTAGACTGCTCTTTGAGAATAATACTCCCCATTAAGAATGCTAAGCGCCTATCTTTATTGTAATTGTCTTTGTATTTGAAGCTTGAACAAATATCATTAAACAACTCTTCATTAACTAATGCTATCCCTTCTTGTTTTATATGTAACGCAAATAGTTCACCATCATGCATCATCTTACGTAGATGTGATTTTGAATATATTGCTAAGTTAACTTTATTAACATTAATCATTTGATGACTTTCTCGAACAACGATGCCGAGTAAATCAACGTCAGAATAACTATCATTGTCTCCTCTTGCATGAGATCCTATTACAGCAAGGCATTCCAGTTTGTTATCTTTAATAATTTTATTCATAATCTGGTAACGCTTATCTTATTTATTAATGATGGTATCGCAACGGCATACCAGAATAAACCGATTAACATGTTAGTTAGCAATACATATTGTTTGAATAAGCTATCGTGGTTGGATATGTGTTTTGTGTAGCCTGCAAGGAATGTTATATCGAAGCTTTTTATCAATGATGAAAAGAAAAAATAAATACTCTCTGTATGCACATGTGCAATTTTGACTCCTTCTGTATCCGTTGCGTAGTTCACCCATCCTTTGTCCATAATAAAGTATAAAACAGAATATGCCATAAGTATGGCGAAACCGATTGCAAGAACTCTTTGAATACTACCACCCCAATTATTCATAAATCCAAAGAGCTTCACAATTATTTTTTCAATATGATATGTATGCTGGCGTGCTTTCAAACATTTAACTTTAAAACTACTAGTTAAAATGTACCATAATTCTTTGCTCTCTGTAGTTTTACATTCAACCTTTTTTTCTTCAATATTCGAGCTTAATGTTGCTATTCTTTTGAGATTGTAATATTTTTTTTCATTTATTTTTTTTAAGCATAAATTTTTCAATGACGAGTAGTAAAAGTCATCATTTGAACAGGACTGGGTGGACGCCAATATATTTCTTGATAGCTTGACTATGCTTTTCGCTAACCTATATTCTTCTTCTGGTAGATTAAGGTTTTTATAACTCTCAGGCTTTTCATTGAATGCTTCGTATGTTTTTTTGAAGAAACTAATTGCATTTATTTCAGTGTCTTCAAATTTAGTTGAGCTTCCAGATATTGAGAGGTTATAGAATTTGCAATTTTCATCAAAAATACATCTATAAAATCTAGATTGAGAAAATGAGCATGAGTTGAATTTACAATTTACGAAATTTACATCATTGAATCTACTAAATGAAAAATAACAAAGATGGAATTCGCAGTTTTTTATAGTTATTTTTTTTCCAAGATTGTTTCCGGAGAAATCACAGGAATCAAATTTCACCTCCTGTATAAATAGACTTTTATCAGGTGAAGCGTCATCGTGTCGAAGATCATTCTTTTCTATGGAGATATTCTTATTATTAACGATATTCTTACTTTTAGTAGTATTAGGGATATCAGTTAAAATAGCATTTTCGAAAACGGTTAAATCTATTTTAGGATTGAATACTACATCCCAATTATTTTCTTTCCTATGCAGTCTGATTGTTTTCAAAAAACTCTTAAACTTGTCATCTTGCTCCATATTTAGATGTTCCAATTTAATCTAGTGTAGATGGATGGAGTCAATATTAATCCAATTGAGAGGAAAGATGCAACACGGTTTTGTTTATGTACATCTAGTATTTGGCCTCAGCTAGCCACAAAAAACCTTCATCTAAAGCTTATTATTATTCGATGCAAAGTTCTACCTATCGGCATGCTCACTAGTGCGCGACGCTCTGTGTCTGTGTCTGTGTCTGTGTCTGTGTCTGTGTCTGTGTCTGTGTCTGTGAATTGGTCATGGTCAGCGCCGTCTACCTAGTCAATTCTGTTTCCAACTCTCGGTTTTTTGGCTAAATTTAGCTCTCTCGTAGAATTATTGACAGAACTTCTAGTGTTCCGCCGTGATGTTGTGTTTCATCAATTCGCGTTCGATTTCCGGCAAACGCGCCCGTTCTTCTCCCGTCAATCTTGCCGACGGGTCAATATCACGGCCTTTTGTTGGGTCAAAACTTCGCTGTGCTTTGCTGACTCTCGGCGTTTCCTCCCTTATACGCGCCACCATCGCCCTCACGGCGGCTGTGTCTGTCCAGTCAATAACTCGCAGGTTGCCAGAATTAGACGATGTAGGCGAGCTCCCAGCCTGCCTATCACGCAAATTTGTAGCCTGTTTCTTTCCACCTAACCCACAGTTATTGACAGGACTCCGAGGCGCGCCGTGGGCGCTTTTTGAGGTCAAAACCTCAACGTCAACGGCAGAAGAAACGATGCGCCATTGAGTTGTACGGGTTTCATAAACATGGGAGTCGCCAAGGTGAGGCGCAAAAATACCCACAACCTTTTTCACTTCCTCATCGTATGCGTTCAGATCGTTAGCAACGCGGCGGGCTACACGCACAGTCTGATCGTCGCGAGGCACATTAGCGCCTCCCTGGGCTGACATGTACGCCATAAAATCACCGGCATCAGCAGCAGCGCGGACGGCTTCAACTTCTTCGTCAAAGGTTTCAGTCAGACTAATGGATCGGATGCGGCGGCACTCACGGTATGAACCCATGGTAGGCAGGCCGATAGGATGAAATTGAGGGATCCGCCAGGTAGCAGCCCAGGCCGTAACAGCGGCAGCGGAATCTGTCAGCAGCTCGCCGGTTTCGTGGTCGCGCTCGCCTTCCAGTGCGTAACCGTCGATGTTCTTCGCGATGTATTTAGCGATGTAGCCAGCAGCACCTCCTCTGTTCAGGTGCTTACAGTCAAAGCGGTTTTTAGCTGCACCGCGTTCGTCACCGTCTTCTTTCATGGCGTATTTTCGCATGATATCGATCACCCGCTGACGCATGGCAGGCTTGGTGAATAACATCATGTGCCAGTGAGGGGTCGCGTCGTGGTGAGGCTCGACAACGCGCATCCCGTAAACGGACAGGCCGCTATCTTTGAAAGCAGTGCGCATTTTTCTCCAGATCCCGCACAGATAACGCTGCGCATCTTTCGGGGTATAGGCTTCTTTGTCCCAGGCGTGATTGCGCTGAACGCGCTTTTTATCGCCCTTGCCAACCATGCGGGTCGGGTGATATTTGGAAGGCGTTGTGATGGTCAGAAACATCCCGACGTCACCATTTGCGGCAGCATATTTTTCGGTGCCGGCGATAGTGCTCATTAATTCCATGCGGCGGATTTCAGGGTTGGAAATACTCGCCATCACTTTGTCGATCAGACTGAAACGCTCGCCGGTTTCGATGTTCTCCAGATCGCAGCTTTTCAGGTAGTCGAGATTCGACAGGCGTCGCGCACGTACTTCACGGATGGCCTGCTTACTGGCATAGGGGGAAGCGTCGCGGTTAACCTTGCCGATGGCGATCAGCAGAGATTCACGCCAGCGGGTGCGCTGACCTTTGAACTGGCGTAACCACCAGTCCGGATTTACCAGGCGCGACATGGCAGCGATAGCGGAAACGGCATCCAGTTTGTCTTTGCAAAATCTTGTCCAGTACATCGGCGTGACATTAAAAGCCTGTGCCATACCGGCGATTTCGCTGTACAGCTCGCACTGGGTATCACTCTCAAAAAGAATCGAATTATCCCCGTTGTATTGTGCAAGCAGCTGATCACAACGGTCTTCATAGATTTCTTTGAGTTGTCCGGCAATGCCCTGCGCGAACCGCCGCAGCGGTTTATCGCTCATGCTCGGCAGGCTGTGATAAGTGTCTGCCTCAGACATGAATTTCATGGAAGCTTTAACATTCATCGCATGAGCGGCATTGACCGCTTCGACGCGGGGAAGGATGCTGCGACCAAGGGTATACACCAGATATTTATTGGCAGCGTGGATACCCTGGGTTTTCAGCAGATACGCATGACGACCTGTGAAAATTTCCCGCAGGTCGGTAGAGAGGTTTTTTACTCTGATTAAAACAGCTTGCCCCTGATCGTATTCATCACGGGTAAGCGGTTTCGGCCTCAAGTGTGGTTCAACTGGAGGGCGCGGAGCATTCCATGGGTAAGCCCATTCAAAGCTTGGTCTGGTTTCGCAATGATCAGGTGAAAAGCGCATGGTATATTAATGCTCTCGCTGCAAGGATTAGGGAGGTATTGATGTCTCAAAAGGAAATAGCGGTAGTTAACAAAAAACGCTATATCGAAAATGTCACAGCCCAGAGTGGATATGACATTACTGCCAACAGATTTTGTCTCGCATCAGCTCAAGAGTTACTTATTGCTTGCGACGTGATTTTGGCTTGTACAGAAAATCAGATAACAGAGCGCTGGCCTCGACTAAAAGAGCATCGAGACGTTCTTGCAAAGTTTCTGATCCCGCACCTGCCGTCGGAGTGGAAAGATTACGGAGAATGGAAAGTACTAATTCAGAACGCATTAGAAAGCGTGCGCCAACAACGTCTGATGAACCAAAGATTTGAATTTGATGAATGGGCGAGCTGGGAAGAGCAAGAGACAGATATTCATATTTCGGTTCAGTGTTCTCGTCAAACGATTGCGATGTTTTGTTATGACAATCCTCATGTGCTGCATAAGACTTCAATTTTTGCGGTGCCTCAGAAATGGAATGAGTTTGTCGCTTCATTGATTTCGGGCGAAATCCGTCCAGCAAATGTAGATTTGGTAGACTCAACGAAAGCACCTGCGTGTTTAAACGGAGTTCATCCCCGATATGTTCTCCCTTAAATGATATTTTCATATTGTGATTATTAGATTTCATATATTCATATTCCTTTAATATCGTTATAAATGAAGGCGACATTGATTGCGCCAAGTACGAAAAACACGCATATAAATGAGGTCATCACTGACCTCTGTAATTTCTTGCCTTTAGTTCAGCGATAGATTTACACGTTAGGCAAAGTTCCACGCCTGGAAGGGCTGCGCGCCGTACTTCAGGAATAGGGTGATTACAGTCAATGCAAAATAATGTTGATACGCCGCCAACAGGTTGGCGTGCCGCTTTGATCTGTGACTCTAAAATCTGTTCAGCACGTTCCTGCGCCGTATCGATAAGATCAGCCATCAGTGAAGGTCTCCTGCTTCATTTTGAATACGGGATGCCTCGGCACGCAGTGCTTCGGCGGCTTCTTTCCCGCTCAGATCATGCTTATTGATAAAGCAGGCGAGGGCTTCAAGACGTGCAGCGAATACGGCTGCACGATTTAAACGTTCGTCAGAACGTGCTTCGTTGATCATTTCTTCCATTATCCAATCCTGTTTTTGGGCAAAAGAATGCCCGGCGGGTTGAACGTCAATTAAATTTCAGATGTATTAATGTTCTATGTTGAGAACTGAGTCGGTTTCACTAATAAAGGCCGGAAGCGCATTACCAAACTCAATGAGTGAATTAAGTGCTTCAATGACCTTTATTCTTTCACTGTGTGCCAATTCAAAGAAACGCATATTGATATGACGACTTTTCAATCCCGCATGGAAGCAGATCAATTTGCGCATGGTCGGCGTACTTTCATCAAACGTTTCCTGCGCAATATTTTTCTGGCTGGTCAGCATTTTTCGGATCCCGATAATATGCTGATAACAGGCCTCTCTTTTTTCCTTCGGGATACTTTCCGAATAGCTCAATGTTTGCGATTGCATAGACACCTCAACCAAAGAAGCGTTTGTAGAAGGGCTTCCGGCTCGAAACGGTTGAACACATTTGCGGTTTAGCTGGATTCCAGCGTTTGCCACCTGGTAGCTCAATCCAGCCGTGTCCAAAACTGCGGGAAGGGCTTTGTCTTTTCAGCAGTGGTGCAACTGAGATAACCATTTACTCCCTCCTTAACGCGGTACACCCAAGCCTAACCACATCAGCCAACCATCTCGGATCTCTTTAGGACGTTTTTCAAACGCCAATTTCATCCCTGCATTCCAGGCGGGAAGGTAAATCCAGTTTTCAGAGCGTGCTGTAGGATTTTGGGGATTGCGCATTTCTACAACTGGCAATTTTCCCGCCTCAATCATTCCTTTGACTGCTGCGGGCGTTTTGCCGATTACCTTGGCAAATTCCGCATATGGCAGGACATCCGACACACTTACGATTTGTTTACTCATCTGCTAATCTCCTGTTTGGATCTAATCAATTGCTACGTATTGCTTGTAATTGTTTATATCAATATAGGTGATCTTTATTAAGATCTAAACAAATATTATGGAGATCTAAACGAAGTGTCAAGTTCACTCGCAGATAAGCTTATTGTTATGAGAGAGTCCGAGAGACTTAATAGAAGGGAACTGTCTGATTTAATTGATATTCCTTATGGTTCACTTACCTACTATGAAACCGGCAGATCGACACCGCCGACAGATGTTGCCATGAAAATTTTGGCGCATCCAAAGTTCACAAAATACACAATGTGGTTTATGACTGATCAAATTGCACCAGAAGCCGGACAGATCGCGCCGGTTCTCGCACACTTTGGGCAGGGCGAAACAACGTCGTCCCACTCCGACAAAAAGACTGGTTAACGCTACATTTCGATTTTTTACGTTTTATAGAATCACAGAGTCTTTGCAGTACCCACGATTTCGGAGGGCTTCAATATGTCGATTAAGAAGCTCGATGATGGTCGTTATGAAGTGGACATCAGACCGCAGGGGCGCAACGGAAAGCGCTTCCGGCGTAGGTTCGACAAGAAACATGAAGCAGCCGCCTACGAAAAATATGTAGCGGTGAATTATCACGACAAAGAATGGCTATCTAAACCGGCAGACAAGCGGCCGTTATCCGAGTTGATAGAACTGTGGTGGCTCTATCACGGGCAGAACGTGAAACACGGCAAGCTCGACAAAGCCAAACTGGAATTCATCTGCAACCTGATGGATGACCCGTGTTCTTTCCAAATTGATAGCCTGGCTATTACAAAATTTAAGTCTTTGAGATTGGCGAAGGGCGTTAAGGCAACGACGGTAAACCGCAATTTGATGTTGCTGAGTGGTCTGTTTACTTACCTGAACGAAGCAGGTTTATTCCACGCTGAAAATCCGTTGCATGGCGTAACGTTGCTAAAAGGGCAGCTATCATCCATGACTTTTATGTCTGCTGATGAAATTGAGAAGTTGCTGTCTGTTTTGGAAGGGGACAATAAGAGGATTGCGATCCTGAGCCTGAGTACAGGAGGCCGCTGGGGAGAAATAAGCAGTTTGAAGGTTGAGAACGTCATTAATAACCGAGTGACTTTTCTCAATACCAAAAACGGCAAACCCAGAACAGTCCCGATCTCAGACGAGGTATGTAAGGCAGTCAAAAATCAGAAGTCCGGATTACTTTTTCCTGATGCCGATTATTTGACCTTCCGGCTGCTATTGAAATCGGTGAAGCCAGACTTACCGAAAGGGCAATCATTGCATGTGTTGCGACATACGTTTGCGACACATTTCATGATGAACGGCGGGAACATAATCACCCTGCAAAGAATTCTCGGACACGCGAATATCAACCAGACAATGGTCTATGCTCACTTCGCTCCGGACTTCCTGCAGGACGCAATTTCCTTTAATCCACTGAGGGGAAAAGCGGGGCTGGAGTGTCCACATAGTGTCCACACCTAAGCATCTTTATAGGGCTTACAGCTGCTTACAGCATTTATAACTCATTGATTTATAGTGATCGCGTTGTAAGTGCAGGAAAAAAAAATGGTAAAAAAGGCACATTTTTGTGCCTTTTGTTTTTTGATTTTCTGTAGAGTGGGGCGGCTTGTTATTGCGGGTTGCCGTTCAGTAAGGCGGAGACGCCCTGACGGTAGCGCTGTTCCAGTGTTTCGCGGCTGGTGGCGTCGACTTCGAGATTGCGCAGTCGTCCGTCCTGAATGCCATACACCCAGCCGTGCAGGGTGACTTTCTGGCCGCGTTTCCAGGCTGATTGCATCACGGTGGAGTGGCCGAGGTTGTACACTTGTTCCACGACGTTCAGCTCACACAATTTATCGAGACGCTGATTCGGTGACAGTTCGCCCAGCAGGGAGCTGTGTTTGTACCAGATATCCCGGATATGCAATAACCAGTTATTAATCAAACCCAGTTCAGGGTTTTCAACCGCTGCCTGTACGCCACCGCAACCGTAGTGACCGCAAATGATGACGTGTTCCACTTCCAGTACGTCGATAGCATATTGCACAACGGACAGACAGTTGAGATCAGTATGGATAACCAGATTGGCGACGTTACGGTGAACAAACAGTTCGCCCGGTTCAAGCCCGGTCAATTGCTCAGCGGGAACGCGACTGTCGGAGCAACCGATCCACAGAAAACGGGGTTTTTGAGATTGGGAAAGTCGTTCAAAGAAGCCAGGATCCTCGTCGATCATGGTCTTGGACCAGTTGGCATTATTACTGATGAGCTTTTCTATATCATTCATTGAGGTTAATAGCCTGTAACGAGCCAACAGCGATGGAGTAATATAGGGCAATGCTCCGTCTTTTAAAACCGATTCAACATCTCCTTTTACGCATTCCTACAACAGGGTTTTCACAACAAGGTACGCTTCCTTTATGAATTATGCATTGGAACTGGAAAAGTTAACCAAAACTTACGCCGGTGGTGTACAGGCTTTGCGCGGTATCGATCTGCGCGTCGAAGTCGGCGATTTTTATGCCCTGCTGGGGCCAAACGGTGCGGGTAAATCGACGACCATCGGCATCATCAGCTCACTGGTGAACAAAACAGCCGGTAAGGTTCAGGTGTTCGGTTACGACATCGACAAAGACATCGTCAACGCCAAGCGTCAGCTCGGGCTGGTGCCACAGGAATTTAACTTCAACCCGTTTGAAACCGTGATGCAGGTTGTCGTCAACCAGGCCGGTTACTACGGCGTGCCACGTCCGCTGGCGCTTCAGCGTGCCGAAAAATATCTGACCCAGCTGGATCTGTGGGGCAAGCGCAATGAGCGCTCCCGCATGCTTTCCGGCGGCATGAAGCGTCGTCTGATGATTGCCCGTGCGCTGATGCACGAACCGAAACTGCTGATCCTCGACGAACCGACAGCCGGTGTGGATATCGAACTGCGTCGCTCTATGTGGGGTTTCCTGAAAGAGCTGAACGCGCAGGGCACGACCATCATTCTGACCACGCACTATCTGGAAGAAGCCGAAATGCTGTGCCGCAATATCGGCATTATTCAGGGCGGCGAACTGGTGGAAAATACCAGCATGAAAGCGCTGTTATCCAAGCTGAAATCCGAAACCTTTATTCTGGATCTCGGGACGAAAAGCCCGCTGCCGGTGCTGGAAGGCTATCGCAGCCAGCTTACGGATACGTCAACGCTGGAAGTGGAAGTCATGCGCGAACAGGGCCTGAACTCGCTGTTCAGCCAGCTGAGCAAGCAGGGCGTGCAGGTATTGAGTATGCGTAACAAAGCTAACCGTCTGGAAGAGCTGTTTGTCACGCTGGTGAACGGCAGCGGAGAAAAGAAATAATGTCGCAACTGTATTGGATCGCACTTAAAAGTATCTGGATGAAAGAGATCAACCGGTTTGGCCGGATCTGGATCCAAACGCTGGTTCCGCCGGTGATCACCATGACGCTTTATTTCATCATCTTCGGCAACCTGATCGGCTCACAAATCGGCAGCATGCATGGGTTTACTTACATGCAGTTTATCGTGCCGGGCCTGATCATGATGGCGGTGATCACCAACTCCTACGCTAACGTGGCGTCGTCATTTTTCAGCGCCAAGTTCCAGCGCAACATTGAAGAGCTGCTGGTCGCCCCCGTGCCAACGCACGTCGTGATCGCCGGTTATGTCGGCGGTGGCGTGGCGCGCGGTATCTGCGTGGGGATTTTGGTCACCGCGATTTCGCTTTTCTTTGTGCCGCTGGTGATCCATTCCTGGTGGGTTATCGCGCTGACGCTGCTGCTGACCGCGATCCTGTTCTCGCTGGGCGGCCTGTTGAATGCGGTTTTTGCGACCACGTTCGATGACATCAGCCTGATCCCGACTTTTGTGCTGACTCCGCTGACCTATTTGGGCGGCGTGTTCTATTCACTGTCGCTGCTGCCGCCGATCTGGCAGGCGATCTCCAAGCTGAACCCGATCGTCTACATGATCAGCGGTTTCCGCTACGGATTCTTGGGGATCAGTGATGTTCCGCTGATCTTCACGATGAGCGTGCTGGTAGCGTTTATCGCGGTGTTTTATCTGCTGGCTTGGTATCTGATTGAGCGCGGACGCGGTCTGAGAAGTTAATTTTATTGCTCCTTCCCCTCTCACGAGGGGAAGGCTGGGATGGGATGTTGGTTTAACCAGATCAGCATAAACGACTGAGTTAGCCGCTAAACCCCCTCCCATCCTCCCCCTTCGCAGGGGGGCGTTTTATCAAGCCACCTGAACCGGCACGGCTTTCGCGGTGCGTTTCAGCTGGTTTTCACCTTCAAAATAAGCCACTTTCGGTTTGTGCTGGCGGGCATCAGCGTCAGACATCTGCACGTAAGAGCAGATGATCAGCAGATCGCCGACACAGGCGCAACGCGCCGCAGCGCCGTTAACCGAGATAATACGCGAACCACGTTCTGCCGCGATGGCGTAAGTTGAGAAACGCTGACCGTTATCAACGTTATAAATATCAATCGCTTCGTACTCTAAAATGCCTGAAGCATCGAGAAAGTCCTGGTCGATGGCGCAGGAACCTTCATAGTGCAAATCTGCCTGAGTCACGTGAACCCGGTGCAGTTTGCCTTGCAGCATAGTGCGGATCATCACATATACCTTTCTTGCGTAAAAAATCAGGGAACCCGCCGGGCGGAGATAATAAAATTCCGATATTTCCGGCGGCCAACATAGTTGCCGATTTGAGCTGCGCTGTCTACTGCGTCAGATCAACCTCTTGATTATCAATCAGCCGGGCTTTCCCTAACCATGCCGCCATCAGGATCACCGCGGAAGTGCTGTCGACGGACAATTCCTGCAAGGTTTTGGCATCACGAATAAACAACTCATCTGGCGTAAATCCGGCTTCCCGCAGTTGTTGCGCGGTTTCCTGCAACATCTCTTCAACGTGACGCTCGCCCTGGCTCAGACGCTCAGCCAGCGCGTTCATGATTTTGTTGAGCTGTGGGGCGAGTTTACGCTCTTCGGAGGTCAGATAACCATTGCGCGAACTCAGCGCCAGACCGTCTTTGGCGCGCACAATCGGTACGCCAATAATTTCAATGTCATAGCCCATGTCTTCCACCATCGTGCGCAGCAGCGCCAGTTGCTGGAAGTCTTTCTGGCCGAAACAGGCCACCTGAGGCTGCACCAGATTGAACAATTTGCTGACAATCGTCGATACACCACGGAAATGCCCCGGACGGCTCGCGCCTTCCAGAATGGTGGAAATCACCGGTACATCGACCTGCGTCTGCGTTGTCAGGCCTTTCGGATAAACCTCCGCCGGAGACGGGGCAAACACCAGATCCACGCCGCGCTTATTCAGCTTTTCGCAGTCTTCCTGCAAGGTGCGCGGATAACGCTCGAGATCGTCCGGGCGTTCGAACTGCATCGGGTTCACGAAAATACTCACCACCACCACATCGCCGCGGGCTTTCGCTTCTTCCACCAGCGTCATATGGCCTTCGTGCAAATTTCCCATGGTCGGCACCAGGGCAATACGTTTGTTATTCTTACGGAAATCGCGGATCTCGCGACGCAGCAGCGCCACGCTGTCAGTTATCAGCACACTTCTTCTCCCGATTATTTAAAGGAATGCTCTTCGCCCGGATACACGCCCTGCGCGACCTGATCGACATACAAACGCACCGCGCTGCGGATATCGCCCGCTTCTGCGAGGAAGTCTTTGGCAAATTTTGGCGTATGGCCGCCGGTAATGCCGAACGCGTCGTGCATTACCAGAATCTGTCCGTCGGTCACGTTACCGGCGCCGATGCCGATGACCGGGATGCTCAGTTCTTCGGTCACGCGGCGCGCCAGTTCAACGGGCACACATTCCAGTACCAGCAGCTGCGCGCCAGATTCTTCAAGCATCAGCGCATCTTTGATGAGCTGGTTCGCCGCCACTTCGTCGCGGCCCTGCACTTTGTAGCCACCAAAAATGTTCACCGATTGCGGCGTCAGGCCGAGATGACCGCACACCGGCACGGCGCGCTCGGTCAGCATTTTAACCGTATCGCACAGCCAGCTGCCGCCTTCGAGTTTCACCATATTGCCGCCGGCCCGCATCAGGATTGCCGCGCTTGCGAACGCCTGTTCAGGCGTGGCATAACTCATGAACGGAAGGTCTGCCAGCAATAAGGCGTGAGGTGCACCACGGCGCACGCAGCGAGTATGGTAAGCAATTTCCTCAACCGTCACCGGCAGCGTGGAATCCTGCCCCTGAACGACCATCCCGAGAGAGTCACCAATCAGCATGACGTTGATGCCCTGCTCAGCAAACAGCTGTGCAAAACTGGCGTCATACGCGGTAATGGTCGCAAATTTATGTTTTTCCTGCTTCCATTGGCGAAGCTGGCTGAGCGTTGTTGGTTTCATGAACACTTTCCTTTGAATAATTCATCGGATGAATATGATGCCAGTATTCTACTGTATGAGCCGAAATGCAGACAGCAAGATCAGCAACGGACTCGATGATCCAGGTCTTAAGAAGTGATTAAGAAGCTTCGCCTATAATGAAAAAAACGGAGGGAACCATGCGAATTCTATTGGTTGAAGACGACAAAATGATTGGCGACGGCATCAAAGCCGGGCTGACAAAATTGGGGTTTACGCTCGACTGGTTTACCGACGGGCTGACCGGCAAAGCCGCACTCGACAGCGCGCCGTACGATGCGGTGATCCTCGATTTAAGCCTGCCGGGAATCGACGGCATGGAGTTGCTGCGTGAATGGCGCAAGTCCGGTCGCGACACGCCGGTGCTGATCCTCACGGCGCGCGATGCGCTTGAACAGCGCGTCGGCGGGTTGCAGGCCGGGGCGGATGATTATCTGTGTAAGCCGTTTGCGCTGGTGGAAGTGGCTGCGCGTTTGCAGGCGCTGATCCGCCGCCGTCATGGCGTGGTTACGCCAAAAGTGACGCACGGCGCAGTGGAATTTGATCCGGCTGCCCGCAGCGTAATGCTTAATGGCGAAACCGTGACGCTCACGCCGCGTGAAGTCGCGGTGCTGGAGCTGTTTCTCAATAACAAAGGCCGCGTTCTAGCGCGCACCCTGATTCAGGAAAAACTGTACAACTGGGACGATGAGGTCAGCAGCAACGCGGTTGAAGTGCATATTCACCATCTTCGCAGCAAACTCGGCAAAAGCTTCATCCGTACCGTTCACGGCGTGGGTTATACGCTCGGCGATGCGCTGTCCGGGGAGAGTGCGTGAAGGAGCTGAAAAACCTGAGTCTGCGCCTCCGTCTGATCCTGCTATTTACTGTGCTGGCGCTGCTGACGTGGCTGATTGCCAGCGGCGTGGCGTGGCACCAGACCCGCAAACACATCAACGAGGTGTTTGATACCCAACAGATGTTATTCGCTAAACGTCTGGCCGCCACCGGTCTGGGCGACCGCCTGAATATGCAAAAAGACGCTGAGCTGCCCGATACCAAAAAGATGGTGCGCAAAGGTTCACGCGGCCATACCGATGACGATGCGCTGACGTTTGCCATTTTCAATCAGCAGGGCGACATGCTGCTCAACGACGGCGAAAACGGCAAACGTATCCGCTTCGACGGCAATACGCAGGGCTTTAAAGATGACGAGCTTAAAGGCGACCACGACGACTGGCGTATGGTGTGGCTGACGTCGCCGGACGGTCAATACCGCGTAGCCGTCGGGCAGGAAAACGATTACCGCAATGATATGGCCTGGAGTTTAGTCAGCGGCCAACTGACGCCGTGGCTGGCTTCGCTGCCGGTATTGCTGCTGGCGCTGATTGTGATGGTGACGCTTGAGCTTCGCCCGCTGCGCCGCGTGGCAGAAGGGTTGCGCCAGCGATCGCCGGAAGATGCGACGCCGATTGTCACGGATCGTTTACCCGGCGAAGTGTTGCCGCTGGCGAACGCGTTGAATTCTCTGTTTGACCGCACCAGTGAAATGCTGGTTCGCGAACGGCGGTTTACCTCCGATGCCGCGCACGAATTACGCAGCCCGCTGGCGGCATTGCGCGTGCAAACCGAAGTGGTGCAGCTGTCCGGTGACGACACCGAAATGCGCGAACATGCGCTGGAAAACCTGACCACCAGTATCGATCGCGCCACGCGGCTGGTGGATCAGTTGCTGACGCTGTCGAGGCTGGAAAGTTTTTCAGAACCTGAAGAACTGGAGATTATCGACTGGCCTTCGCTGCTGGCACAAAATCTGGCCGAGCAGGATTACCGTGCGCACAGCAAAGGCATCGAATTACGTTTTGAAGAGCAGGGCACACCACCACAAATGCGCGGGCAATCGCTTTTGCTTTCGCTGATGGTGCGTAATCTGCTGGATAACGCTATTCGTTATTCTCCGGCGGGGACCACAGTCTCGGTCACCCTGAATGCGCAGGGATTAAAAGTAGAGGATCAGGGACAGGGGATCACTGAAGATCATCTGGCGCGGCTGGGCGAGCGTTTTTACCGGCCACCAGGCCAGGAGCAAACCGGCAGCGGCCTGGGGATTTCGATCGTACAGAGGATCGCACAGTTGCATCACTTACGTGTGGTTTACAGGAACAAAGCAGAAAGTGGATTAGAAGTGCGGGTAAGTCGCTGAGCGGCTTACCATTTTGTCAGGCCATTTAGCTGAACGCGGGCCAGTATGCTTTGCAGCGTTTCGCCATCCGGGAACATCAGATCCGGAGCCAGATCCGCCAGCGGATACAGCATAAACTCGCGGTTCTTCATGTCGTAATGCGGCACAGTTAAACGCTCCGTATCGATCACCCGATCGCCATACATCAGCATATCCAGATCCAATGTCCGCGGGCCCCAACGTTCGGCTTTACGGACACGTCCCTGATTTTGCTCGATGGCTTGTGTGCAATCGAGCAGTTCTTCCGGCGGCAACAGCGTATCGAGCGACACGACGGCGTTCAGATAATCAGGCTGATCCTGCGGCCCCAGCGGTTTACTGCGGTAAAACGGAGAGACAGCTACAAAGCGGGTGCGCGGCAAATGCGCCAGCGCCTCCAGCGCGCAATTTACCTGGTCGAGAGGCCGTGAGAGATTGCTTCCCAGAGCCAGGTAAACGCGGATCATTGACCGCCGTCCTTGCGGGGAGCGCGTTTGCGCGGACGACGTGTACGCGTGCGGCGCGCAGGCGTTGCGTCGTCACCGAGCGTGCCGAGCATCGATTTCTGCGAGGCCGGTGTGGCTTCCTGGAATTCACCCCACCACTGCGCCAGACTTTGCAGTTCGCGATGCTGTTCAACTTCAGCGCGCAGAACCAGTAAATCGTAAGCGGCGCGGAACTTAGGATGTTCCATCAGCTTATGCGCACGCTTGCCCTGACGGCGGGACAGACGCAACTGCAATGCCCAGATGTCACGCACCAGCGTGGTAATACGTTTAGGAATGGCCAGCGTGCGACATTGTTCGTCAAGCACGTCGTTCATGGCCAGTGCGAAGGCGTCGTAATACGTCAGACCGCCTTCCTGCGCCAGTTTCTGAGCATGTTCAATCACCGGATACCACAACATTGCCGCGAACAAGAACGCCGGATTGACGCGCTGATCGTTCCGCAAACGGTAGTCGGTATTTTTCAGAACCTGCAACAGAATATGTTCCATCGGGCTGTCGCCATGCTCAGTAAACTGGCGGGCAATCAGCGGGAACAACGGCTGGAACAGCTGGTATTCACACAGCTTTTTGTACGTGGCATATCCGTAGCCGGCCTGCAACAATTTCAGCGATTCTTCGAACAGACGCGCAGGTGGAATTTCCTGTAGCAGGGTCGCCAGACGTGGGATCGGCTCGGCGGTTTCCGGGCTGATTTTCATGTCAAGTTTTGCAGCGAAACGCACCGCACGCAACATACGCACCGGGTCTTCGCGGTAGCGGGTTTCCGGATCACCAATCAGGCGAATGATGCCGTTTTCCAGGTCACGCAGGCCGCCGGTGTAATCGCGGACGGTGAAATCAGCCACGCCGTAATACAGGCTATTGATAGTGAAGTCGCGGCGTTGGGCATCGTCTTCAATCGTGCCAAAGATGTTGTCGCGCAGCAGCATGCCATTCTGGGCTTGCTGGGAAACGTTTTTATCGTCGGTTTCTTCGTACTGTTCGTGGTGACCACGGAATGTGGCGACCTCGATGATTTCCGGGCCAAACATTACGTGGGCCAAACGGAAACGGCGGCCAACCAGACGGCAGTTACGGAAAAGTTTGCGCACCTGATCCGGCGTTGCATTGGTCGTGATATCGAAATCTTTTGGCTTTTTATCCAGGAGTAAATCACGCACGCCACCGCCCACCAGGAAGGCTTCATAGCCAGACTTATTCAGGCGGTACAGGACTTTCAGGGCGTTTTCGCTGATGTCGCGACGGGAAATATTGTGATCATCACGGGGAATGATGGTCATCGCACGGGTTTCGCCCGCGTAATCAAATGACGGGCGTGGCTTCTGGACGTGCTCGGTACGAGGAGCGCGCTGTTCGCTGCGGTTGTCGGTACGTTCACCGCGATTGTCGTTACGTTCGCCACGCGGCTGATAAGGCGCAGAGCGACGGTTGTTGTTATTACGACGGTCGCCCCGGTTTGCGTTGTCATCCCGACGGCCACGGTTTTCGCGGCGTTGCTCGTTGTCACGACGTTCAGGATGGTTTGCCTTCACAGTGTTTTCAGCCACAGGAGACGGATCGCGACGGGAATTGTCCTCACGATTAACTTCTCCATGAAGTGCGGCTTCGTCATGAACAGCCTTTTCTTCACGAATGACTTTATCTTCACGGACCAGCACCTTACGGCAAAAATTGGCTACTCGGGTAAAAATGGTACACCTCGATAGTGACTGAAAAAATTGGCGTGACGCAAAAACAGCGGCTAATCATAGCTCACGATAGCCTCTTTGAGAATGCCGATGTCAGTTCAGCGGTGATTAAGCGCCCTGACGCGGTATCTCAGAGGGCGTCCAGTGCGTTGTCGCCCAGCGTAATAATAAAGGCAAAGTGTAATCCTGCCAGTTTTCCGGCAGCGTTTGGCCTAAAAATTTCAGTGCGTTAATGATAACTGGTCGCGGATCGCCTTCAGGCAGCGCCGGTGCATGATTTTGTTTGGAAAGCTTGTCGCCATTTTCATTCAATGCCAGTGGCAAATGCAGATATCCCGGTTGCGGATACCCCAGATGCCGGTAGAGCGAAATCTGGCGCACGGTCGGCTCGATAAGATCGGCTCCGCGCACAATATGATTTATGCCTTGAAAATGGTCATCGACGACCACCGCCAGATTGTAGGCAAACAGCCCGTCGCGACGGCGGATAATAAAATCTTCTTCGGCCAGCTGACAATCAGCCTGCAAATGCCCCTGAAAATCATCATCAAAACCATAAACCGGTAAGGTCTGATGCAGACGAATTGCCGCGTTTTCTGCGCCTAAATTCAGGTCACGACAGTGACCGTCGTAGATGCCGCCGGTTTGCGCTATGCGCTGGCGGGTACAGGTGCAGTAATAGCTTTTACGTTCCTGAAACAGCCTGTCCAGCACTTCGCGGTAGGCATCATGACGTTTGGATTGCCAGACGACGTCGCGGTCCCATTCCAGACCATAGCGTTCGAGCGTGGCCAGAATGCGGTCTGCGGAACCGGGAATTTCACGTGGCGGATCGATATCATCAATGCGAACCAGCCACTGGCCCTTTTGGGCGCGGGCATGCAGATAACTGCCGAGTGCGGCAATCAGCGAACCAAAATGGAGTTCACCGGAAGGTGAAGGCGCGAAACGGCCCGTGTATTGATTTTCTGGCATAAGAATGGGGTCGTGCTTTTAAAGGGAACGCGGTGCATGACGCACCGCGTGGAACCCGGGACTTAGCCAGCCATCTGCTTTTCGCGGATTTCTGCCAGAGTCTTACAGTCGATACACAAGTCAGCAGTCGGACGTGCTTCAAGACGGCGGATGCCAATCTCAACGCCACAGGAATCGCAATAACCGAAATCCTCGTCTTCCACTTTTTTCAGTGTTTTTTCAATCTTTTTGATCAGCTTACGTTCACGGTCACGGTTACGCAGTTCGAGGCTGAATTCTTCTTCCTGAGCGGCACGGTCGACCGGATCAGGGAAGTTTGCAGCTTCATCCTGCATGTGTGTAACGGTACGATCTACTTCATCCCTGAGCTGATTGCGCCATGCTTCAAGAATCTTTTTGAAGTGAGCCAGCTGAGCGTCGTTCATGTACTCTTCGCCCGGCTTCTCTTGATACGGCTGCACCCCAGCGATAGCGAGAATGCTCAAGGACGACGTCTTACGGGTTTGGCCTTCTTGCATGATGCTTCTCCTACATAACACGCACTATGTTCATCCACCTTAACGTTTACAGATTTTCTGCAAATGAACGGCTTCGAACATTTCGATCCCCAACGGGGGAAAAAATCAGGCCGCTATAAATAACAGAAGGCAACGAGGTTGGCAATTATTCCTGACAGGTGCTTGACAAGCCTGTGAGGAAAAGCGTATTCGCGACCTGTATTTATGCCGCCGACGGCTAATAACAGGGTTATCCGAACTGGGTTTATCCGTTTAATGATTTCGTGACCAGCGGTAATCGTTCTGTGAGGCGGATACCCTCAGCAGAAAGTGCGGCACCGTAGCACATCACTTCTACACCTTTTTTCTGAACCTGCGTCAGTAATTCTGTGTAACGGGGATCAATATGGTGTGCAGCAGACACGCTTTCAATGCCTGAATGTAAAACAGCGAAGAAAAGTACCGCTCGCTGCCCCTGTTCTGCCATCGACTGTAACTCGCGCAAATGCTTCTGGCCGCGCAGCGTGACTGCATCCGGGAAGAATCCCTGACCTTCGTGCAGCAGCGTGACAGATTTCACTTCAATATAGCAGTCAGGTTGATTTTCTGCCTGTAACATCAAGTCTATACGGCTATTTTCGGTGCCGTATTTTACTTCTGCCGATAAATTACTGTAACCGGATAATTCCGGTATGCGACCGGCTTCTATTGCCTCGCGCGCCAGCTGATTTGCCCGCAGTGTATTCACGCAAATCCAGTGATGTTGCTGCGTTTCGGTCAGTTCCCAGCTGTGGGCATATTTACGTTTGGCGTTATCAGACGTGGAATACCAGACGGTATCCCCCGGCGTGGCGCAGCCGGTCATTGCGCCGGTGTTAGCGCAGTGCAGCGTGAGTTCACGGCCATCGGGGGTGATCACGTCAGCGAGAAAACGTTTGTAACGTTTGATCAGGGTCGCGGGTTGAAGCGCTGGCTCGAAATGCATGAGAGTTTCCGTATAAAAGAGGTTCAGGTGGCCGGAGTTTCAGCCAGAGGCCAGCTTTGCAGACAGCGGTAACGGGTACGCCCGCGTTCGTAAGTCGATTCGTACAGACTGAATGCTTCGGCGTCCAGCCGCCAGTTGGGCGTGGCGGGCGGAATGGCTACCGGCCGCGTGGCGCTGCGGTACAACGACACGTGCGGATGAAACGGCAGCGCACTTTGGTGGCAGCCGTTGCGCGCGGCGTGAGAACGCAGCACCGAAGCCAGTTGCAGCAGCGCGTTGGGCGCGCGTTTCGTGCCAATCCAGACTACGCCGGAACCCGGCCAGTGACCGATATCGTCCAGGCACAGGCTGAATTTCTGTGCCTGAATACGTCCGGCAATGCGGGTCAGCGCGTCGGCTTTGAGTTCACTGATTTCACCCAGAAACGCCAGAGTAATGTGCAGGTTTGCCGCCGTGACGGGGCGGCCGGTGTCTTGCGGAAAATGATCGGCACGCCATTTAATGACCTGCTTTTGTAACTTTGCAGGTAACGCTAAGGCGAAAAACAGGCGGCGCTCGACAGACATATTCATTCCTGGTTGAAAAAATCACGACATACCGGATCTGGCGCTAAATGCTACAATGCCCGCCGTTTAAAGTTAACTCTCATGGAGCATTCATTGTCTTCTTTGCCGGTCAGCGCCGTACTTGAACCGCTTTTAATCGCACTTAAGCAGGCACCGCAAGTGTTACTGCTCGCGCCGACCGGTGCCGGTAAATCGACCTGGCTGCCGTTGCAGTTACTCAAACAGGGTAATCTGCCGGGGAAAATCCTGTTGCTGGAACCGCGTCGTCTGGCGGCAAAAAATGTCGCTTTCCGTCTGGCGCAGCAGCTGGGCGAAACGCCGGGGCAAACCGTCGGTTACCGTATGCGCGCCGAAAGCAAAACCAGCGCGGCGACGCGGCTTGAAGTCGTGACCGAAGGCATTCTCACCCGCATGGTGCAGGCAGATCCTGAACTGACCGGCGTTTCGCTGGTGATCCTCGATGAATTCCATGAGCGCAGTTTGCAGGCTGATCTGGCTCTGGCGCTGTTGCTCGACGTACAAAATGCGCTGCGCGATGATCTGAAACTGCTGATTATGTCCGCGACGCTCGATAATCTACGTTTATCGCCGCTGCTGCCCGACGCACCGGTGATCGTCTCCGAAGGCCGCAGTTTTCCGGTTGACCGGCAGTATCTTTCCCTCGCCACCCACGAAAGGCTGGACGAAGGCGTAGCCCGCGTGGTCAGCCGCCTGATGAGTGAAAATCACGGCTCGATGCTGCTGTTTTTACCCGGCGTTACTGAAATTACCCGCGTGCAAAATCTGCTTTCGGGCAAGGTGGCAGAAGAGGTCGATCTCTGTCCGTTGTACGGTGCGCTGTCTTTAGAACAGCAGCAAAAAGCCATTCAGCCTTCACCCGCCGGGCGTCGCAAAATCGTGCTGGCGACCAATATTGCGGAAACCAGCCTGACCATTGAAGGCATCCGGCTGGTGGTCGACAGCGGTCTGGAACGCAGCGCACAGTTTGACCCGCGCAGCGGCCTGACGCGGCTGATCACTCAGCGTATCAGTCAGGCGTCCATGACCCAGCGCGCAGGCCGCGCAGGGCGTCTGGAGCCTGGATTGTGCTGGCATCTGTTCAGCAAAGAGCAGGCGGAACGCGCAAGTGCGCAGGCCGAAGCGGAAATTCTGCAAAGCGATCTGAGCAGTTTCTGGCTGGAGTTGTTGCAGTGGGGTTGTCAGGATCCGGCGCAGCTTCAGTGGCTCGACGCACCACCCGCGGCGGCGTTGTCGGCGGCAAAACACCTTTTATATCAGCTTGGTGCGACCGACGTGCAGGGCAAACTTACCGCTACCGGGCAGCGTATGGCGCAACTCGGCTGTGAGCCCCGGCTGGCGGCGATGTTGATTTCTGCGGCGCAGCAAAGCCCGGATGCGCTGGCGACGGCAACGCTGCTGGCGGCCATGCTCGAAGAACCGCCGCGCGGCGGACTGCCGGATATTGATTACTGGTTCAGCCGTCCACAGGGCAATTGGCAGCGCCGCGCAAAACAGCTGGTGCAGCGCACCGGGGGGAAAAGCGGCGATGCCGATGCGTCTCTCGCGCCGTGGCTACTGGCGCGCGCATTCAGCGACCGTATCGCCCAGCGACGCGGCGAAGATGGCCGTTATCTGCTGGCGAACGGGCTGGGTGCGTCTTTGCCGCAGGACGACGGGTTAACCCGCGCGCCGTGGCTGGTCGCGCCGCAATTATTACAGGGCAACAACAGCCCGGATGCCCGAATATTGCTGGCGATTTCGCTGGATATCACACAACTGCCTGCGCGGCTGCCGGACGTCGTAAAAGAGCAGACAGCGGTTGAATGGGATGAAGAGAAGGGCACGCTGCGCGCGTGGCGGCGCTGGCAAGTCGGGCGTCTGGTGCTGAAGGCGAATCCTTTGGCGAAACCGGAAGATGCCGAGCTGCAACAGGCGTTGATCGACTGGATCCGCACACAAGGTTTGCAGGCGCTGACCTGGTCGGTGGCCGCCGAACAATTGCGGTTGCGCCTCACCTGTGCGGCCAAATGGCTGCCGGAAGCTGACTGGCCAGCAATGGATGACGACTCCCTGCTCGGCGGGCTGGAAAGCTGGTTACAGCCTTCTTTACAGGGTGTGCGTTCCTTAAAATCGCTGCAACAGGTTGATCTGCATGATGCCTTATTAAGGCTTTGTGACTGGCAACAGCGTCAGCGTCTTGACGCCGCTTTACCGACGCATTACACCGTCCCGACTGGCAGTCGCCTGCCGATCCGCTATCATGCAGACCAGCCACCGGCGCTTTCGGTGCGGATGCAGGAAATGTTTGGCGAGGAACGCAGCCCGGTAGTGGCTGAAGGGCGTGTAAACGTGGTGCTGGAATTACTGTCTCCGGCGCAGCGACCCTTGCAAATCACCGCCGATCTCGCGGCGTTCTGGCAGGGTTCGTACCGCGAAGTGCAGAAAGAAATGAAAGGGCGTTACCCGAAACACCCGTGGCCGGATAACCCGGCGGAGGCCGCGCCAACACGGCGAACCAAGAAGTATTCCGCGCAATAAGCGTGGCGACGAAATTGTTCAGGAAAGGTCGTTTTTTTTCAGACCTTTCTTCTGGAAGTTAACCAAAGCCGGGCACAGAGTAAGCGCCTTGCAGCCCGCGTTGCGGGTTAAAAAAGTATCCGTTTGAATCAACTATGAAAATGACTCCGCTAAACAGAATCATTATGCAGAATAACTTTATGACGAACACAGCAGTACGTGGGGAGAATGACTGATGTCTGGCGATGATCGCGAGCCTATTGGCCGTAAAGGTAAACCCGCGCGGCGTAAGCCTGCGCGGACTCGTCCGGTTCGCCGCAGCCGTCGGGATGACGACTACGACGAATATGAAGAAGAGGAACTCGATGACGAGTATGAGGATGAAGATGATTACGAAGAAGAACGGGGATCGCGCATGAGCCGCAAATCACCGCCGCGCAAAGCGAAAAAAGGCGGCAAGAAGAGCCTGAAACGCCGTATTTTCTGGCTGCTGGTCAAGCTGTTCATCGTCTTTGCCATTCTGCTGGGCATTTACGCGGTCTATCTGAACCGTGAAATCCACAGCCGCATCGACGGCGGTAAAGTCTGGCAATTGCCGGCGGCCGTCTATGGTCGTCAGGTGAACCTTGAGCCTGATATGTCTATCAGTAAAGCTGAAATGGTCGGTCTGCTGGAAGGCACGCAATATCGCGAAGTGACGCGCATCACCCGTCCGGGCGAATTTACCGTTCACGCGAATTACATTGATCTACTGCGCCGTCCGTTTGATTTCCCGGAAGGCAAAGAAGGGCAGGTTAACGCGCGTCTGATGTTTGATGGCAACAGCCTGTCAGAAATTAAAAATCTGGATAATCAGCGTGATTTCGGGCTGTTCCGTCTGGATCCGCGTCTGATCACCATGTTGCAGGCGTCCAATGCTAACGGCGAACAGCGTCTGTTCGTGCCGCGTTCTGGCTTCCCGGACTTGCTGGTTGATACCTTGCTGGCAACGGAAGACCGCCATTTCTACGAGCACGACGGGATTAACTTCTATTCCATCGGTCGTGCGGTGGTGGCAAACCTGACAGCCGGTCATGCGGTGCAGGGCGGTTCTACGCTGACCCAGCAGTTGGTCAAAAACCTGTTCCTGACCAACGAACGCTCGCTGAGCCGTAAGGCGCGTGAAGCCGTGATGGCGGTCTTGCTCGACGCCGATTACAGCAAAGATCGCATACTTGAGCTGTATCTGAACGAAGTGTATCTCGGCCAGAGTGGTTCCGATCAGATCCGCGGTTTCCCGCTGGCGAGCCTGTACTACTTTGGACGTCCGGTGAACGAACTGAGCCTCGATCAGCAGGCATTACTGGTCGGTATGGTGAAAGGCGCATCGCTGTACAACCCGTGGCGTAACCCGGCGATGGCGTTGCAACGTCGCAATCTGGTGCTGCGTTTGCTGGTCGATCAGAAAGTTATCGATCAGGAATTGTATGACATGCTGAGCGCGCGTCCGCTAGGCGTACAGCCAAAAGGCGGGGTGATTTCACCGCAGCCTGCGTTCATGCAGATGGTGCGTCAGGAATTGCAGGCCAAGCTGGGCGATAAAGTTCAGGACATGTCCGGGGTGAAAATTTTCACCACGCTGGATCCGATTTCTCAGGATGCGGCGGAAAAAGCGGTTGAGGAAGGCATTCCGTTACTTCGCAAGAAAAGCGGCCTGAACGACATTGAAACCGCGATGGTGATTGTTGACCGTTATACCGGTGAAGTGCGTGCGATGGTCGGCGGGGCGGAAACGCAGTTTGCCGGTTTCAACCGCGCCATGCAGGCGCGCCGCCAGGTCGGTTCTCTGGCTAAACCGGCGACCTATCTGACTGCGCTGTCGCAGCCGGATAAATACCGCCTGAACACCATTCTTGCCGACCAGCCGCTGAACCTGAAACTGGCGAACGGCCAGATCTGGTCACCGAAAAACGATGACCATCAGTTCCGTGGTCAGGTTCTGCTGGTGGATGCGCTGGCGCGTTCCATGAACGTTCCGACGGTTAACCTCGGGATGGCGGTCGGCCTCGACAACATCACCAAAACGCTGATTGATTTGGGGATCCCGAAAGAATCCCTGAACCAGACGCCGTCGATGCTGCTGGGTGCGATTGCACTGACGCCGATGGAAGTGGCGCAGGAATACCAGACCATTGCCAGCGGCGGTAACAAAGCGCCGTTGTCGGCAGTGCGTTCGGTGATTGCGGAAGATGGCACAGTCTTGTACCAGAGCTTCCCGCAGGCGGTGCGTGTGATCCCTTCTCAGGCCGCTTATCTGACATTGTACGCCATGCAGCAGGTGGTGCAGGAAGGGACATCGCGCGCGCTGGCGAACAAATTCCCGAAACTGCATCTGGCCGCGAAAACCGGGACATCGAACGAACTGCGTGACAGCTGGTTTGCCGGTATCGACGGCAATCAGGTGGCGATCACCTGGGTTGGCCGCGATAACAACGGCCCGTCTAAGCTGTGGGGTTCTACCGGTGCGCTGGTTCTGTATGGCCGCTATCTGGAAAATGGCACGCCTCAGCCTCTGGATCTGCAAATGCCTGAAGGCATCAGCCCGATGAATATCGACAGCGCGGGTAACTTTGTGTGTGGCGGCGGGGGCGGCATGCTGGGCGGTGGCACCGTGCGTTCCATTCCGGTGTGGACGGATTCACCGGATGCTATGTGCCAGGCTTCTGTTTCTGCCGTTCAGCAGCAGCAACAACAACAGCAGATCCAGCAGCAACAGCAGCAACAACAACAACAGCCTCAGGGACAGCAACCTCAGGCGCAGGACGAGAAGAAAGACAGCAACGGTGTTGCAGGTTGGATCAAGGACATGTTCGGTTCCGGCCAGTAACAAATTGTTGATTTCAGAAACATTAAAGGGCGCGATGAGAATCGCGCCCTTTTTAATTGTTATTCTTAACTCAAATTCACCTGTCGTGTTTTACATTCCCGCCAGGTCTTTCACAACTCATTCCGTATAATTCATAGGCGTTTTTACCCATGTTTAACATGGGGATACTTTTTATTCATTCAGCCAATCTATGAGTCAAATAGGCTTGCAGAGCCCCGCGCAATGCGCATATTATGCGACGGTCATAATAATAATTATCGTTTACATTCCCATTACCACTCCAGAGATAATGCAATGGCTTCTCAATGCTCGCTTTTAAACCCAGTCCAAAAAGGCGTATTTAAGCGTCGGACGCTCGCGTTAACCATTACCGCCGTTCTGGGCTCCACCGCGTTTTACGCAGGTGCGGCAACCACAGCAACCGCAAAAGAAGACACGATTAATGTTACCAGTTCGGCGTCTGCGCAAGCCGGGCAGGAATCAGCATGGGGCCCTGCGGCGACCATCGCGGCAAAACACAGTGCGACCGGGACTAAAACCGATACGCCATTGGTGAAAACCCCGCAGTCCATTTCCGTGGTGACTCGTGAAGAAATGGACATGAAACAGCCTGTGACGGTGAAAGAAGCGCTGGGTTATACGCCGGGTGTCTTCGCCAGCCGTGGCAGCTCTAACACTATCGATGCGATGGCAATCCGTGGCTTCACCTCTGTGAATACCAACCAGTATCTCGACGGTATCAAACTTCAGGGTGATAACTATTCTGAAGTGTCGATGGATCCGTACATGCTTGAGCGTGTTGAACTGCTGCGCGGGCCGTCTTCCGTTTTGTACGGTAAAAGCAACCCGGGCGGCGTGGTCAGCATGGTCAGCAAGCGCCCGACCACTGAACCGCTGAAAGAAGTGCAGTTCAAAATGGGTACAGACAATCTGTACCAGACCGGGTTTGATTTCAGCGATGCCATCGACGATGCGGGCGTGTATTCCTACCGTCTGACCGGCGTCGCGCGCAGTCAGGATGCGCAGCAGGAAATGGCAAAAGAGAAACGCTATTCGATTGCGCCGTCTTTCTCATGGCGTCCTGATGATAAAACTGATTTCACCTTCCTGAGCAATTTCCAGAACGATCCGGATGCGGGTTACTACGGATGGTTGCCACGTGAAGGCACCGTTGTGCCGTATTACGACGCCAACGGTAAAGCGCATAAATTGCCGACAGATTTCAACGAAGGTGAAGCGGGTAACCGCATGTCCCGCAACCAGAAAATGGTCGGTTACAGCTTCGCACATCAGTTTGATGATACCTGGACGGTGCGCCAGAACTTGCGTTACACCAAACTCGATACCGAATATAAATCTGTTTACGGCTTTGGTTATCTTGGTAACGGCAATATCACGCGCAGCTACGTTCAGTCCAAAGAGAAGCTGGCAAACTTTGATGTTGATACGCAGGCTCAGGCCAAATTCGGTACTGGTGATGTTGATCACACCCTGTTGGCAGGCGTCGATTACATGCGTATGCGTAACGATATTGACGCGGATTACGGCAGCGCAAGTAATCTGAATCTGGCGAATCCGCAATATGGTAACGGCAACGTTTCACTGTACTTCCCGTATATACTCCTCAATCGTCAGGAACAAACGGGTCTGTACGTGCAGGATCAGGCGGAATGGAATAAGTGGATCCTGACCCTTGGCGGTCGTTACGACTTTGCGAAAAGCTCAACCTTTACCCGTACTACTAACAGCGCGTCGCAGATCAACGATGAGCAGTTCACCTGGCGTGGCGGTCTGAACTACCTGTTCGACAACGGTATTTCTCCGTACTTCAGCTACAGCGAATCCTTTGAACCGACTGCCGGAGCGACCAAAGAAGGGAAACCGTTCGATCCTTCAATGGGCAAACAGTACGAAGCCGGGATCAAATACATTCCGAACGATCGTCCGATCAGCCTGACCGCAGCGGTATACCAGCTGACAAAAGACAAAAACCTGACGGCCAATCCTGCTGATGGCGCCTTTAGCGTTCAGTCTGGTGAAATACGTTCGCGTGGTGTGGAACTCGAAGCCAAAGCCGCGATTAACGCCAACATCAACGTGACGGCGTCCTACACCTACACAGATGCAAAATACACGCATGACACCAATTTCGAAGGCAAGCGTCCTGTTGAAGTGCCGGCCAATATGGCCTCACTCTGGGCAGATTACACCTTCCATGAAACGGCGCTTAGCGGCCTGACTGTCGGCTCCGGTGTGCGTTATGTTGGTGCCAGCTCCAGCTTTTACACAACGAACGGTGTGAATAAGGACAAAGCGAATGAAGCATTCAATGTCTCTTCTTACACACTGGTGGACGCCACAGTGAAATACGATCTGGGCCGTTTTGGCCTGCCGGGTTCTTCCGTGGGCGTGAACATCAACAACTTGCTGGATCGTGAGTACGTTGCCAGTTGCTACCGCGATTACGCCTGTTACTGGGGTTCAGATCGCCAGGTTGTGGCAACAGCAACCTTCCGTTTCTAAAAGTTTTAAGCCATTAAATCCGGGCACGCTGGTCGTGCCCGTTTCCTGTTTACTTCCAGACGTCACGTAGAAAATCTTATGCCTGATAACAACGTACACCCGTCTTCATCGCTGCCTGACAGCGTCTTTCGCCTGCAAGAAGTCAGCTTTTCAGTGCCGGGGCGAACGTTGCTCGCACCGCTGTCGCTGACCTTCCCGCTGGGGAAAGTGTGCGGGCTGATTGGCCATAACGGCTCCGGGAAATCAACGTTGTTAAAAATGCTGGGGCGGCATCAACCGGCGACGTCCGGAACGATTTACCTGAACGAAACGCAGCTGGCCCGGTGGGACAGCAAAGCGTTTGCGCGTCAGGTGGCGTATCTGCCGCAGCAACTTCCGGCCGCAGAAGGCATGACGGTGCAGGAACTGGTGGCGATCGGCCGCTATCCGTGGCACGGCGCGCTGGGGCGTTTTAAACATCAGGACAAAGAAAAAGTCGAAGAAGCGATTGCGCTGGTGGGCCTGAAACCCTTCGCCCAGCGTCTGGTTGACAGCCTCTCCGGCGGCGAGCGTCAGCGCGCATGGCTGGCGATGATGGTCGCACAGGACAGCCGTTGCCTGTTGCTCGACGAACCGACTTCCGCGCTGGATATCGCGCATCAGAAAGATGTGCTGGCGCTGATCCAGCGCCTGAGCCGTGAGAAAGGCTTAACCGTGATCGCTGTATTGCATGACCTGAATATGGCAGCGCGCTATTGCGATGAGCTCATGGCATTGCGCGGCGGCGAGATGATCGCGCAGGGCGCGCCGGAAGACATGATGCGCGGTGATGTTCTCGAACAAATTTATGGTATTCCGATGGGCATTCTTCCGCATCCTGCGGGCGGTGCGCCGGTGAGCTTCGTTTACTGATATGTCTGATATTCAACGTTATTCAGGGCTGACGCGTCGCCGGGTTTTACAGATGATGGCGCTGTCCCCGTTACTGACTTCCCTGCCAGCGCTGTCTGCCTCGCGCCCTGATCTGAGCCGCATTGTTACCCTCGAATGGTTACCTACCGAGCTGCTGATTGCGCTCGGCGTGATGCCGCTGGCGATTGCTGATATTCCCAATTACAACCTGTGGGTGGCGGAACCGCCGCTGGCGCCCGGTGTAATCGATGTCGGCCAGCGCACCGAGCCCAACATGGAGCTTATCCAGCAACTGAAACCTTCTTTGTTACTGATAACACAAGGTTATGGCCCGGACACCCAACAGCTGGAAACCATCGCGCCAGTGCTGGGTGTGAAAGCCAATGACGGCAGCGCAAAGCCGATGCAGCTGGCGATCAAATCGCTGCATAAACTGGCGGATACGCTCGGGTTGCAGGATCGCGCCGAACAGCATTTGCAGGTTTATAACGACGCCATTGCGAAAACGCGTGAGCTGATGAAACCGGTCGCGCAGCAACCGGTTCTGCTGATGACCTTTATCGATCCGCGCCACGTTCTGGTGTTTGGTCAGGGCAGCATGTTCCATGAAATCATGGGCGATGTCGGGCTGACCAACGCGTGGGGCGGCGAAGGCAGTTTCTGGGGCAGCGTGTCGGTAGGCGTTGAGCGCCTGACCCGCATTAAAAATGCCCGCGTGCTGTGCTTTGATCACGGCAGCGCTGACATCATGGACGCGGTTGCCAAAACGCCGCTGTGGAAATCGATGCCTTTCGTCCGTTCAAATCAGTTCAGCGTTGTCCCCGCCGTCTGGTTCTACGGCGCAACGTTCAGCGCCATGCATTTCTGTAAAATCCTGAACAGTACACTGGGGAAACCGGTATGAACCGCCGCTCACTCAGCGTTTCGCTGATCCTTCTTTTGATACTGGCGCTGGCGGCCGGTGCGCTCAGTATTTACAACCTGCACCAGCAATTGCCTTATCATTTATGGCGCGGCGCGCTCTGGCAGCCGGACATCGACGATGTTCAGCAGATGCTTTTCCATTACAGCTCACTGCCGCGTATCGCCGTCGCGCTGCTGGCCGGTGCCGGTCTGGGGCTGGCCGGTTTGTTGTTCCAGCAGGTATTACGTAATCCGCTGGCCGAACCCGCGACGCTGGGGGTTTCGGCGGGCGCGCAGCTCGGTCTGACGATCGCCACACTCTGGGCGCTGCCGGGCGGCATGATCACGCAGCAGTTTGCCGCGATGATTGGCGCTGTCGTCATCGGCGGGCTGGTGTTCGGGATCGCCTGGGGAAAACGCATGTCGCCGGTGACGCTGATCCTCGCCGGTCTGGTACTCGGCCTTTACTGCGGCGCGGTGAATGGCCTGCTCGGGATCTTCAACTATCAGAGCCTGCAAAGCCTGTATATGTGGAGCAGCGGTTCGCTGACGCAGCAGGACTGGGACGTCGCAACGTTTTTACTTCCGCGTGTGATTATCGTCTGGCTGCTGGCGTTCCTGTTACAGCGCCCGATGACGCTGCTCGGGCTGGATGACGGCGTCGCGAAAAACCTCGGTCTGGGGCTGTCGGCGGCGCGTCTGGCGGTGCTGGCGCTGGCGATCCTGATGAGTGCGCAGCTGGTCAACGCCGTCGGGATTATCGGTTTTATCGGCCTGTTTGCGCCGCTTCTGGCGAAAATGCTCGGCGCACGTCGCCTGACTGCCCGTCTGGTGATGGCTCCGCTGATTGGCGCATTGCTGCTGTGGTTCACCGATCAGGTGATGCAGTACGTGACGCAAATCTGGATGGAAATCCCGACCGGTGCCGCGACCGCGTTAGTCGGTGCGCCGCTGCTGCTTTGGCTGCTGCCGCGTCTGCGAAACAGCATGACGCCGCCGCCGATGAATCAGGGCGACAATGTGTCCAACGAACGTCACCATCTGGTGCGTTGGATTGCGCTGGCTTTACTGGTGCTTCTCGCCGGTCTGGTGGTAACGCTGATGGTCGGTCGCAATGCGACAGGCTGGAACTGGGCAACGGGCGGTGATCTACAGGCGTTATTGCCGTGGCGGTTACCGCGCGTGCTGGCAGCGCTGGCGGCGGGAGTTATGCTGGCGTCTTCCGGCGTACTGATCCAGAAACTGACCGGTAACGCGATGGCGAGCCCGGAAGTGCTGGGGATCAGCTCCGGTGCGGCGACCGGCGTCGTGGTGATGATGTTTATCGTTCCCGGTGATGCGTTTGTGTGGCTGCTGCCTGCGGGCAGTGCCGGTGCGGCGTTAACGTTACTGGTGATTATGGCCGCCTCCGGCCTGCGCAGTTTCTCGGCGGAACGGATGTTGCTGACCGGCATTGCGCTGAGTACCGCTTTCACTACGCTGATGACGCTGCTGCTGGCCAGCGGCGATCCGCGTATGGGCGGTTTGCTGACCTGGCTTTCCGGTTCGACCTATTCAGTGACTGCGCCGATGGCGTGGCGAACGCTGGCGCTGGCCGCCGTGCTGATGGTCATCGTGCCGTTCTGCCGCCGCTGGATAAACATCTTGCCGCTCGGCAGCGTGACCGCGAAATCTGTCGGGCTGGCGCTGACGCCAACGCGTGTGGCGATCCTGCTGCTGGCCGCCGTGATGACGGCTGCCGCAACGCTGACCGTCGGGCCGCTGAGTTTTGTCGGGCTGATGGCACCGCATATGGCGCGCATGATGGGATTCCGCCGCGCCGTTCCGCAGTGGATGGTGGCGAGTATTCTCGGCGGTCTGCTTATGGTCTTCGCCGACTGGTGTGGTCGTATGGTGATCTTTCCGAACCAGATCCCTGCAGGTTTGCTCGCGACCTTTATCGGCGCGCCGTACTTTATCTATCTGCTGAGAAAGCAGGCGAGTTAAGGTGTTTTGCCAATAGAAAAGGGGCCAGATTGCCCCTTTTTGCTGTGGGGATAAAGAATTCAATTTTCACTTATCAGTGAACGTTTAAATTACTACGACGAATTTTCCATCAATCAGAGAAAATATCGGCGCGAAGCTTATTGAATATGCCTCACCATCTTCGTTATAAAAATACGTTAACGGGGAGTACGTGGGGATAGATTTATTATACAATTGAACCATTCTGCCTTTATTCATGACCCGGACAGCATAGTCCTCCCAGTTTATTTTTCCAATTTTGGCCTTGCCATTTTCAATCTCATCTTTCGTGAATTGTGATTCCAAAATATCATCTTCGTTATCCCCCATTGTCCTTGACCATGCATCAAGTGAAATTTTGTATAATTTTTTAATTTTAGATCTGTCCTGGTCATTTATTGCCTCAGCAAATTCTGAATAGGCCATTTGTAATTTCTGAATCTGTTCCTCTGATCCTGTGAATGGAGTAGCATTGACCCAAGCCCATGTTGGGAGTCCATGAACCTTAATTTTTCTTGTGAACTGGAATATCTCCATTCCTTTCGGGAATCTATAAGTCTTATAAGATTTGGCCCTGATATGTCCGATTTCTGATTGTTCTGCCAGAATTTTATTGTAGTTTAAATATTTTTTATCGTCTTCATTTTCATTGGTAATGAGTGACTGAGGGATTCCCTCTTTATCTATTGAGATGTTTATTGAAGTGATTATTGTTTCTTTTTGGTTTTCGAATTTTATGACATCCAATTTACAACTTGCTTCCGGTTTGAATGTTGCACGTGTCTTATTGTCGATGTCTTCTTGAGAAAACCAGGCCAGAGCACCGATTTCAAGAGTAACATCATTCTCGCCATTTTCTAACATAAGCAATGAGTTTGTACTGGATGAACCCATACCTCTACCCTGCATTGAAGATGTACGATTATCTGAGCTGACGACGTCGTTGGTCTTAATGGTGCAAAATGCATACTTAATATCGAACACGCTACGAATTTTAAAAGGGATTTCATTAGCAAGAACATTTGTCATTGTAATACTTCCTGTTAATATGGTTAACGCTATTTTGTAGAATAATCTCATGTCATCCTCAGTGATTTTTACAGTTGGTGGATTCCGTTGTAACCGTAAGGCTTATCATCTTTTTTATTGTTATTTGGATTAGATCCCATTGCCCAGGGTTCTGCGTGAACAGGTACTGTTATCGTGGGTTGTGGAACAGAATGAACCTTCCCGTATAAGTTTATTCTTAAAGGCGAGTCACTTGCTTTTAGCGGAGCCGCTAATAGCCATTCTTTTTTTATTTTTTCTCCTGCCTGTTGTTCTTCTTTATCACCTCTTTAAGCCCTAAAATCTGCTACAAACTCGAAATAGCCCTTTATTCCATCATGATATCCAGCCAAATCAAGCCCGTCATCATGTTGATCCAGTTCGAACCCTGCCGCGGTAGCAAGTTTTCCGGACGTATTAAGTGCTATGTCAGCCCAAAACACTTCCATCTTAAATGCGGCACTGATGACGCCTTCCAGGCCTAATTTAAGCTGATTACCTTTGAGAATATTAAAAGACCACTCATTTTCTTTTTTACTGTAAGCTGCACCAATATTGATATTTACGCCTGGTGAAAATTGAAGGTAACAATCTACACTGGCTCCTCTTTTTTTAAGGTAATCCCGACACTTTCCAACCAGTGTTTCAATCTTACAGTACGCACAAATAAATTGAATTATATCAAATTTAATGAGCCGGATAAAAATGGGCTGCCGTATAACCCCATGTAATGATAAGGGCCTTGTTGAGTGTCTATATATTGATAGGCATAGGAAACACCTAATTTCACAGGTTCTATTTTCATACTGAATAGACTATACCCCCTCGTATTTCCCGGGTTGTCAGGATCAGGGGTGAAAAATTTATTAATATTATCAACCAACGTATCGACTCTCTTTAACTGTTCGAGTGATTTAACTGTTTTGATTTTTTTAACTGATTGGGCATATTTTTCTGAGTATTCAGTGTCGGCAATTTTGACTCCGAAATCGACGGTAATTGCTGTTTTTCGTGTTAACTCAAACTGATCGGTATGATACTTCCACCCATCCCTTAGTTTATTGCTATTTTTAGGTTTGGTATCATCCATCGCCATTCGGGATTTGATTTGTTCATCGCGGCGCTCTTTGGTCGTTCTTTCCCTAATTGACGATACGATTTCATAACTCAAACCTACGGTGAAGCGCATTTCAACAGTAGGGTAAACATCAATGTTTATGTGGTTGGCCGTCTCCCAGCATCCCTTCGTCTTAACTATATAATGTGCCGGTTTATCGTATAAATCAGCGGGTGATGTTATAGTGCTTAAGTAATCCCACGGTGAATGTAGAATATCTATTATATCTTCATCATTGTCTTTATTTTTGTAATGTAAAACGACAGTGTTGGGACTGCTGTCTGATTTCAACGGCGTCGACGTGTTCTCATCAACATTGTTCAGCGTCGATTCCGGACAACCATTTTTTTGGCATTTGCTAATAATGGTGAGGGTTCCTTCGCATCCTGTTCCTTTATCCAACAGGTCAAATTTAACCGGTGATTCTACTGGCCAGATGTGATTTTCTTTGGCCTTAGGAAAATCTGCTTCAATCTTATGCAGGCAGGGATCTGGCATTCCGCATTCTGCGCAGGCCTTACCGGCTGTGGATGAGGGAGCTGACATAGTGTTATTCCTTTAACTAACGATGAAATGATTTATTTGAAAGTGATATCCACTCGAGATCATATTAAACATTTATTAATGATTTTTTTTGAAGTATCAGCGGAATGTAATGCTATATCAGAGAATTGAGTGGGATGTACGTCGCAAATAATTAATGATGAAGCAGGCGTTAAATAAGATTATATAAAATTCGATATTGCAGAGAAAAGGGGCCAGTCGGCCCCTTTGTGATTTGTAGCAGACACGGCTTAAAGCTTCGCGAAACAGCGGCGCGCGGCATTGATGGTGCGCTGAATGTCTTCCTGCGTATGCGCCAGAGACATAAAGCCGGCTTCGAACGCGGAAGGTGCCAGATAAATGCCTTCTTCGAGCATCATGTGGAAGAATTTCTTAAAACGTTCAACGTCGCATTTCATCACGTCCTGATAGCCGGTGACGGTTTTTGCATCGGTAAAGAACAGGCCAAACATGCCACCGACGTGGTTCACCACGAACGGAATGTTCTCCTCTGCTGCGGCTTCACGTAAACCTTCCGCCAGCTGCGTGGTGCGTTCGGTCAGAGTCTGATGAACGCCCGGTTGCGCCACCTGCGTCAGGCAGGCAATACCGGCGGCCATCGCAATCGGGTTACCGGAAAGCGTACCCGCCTGATACACCGGGCCGGTTGGCGCCAGCGCTTCCATCACGTCACGGCGTCCGCCAAATGCGCCCACCGGCATACCGCCGCCGATGATTTTGCCCAGACAGGTCAGGTCAGGCGTCACGTCGTAATAATCCTGAGCACCGCCCAGCGCGACGCGGAAACCCGTCATCACTTCGTCGATAATCAGCAGTGCGCCGAACTCATCGCAAATCGCACGCAGACCCGGCAGGAATTCCGGCAGTGGCGGCACGCAGTTCATGTTGCCCGCGACCGGCTCAACGATGATACAGGCGATATCGTCCGGGAACTGTTCAAACGCCGCGCGGACAGAATCCAGATCGTTATAGGTACAGGTCAGGGTATGTTTGGCGAAATCAGCGGGCACGCCCGGCGAGTTTGGCTGGCCGAGAGTCAGCGCGCCGGAACCGGCTTTCACCAGCAGGCAGTCGGCGTGGCCGTGGTAGCAACCTTCGAATTTGACGATTTTATCGCGATGCGTGAAGCCGCGCGCCAGACGGATGGCGCTCATGGTCGCTTCCGTACCGGAGTTCACCATGCGAACCATGTCCATGCTTGGCACCAGTTCGGTGACCAGCTCAGCCATTTTCACTTCCATTTCAGTCGGTGCGCCAAAGCTCAGACCGCGTTGTGCCGCTTCGATGACCGCGTTGCGGATTTCCGGATTGTTGTGACCGAGGACCATCGGGCCCCACGAGCCGACATAGTCGATATAGGCTTTGCCATCGGCATCAAACAGGAACGCGCCGTCTGCGCGTGCAATGAATAAGGGGACGCCGCCGACGCCGGAGAAGGCACGTACCGGCGAGTTAACACCGCCCGGGATTAGCGCTTGCGCCTGCGTGAACAGACTTTCTGACTTACTCATTATTCGGCTCCTGAATTGCTGGGTTCTGTATGTAATAAGAATGTTGATGCGTCCATTCTAGAGAAGTGAGCGGCGTTATCAAACCGTAAACCGTGCGGCATATTGTTGCAGATCCTGTCAGGCGGGCATTTTGTATGATTAAATCCATCAATATTTCCTAACTCTTTCCGAATCACCTTTCCTGCCATGAATGAATCAGAGACTGAAATGTTAGAACGACCGCCCTTGCGCGGGCCACGTAAACGCAGCGAGATCCTGCGTATCTTTCTGCGCCGCGATAAAACGCCGGTGACGATTTTGATGGTCGCGGCGGTGGTTGGCACTGTCGCCGGGCTGCTCGGCGTGGCGTTTGAAAAAGCGGTGAACTGGGTGATGCATCTGCGCCTAACCGGTCTGGGCATTTTCAGCGATTACTGGATCCTGCTGTGGCCGCTGACCTTTGTGGTTTCCGCCGCGTTGGCGATGTTTGGCTATTACCTGGTACGGCGTTTTGCCCCGGAAGCGGGCGGCTCCGGCATTCCTGAAATTGAAGGTGCGCTGGAAGAATTACGGCCCGTTCGCTGGTGGCGCGTTATCCCGGTGAAGTTTTTTGGCGGGATGGGCACACTCGGCGCGGGTATGGTGTTGGGCAGGGAAGGGCCGACCGTGCAGATGGGCGCGAACGTCGGGAAAATGATGGTGGATATCTTCCGGCTGCGCAGCGCCGAAGCGCGCCATTCTTTACTGGCAACCGGCGCGGCGGCGGGGCTTTCGGCCGCTTTCAACGCACCGCTGGCGGGGATCCTGTTCATTCTCGAAGAGATGCGCCTGCAATTTCGCTACAGCCTGATTTCCATCAAAGCCGTGTTTATCGGCGTGATTATGTCGAGCATTGTCTTTCGCATTTTCAACGGTGATGGTGCGGTAATTGAAGTCGGGAAGCTGGCGAACGCACCGCTCAATACATTGTGGCTGTATCTGGTGTTAGGGATGGTTTTTGGCGTAGTAGGCGTCAGCTTTAACGCGCTGATTTTCCGTACACAGGATATGTTCGCGCGCATTCACGGCGGCAGTCTGAAGAAAATCCTGATTATCGGCGGCGTTCTGGGGGGCTTCTGTGGATTGATCGGGTTGGTTCAGCCAGAAGCGGCAGGCGGCGGTTTTGCGCTGATCCCGCTGGCGGCAGCAGGGAAATACAGCCTGCTGATGCTGCTGTTTATCTTTGTCATTCGCGTCGCGACCACGTTACTGTGCTTCGCCTCCGGTGCGCCGGGTGGGATTTTCGCGCCGATGTTAGCACTGGGTACTCTGCTGGGCACCGCATTCGGCACCGCGGCGATGTACTTTTTCCCGCAATACGGTATTGAGCCGGCGACCTTTGCGATTGCCGGAATGGGCGCATTATTTGCGGGCAGCGTACGTGCGCCGCTCACCGGGATTGTGCTGGTACTGGAAATGACCGATAACTATCAGCTCATTTTGCCGATGATTATCACCTGCCTCGGCGCAACGCTGCTGGCGCAGTTTTTGGGTGGTAAGCCCTTGTATTCCGCCATTCTGACCCGCACCCTGCAACGACAGGAACGAGAGAGTGCCGAAAAAGCGGAAGCAGTATCTGAGACTAAAGGCACCATTAGTCAGGACAGCGCGACCAAAACACCCCATACTTGAAGCATTAACTCAGGTATAAGATAATGAGTACATTATTCAGACAGTCAATCCGGCGGCCTGAACAAATGCGGATTGGGAGCGAGAGATTATGAGCGAAGCATTGTTGAATGAAACTGCTGCGTTGCCGTTACAGTTTACTGAAAACGCAGCGAAGAAGGTAAAGAACCTGATTTCTGATGAAGAAAACCCGAATCTGAAACTGCGTGTTTATATCACCGGTGGTGGTTGCAGCGGTTTCCAGTACGGTTTTACCTTTGATGATAAAATCAACGACGGCGACATGACCATTGAGAAATCAGGCGTGGCGCTGGTGGTCGATCCAATGAGTCTGCAATATCTGGTTGGCGGCTCCGTGGATTACACCGAAGGTCTGGAAGGTTCACGTTTCGTGGTGACGAACCCAAACGCCAAGACGACATGTGGTTGCGGCTCATCATTTAGTATTTAACTGATTTGCTCAATCCCAAAAAAAGCCCGTTTGCTGATGCAGACGGGCTTTTTTAATGGTTGATGGCGGACGCTGAGGTAAGTAAGCATTCACATGCAACTTACCATTCCACGGTTACTAGTTTGGAATCAGTGCTGATGCCCGGAACGGAAGCGAGCATCATTTCGCTGATGTGCGGCTGCATCATCGTGCGGCTGGCGCACGTAACGGACGTGCCGGAGTGCGCCACATCAACTTTGCAGGTCGGTAAAATGGTCAGGCTGATGTGGATCTCGCCACTTGTCATGCCCGCGACCGCGACCAACGGGCTCAAAGCCAGCAGCACGCTGAGTAGGAGTACTTTCATTAATATTTTTTCCTGCTGGTGTAATCACAATAAAAACAGCCGGGGGCTGAGAAGGTTATCGGTAATGTTTTCGCGGCCTTTAATCCAAAATTCTTATGATTTGGATGCCAGCCATGCCTTTTAGTGACGTTATTTTTAACGTTCTGGCGTGACTTGTATTATTTCGTTTGTACAACAAAGAGATAATGTTCAAGCGGGGAAAGTGCACGAACCGGATAATTCTACGACAGGCATATTACCAGATGACAGGGCTGCATTGTTGATTTTGGTTAATAAAGGAACAATTCGGAAAAGTGCGACAGCGTACAGATTTTGGCAGGAAGACGCTTTGTTAGTAAGCATTCACCTTTAAGGCAAGCCAGAAAGCTGAGGGCAGAGCTGCTGTGCGGCCAGCAAAATACGTGGCCCCGCGCGGCTGAACCAGTCCGGTTCGAGTGCGATAACCTGCGTATTGAGCAGGGAATGCCAGTAGCTTTCAATGATCGCTTTTTGCGATTTTCCTCCCGATATAACAATAACCTGTGGCTGACGGCTTAAAACCTGCTCCCGGCTGACCTGTGGCCACGGAACACGGCTGTTGGCGAAAACGTTTTTTGCGCCACAGACTTCCAGCACTTCACTTTGCATTGTTGCTGATGAGGCGGTAAACAGCGGCTGAGTGCCGAACTGGATAAATGCCGGGACCGGCTTTTCGCGGTGATACTTCTGCTTCAGCGCCTGCCATTGCTGGCGAAAATCACGGGCTGCCTGCTGAGCTTTTTCGGGGGCCGGGCTGAAGCCTGCCAGTTGTTCCAGCGCCTTTGCCACATCTTGTGCATTCTGCGGATCGAGATAAATGACCCTGATGCCCAGAGACGTGAGCTGATCAAGCGGACGCTGCGGATTACCGCCTCGCCAGGCGAGCACCAGATCCGGTTTCAGCGTCACAATGCGCTCGACATTGATTCCCTGCCAGTTCGCAACCTGCTCAAGCTTGCTGGCCTGCGGCGGGAAGTCGGAGTAAGCACTAACTCCGACCAGCTGATCGCCCATGCCCGCAGCAAATGCCAGTTCTGTCAGATTAGGCGCGAGACTGATCACCCGCTGCGCCGGTGCCGCCGTCGCTATCAGAGGCAGCGACAGGCAAATCAGCATAAGACAGAACCGGCGCATCATCACTCTTCGGAAGCAGCCAGTGCTTTCAGCATGGCATCAACCATCAGCGTGGATTGCTGTGCAGCAACCACCAGGAACTCTTCAAAGCTCAGGTGAGATTCGGTGTCTGCAACGTCAGAAATGGCACGCACAACCACGAAAGGAGTGTCGAAAAGATGGCAAACATGGCCGACTGCGGCAGCTTCCATTTCCACGGCAGCGACGTTCGGGAAGGTGGCACGAATGCGGGCCAGAGGCGCTGCACCGTTGATGAATGCGTCACCGCTGCACACCAGACCGCGCACGGCGTTCAGGTCCAACTCGCGGATACACGTTTCAGCCAGTTCGATCAGGAAAGGTGCTGCCACGAAAGCCGCCGGGCAACCCGCCATCTGACCCGGCTCATAACCAAATGCAGTCACATCCGCGTCGTGGTAGCGAACTTCATCGGAAACCACGATATCGCCGACTTTCAGCGTTTTCGCCAGACCACCAGCAGAACCGGTATTGATCACCACATCCGGGCGGCAATGTTCCAGCAGCAGCGTCGTACCCATCGCCGCAGACACTTTACCGATGCCTGATTTCAGCAGCGCGACGTCCACACCGTTCAGCTGACCGGTATAGATTTCGCAGCCAGCACGCTCGATAGTCTGACGGTTGATGATTTTGTCGCGCAGCAGGGTCACTTCCTGCTCCATTGCGCCAATAATGCCTACTTTCATATGAATACTCGCAGATTGGGGTGAAATGAACCGCAGCAGGTGCGGAATTGACGGTTTAATAACGAAAACAATGTGCGATAGTCTATCATGGCTAAAGGGAAGAGATAATGCGTTTGGGCCGTGGGTTTTGTTACGTAAAACTCAGGCCGGCCGGGCGCGTGAGTGGCTGAAGAGGTGGGAAATCATGTCCGGGATCGATTTTAAAGCGAAATTCAATTTTCAGCGCCCGTTTAGCGCCCCGATTGAGGCGCGGGATGCGTACGATGTCGTCCGGCAGTTTGAGAGCGACCGCGGACGTATTATCAATTCTGCTGCCATCCGTCGCCTGCAACAAAAAACACAAGTCTTCCCGCTGGAGAAAAATGCCGCCGTCCGCAGTCGCCTGACGCATTCCCTCGAAGTTCAGCAGGTTGGCCGCCACATTGCCAAAGAAATCCTGCACCGCCTGCGCCGTCAGGGCAAACTCGAGGTTTACGGGCTGGACGATGTAACCGATCCGTTCGAAAGCGTGGTTGAAATGGCCTGCCTGATGCACGACATCGGCAATCCGCCTTTCGGGCATTTTGGCGAGTCGGCGATTAATAACTGGTTCAAAAAACGCATGGATATCGAAAGCTGTGGCGAAATTCCGCCGGAAACCGATTCCTGCCTGGTGGCCTGTTTGCGGCTTGCGCCGGACGAAGCGGAACTAAATCAGCTGCGCAGTAAAATCCGTTATGACCTCAGCAATTTTGAAGGCAACGCGCAGGCCATTCGCCTGGTGTTTACGTTGCTCAAACTCAATCTGACCTACAGCCAGACCGCCTGCATCCTGAAATATACCCGTCCGGCGTACTCAATGAACCGCCTGCCTTCGCACGATTATCTGATGAAAAAACCCGGTTTTTATCTGGCTGAAGAAAGGTTCATCAAAGAGCTGCGCAGCGAACTCGGATTAGGAGAGTTCAACCGTTTCCCGCTGACCTACATTATGGAAGCGGCAGACGATATTTCTTACTGCATCGCTGATCTGGAAGATGCGGTTGAGAAAAACATTTTCAGCGTCGAAGAACTCTATAAATATCTGACGCGTGAATGGGGAGACATTGAGAAGAATGACATCTTCGATAAAGTGGTTCGCACTGCGTATGAAAAAATGGATAAAGCGAAAACATTCCGTAATCCGGTGGATTATTTCTTTATGGAACTTCGCGTTCAGACGGTTAAACAGCTGGTGCCTCACGCGGCGCGCAGATTCATTGACAATATAGAAGATGTTTATCAGGGAACCTTTAATCACGCGCTGCTCGAAGATGAAAGCCAGGCGAACCGTTTGTTAGAAATTTATAAATCTGTCGCATTCAAACAGGTATTCAACCACCCTGAAGTCGAGGAGCTGGAATTACAGGGTTATCGGGTGATCAGCGGATTGCTGGATATTTACAGCCCGTTGCTGGATATGCCATTGTCAGATTTTAGCCGGCTGGTTGAGGAGGATACGCACAGGAAATATCCTATAGAAACCCGTCTGTTGCATAAGATTTCTGCCAAACACCGGCTGGCCTATAACAATGCCGTCGTGGCGCTCGAAGGCGCAGGTGATTCGGAATTTTCAGCTCAGGAGTTCTATTACCGGGCGAGAATGATTCAGGATTATATCAGCGGTATGACCGACCTTTACGCGTACGATGAATATAGACGTCTAATGGCTGCTGAATAATTTACCTGTCATACTTCGCATTGCAGATGCGTTAGCTGCATTCAGTCGCACAAATCACTGACTACTGTCAGCTCATCGGGACTCCTTCAATTGCCGCCTTCATGCAATACGAATTATTTAGGGTAAACGTTAAGGGTTAAATTTAAACGTCTTTAATTTTCTTTACGGAACTGTCTGAAAAAGCGTCATTTGTAAATGCTGACAATACTTTTTTACCATTGTCAGTATGACGCTAATGAACTTCACGTTATTAATATCCTCTCAGTATCACGACTACCAAGCAACGCGACTATTTTGGTTGCCACAATAATTTTAAGAGATCCTGAAAAATGAAAAAATCGACTTTATTCCTCAGCGCTTTAGCGTTAAGTGTTGGTATGGCAATGGCCCCGGTTTCATCTGCACTGGCTGCCGAAACCGCATCTTCAAGCACCACACAGCTGCCAAGCCTGGCACCGATGCTGGAAAAAGTGATGCCGTCAGTGGTAAGTGTGAACGTTGAAGGCAGCGCGCCGGTGAAAACGCCGCGCATGGGCCAGCAGTTCCAGCAATTCTTTGGTCAGAACTCTCCCCTGTGTCAGGACGGTTCGCCGTTCCAGGGCTCCCCGGTTTGTCAGGGCGGCGGTCAGGACGGACAACCGGCACCTGAACAGAAAGAAGATTTCCGCGCGCTGGGTTCCGGCGTGATTATTGATGCGGATAAAGGTTATGTTGTGACCAACAACCACGTTGTTGATAACGCGACAAAAATCAGCGTACAGCTCAACGATGGCCGTAAGTTCGATGCGAAAGTGATCGGTAAAGATCCACGTTCTGACATCGCGGTCATTCAGCTGCAAAACGCCAAAAACCTGACCGCGATTAAAATCGCCGATTCTGAGCAACTGCGCGTGGGTGACTACACCGTGGCGATCGGTAACCCGTATGGTTTAGGTGAAACCGTGACATCCGGGATCGTTTCTGCGCTGGGACGTTCCGGCCTGAACATCGAAAACTATGAAAACTTCATCCAGACGGATGCGGCGATCAACCGCGGTAACTCCGGCGGTGCGCTGGTTAACCTGAACGGTGAACTGATTGGTCTGAACACCGCGATCCTGGCACCGGACGGCGGCAACATCGGTATCGGTTTTGCGATCCCAAGTAACATGGTGAAAAACCTGTCCAAACAGATGATCGAATTTGGCCAGGTGAAACGTGGCGAACTTGGCATCATGGGCACCGAGCTGAACTCCGAGCTGGCGAAAGCGATGAAAGTGGACGCACAGCGCGGCGCATTCATCAGCCAGGTCATGCCGAAATCTGCCGCAGAAAAAGCGGGCATCAAAGCGGGCGACGTTATCCTGAGCATGAATGGCAAGCCAATCAGCAGCTTCGCGTCGTTCCGTGCGGATATCGGCACCATGCCAATCGGCACCAAAGTGACGCTGGGCCTGCTGCGTGACGGTAAACCGATGAACGTTGACGTGACCATTGAGCAAAGCACCCAGACACCTAAAGTTGAATCCGGCAACATTTTCACCGGCATTGAAGGTGCTGAGCTGAGCAATGGCACCGCGGGCGACCAGAAAGGTGTGAAAGTGGACGAAGTGAAACCGGGTTCAAAAGCCGCGAGCATTGGCCTGAAAAAAGGCGACGTGATTCTGGGTGTGAACCAGCAGAAAGTCGCTAACTTAGGTGAACTGCGTAAAATTCTGGATACCAAGCCGTCTGTACTGGCGCTGGATATTCAGCGTGGTGACTCTTCAATCTATCTGCTGGCGCAATAATCCGCAGGCAGTACTCACAAGGCACGCTCCGGCGTGCCTTTTT
>NZ_JBKEZJ010000040.1:0-1625 GCF_046449555.1 Rahnella selenatireducens
TTTGAGCACCGCTTAACTTGTTTAAGCAAATCGAACTTTTAATTGAAGAGTTTGATCATGGCTCAGATTGAACGCTGGCGGCAGGCCTAACACATGCAAGTCGAGCGGTAGCACAGGAGAGCTTGCTCTCTGGGTGACGAGCGGCGGACGGGTGAGTAATGTCTGGGAAACTGCCTGATGGAGGGGGATAACTACTGGAAACGGTAGCTAATACCGCATGATGTCGCAAGACCAAAGTGGGGGACCTTCGGGCCTCACGCCATCGGATGTGCCCAGATGGGATTAGCTAGTAGGTGAGGTAATGGCTCACCTAGGCGACGATCCCTAGCTGGTCTGAGAGGATGACCAGCCACACTGGAACTGAGACACGGTCCAGACTCCTACGGGAGGCAGCAGTGGGGAATATTGCACAATGGGCGCAAGCCTGATGCAGCCATGCCGCGTGTGTGAAGAAGGCCTTAGGGTTGTAAAGCACTTTCAGCGAGGAGGAAGGCGTTGCAGTTAATAGCTGCAGCGATTGACGTTACTCGCAGAAGAAGCACCGGCTAACTCCGTGCCAGCAGCCGCGGTAATACGGAGGGTGCAAGCGTTAATCGGAATTACTGGGCGTAAAGCGCACGCAGGCGGTTTGTTAAGTCAGATGTGAAATCCCCGAGCTTAACTTGGGAACTGCATTTGAAACTGGCAAGCTAGAGTCTTGTAGAGGGGGGTAGAATTCCAGGTGTAGCGGTGAAATGCGTAGAGATCTGGAGGAATACCGGTGGCGAAGGCGGCCCCCTGGACAAAGACTGACGCTCAGGTGCGAAAGCGTGGGGAGCAAACAGGATTAGATACCCTGGTAGTCCACGCTGTAAACGATGTCGACTTGGAGGTTGTGCCCTTGAGGCGTGGCTTCCGGAGCTAACGCGTTAAGTCGACCGCCTGGGGAGTACGGCCGCAAGGTTAAAACTCAAATGAATTGACGGGGGCCCGCACAAGCGGTGGAGCATGTGGTTTAATTCGATGCAACGCGAAGAACCTTACCTACTCTTGACATCCAGAGAATTTGCTAGAGATAGCTTAGTGCCTTCGGGAACTCTGAGACAGGTGCTGCATGGCTGTCGTCAGCTCGTGTTGTGAAATGTTGGGTTAAGTCCCGCAACGAGCGCAACCCTTATCCTTTGTTGCCAGCACGTAATGGTGGGAACTCAAAGGAGACTGCCGGTGATAAACCGGAGGAAGGTGGGGATGACGTCAAGTCATCATGGCCCTTACGAGTAGGGCTACACACGTGCTACAATGGCATATACAAAGAGAAGCGAACTCGCGAGAGCAAGCGGACCTCATAAAGTATGTCGTAGTCCGGATTGGAGTCTGCAACTCGACTCCATGAAGTCGGAATCGCTAGTAATCGTAGATCAGAATGCTACGGTGAATACGTTCCCGGGCCTTGTACACACCGCCCGTCACACCATGGGAGTGGGTTGCAAAAGAAGTAGGTAGCTTAACCTTCGGGAGGGCGCTTACCACTTTGTGATTCATGACTGGGGTGAAGTCGTAACAAGGTAACCGTAGGGGAACCTGCGGTTGGATCACCTCCTTACCTCAAGATACGCATTGTGCAGTGTCCACACAGATTGTCTGAT
>NZ_JBKEZJ010000041.1:0-1302 GCF_046449555.1 Rahnella selenatireducens
ATCGTCACGTTTTGCGAGCAGGGGGACACCGGCAAATATCAGACGTTGTACCGTATGACCATCCGCCCCAATTTCTGGCGCAGTTCTTTACGACGCAACTGCCGCAGTTTTCAGAACCTCACTATCTCTGCCATTCTCCAGCCCTTGCTCAGCGAAATGGAAATCGTGAAATACGACACGCTGTTTCGCGCCAGTCACAACTGGCGGGAGTTTTGTGTCCAGTTTATGGAAACCGATTTCGACTTTATCTCCCGGCTGGCCGCCGAAGAAGGGATTTTCTTTTACGAGCAGGAGTATCTCAAAGCCAATGACCAGAAGCTGACCTTTGCGGATAACTGCAGCGCGTTAAGCCATATCGGTGCGTTTCCGTATAACCCGAATGCGGCCTCTGAGGCTCAGAGGTATTGCATCAACCACTTTCGCCGCAGCGCCAGTATCAGGCCGTCAGAAGTTGTCACGCAGGATTACACCTTTACCGCGCCCAACTGGCAGGCAAAGTATCAGGCTCAGCCACCGAGAATGAAGTTCCAGCACGATCTGTATGAAATCTACGATTATCCGGGGCGTTTCAAAGACGAACAGCACGGCGCGGATTTTGCCCAATATCAGATGGAAGGCTGGCGTAACAACGCCGATGTGGCTGTGGGTAGCAGCAATACGCCGGAGTTGTATCCGGGTGTCTGCTTTTCCCTGAACGCCCATCCGCGCGAAGACCTGAACGTGAACTGGCAGGTGGTAGCCAGCGACATGCATGGTGATCAGCCGCAGGCATGGATCGGAAATGAAGGCCAGGGCACGACGTTGCTCAACGAATTTGAAGTGATCGCCGCGACCCAGACGTGGCGGGCGATGCCGCATCCCAAACCCCGCGTTGACGGCCCGCAAATTGCCATCGTCACCGGCCCGCCGGGCGAAGAAATCTTCTGCGACGAACACGGGCGCGTGCGGGTGAAGTTCGCGTGGGATCGCTATAACCAGGCCGACAACTACAGCTCCTGCTGGATCCGCGTCTCGCAGGCGTGGGCCGGTACCGGTTTTGGCAATATCGCGATACCGCGCGTCGGGCAGGAGGTGATTGTCGACTTCCTCAACGGCGACCCGGATCAGCCGATCATCACCGGTCGCACCTATCACGCCAGCAACCGTTCTCCCGGCAGCCTGCCGGAAACCAAAACGCAGATGGCGATCCGTTCGCAAACGTATAAAGGCAGTGGTTACAACGAGCTGATGTTCGAGGACGCGACGAGCCAGGAACTCCTGTCGATGCACGCGCAGAAAGACATGAAGACCAAGGTGCTGAAC
>NZ_JBKEZJ010000042.1:0-1179 GCF_046449555.1 Rahnella selenatireducens
TATCAGCGATTAAGCGATAACTTTAGCAACAACACCAGCGCCTACAGTACGGCCGCCTTCACGGATTGCGAAACGCAGACCGTCATCCATCGCGATTGGGTGGATCAAGGTAACAACCATTTTGATGTTGTCCCCTGGCATTACCATTTCAACGCCTTCTGGCAGTTCGATGGTACCGGTCACGTCAGTTGTACGGAAGTAGAACTGTGGACGGTAGCCTTTGAAGAATGGAGTATGACGACCACCTTCATCTTTGCTCAGAATATAAACTTCTGATTCGAACTGGGTGTGTGGTTTGATTGAGCCTGGTTTAGCCAGAACTTGACCACGTTCGATATCTTCACGTTTGATACCGCGCAGCAGTACACCAACGTTCTCACCTGCACGACCTTCGTCAAGCAGTTTGCGGAACATTTCAACGCCAGTACAAGTTGATTTCACGGTATCTTTGATACCAACGATTTCAACTTCTTCGCCGACTTTAACGATACCGCGCTCTACACGACCGGTAACAACTGTACCACGACCGGAGATGGAGAATACGTCTTCGATTGGCAGCAGGAATGGCTTGTCAATTGCACGTTCTGGTTCTGGGATGTAAGAATCCAGGAAGCCAGCCAGTTCAATGATTTTTGCTTCGTAGTCTGCGTCGCCTTCCAGTGCTTTCAGCGCTGAACCACGAACAACCGGAGTGTCGTCGCCTGGGAAGTCGTACATAGACAGAAGTTCACGAACTTCCATTTCTACCAGTTCCAGCAGCTCTTCGTCATCAACCATGTCACATTTGTTCAGGAACACGATGATGTAAGGAACGCCAACCTGGCGACCCAGCAGGATGTGCTCACGCGTCTGAGGCATAGGGCCGTCAGTTGCAGCAACAACCAGGATCGCGCCGTCCATCTGAGCAGCACCGGTGATCATGTTTTTCACGTAGTCGGCGTGCCCTGGGCAGTCAACGTGCGCGTAGTGACGGCTTGGGGTGTCATATTCAACGTGTGAAGTGTTGATGGTGATACCACGAGCTTTTTCTTCTGGTGCGTTATCGATCTGGTCGAATGCGCGTGCAGAACCGCCGTAGGTTTTAGCCAGAACGGTAGTGATTGCTGCAGTCAGGGTAGTTTTACCGTGGTCAACGTGGCCGATAGTACCAACGTTAACGTGCGGTTTTGTACGTTCAAA
>NZ_JBKEZJ010000043.1:0-1117 GCF_046449555.1 Rahnella selenatireducens
AATTACCGGCGTCACCGACAGCGCCGGACGGCGTTTTCGCCTTGAACTGATGACGCTGCCGGACTTCAAACCCGCACTGAATTCCGGCTGGGGCGAAGATGGCGGCGTGCGGCTTTCCGCCGTCTGGCTGACGAAGGATTTAGCGTTTCCGGATTTACCGACCAGACCGCTGGCTCGCTACGCCTACACGCCGCGCGGTGAGCTAAAAACCGTCTGTGACCGCGCGGGCGAAGTGGTCCGGGAATTTGACTGGCATCCGGAACTTTCCAGCACCGGCCTGATGGTCGCTCACCGCTATGCCGGACGCCCGGCCACGCGCTACGTGTACGACGCCACCGCAAAAGTCATTTCGCAGGTCAATCCTGGCGGCCTGTCTTACAAATTTGAATACAGCAAGAACCAGACCCGCGTCACCGACAGCCTCGGGTGCTTACGCGTCTATCACTTTGAAGGCGAGCAGGGATTACGCCGCGTGGTCAGACTCGAGCAGGCCGACGGCAGCTCTACGCAAAGCACCTTTAATAACCGCGGTCAGCTGATATCCCAGACTGACGTCCTCGGGCGAACCACTAAGTTTCACATCAATCCGGCCAGCGGCACGCTGGGCGCGATTTTGCATCCGGGCGGTGAAAAACGCAGCCAGTTCTACTACAACCAGGAGGGCCAACTGGTTTGCAGCACCGCGCCGGACGGACGCCGCGTAAGCAGGGAATATGATGCGTTTGGCCGTCTGATAGCCGACACCGACGCCCTGCGCCAGACCCGACGCTACCATTACGCAGACGATATCAGCGCTTTGCCCTGCGCCAGCGAAGACGCGGCGGGCGGGCGTCAGACGCTGGAATGGAACGCAGCCGGTTTGCTGGAAAGTTTTACCGACTGCTCCGGTTTCAAAACGACTTACCGCTACAACCGCGACGGCCAGCCGCTGGAAATCCTGCACGAAGAGGGCATGAAAACCCGCTTTGCCTACGATGCGCGCGGGCGACGGATTTCGCGCGAGGACAGCGCTGGCGGTAAAACGGTTTGGGAATACAACGCGGCCGGAGACGTCATCACCGTCACCCGACCGGACGGCAGTCAGTCCACGCAAACCTATGATGAGCGCGGTAATCCC
>NZ_JBKEZJ010000044.1:0-970 GCF_046449555.1 Rahnella selenatireducens
ACCGTCATGAAATGGTTGCGAAAATACGGTCAACTTGACTGGTACCCTCCTTCTCCTGCAAGAACGTGCGGAGCCAACATGCCAAAATTACCTCTTACTCCCGAGCAGAGAATTAAAGAACTCGAACAGCAACTTGCTGAATCTGAAGTTAAAGCGCAGTTTTTCGAAGCCGTCGTGAAGGTCATGAACACGGAGTTCGGAGCCACGCTAACAAAAAAGCAGCTGGCCACCTTATCGCGCAAGCACAAACGCCGGGACTCACAGTAACGCGTGCTTGCCAGTTCATAGGGATTAGCCGACAGGCGTGGTATCAGTCTTTACAACGTGAGCGCGGAAGAGAAAGACAGGCGCGACAAGTCGTTGAACACATCATGGACATTCGGCGGCACCAGCCCCGGTTGGGCACACGCAAATTGCATTACTTGTTGCGGCAGCAGCCAGAACCGGCGTTACACGTTGGTCGGGATCGTCTGTTCCAGATACTGCGTTGCTCGCGGTTACTGGTCATGCCAAAACGGGCGTATCACAAAACGACGAATAGCCATCATCGCTTTTATCGTCACCCTAACTTGTTGAAGTCAGGAGAAAAGCAGGTTATTGCCTGCCGTCCGGAGCAAGTATGGGTCGCGGATATTACGTACCTTCCCCTACGTAACGGGACGGCGTACATCAGCCTGGTCACCGACGCCTGGTCGAGGAAAATCGTGGGGTATCATGTACATGAAAGTCTGCATACCCATCATGTGGCGAATGCGCTGAAAATGGCGCTGGCGAGCAGACACAGCACATGTCCGCTGGTGCATCACTCGGATCGTGGTATCCAGTACTGTTCAAAGGAATATCAGGCGCTACATGAGCGACATGGCGTGATCTGCTCAATGACGGACGGATATGACTGTTATCAGAACGCGCTGGCGGAGCGGGTAAATGGGATATTGAAAATGGAATATCTGCTTGTTAAACCGGCAGA
>NZ_JBKEZJ010000045.1:0-935 GCF_046449555.1 Rahnella selenatireducens
TTCTTCATCGTAATGCCAGTGCGTCATCAGCCCGGCGTCGTCGCTGCGGATAAGCCGTCCTGATAAGTCGTACAGATAATTTTGCACGCGCCCGTCGAAGCCGGTTTCCTGTATCAGGCGGTCCATGACGTCGTAGCTGAATGTCGTATCGACGCCGTTTTCATTCACCAGCCGCATCAGCCTGCCCGCGCTGTCGAATTCAGTCTGTCGGGTCAGCCCGCCTTCGTTCTGTGCGGTTGGATTACCGCGCTCGTCGTAACTCTGGGTGCTCTGCGTCCCGTCCGGTCGGGTGACGGTGATGACGTCTCCGGCCGCGTTATATTCCCAGCGGGTGATAAGCCCTGCGCTGTCCTCGCGCGAAATTCGTCGTCCACGCGCATCGTAGGCAAAGCGGGTTTTCATGCCTTCTTCGTGCAGGATTTCCAGCGGCTGGCCGTCGCGGTTGTAGCGGTAAATCGTTTTAAAACCGGAGCAGTCGGTGAAAGCGGTCAGCAAACCGGCGGCGTTCCATGCCAGCGTCTGACGCCCGCCTGCCGCGTCTTCGGTGGTGCAGGGCTGTGCACTCTTGTCGTCCGCGTAGTGATAGCGGCGGGTCTGATTCAGGGTGTCGGTTTCGGAAGTCAGGCGGCCTGAAGAATCGTAGTCTTTACGTATCTGACGTCCGTCGGGCGCGGTCGCCGAAATCAGCTGTCCGGCGCGGTTATAGCTGAACCGGCTGCGCTTTTCGCCGCCGGGGTGGACGATTTCGGTCAGGTCACCGCTGGCCGGGTTGAGATGAAATTCGGTGGTTCGCCCGAGGACATCGGTCTGGGATATCAGCTGGCCGCGGTTATTAAAGACGCTTTGCGTAGAGCTGCCGTCGGCCTGTTCGAGTCTGACCACGCGGCGTAATCCCTTCTCGCCTTCAAAGTGATAGACGCGTAAGCGCCCGAGGC
>NZ_JBKEZJ010000046.1:0-909 GCF_046449555.1 Rahnella selenatireducens
ACGCATGCAATCTGTCATTGAGGTCAGCAGATGACAGACTTTACCTTTACGGGTGAACGTCAGAAGACGAGCCGTCATTTCCTCCCCCAGCTCTGGCCACTTTTTCCGGGCCTGAGGGCTGGTTTTCATCCTTATCAGGTGATCGCCTTTGCCCAGTTTTCGCACCTCTTCATATTGCGCCCCTTTTTTCAACGGGATCATCCAGTGGCGGCTCTCTCCCGCCTGATGCCAGGCATTCAGTAGCCCCAGAGAGTAATAGCCTTTATCGAGTAAAGTCAGTGTGTTATCACCTGTTTGTTCTATCAATTTTTCTGCCAACGTATACTCGCTTTCTTTCATCGTACCGAAGGCGGCAGCCGTAAGCAGATGACTGGTCAGTTCCATCTGGCAGACCATTTTCACCTGCGGATAAAGCCCCGGTTGCCCGGCATAGGTCTGCCGCGGGAAGGCCGCATCGTTTTCTGGCGTATCCTGGGTGCGCCAGACGACACCGTCCACCGCCAGTAATGTCAGACCACACCAGTGTGGATGGGTGACGGAGTTGTGCCACATCTGCGCCGTTTGGGTAAACACGCGGCGAACAGCATCACTTCCCAGGCGCTGGCGAGCCTGGATAACCGCGCTGGGTGCAACGAAGGGCCGGTTACCGGGGAGCATAATATCCAGCCGGTTCACGATTTGGTGGAGGGGTTCTTCGCGTTCGAGCGCCATGCCAATGATGCACCAGACCATCATTTCCAACGGGAGACGGCGTTTACGCAGCGTGACGGAACCTGATTCGGCCAGACAGCGGGAGACGAGCTCGGGATCCAGAACATCACCGAGAGAAGTCAGAGGGTTACGGGTAGAGTCGTAGCAGGAAACGAGTTCAAGAGCCTGAGCAATGCGCATAAAAAAATCCAGAAACGA
>NZ_JBKEZJ010000047.1:0-870 GCF_046449555.1 Rahnella selenatireducens
TGCCCGGCGAATTCGCCTTCTGCGTCACGATGATAGTTAAGCGTATGGCCGAACCGGTCGCTTAAACCAAGCAATAACCGGCTGGCAGGCAGCGGGCGCGGCAGCACATCTTCTGCGGTTTCGGGTAACTGCAAGCAGCCCAAAATCCACCACGGGCCGGTGGCGTCGTTAGCGACAAAATAATAGTGCGGGCTGTTGCGCAGTGCTTCCGGCAGCGCCTGCCAGAGCGGACTGAGCGGACTGAGCGGATGATTATCAGGCTGCTTACCGGTGCCGCCGCGCGCCAGCCAGAGTTTTTCGCTGTGGCTGAAGGCCATCTGGCCGGGAGGCAGATGATGGAAATGAATGCCGCGCCCGGCATTGTCGTTGAGGATAAGTTCGTCAGCGCGGATTTGCAGGCGGATATCCGCCGCCGCCGACCAGCCGGGGCCAAACATCCCGACCGGCGCGGGCGTGTCCGTTTTATAGCTGCTATAAGCACGCGAAAGGATAAACGGCAGCTGCGCGGGCAGCGCGATATCGGTCTCGCCGGGCAGGACTTTGGCACCGAGCGACGGGTTAACCGGGTTGCCTTCCAGCACGCCGCCGGGGCAGACGGAACACGCCACGCCGGTGGGCGCACCCATCATCACGCCCAGCGAACCCTGAACAATCGGGCCGCCAATGGCGGTGTTATCGAACTGCCGGGCAGCGGGAAATCCGGTCATCGGTAAGTCCTTTTAAGTAAAGCGCCCGTGGAATGATTGATTTTAAGGTGGGGTATTTATCGTTTCATTCACGATATAAATACAACAAAATCAATCAGATGGAGGAAGTTAAACTTTTAAAAGTATATGCGTTGTGAGGCGGTTCACAGGTGTGAGGAAAGCA
>NZ_JBKEZJ010000048.1:0-808 GCF_046449555.1 Rahnella selenatireducens
ACCTCGGGCGCTTACGCGTCTATCACTTTGAAGGCGAGAAGGGATTACGCCGCGTGGTCAAACTCGAACAGGCCGACGGCAGCTCTACGCAAAGCGTCTTTAATAATCGCGGCCAGCTGATATCCCAGACTGACGTCCTCGGGCGCACCACCGAATTTCATCTCAACCCGGCCAGCGGCACGCTGACCGCGATTTTGCATCCGGGCGGTGAAAAACGCAGCCAGTTCTACTACAACCAGGAGGGCCAACTGGTTTGCAGCACCGCGCCCGACGGTCGCCGCGTGAGCCAGGAATATGATGCGTTTGGCCGCCTCATAACCGACACCGACGCCCTGCGCCAGACCCGCCGCTATCATTACGCAGACGATAACAGCGCTTTGCCTTGCGCCACCGAAGACGCGGCGGGCGGGCGTCAGACGCTGGCATGGAACGCCGCGGGTTTACTGGAAAGTTTTACCGACTGCTCCGGTTTTAAAACATCATACCGCTATAACCGCGACGGACAGCCGCTGGAAATCCTGCACGAAGAAGGGATGAAAACCCGCTTTGCGTACGATGCGCGTGGGCGGCGAATTTCCCGTGAGGACAGCGCGGGCGGGAAAACGGTTTGGGAATACAACGCCGCCGGAGACGTCATCACCATCATCCGACCGGACGGCAGCCAAAGCACGCAAAAATATGATGAGCGCGGTAATCCAACCGCACAGAACGAAGGCGGGCTGACCCGACAGACTGAATTCGACAGCGCGGGCAGGCTGACGCGGCTGGTCAACGAAAACGGCGTCGATACGATATTCAGCTACGACGT
>NZ_JBKEZJ010000049.1:0-781 GCF_046449555.1 Rahnella selenatireducens
GAAGAAGGCCGGGGCAAACATCCAGCAAGTATGTCGATGCCTGTCGCTCACGCGCAGCGTATTTTACGCCCGGAGCCGGCGGCCAGCCCTCAGAGCAAATGTTCTGAGGCTTCATGCGGCGGCTAAGCATGTTCATGCTGAAATGGATGCGACGTATGGCAGTCGGCGCATGTGTATTGAGCTGCGTGAACAGGGTTTTAACGTTGGCCGATACCGTGTCCGTCAGATAATGAAGACCCTGATGCTGGTTGCGAAGCGTCCCGGACGTCATCGCTATCCACGTGGTGGTAAACAGGCTGTAGTGGCGGCTAATCTGTTGAATCGACAGTTTAATCCAGAGATATTAAATACCTGGTGGTCAGGTGATATCACCTATCTTCGTACCGCTCAGGGCTGGTTATATCTGGCTATTGTCATGGACTTATGTTCAAGAAAAATAGTGAGTTGGGCCTTCTCGGACAAACCGGATAGCGCCCTGACTATCCGGGCATTACGACTGGCGGTTAATAAACGACGGCCAACAGGCCCAGTCGTATTCCATAGCGATCAAGGTGCTCAGTATACCAGCGCCCAGTTCCAGTCCTGCCAGCAGGAACTTGGTGTGACGGGCAGTATGAGCCGCAAGGGTAACTGTCTGGACAATGCCGTTACGGAGAGGTTCTTCCGCAGCCTGAAAGCAGAGAGAGTTAACTACCGTCGCTATGAAACCCGAAGTCAGGGCATTGCGGACGTTATCGATTATATCGACAGTTTTTATAATCTGAAGCGTCGGCATTACCGG
>NZ_JBKEZJ010000005.1:0-374090 GCF_046449555.1 Rahnella selenatireducens
AATCATGCAGGCAAGAAAGATGGTCAGGGAGTCGGTGGAAATCTACAACACGCAGCGGCCCCATCAGTCGTTAAAATACAAAACGCCCGATGAAGTTCATCGGGCGTTTTGAGGCTGAGAAGTGTCAACCTATATCAGGACTGGTCAAACACTCCACTAACCCAAAATCATCCGAGTTGTATTAAGGCGGCAACTGAATAAATCCCCGGGAGCATACATAAGTATGTGACCGGGGTGAATGAAGGCAGCCAACGCAGGGACAGCTTGAAGGATGACGGGTAAGATTATTCTTTCCAGAGGATGTGACACAGCTTATGATCTTTCTCGCGGCACAATAAAACACGCGCGAAAATATCATTAATCGGCTGGTCTTCCGCATCGGCCAGGCCGATGACGACTTCGGCGAAGAAATCCGGGTTTAAGTCGAAATCAACATGCTCAACCCAGTCTTCCGCCGGATCATATAATTCAGCGCCGCCGCGTTCTTCAAATTGCAGATTGAAGATCAGGATATCTGCCGGGTCAAGGTTATCTCCGGCCAGTTCCAGAAAGATGTCATAGGCTTGTTCAAGCGTTTCGTCTTCGGTCAGGCGATTATTCAGGTCCATATTAATTCTCGTTTACAGATGAATGTGTTCAGGCTTATAAAAGCCAGTACTGCGTGTATTACATCACGCCCGACGCGGCTTTTACAGCAGCGGACTGAAAAAGTAGAACAGACGTTCAACGATGCGGTGCCAGAAAGGCCGTTTAAGCCACGCCTCAACATCCAGCAGATGTGAACGGGCAATATAATCTTCCTGCACACGCCCCAGATCATCACCAAATCCGGCATCATCAATGACCAGCGTAATCTCGAAATTCAGCCACAGGCTGCGCATATCCAGATTCACGGTGCCGACCAGACTGAGCTGGCCATCGACCAGAATACTTTTGGTATGCAACAGACCGTCTTCAAACTGATAAATTTTGACACCGGCTTCCAGCAGTTCGCCAAAGAATGCCCGGCTCGCCCAGCCAACCATCATTGAATCGTTCTTCATCGGCAGAATAATACTGACGTCCACGCCCCGCTGTGCGGCGGTACAAATCGCGTGTAACAAATCATCGCTCGGCACGAGATACGGCGTGGTCATCACCAGTTGTTCACGCGCAGAATACGTGGCGGTCAGAAGCGCCTGATGGATCATATCCTCCGGGAAACCCGGACCGGACGCGATCACCTGAATGGTGTGGCCGCTTTCCTGCTCGAACGGCATCTGATTGAGATCGGGCTCCGGCGGCAGAATGCGTTTACCGGTTTCAATTTCCCAGTCACAGGAATACACAATCCCCATGGTGGTGGCCACCGGGCCTTCCATGCGTGCCATCAGATCAATCCACTGGCCTACGCCGGCATCCTGTTTGAAGAAGCGCGGATCAACCATATTCATGCTACCGGTATAGGCGACATAGTTGTCGATGAGCACGACTTTACGGTGCTGGCGTAAATCCATGCGACGCAGGAACACGCGGAAAAGATTTACCTGTAACGCTTCCACGACTTCAATACCGGCATTGCGCATCATGGCCGGATAAGGGCTGCGGAAGAACGCGACGCTGCCAGCGGAATCCAGCATCAGGCGGCAGTGGATCCCGCGACGCGATGCGGCCATCAGCGATTCTGCAACCTGATCCACCAGCCCGCCGGGCTGCCAGATGTAAAACACCATCTCGATGTTGCTGCGTGCCAGACCGATGTCGCGCATCATGGCTTTCAGCACGTCATCACTGGTTGTCAGCAGTTGCAGCTGATTGCCTTTAACACCGGCAATGCCCTGGCGGCGTTCGCAGAGCTGGAAAAGCGACGCGGCGATTTCGCTGTTTTCAGTGGCAAAAATACGTTTGCAGTCTTTGAGATCGTTCAGCCAGCGCGCCGTTGAAGGCCACATGGCTTTTGCGCGCTCGGCGCGGCGTTTACCTAAATGCAGTTCACCGAATGAAAGATAGGCAATAATACCGACCAGCGGAATGATGTAGATAATCAGCAGCCACGCCATGGCGGAAGGCACTGCGCGGCGTTTCATCAAAATGCGCAAGGTCACGCCGGCAATCAGTAACCAGTAACCGAAAACCAGAAGTCCGCTGATTACCGTATAAAATGTTGTCATAAAGGCGAAAAATCCTGTTCGCAAGCTGTCGAAGTGAGTGTACGGGAAAGGGGGGAACTTTTAACCAACTTTATCCCACCAATCAATCAGCTACCTCTTAAATCTGTATCTGATTAATAAAACTTTCACTGTCCTGACATCAAGGTTAGCTGATAACGCTGAATAAGGGAAAAAACAAGACTTGGATCACAACGTCATCGGCCTATAATGTCCCCGCAGTTTTTTACGATGAGAAATTTTCCGGCTAAGAAACGCTTCCGTTAATAACGGTCATCACGGGACACAGGTGAATGAAACGCAGTAAAAATGAAGTCGGCCGCTGGCGCATGTTACGCCAGACTCAGCGCCGGAGAAGCCGCTGGCTGGAAGGTCAGTCGAGACGCTATCGTCACATCTACCGAATTCGTCAGATTCATCATCAGCAACATCAGCGTTTGTCATTGTATGCCGTGAACTACGAATGGAATGCGTGATTAGCGGGATTTAGGCTGAAACAGCGCGCCACATTTTTTACACACCAGCGTGGAGTTTTTGCGAACTTTTGCGCTCATCTGTTCAGAAACGTAACCGCATTCCGGGCAGGTGACCTTCGTGGTCGTACTGGTTAGAAACTTCAATCCGTCGAAGAATGACATAGTGCTTACCTCGTGGGCAGGGGTAGGCATCCTAACACACAACGGATGAAAGCAATGTGACGGCTTTGGAGAAATGGCGCCAGAGCGGTTTCTGCTTCGGCGCGCGTTTTCCGTTACTCAGTCGAAAAGCTCTGAAAGAAAACTCTTCTTTTTAAGCGGCTTTTGTGAGGAATAGTGCCCGCGATTGTCATGCCCGCTGTGATGCCGGTGTTCGTCGCGGCGCGCAGGTTCTTCATAGCGCGGTGCGGAAGGGCGTTCCGTCTGCTGGATCACCGCGGATTTCTCGATGATTTTATCCAGCTCTCCCCGATCCAGCCAGACGCCACGGCAATCCGGGCAATAGTCGATTTCTATACCCTGACGTTCTGACATAACCAGCTGACTTTCTTTGCATACAGGACATTGCATATCGGGCTCTCCGCTCGGTATTGATTAATAAGTGATGCAGTGAATGTTCAGGTAACCAGATATTTAGACAATCAGTTGCTGTAAGCAAAAGTAAAGTTGCTTAAAAGGAGGGCACCGGCTGGGATGAAACGCAGATAAGCAGAGGGCGGGCAGCCTGAGACTGCCCGTCGGAAATCAGAATACGCGTTTGAACGGTTTCACCGTCACTGATTTGTAGACACCCGCGTCGACATAAGGATCAGCGTCAGCCCATACTTTGGCGGCTTCCAGCGTTTCAAATTCGACGACCAGCAGGGAACCGGTCATACCCGCAGTGCCGGGATCTTCGCTGTCGATGGCCGGTGTCGGGCCGCCAACCAGGACGCGGCCTTGTTCCTGTAATTTTTTCAGACGTTCGATGTGCGCCGGGCGCGCAAGTGTGCGTTTTTCCAGTGAGTCGGAAACGTCTTCAGAATAAATAACGTAAAGCATGAGTCACCTTTATTGAGTTTTTATTGAGTTTTTATTGAGCAATTTCAGGTCGCCGTCGGCAGTCTGATCATTTTGCAGAATTAACATAGCTAAACCTGAAGCCCGGGGAAAGTGCTTTGCGTGGGATCAAAGCAAAGGTTATTTGAGAATAGTTGTCATCTCGGTGTTGAATATGATTGCTATTTACATTTAAACTTGCGGCTTCATGGGGAAAATGAATCATTATGCCGCTAAAAAAGTTTAGATTTATCCGCAAGGTTACGTTGCCTGCCGTTCTTTCTGTCACTTTGCACATTGCTGTTATTGCGGGTGTTTTGTACATGGCAGTCGGTGAGTCAATCAAGTTGCCGACGCAGGAACAGAAAGTCATGAGTGTGACGATGGTCAACCCGGCTGACTTTGCGCCACCTCCGCCGCCGCCACAGCCGGAACCAACACCGCCGGAACCTGAGCCTGAACCGGAAGTGGTGCCAGAGCCTCCGCCGCCGCCGGAAGCGGTTGTGATTCCAGAACCGCCGAAGCCTAAACCTAAGCCGGTGAAAAAACCGGTCGTGAAGCCAAAAGTGAAACCGGTTGAACGCCCGGTGGAAAAACAAACGCAAACGGTACAAACCGCGCCTGTCACCAGCAATCAGCCGGTTACGAAGCCCGTGAGTCAGCCGCCTGCATCCACCAATGCTCAGAGCAATACCGGGCCACGACCGCTGCAACGTGGTGAGCCGATGTATCCTGCGCGTGCGCTGGCGCTGCGTATCGAAGGGCGCGTCCGCGTCCAGTTTGATGTCGACGGTGATGGCCGCGTACAGAATATCCGCGTACTTTCCGCTGAGCCGCGCAACATGTTTGAACGTGAAGTGAAACAGGCGATGGGGAAATGGCGTTACGAACCGAAAGCGGCCAGTAATTTAGTGGTCAACCTGGTGTTCAAAATCAAAGGCGGCACCACCGTCGAATAACAGGTCATCGCGCCTGTTATGCCATAAAAAAGGTCGCCTTTCCGGCGACCTTTTTCGTTGAAGCTGTGGGAACTGAATTAATCCTGGGAAACACCGCCAGAATCGACACTGAAATTGCTGCGGCCATCAGGCAACTGACGTGATTTCCCAGACTCATCCACCGCAACGTACGTGAACACCGCTTCAGTAGCTCTGTAGCGCTGCCCGATAGGTTCAGAAGAGACCTTCTTCACCCAGACTTCGACGTTAATAGTGATCGAGCTGTTACCGGTACGAATACAGCGTGCATAACAACACACCACATCACCCACGGCGACCGGCTTGAGGAACGTCATACCGTCCACACGAACGGTCACTACGCGGCCTTTAGCGATTTCCTTCGCCTGGATTGCGCCGCCCATGTCCATCTGTGACATCAGCCATCCGCCAAAGATATCGCCGTTTGCATTGGTATCAGCAGGCATGGCCAGCGTGCGCAGTACCATTTCACCATTGGGTAAACTTTGTTTTTCGTTCATGTTTGATTGCTTCACAGTGATCAATGTTTTAATTCAAAACAACGAAGGCCTTCAAAAGAAGGCCCGTGCAGAAGAATGCTTATTTTTTTTCATCATCCGGCATATGCCGGTAAATATAGATACCGCTCAATAGCGTGAAGACCAGCGTCAGGACGGTCAGCCCGAACACTTTGAAGTTAACCCAGACATTTTGCGGCAGCCAGAACGCGACGTAGATATTTGCCAGACCGCACAGCAGGAAAAAGATCGCCCAGCTGACATTCAGCTTATTCCAGACGTGGTCGGGAAGGGTCAGCTCTTTACCCAGCATCCGCTGAATCAAAGGTTTTTTCAGCACCAGCTGACTTATCAGCAAAGCGCCGGAGAACAGAACGTAGATGACCGTCACTTTCCATTTGATAAATTCATCGTTATGGAAGACCAGTGTCAGGGTGCCAAAAACAGCCACCATGGCGAAGGTGATTAATGTCATTTTCTCAATTTTGCGATACACCACCCAGGTGATGATGAGCGCCAGCGCAGTGGCCGCGATCAACGCGCCCGAAGCGACAAAAATGTCGTAAAGCTTATAAACCACAAAAAAGACAATCAGGGGAAGAAAATCGAGGAGCTGCTTCATACTTCATTCCATGTTTTATGTATGGGATGACTATACCGGAATCATTTACCGGACAAAAGAAAAGGGCGCCTGAGCGCCCTTGAAAAAGTTATGTCACTATTAAACATGTAATTTCATGTAAAGACGGAACAGATAGATCAGGATAAATGCCGTGATGACATTGCTGAGCGCGCCGAAAATGACCGCGCTTATCATCGGATTCAAAGCACTTAATACACCGACGAAAAGCATCAGAACCACCTGCGCCAGAATCCACATCAAAACACCCGGCGCAACCAGGCGTACATGGCTAAAGGCCAGACGGGTGCTCAGACGCATGGCTTTAAACATTCCAACCTGCTCTTTACAGGCGATGATTGGCGACATTGACCAGGCAATGGCAATCAAAAATGCAGGTACGAAAAGCAGCGCCAGACCAAGACGGAACATCACGCTGAAGACGAACAGCAAAAGGATTAAACGCGGCAACACCGGCAACGAAGCCGTCACGACCTGCGTGACGCTGGCACGAACGCCCTGAGAAACCAGCTGGATAAGGGTCAGAACACCGCCAACCAAAATGACATTGCCTGCCAGCGTCGAGAACAGCGCCGCAATGCTGTAGCGGAAAATTGCGCTTTGCTGTTCCGGCGTGACCTGTTGTTCAATGAAACCCATCATATCGGCGACGCTCATGCCCGCCATGTTGTTCATAAGTTGCCCGATAGCATCAAGCTGATCGGCTGACGGGCTTAAAATCCAGCTCAATATGACGGTAATTAATGCGGCCAGAACGGCAAGCGAAAAAACGCTACCGAGCTGATTGCGCATAAAATTATAACTGTCACGGTACAATGTACTGGCCGTGATAGACATGGACGCTCCTTGGCACAAGCTAAAAATAACAAGGCGGGGATTGTAACCTGTAATGGCCCCCCGCCGATACTTTTGCGCTGACTTCCTGTCAGTCAGCCTGATGAATCTCTGCCAGTTCTGATGCGAAAGCACTGACATCAATCATCGGTAAATCCACCTCCAGCGGCGGCAGGCCATAACGCGCGCGCGCGCGATCGCAGGCCTGATTCGCCACACCGTTCAGCCCCGACTGATCAAACTCGCGGCAGGGTGTCGGGCGGTTAAGGTAAACAGAACACGAAACCGATTGTCCCACTTCCCCTTCCAGAGCCACACAGCGAGGCGTCTTGCTGTTGGTGCCTTTCATGCAGCTCAAAAAAGGCGTGACTTGTTCTGTCAGTGCCTGCGGAACAAGACCGCCAGCCTCTTCAGACTCAGCCCAATAAAATGAAACACGGAAATAGGCGCAACATGCGCCACAGGTCATACAAGGATTATTAATTTCGCTCATCTTGGGAAGCTACCGACTCCTTACGGCACCAAACCAAAAACAACCGGGTTCAGGCAAATTACGCAGCGGCATTTTTTTAAGCAATCGAAATTTGATGCTTTTGTGAAATAACTAAAATCCCTCATTTTTGATGTAGATCAATTCCTTTGTTTTTAAAGGTTTAGATCAGATTGAGAAAGATGCAATTTCTGAAAAATTGTTTTAAAGATGTGATCCCGCTTTGATCAAACCATACCAAAGAGTAGGTATCATTCGCGCGGCCAATGAATAAACCATACAAAGGGAAGGGATAATGAAAGCAGCATATTGGGCATTACTGGCAGCAGCGGCATTTCCGGCAATCGCGAGCGCACATGAAGCAGGGGATGTGATTGTTCGTGTCGGGACAGCAACCGTTCGTCCAACCGAAGGTTCAGACAACGTGCTGGGGCTGGGTTCTTTTAACATCAATAACAACACACAGATGGGTTTGACGTTCGGCTACATGTTCACCGACAACATCGGGATGGAACTGCTGGCCGCGACGCCGTTCCAGCATAAAGTCGGTCTGAAAAGTACCGGAACGATCGCTGAAGTGAAACAGTTGCCGCCGTCATTGATGGCGCAATACTACTTCGGGGATAAGCGTGACAAACTGCGCCCGTACCTCGGTTTGGGTATCAACTACACCACATTCTACGATACGAATTTCAACCAGACCGGGCGCGATGCCGGGCTTTCTGATCTGAGCGTGAAAGATTCCTGGGGTGTGGCAACGCAGGCGGGTCTGGATTACAACCTGGATGATAACTGGCTGATCAATATGTCCGTCTGGTGGATGGATATCGATACAGAAGTTAAATTCAAAGCGGGCGGCGAGCAGCAAAACATCAACACCCGGATTGATCCATGGGTCTTTATGTTTGGCGTCGGCTATCGTTTCTGATATTGCCAGTCACGTTGCATAAAAAAGAGGCGCTTAAGCGCCTCTTCGCATTTCATCACAAGCGTGCCTGATTATTTCAGTCGCATATCGTTTTCGATCGAACGAACCCCTGCCACGCCACGCGTTACCTGTACCGCACGGTTTGCATCCGCTGTTGAAGTCACGAAGCCACTTAACTGAACACGGCCTTTGAAGGTCTCCACGCTGATTTCAGTTGATTTGATGGTCTTATCGGCCAGCAGGGCAGATTTGACTTTCGTGGTGACTACGGTGTCATCAATGTAACCCCCTGTGCCTTCTGATTTTTTTGTCGGTGCGCAGGCAGCCACGGCCATGACGACGACAGCAGCCATGCAGAAAGCGGACAATGTCTTGAATAGCTTCATAAATAACTCTCCATGCTTTGTTATAAAACCAAAAGTCACACGATTAAGACGCCGGCAAACAATACTTAATGCACCCGTATTGTTATTGATTTGCCGAGTGATTTTAGTTTGGATTATTGATGAGTTTTATACAAATCGAAAGGAGAAAAAAACGTAAGAATTTAAAAGAAACAGAACCTTAGTCAGGAGGATGAATAAGGTTCTGTCTGGCAGAAACGATCGTGATTATGCGCGGGTGGCGGCTTTCATTTCACTGACGAAACGGGAAAGCTGAGCCAGCATTTCAGAAGGCTGGTGCAGATTGTTTTCAATAATGCGCACCGTCGCGGAACCTGAAATCGCCCCCGCTGCGCCCGCTGCCAGCGTTTCTTTCACCTGCGAAGGTTCAGAAATACCGAAGCCCTGCAAAGGCGGGGCTGCGTTATATTCACGTAACTTATCGACCAGGTGATTCAGCGGTGTCAGCGCGCGTTTTTCCGTCCCTGTCACACCGGCGCGGGACAGCAAATAGGTGTAGCCGCGACCATGAGAGGAAATCTCACGCAGCAGATCGTCTGACGCATTCGGCGGACAGATGAAGATCGGTGCGATGCCGTGACGCAATGCCGCCGCGCGGAACGGGGCAGATTCTTCAAATGGCACGTCGGCGACCAGCACAGAATCCACGCCCACTTCAGCGCAACGCTGGTAGAAAGTTTCGATGCCGTTATGGAATACCAGATTGGCGTACATCAGCAGGCCAATCGGGATATCCGGATGTTTTTCACGAATGCGCGCCAGGATATTGAAGCATTGTGTTGGCGTCACACCGGCGGCAAACGCGCGCAGGTTGGCGTTCTGAATCGTCGGGCCATCGGCGAGCGGATCAGAGAACGGAATGCCCAGCTCCAGCGCGTCGGCACCGGCTTCAATCAGCGTGTCGATAATAGAAAGCGACAGCTCAATGCCCGGATCGCCCAGCGTCACGAAGGGAACAAAGGCACCTTCTTTTTTGCTTTCCAGACGCTTAAATAATTGCTGATAACGTTCCATTAAATTTCTCCCCGGGCAGTCAGGATGTCATGTACGGTGAAAATATCTTTGTCGCCGCGGCCTGACAGATTCACCACCAGAATTTGTTCTTTCTCTGGCGTTTCCTTGATGAGTTTCAGCGCGTAAGCCAGCGCGTGTGAAGATTCCAGCGCCGGAATAATCCCTTCATGGCGTGACAATTCTTTAAAGGCGTCCAGTGCTTCGTCATCGGTAATCGACACATATTCCGCGCGGCCGATGCTGTTAAGGAAAGCATGCTGCGGCCCGACAGACGGGAAATCCAGACCGGCAGAAATGGAATACGATTCTTCAATCTGGCCTTCTGAGGTTTGCATCATCGGGGCTTTCATCCCGAAATAGATGCCAACGTGTCCGTGTTTAAGCGGTGCGCCGTGTTGCCCGGTTTCGATACCCAGCCCACCTGGTTCAACACCAATCAACTTCACGCTGGTGTCATCGATAAAATCAGCAAACATGCCGATTGCGTTAGAGCCACCGCCGACACAGGCGATCACGGCGTCCGGAAGGCAGCCTTCGCGTTCCTGCATTTGCGCTTTAGTTTCTTCGCCAATCATGCGCTGGAATTCACGCACAATTGTGGGATAAGGATGCGGACCCGCAGCGGTTCCCAGCATATAGTGAGCGGTTTCGTAGCTGCCAGACCAGTCGCGCAGTGCCTCGTTACAGGCATCTTTCAGCGTGGAAGAGCCGCTGTGGACCGGGATCACTTCAGCGCCCATCAGACGCATACGGAACACGTTCGGTGACTGGCGTTCAATGTCTTTCGCGCCCATATAAATCCGGCATTTCAGGCCGAGCAGAGCACAGGCCAGAGCGGATGCCACGCCGTGCTGACCCGCACCGGTTTCAGCGATGATTTCGGTTTTGCCCATGCGCTTAGCCAGCAGCGCCTGACCCAGCACCTGGTTCGTTTTGTGCGCGCCGCCGTGCAGCAGGTCTTCACGCTTGAGGTATAGCTTGGTTTTGGTGCCTGCGGTCAGGTTTTTACACAATGTCAGCGCCGTCGGGCGGCCTGCATAGTTTTTCAGTAAATCGATGAATTCAGCCTGAAACGCCGGGTCACGCTGCGCGCTGACAAAAGCTTCTTCCAGCTGCACCAGCGCAGGCATCAGAATTTGCGGGACGTACTGGCCGCCAAATTCGCCGAAGTAGGGATTAAGTAAAGTCATGTGATTCCATCCTGTCTGTCAATTTTTGCGTCACTGCGGGGAATTAATAAGCCCGCAATGTCTGGAATACAGCGGTAATTTTACCCGCATCTTTAATGCCCGGCTCGCTCTCGACGCCTGAATTGAAATCCAGACCCGCACAACCGAGCTGCGCGGCTTCGACGCAATTATCTGCGCTCAGGCCACCGGCCAGAAGAACATTGCTCAGGTCTTGCCCGGCCAGCTTGCTCCAGTCGAAACGATGCCCTGTTCCGCCTTTCCCGTTATCGAGAACGTAACGGTCAGCGTGATTCAGATTACGTGCCGGCATCGTGTCTTTCACGCTCAGCGCTTTCCAGATCTGCACCGCAGAAGGCAGTTCACTGCGCAGGGCATCGATATAAGCCTGATCTTCATCGCCATGAAGCTGCACGGCGGTGAGATTCAGTGCCTGAGCGGTTTTCACGACGTCAGTCAGTTGGGCATCACGGAACACGCCGACGTATTTCATCGGTGCGCCGTTTTGCACTTCTTTCGCCTGCGGCTGTGTCACGAAGCGCGGAGAGGCGTCGACAAAAATCAGGCCGCCGTAAATCGCGCCGGCGTCATGCGCGGCTTTCGCATCCTGCGCACGCGTCAGGCCGCACACTTTGTTGTCGCCAAGCAGTACACGGCTGACGGCGGTGTTCAGGTCTGGCTCTGACATCAGCGCGCTGCCAATCAGGAAACCGTTGGCAAAACGGCTGAGTTCGCGGATCTGGCCGTATGTATTAATGCCGGATTCGCTGATGACCGTTACGCCGTGCGGTACGCGGGGTGCCAGTTCACGCGTGCGGTTCAGGTCAATCGATAAGTCACGTAAATCACGGTTATTGATGCCGACGACTTTGGCTTTAAGATTGACCGCGCGGTCTAATTCTTCTTCATTACTGGCCTCGGTCAGCACACCCATATTCAGGCTGTGCGCGACGGCGGCGAGTTGCACGTATTGTTCATCGCTGAGTACAGACAGCATCAGCAAAATGGCATCGGCCTGATAAAAGCGCGCCAGATGAATCTGATACGGGTCGATAATGAAGTCTTTGCACAGCACCGGCTGCGTGACGGTTTTGCTCACCAGCGGCAGAAAATCAAAGCTGCCCTGGAAGTATTTTTCGTCCGTCAGAACGGAAATGGCCGATGCGTAGTTTTTGTAAACACCGGCAATTTCTACCGGATCAAAGTTCTCGCGGATCTTTCCTTTGGAAGGAGAAGCCTGCTTGCACTCAAGAATAAAAGCCGTTCTTGCGCCCTGAAGCGCGTCGTAAAAACTGCGCTGGCTTTGAGTTATTTCGTTCTGAAAGCTGGCCAGCGGTTGTTGTTCTTTGCGTGCCGCGACCCAAATTTCCTTATCGCGAACAATCTTGTGGAGCACGGTTTCCTGCTGCATCACTTATCCTCTTGCTGCCAATGCAGTCACGCGCTGGTAGGGTTCACCGCTGCGCATGACATCTAAAGCCTGTTGAGCGTTTTGCTTCAAATCTTCCTGACCGAAAAGACGCAGTAACATCGCCACATTGACGGCTACCGCGGCTTCATGGGCCGGATCACCTTTACCTTGTAATAAGCGTGCCAGAATGTCACGGTTTTCTTCCGGCTCGCCGCCCAGCAGGGATTCGATCGGATAATTGTCCAGCCCGAAGTCCTGCGGTGTCACTTCATAGGTGGTGATTTCGCCGTCTTTCAGTTCAGCAACCTGTGTTGCCGAGTGAATCGCCACTTCATCCATTCCGCCGCCGTGAACCACCGCCGCACGCTCGTAACCGAGGGCGCGCAGGGTTTCCGCAATCGGTTTCACCAGTTCCGGGCTGTACACGCCAATCAGTGCCAATGGCGGACGTGCCGGGTTAATCAGCGGGCCGAGCACGTTGAACAGCGTGCGGGTTTTCAGCGCTTTACGCACCGGCATCGCATGGCGGAAACCGGTGTGGTATTGCGGTGCGAAAAGGAAACACACATTCAAATCGTCCAGCGCCGCGCGGGATTCCTCCGCTGGCATATCCAGACGAATGCCGAAAGCGGCCAGTAAATCCGATGAACCTGAACGGCTGGACACACTGCGGTTGCCGTGTTTCGCCACGCGTGCGCCACAGGCCGCCGCCACAAAGGCGCTGGCGGTGGAAATATTGATGCTGTTGGTGCCGTCGCCGCCGGTGCCGACGATATCTGCGAACGGATAATCAGGGCGCGGGAACGGCTCGGCGTGAGCCAGTAACGCTTTTGCGGCACCGGCGATTTCAGCGGGCTGCTCGCCTCGCACCTTCATGCTGATCAGCGCCGCCGCTAACTGCGCGGGTTCCAGCTCACCGTTCACGATGGCGGTAAATAACTGCTGGCTTTCTTCCTGTGTCATCGCCTGAGCCTGATACAGATTTTCGAGAATGCCGGGGATGGTTTGCGTTTTCATGACAGTTCTCCTTACGCCAAAGCCCAGGCCAGTGTCTGCTCAAGCAGACGAGCGCCCTGTGAAGTTAAAATGGATTCCGGATGGAACTGGAAGCCGCAAACGCGATCTTCTTCGTGACGAACTGCCATTACCATGTCGCCGTAGCGGGCGTTAACCGTCAGCCCTTCGGGGATCTGACTGCCGACCAGCGAGTGATAACGCGCCACCGGCAGCGGGTTATTCATACCCGCGAACATCGCTTCGTTGTCATGCGTAATAGAAGAAGCTTTACCGTGCAGGATTTCACCCGCCTGACCGACGAAACCGCCGTAGGTTTCAACAATCGCCTGATGTCCGAGACAGATACCGATAATCGGCAACTGACCGCGCAGACGTTTCAGCAGTTCCGGCATACAGCCCGCTTCAGACGGTGTACCCGGGCCCGGAGAAAGCACCAGCACCGGTTTTTCCAGCTGGCTGAGCTTTTCTATAATCACGTCAGCCGGGATCTGATTGCGGTAAATCACTACGTTATGTCCACTGGAACGCAGCTGATCGACCAGGTTGTACGTAAAGGAATCCACGTTATCGATGAGTAAAATATCGGCCATCTTAAAATACCTCTTTCGCATTGTGGGCAGTGGCGATGGCACGCAACACGGCACGGGCTTTATTACGGGTTTCGTCAGCTTCGGCTTGTGGTACAGAATCGAGCACCACGCCGCCGCCCGCCTGGACGGTGGCGATGCCATCTTCCACATACGCGGAGCGGATGACGATGCAGGTATCCAGATCACCGTGCGCGGTGAAGTAACCGACTGCGCCGCCGTAACTGCCGCGCCGGGTTTGCTCAGATGCAGAAATCAGCTGCATGGCGCGGACTTTGGGTGCGCCGGTCAACGTGCCCATATTCATGACGGCCTGATAGGCGTGCAGCACGTCCAGATCGGCGCGCAGCGTGCCAACAACGCGGGACACCAGATGCATCACGAAGGAATAACGGTCAACTTTGGTCAGGTCAGCGACGTAACGGCTGCCCGGTTCGCAGATACGCGCCAGATCGTTACGCGCTAAATCAACCAGCATCAGATGCTCGGCCAGCTCTTTATGGTCGGTACGCATTTCCAGTTCGATACGGCTGTCGAGATCCAGATCAAGCGAACCGTCAGCACGACGGCCACGCGGGCGAGTACCGGCAATCGGGTAAATTTCAATCTGGCGGTTGGTGGCATCGTATTTCAATGCGCTTTCCGGTGACGCGCCGAACAGCGTGAAATCGTTGTCCTGCATGAAGAACATATATGGACTTGGGTTGTTGTTTTTCAGCGTTTCGTAGGCCGCCAGCGGAGCAGGGCATGGCAGGGAGAAACGGCGTGACGGCACAACCTGAAAGATTTCACCGGCGCGGATCGCCACTTTCATTTTCTCAACCACGGCACCAAACACTTCATCGGTCTGGTTCACGCTTAACTGCATTTCCGGCACGCTCTGGTGAGGAATGGCGTGCGCCGGCAATTGCAGCTGATGTTGCAGCTGTTCCAGACGCTCATGCAGACGCTGTTTTTCTTCAGAAGATGGCGTAAACAGGCTGGCCTGCAAACGGCAGGTGCGGTTCTGGTGGTCGAGCACCAGCAGGGTTTCCGCCAGATAGAAGCAGAAATCCGGGCAACGCTGATCAGAGGCTAACTGCGGCAAATCTTCAAAACCGGCAACCAGGTCATAAGCAAACAGGCCTCCGAGGAACATCGCTTCACGCTCATGTACCGGAGATTCCACCGAGGTCAGAATGCTGCGCAGGGCGTCGAAAACGGAGCGGGAACGCAGACGGGCATCTTCATCCTGCATCTGGTCGATCGCCGGGAAAGTCAGCTCGCGGCCATTCGGGCGCACGTCATTGCGAATTTCAGACGGCAGCGCGCTGTCAATCAGCGGCAGCAAAGACGCACCGTTAGGGGTGAGTGCCTGAATGGAAACCCGGGAACCCAGCGCGGTGATGCGCAGGGCGCTGTCGACAATCAACAGGCTCTTCAGGTTTTCTTTGCTGGTCACTTCTGAGGATTCCAGCAGCAGGGTAGCCGGACGTGCGCCGCACAGCTGATGGAAGATGGCCGTTGGATCGCCGCGGTAACATCCTTGTGCGGTCAGCAATTCTAAACATGGTTTTTGAATAGTCATTTTGCTTCCTGAAATTTTATGAACATTTTCATACAGACGGCCACAAAAAAGCCCGCGTTAAGCGGGCTTCGGAAATCTTGCAGCGTCTGATGACAGCTATGCGTGATTACTCCGCCCGACAAGGGGAAGTACGCCACCAGCTGAGAACCGCCATCATGTGAGTTTTCATCATCAGACACTCTTTTTAAGTTTGGGAAAGTTCGTGTTTATAAAAACTGCGCGTTCTTAAAACCTAAACTTTCTGAATTCGTTTGTCACGCCGTTCATTACTGAATCATTCCGTGAACTTGCGTACTAGTAAACTAGTTCATGAAGGCAAAGTCAACCCTGAATTTGTCTGATCTCACACCTTTAGTGCGGTCAGATTGTTATCGCACCGTAACCGTGCGTAAAAACCCGGTGAAATCATCCTGACGTGCAAAGCCCTAACGCGTTATGATAAGTGCTGCATTCAGAAACAGGTTAAATCCCCGACGTGACGATGACTTCGCCAACAACAGCTTCACCCTCAGCAGACGATCAGACTTCCGGCACTGCATTCAGGATATACGATCTCCACAGCCACACGACGGCATCGGACGGCTATTTAACGCCCGAAGCGCTGGTGGCCCGCGCCGTTGAAATGCGGGTTGGAATTCTGGCGATCACCGATCATGACAGCACCGAAGGGCTGGCGCGTGCGGCGCAGGCGATCGCCAGCCAGCAACTGCCACTGCAACTGGTGAACGGCGTTGAGATTTCGACGCTGTGGGAAAACCACGAGATCCATATCGTCGGATTAGGCATCGACCCTGAACATCCGGCGATGGTGAGTCTGCTGAAAAGTCAGGCCGAACTCCGCCAGCAGCGCGCACAGGAAATGGGCAACAGGCTGGCGAAAGCGCGCATCGACGGTGCGTGGGAAGGGGCACTGCGTCTGGCGCAGGGCGGAGCCGTCACCCGCGCCCATTTTGCACGCTTTCTGGTCGAATTTGGCGCGGCGGATAACATCGCGCAGGTCTTCAAAAAGTACCTCGCCAAGGGTAAGACCGGCTACGTTCCGCCACAGTGGTGTACAATAGAACAATCTATTGAAGCAATTCATCAGTCTGGCGGGCAGGCCGTCGTCGCGCATCCGGGACGTTATGACCTGTCGACAAAATGGCTGAAACGCCTGCTGGCCTATTTTTCTGAGCACGGCGGTGATGCGATGGAAGTCGCGCAATGTCAGCAAGCGCCCAACGAACGCGCGCAGCTGGCGGCGTATGCCCGCGATTATCATTTGCTGGCCTCGCAAGGCTCTGATTTCCATCAGCCCTGCTCGTGGATTGAACTGGGGCGCAAACTTTGGCTTCCCGCAGGTGTGGAACCGGTGTGGAAAAACTGGCCGGTCACGGAAAAAAAGCCTGAAATTGAACTGGTCTGAACCCTGCTTTGTAACGTCATTTTTTATGATGACCTCACAGAGGGCAGACCTGAAAAGAATTGAGAGGAACAATGAGTCAATATTTCTATATTCATCCTGAAAATCCGCAGCCACGTCTGATCAGTCAGGCGGTTGAATTGCTGCGCAAAGGGAATGTGATCGTTTACCCGACCGATTCGGGCTACGCGCTGGGCTGTCGCCTGGAAGAAAAGAACGCGATGGAGCGCATATGCCGTATCCGTCAGCTTGACGGCAACCACAATTTCACGCTGGTCTGCCGCGATTTGTCTGAGCTTTCTACTTACGCTTATGTAGATAACTCGGCTTTTCGTCTGATCAAAAATAACACGCCGGGCAACTACACGTTCATTCTGAAAGCGACGAAAGAAGTGCCGCGCCGGTTGATGAGCGAAAAACGTAAGACGATCGGTTTACGTGTGCCGTCGAACCCGATTGCGATTGCACTGCTTGACGCGTTGGGTGAACCGCTGATGTCCACCACGCTGATGCTGCCGGGCAATGACTTTGCGGAATCTGACCCGGAAGACATCAAAGATCGTCTGGGTAAACTGGTCGATCTGGTCATTGACGGCGGTTCGCTGGGTCAGCAGCCGACCACGGTAATTGATCTGACCGAGTCAACGCCGGAAGTGGCCCGCGAAGGCGCTGGCGATCCGGCACCGTTCCGTTAATCGCTGTTTGAAAAATAATCAGCCCGTAAATCCCTTAGCAGGATACAAATTGGGGATAAATGTGTATAATGGCGGGCTGACTTTTTTGTAAGTCGTTGTATTAAAGCGCAATAAACGAATTTTGGCGGGCAGACAATGGGTCACATTGTGCTGCCGGCTCCCCCCGACGCCTGTGAAGGCGACAAATGAGGCTGCTCAATGAGCGAGAAGTATAATTCCCAGAAGCACACCAGCGATAAATCCAAACCGGCACGTTCGTCTGGTGACAAGCCTAAAAGCGGCAGAAATTCCGGCGCAGCGAAAAGCCGTCCGGAACCGTCGCGGGCTGAAAAGCGTGGTGAAAAGCCACGTACCGATAAGCCACGTACCGATAAGCCACGTTCTGACAAACCGCGCACTGATAAGCCGCGTGCTGATGCAGGTCGCAGCGATTCACGTTCTGATTCCCGCATTGAAAAACCCCGCATGGGCAAACCGGCACGTCCGGACAACGCGCGCGATGATAAAAAGCGTCCGCTGAAACCGCGTGGCACCAGGCCTAAAGCTGAAACACTGTTTGATGAAAACGGTGATGAAGAAGAAGTGAAGTACCAGAAGCCGAAAAACGCGCTGGACAGCACTGAAGGGCAAACCGAAAAACTGCAAAAAGTTCTCGCGCGTGCGGGCCACGGTTCACGTCGTGAAGTTGAAGCGATGATCCAGGCTGGCCGCGTCAGCGTTGACGGTAAAATCTCGACGCTGGGCGATCGGGTTGAAGTCACCGGCGGGACAAAAATCCGTCTCGACGGCCACATCCTCTCGGTGATGGAGTCTCAGGACACTGTCTGCCGCGTGCTGGCGTATTACAAACCTGAAGGCGAACTGTGTACGCGCAGTGATCCGGAAGGGCGTCCGACCGTGTTTGACCGTTTGCCGAAAATGCGCGGTTCACGCTGGATTGCCGTGGGTCGTCTGGACGTAAACACTTCCGGCCTGCTGTTATTCACAACCGACGGTGAACTGGCTAACCGCCTGATGCACCCGAGCCGTGAAGTGGAACGTGAGTATGCGGTACGCGTATTCGGTCAGGTTGATGATGAAAAAATCAAGCAACTGAGCCGTGGCGTACAGCTGGAAGACGGCCCTGCCGCTTTCCGCTCCATCAAATTCCAGGGCGGCGAAGGTCTGAACCAGTGGTACAACGTGACCCTGACAGAAGGACGTAACCGTGAAGTTCGTCGTCTGTGGGAAGCCGTTGGCGTGCAGGTGAGTCGTCTGATCCGCGTGCGTTACGGTGACCTGAATCTGCCTAAAGGCCTGCCTCGCGGCGGCTACAAAGAGCTGGATCTGCCGGACATCAACTATCTGCGCACACTGGTTGATATGACCGAAGAAACCGTCAGCAAACTGCCGGTTGAGCGCGATCGTCGTCGTGTTAAAGCTAACCAGATCCGTCGCGCCGTTAAGCGCCACACGTCTGTGGCTCCGGCACGTCGTACCACCGGACCGGCTAAACGGGGTTAATCGCTGACAAGCGAACGGCTAACCGTTATGCTCATCAACCGCAGCTCTCACCGGCTGCGGTTTTTTTTGCTCAAAAATCAGGGCGAAACATGATTGTTCGCTCAACCCAAAGGAAGCCGATTATGATGCTGATTACCGGGGGGGCGCGCAGCGGTAAAAGCCGTTTTGCCGAACAGATCGCAGAAAAGCGGGGCGGAGACGTGTTGTATATCGCCACGTCAGCGGTGACCGATACAGAAATGGCCCAGCGGATCCGCTTCCACCAGCAGCAGCGTCCGGCGCACTGGCACACGTTTGAAAGTCACCGTGATTTAGGCGACGTTGTGCGCCTGAAACAGACTGAATTCCCGACGATCGTGATTGAATGCATCACAACGCTGATTACCAATCTGCTGTTTGATATGGCCGGTGAAGCTGAGCCGGAAGCGATGGATTTCACCGCCATCGAACAGCATATTCTGGCGCAAATCACTGATCTTACTGACGCCGCGCAGCATTGTGAAACGGAAGTGATTTTCGTCACCAATGAAGTCGGCATGGGAATTGTGCCGGATAACCTGTTGTCGCGGCGCTTTCGTGACATCGCCGGGCGGGTGAACCAGCAACTGGCGGCTGCGGCGGATGATGTATATCTGGTGGTTTCCGGGATCCCGGTGCCGGTAAAAACTTCTGCGTAAAAAAGGATATTACGATGATGACATGGCGTCTGTTTCTCGCAACGTTGCAGTTCCTCACCCGCATACCGGTAAAAGAACGCTGGTGTGACGGTGTTGAAATGAAAGATTACCCGCGCGGGATTGTGTGCTTCCCTTTCGTCGGGCTGGTAGTCGGCCTGCTTTCTGCGCTGGTCTGGGGGACTCTGGTTCCGCACGTTGGCGCATTTCCGGCGGCAGTTGCCGCGGTTATCGCTCATATTATGCTGACCGGCGCACTGCACCTTGACGGGCTGGCGGACACCTGCGACGGGCTGTTTTCGGTGCGCAGCCGCGAGCGCATTCTGGAGATTATGCGCGACAGCCGCATTGGTACCAACGGCGCACTGGCGCTGATTGTCGCTATTTTGCTGCGTACGGCGCTGATTTATCAGTTAAGCGCCGACGGGCTGGCAGTGTTTGCAGTGCTGGTCATAACGCCTGTAATCGGGCGGGGAATGATGTCTGTCATGATTTTCAGACAGTCTTACGCGCGTGAATCGGGCATGGGAAATCTGTTTATCGGCAAAATCAGCGAAGGGCGCTTTTATGCGACGCTGCTGCTGATGGCTTCACTGGTTCTGTTTATCGCCGGTATCTCCACGCTGTTTGCCCTGCTGGTGACGCTGTGCTTTACCTTTGTTTTTCGCCGTTTTGTCGCCAACCGTATAGGCGGGCAAACCGGTGACACGTTAGGCGCGGCCTGCGAATTAAGCGAACTGGTTTTTCTGTTCTTCCTTTTATGGCACTGAGATCCGGAAAAAATAAATGAAAATGTATCTGATACGACACGGACAAACTCAGGCAAACGTCGACGGCGTTTTCTGCGGCAGCAGCGATATCGCGCTGACCGCGCAGGGTGAAAAGCAGGCGCAGCACGTCGCCCGCCAGCTGGCGGAAATGCCGCTCGATTGCGTGATCCACTCCGGCATGCGGCGCAGCCAGGCCACGGCTGAATTTATCGTTAAAGGGCGTGAAATCGCTGTAGAAAGCCAGCCTCTGCTCCGGGAAATGGGATTCGGCGAATGGGAAATGCGTCATCACAAAGAGCTGGAAGCCTCGGAGGCAGAAGGTTACCAGCAGTGGTGTCAGGACTGGCAAAAAGCGGCGGTGCCTCAAGGCGAATCCTTCACCGAATTCACCGGGCGGATCCGTCAGGCGTTGCAGCAAATTCACCTGCGTCCGCAGGGAAGCCGCGTGGCTATCGTGGCGCATCAGGGTTCACTCAGCCTGTTGCTGGCGATGATGCTCAAACTTGCGCCCGCTGACATGTGGCGCTTTCCGTTTAAACAAGGCTGCCTGTGTGAGATCGATTTAAGCCCGGGTGCCTGCGTTATCCAACGTTTCAACGACAGCGGTATTTAACTTTTAATCACGATAAGGAACACTGATGGCTTCGTTGGCAAATATCATCCGTCAGATTGCTAAACCCGACGCAGAGGCCGCACGGGCTGCCGCAGAACGTCTGGACAGCCTGGTTAAACCGCTGGGCAGTCTCGGGCGTCTGGAACAGCTGGCCGTTCAGCTGGCGTCGATTCGCGGTAAAGCACCGCTGAAATTCCCCAGCAAAGAGATTCTGGTGATGGCCGCCGATCACGGCGTTTGGCATGAAGGGGTAACGCCTTCGCCGCAGGTCGTCACCGCAATTCAGGCGGTGAATATTGTGCAGGGAAAAGCCGGAGTTTCCGTGCTGGCGCGTAACGCCGGTGCGCAGGTGACGCTGGTTGACTGCGGGATACTCGGCCCGGATATTCCCGGCACGCTGAACCACAAAGTCGCACAAGGCACCGGCAATATTGTCACTAGCCCGGCGATGACCCGTGAGCAGGCGGAATCGCTACTGGTCTGGAGCGCGGAACGGGTTATTGCAAAAGCGGAAAGCGGGTTGTCTCTTCTGGCGGTCGGTGAGCTGGGCATGGCAAACACCACGCCCGCGGCGGCGATGGTCGCGGTGCTCACCGGCGCAGCCCCTGCGCAAACGGTCGGGTTGGGCGCAAACCTTCCGCCGGAGCGGCTGACCCATAAAATCAGCGTGGTGGAAAAAGCCCTTGCGGTGAATCAGCCGGATGCTTCGGATGCGCTGGATGTCATGGCGAAAGTCGGCGGGTTCGAGCTTGTCGGTATGGCGGGCGCAATGATCGGTGCTGCGGCGGCGGGAATTCCGGTGGTACTGGATGGTTTCCTTTCTTATGCGTCGGCACTGGCGGCCTGCCAGATGGCACCGGCGCTGAAACCGTATCTTATTCCGTCACATCTTTCGGCGGAGCAGGGCGCGACAATTGCCCTGGAAGCGCTGGGTTTGCAGCCTTATTTTGACCTGAGTTTGCGTCTGGGCGAGGGCAGCGGTGCCGCGCTGGCGTTACCGCTGATTGATGCTGCCTGCGCTATCCATAATGAAATGGCGACACTGGCGGAGTGTCAGATAACGCTTTGAAAATTAAGTTTTAAAGCTTACGTTTAAAAGCAAAGCAGGGCGTTACCAGTCAATGCCCTGCTGCGCCATAATGCCCGCATCAAAAGCATGCTTCACCGGACGCAGTTCGCTGACGGTATCGGCCAGCTCCAGCAGATCCCGATGGCAGCCACGGCCGGTGATAATCACCGTCTGGCGCGCCGGACGGGCATTCAGCGCATCAACCACTTCCTGCAAATCCAGATAACCGAAACTGACCATATACGTCAGTTCATCGAGCACGACGAGATCTAACGTGGCATCGGCCAGCATGCGTTTCCCGTGCTGCCAGACGGCCTGACAGGCGGCGGTGTCCGTTTCTTTATTTTGCGTTTCCCAGGTAAAACCGGTCGCCATCACCTGAAATTCGACGCCATGCGGTTCCAGCAGATTTTTCTCACCGTTCGGCCATTCGCCTTTAATAAACTGGATCACCGCTGCGCGCATTCCGTGCCCGACGGCGCGGGTTACCGTCCCGAAAGCGGCAGTAGTTTTGCCTTTGCCGTTGCCGGTAAACACAATCAAAATGCCGCGCTGCTCTTTTGCCGCGTCAATGCGCGCGTCAACCTGTTCTTTCAGCTTTTGCTGGCGCTGCTTGTGGCGATCTTCAGTCATGTTCGGCTCCGTTATTCGGCTGGACCGGCTTTACGGCCCGGTTGGGCATCAAAGCTGATACCAGTTTTACGACGACTGTCATCGCCCATCAGGTAGAGATACAGCGGCATGATGTCAGCCGGTGTTTTGAGTTTATTTTTGTTTTCATCAGGGAACGCCGACGCGCGCATGCCGGTGCGGGTTCCGCCCGGATTAATGCAGTTCACCCGCAGACCGGAGTGTTTATGTTCTTCGGCCAGCACCTGCATCATGCCTTCGGTGGCGAATTTCGATACCGCGTACGCGCCCCAGCCGCTGCGACCTTCCCGCCCGACGCTGGACGTTGTGAACACCAGCGATGCGCTGGCGGATTTGAGCAGCAGCGGTAGCAGGGCCTGCGTCAGCATAAACGTCGCGTTGACGTTGACCTGCATGACGTTCATCCAGTCCTGCAACTTAATTTCGGCCATCGGCGTAATCTCCGTCAGCAGCCCGGCGTTGTGTAAAACACCGTCGAGATGCGGCACCCATCCGGCAATCTGGCTGGCGACGCGCTGGCAATCCTGCTCGCTGGCGGTCAGTAGATCGAGCGCATAAATGAACGCGGGACGCAGATTCTTCGAGGCAATTTCCTGCTGGACGCTGGCCAGTTTGCTTTCAGTGCGGCCAAGTAAAATCACCTGCGCGCCAAAGCGGGCGTAGGTCAGCGCCGCTTCGCGTCCGATGCCGTCACCAGCGCCGGTGATCAGAATAATACGGTTGTTGAGCAGGTCAGATTTAGGATGGTAATGCATGGTCGGTCCTCATAGTTCGGGGCGCGATGTGACGCAGTCGGCGTTTTCACATCAGGCGCGCTGAGTATCAAAAATGCCGAGAACGGGAGAAGTTGCGCTCGACCGGAGTCCGACATTTTGGCGCGAATTTGGGGTGTTTCGGAATTGATCACCGGTTATATGCCTTAAATGGGCAGGAGTTTCAATGATTAACCCAAAAACAGACAGCTCTTTTGTAACAAAATTGGAACAATGGCGCACTCACTTTTAGTCTCTGGCATGATGTCATCTTCGAACAAGACGCCGCAGCGCCGATTGTCTAGAATGTTCAGCATCTTTCATAACGGTTTTATTACCACATCGAAAAGGCGGTTTGTGTGGATTTACTTTCTCTTTATGGGCTGTTTTTGGCCAAAGTAGTGACCGTAGTGATCGCCATTGGTGCGCTGGTGGTATTGGTGGTTGGCCTTCGTCATCGCAAATCTCACGGAAAAGGTGAGTTGCAGCTGGTCGATTTAGGGGAGCAGTATCGCGAAATGCAGCGTGAAATGCGCAGCGCGCGTCTGAGTCCTGCGGAGCTGAAAATCCGCAGTAAGGAACTGAAGAAAAAGGATAAAGCGGAAGCGAAACAGAAAAAACTACAGGCCAAAGTGGGGGCAACCCAATCCAAACCTTGCCTGTATGTTCTCGATTTCAAAGGCAGTATGGACGCGCATGAAGTGACTTCGCTGCGCGAAGAAATTTCAGCCGTGCTTGCGGTGGCTACACCGGAAGACGAAGTGCTGTTGCGCCTGGAAAGCCCGGGCGGCGTGGTTCACGGTTATGGTCTGGCCGCTTCACAGCTGGTTCGTCTGCGCCAGAGCGGGATCCGCCTGACGGTGGCGGTAGATAAAGTCGCCGCAAGCGGCGGGTATATGATGGCCTGCGTGGCTGACCGCATTGTCGCCGCGCCGTTTGCCATTATCGGTTCGATTGGCGTCGTTGCGCAGATCCCTAACTTCAACCGCTTATTGAAAAAGAACGATATTGATATCGAACTGCATACGGCGGGGGAGTTCAAACGTACCCTGACGCTGCTCGGTGAAAACACCGAAGAAGGGCGCGAGAAATTCCGCGAAGATCTCAACGAAACACACGTGCTCTTCAAGGAATTTGTACATCAGAATCGTCCGTCGCTGGATATCGACAGCGTGGCAACCGGTGAACACTGGTTTGGGACACAAGCGCGTGAAAATGGTCTGATTGACGCCATCGGCACCAGCGATGATTTGCTGATTGCAGAAATGAAAAATCATGAAGTGATTGCGGTGCGTTATGCCCGTCGTAAACGCATGATGGACAGATTTACCGGCAGCGCGGCTGAAAGCGCAGACCGTCTGTTCCTGCGCTGGTTACAGCGCAGTCAGAAGCCGTTGCTGTAGATGCATTGCCTCATTAAAAGCACATAGAAAAAGGGACTTCGGTCCCTTTTTTATCGGCTCGGTTTACGCCGAGAGCTAACCGGTTGCGCCTTCTTTTATAGCGGCTTTTTTATCTCAATCTTCGAGATGGTATTTTTCTGAAAAAAGATGAGCCAGATGTTTAAACATATTAAATACCGCGGTGGTTTTTCGGGTCGGTAAACCGTTTTCATCCATGAAGAATTCACCACGGAAAACCAGCACATTGCCTTTTTGTTCAACTTCTGTCGCAGCCATTCCGCTAAGATACTCATCGTGCTCACGGATAACCTTATTCGCTTCTGCCAGTAAAGCTTCGCGACTTATTGCCGATGTATTTTCGTGCATGATATTTACTCCCCACTATAATTGCTGACGTTATTGTAATCCTGACGTTGTTAAAACCGCAAATCGGCTGTGGGTAATGGCTTTAAATTATGGTTATTATTTGAACGATTCGCCGAAAAGATTGAACGCATTAGCGAAAAGGGCGTTTCCGTGTTAATTAGTTTGCGTGTCGATTTTTATCAGGTAGAGTGTGGGATTTTGTGGCTTCAGGTGGAATGTTTTGTTTACGCTTGGTCATTATTTGACATAGGAAAGAGCACATTCTGCTGAACCCTGTCTGGTTAATCCCTCGCAGAATCAGTGTATTGAACCTCGGGAAGTCAGTTCGCTCGTTCTTTTAAAGAAATGAGTTGACGTTCTGACTCACTGCCGCAATATAAAAAAAGACGTGTTATTGTGCCGCGGCATAACTAGACAAAATCTTCTTCAGATGATGAAGAATCATTCAGGTAAAGGTAATTATGGGTAAAGCTCTCGTAATAGTTGAGTCCCCGGCAAAAGCCAAAACGATTAATAAATATTTAGGAAATGACTACGTGGTTAAGTCCAGCGTCGGTCATATCCGTGATTTACCGACCAGTGGATCCGCTGCTAAAAAGACCGCCGACTCAACCGAAGAAAAAACAAAGAAAAAAGTAAAAAAGGATGAGAAAACTGCGCTGGTTAATCGCATGGGCGTCGATCCGTATCATGGTTGGGAAGCGCAATACGAAATACTTCCCGGTAAAGAAAAAGTCGTTGCTGAGTTAAAAGCGTTAGCGGAAAAAGCTGACCACATCTATCTCGCAACCGACCTTGACCGCGAAGGAGAGGCAATTGCCTGGCATTTGCGGGAAGTGATTGGCGGCGATGAAAAACGTTTCAGCCGCGTTGTATTTAACGAAATTACCAAGAACGCGATTCAGAATGCGTTTAAAGAACCGGGCGAGCTGAATATCGATCGTGTTAACGCTCAGCAGGCGCGTCGCTTTATGGACCGCGTAGTGGGTTACATGGTTTCCCCGCTGCTGTGGAAGAAAATTGCCCGTGGTTTATCCGCGGGTCGTGTTCAGTCCGTGGCGGTTCGTCTGGTGGTTGAGCGCGAAAAAGAAATCAAGGCGTTCGTGCCGGAAGAATACTGGGAGTTGCACGCGGATTTGCTGGCGAAGAAAGAAACCGCTCTGCAAATGGAAGTGACGCATCACCTGGATAAACCGTTCAAACCGGTGAATAAAGAGCAAACCCATGCGGCTGTTTCGCTCCTTGAAAAAGCGCGTTATCAGGTGGTGGATCGTGAAGATAAACCAACCAGCAGCAAACCGGGCGCTCCTTTTATTACCTCCACGTTGCAGCAGGCGGCAAGTACACGTCTGAGCTTTGGCGTGAAGAAAACCATGATGATGGCGCAGCGTCTCTACGAAGCCGGTCACATCACCTATATGCGTACTGACTCCACTAACCTGAGCCAGGACGCCGTAGAAATGGTTCGCGGCTACATCGGCACAAACTTTGGCGATAAATACCTGCCGAAAGCGCCGTTGCAGTACAGCAACAAAGAGAATTCCCAGGAAGCGCATGAAGCGATCCGTCCTTCTGACGTTGCCGTGGTTTCTGAGCAACTCAAAGATATGGAAGCGGATGCGCAGCGCCTGTACCAGCTGATCTGGCGTCAGTTTGTGGCCTGCCAGATGACACCGGCACAGTACGATTCCACCACGCTGACGGTGAAAGCGGGCGATTATTCCCTGCGCGCCAAAGGTCGTACGCTGCGTTTCGATGGCTGGACGAAAGTCATGCCAGCGTTGCGTAAAGGCGACGAAGACAGAACGCTGCCAGCAATTGAAGTTGGCACCGAACTCGAACTACAGCAGTTGTTGCCAACTCAGCACTTCACCAAACCGCCTGCGCGTTTCAGCGAAGCGTCACTGGTGAAAGAGCTGGAAAAACGTGGCATTGGCCGTCCGTCCACCTATGCGTCGATCATTTCGACCATTCAGGATCGTGGCTACGTTCACGTTGAAAACCGCCGTTTCTATGCGGAAAAAATGGGTGAAATCGTCACCGATCGTCTGGAAGATAATTTCCGCGAACTGATGAACTACGATTTCACCGCGCGCATGGAAGACGGGCTGGACCAGGTCGCGAACAATAAAGCGGAATGGAAAGCGGTTCTGGATGAGTTCTTCACTGAATTCAGCAAGCAGCTCGAGACCGCCGAGAAAGACCCTGAAGAAGGCGGTATGCGCCCGAATCAGATGGTACTGACCAGCATCGAATGCCCGACGTGCAGCCGCCCGATGGGTATTCGTACCGCCAGCACCGGTGTGTTCCTCGGGTGTTCCGGTTATGCGTTGCCACCGAAAGAGCGCTGCAAAACCACCATCAACCTGATTGCGGATGCTGAAGTTCTGAACATCCTTGAAGGTGATGAAGCGGAAGCCAATGCGCTGCGCGCTAAACGTCGTTGCGGCAAATGCGGCACGGCGATGGACAGCTACCTCATCGACAACCAGCGCAAATTGCATGTCTGCGGTAACAACCCGGAATGTGACGGCTACGAAATCGAAGAAGGCGAGTTCCGTATCAAGGGTTATGACGGCCCGATCGTTGAGTGTGAGAAATGTGGTTCTGAAATGCACCTGAAAATGGGGCGTTTCGGTAAGTACATGGGCTGTACCAACGACGCGTGTAAAAATACCCGTAAGATCCTGCGTAACGGTGACGTTGCGCCGCCGAAAGAAGATCCGGTTCCCTTGCCGGAGCTGCAATGTGAAAAGTCTGACGCCTATTTCGTTTTACGTGATGGCGCGGCAGGTGTTTTTCTGGCGGCCAATACTTTCCCTAAATCGCGCGAAACCCGTGCGCCGCTGGTGGAAGAACTGAAGCGCTTTAAAGATCGCCTGCCGGAAAAACTGAGCTATCTGGCTGATGCGCCAGTTGCCGACCCGGAAGGCAATAAATCGATGGTGCGTTTCAGCCGTAAAACGAAGCAGCAGTACGTGTCTTCAGAAAAAGACGGCAAAGCCACTGGCTGGACGGCATTTTATGTCGACGGTAAATGGGTCGAAGGTAAGAAGTAATATTATTTAGTCGAAGCCAGATGAAACCCATTGTTATTCGATTGTAAAAAACCAGTCCTTCGGGCTGGTTTTTTTATTGCATAAAGATCTATCATCGAAAGGTTCTTCGCGAATATCTTCTCAGTGCAGTACTGCCTGCTGTAATCCTTATGTTATCTGGCTATACAATGTGTCAATTCTTGATATAATTGTTATATAAAATTTGTTTTTATTCACATTTGTAATAAGCTAATACGTCTTTGACATAAACGGCGTAATACAGACTTCGGGCATTCAATAAAAATCATTTCCAGTCTGTTCAGCTTCGGGTGAACAGGGATGGTGACAGGGTTTGAAACCAGGGTGGTATGAGATATGAAATTGCAGCAACTGCGCTACATCGTAGAGGTTGTTAATCACAATCTGAACGTCAGTTCGACGGCAGAAGGCCTGTACACGTCGCAGCCAGGGATCAGTAAGCAGGTGCGCATGCTCGAAGATGAGCTGGGTATTCAGATTTTCTCCCGCAGCGGTAAACATCTGACGCAGGTTACGCCCGCCGGGCAGGAGATTATTCGTATCGCGCGCGAAGTGCTGTCTAAAGTCGACGCAATTAAAGCCGTCGCGGGCGAGCATACATATCCTGATAAAGGGTCGCTGTACGTCGCCACAACGCACACGCAGGCACGTTACGCACTGCCAAACGTCATTAAAGGTTTCATCGAGCGCTACCCGCGCGTTTCACTTCACATGCATCAGGGTTCGCCAACGCAAATCGCCGAAGCGGTTTCGAAAGGGAATGCGGATTTCGCAATTGCCACCGAAGCGCTACACCTTTACGACGACCTGATTATGCTGCCTTGCTACCACTGGAACCGTGCGGTTGTGGTTCAGCCGGATCATCCGCTGGCGGGCAAAGATAAAGTCACCATCGAAGAGTTAGCGGCGTATCCGATTGTCACCTACACCTTCGGGTTCACCGGCCGTTCTGAACTGGACACGGCGTTTAACCGTGCCGGGCTGACGCCGCGTATCGTCTTTACCGCCACTGATGCTGACGTCATCAAAACCTACGTCCGTCTCGGGCTGGGCGTCGGCGTGATTGCCAGCATGGCAGTCGATCCGATTCAGGATCCGGATCTGGTGATGGTCGATGCGCGTGATATCTTCACGTACAGCACCACCAAAATCGGTTTCCGCCGCAGCACTTTCCTGCGCAGCTACATGTATGATTTCATCCAGCGATTTGCTCCGCATCTGACGCGTGACGTGGTTGACACCGCCATTGCCCTGCGCTCAAACGAAGATATCGAAGAGATGTTCAAAGACATCAAACTGCCGGTGAAGTAAAACGGTTCACATCGCTGAAAATCTCCGTCCCGCGACGTCTTACAATGTCGCGGGATTTTTTTTGCCTGATGAACACTTCGTGTTGTTATGAAAATGTTAACCGAGTTTTGTGTTATGTTTAACTATGCACTTATAAGCTTGCGGGTTATTCCCTGATAGCCACGCAGGCGCGAGAAATGAGCAGTAAAAGGAGAAGCTATGTCGTCCGATATTCGTGAGAAAAGTCTGGATAAACTGGCAGTCCAGAACAAGGAGTTTCATTACTACAGCCTGCCGCTCGCAGCCCAAACGCTGGGTGAACTCCAGCGCCTGCCAAAATCCCTCAAAGTTTTACTCGAAAATTTACTGCGCCACGTGGATGGCGACACCGTAACGGAAAGTGATTTGCGCGAACTGGTCGGCTGGCAGAAAACCGGCCACGCCGATCGTGAAATCGCTTACCGGCCTGCGCGCGTTCTGATGCAGGATTTTACCGGCGTGCCGGCGGTGGTGGATTTAGCCGCCATGCGGCAGGCGGTAAAACGTCTCGGCGGTAATGTCGACCAGGTGAACCCGTTATCGCCTGTCGATCTGGTTATCGACCACTCGGTGACGGTAGATGAATTTGGTGATGACGAAGCGTTTGACGAAAACGTCCGGCTGGAAATGGAACGTAACAACGAACGCTATCAGTTCCTCCGCTGGGGGCAGAAGGCCTTCAACCGCTTCCGCGTTGTGCCGCCGGGCACCGGGATTTGCCATCAGGTTAACCTGGAGTATCTCGGGCAGACCGTCTGGTACGAAGAGCAGAACGGTAAAACGGTCGCCTACCCGGATACGCTGGTCGGCACCGATTCGCACACCACCATGATTAACGGACTGGGGATCCTGGGCTGGGGCTGCGGCGGGATTGAAGCGGAAGCGGCGATGTTAGGTCAGCCGGTTTCCATGCTGATCCCCGATGTGGTTGGCTTCAAGCTGACCGGAAAATTACGCGAAGGCATCACCGCAACCGATCTGGTGTTAACCGTCACGCAGATGCTGCGTAAGCACGGCGTGGTCGGCAAATTTGTTGAATTTTACGGCGACGGTCTGGCGGATTTACCGCTGGCCGACCGCGCCACGATCGCCAATATGTCACCGGAATTCGGGGCCACCTGCGGATTCTTCCCGGTGGACGACGTCACGCTCGGGTATATGAAGCTGAGTGGCCGCAGCGATGAGCAAATCGAACTGGTCAGAGCTTATTCGCAGGCGCAGGGTTTATGGCGCAATGCGGGCGACGAACCGGTATTCACCAGTACGCTGTCGCTGGATATGGGCAGTGTTGAACCGAGTCTGGCTGGCCCGAAACGTCCGCAGGATCGGGTGGCGCTGCCGGATGTGCCGAAAGCGTTTAAAGCGGCCACTGAACTGGAGTTGGGAAACAGTAAACCGGGACGCAGCGACAAGGAAACCTTCACGCTGGAAGGGCAGCATTACGCGCTCACGACCGGCGCGGTGGTAATTGCCGCCATCACATCCTGTACCAATACGTCAAACCCCAGCGTGCTGATGGCAGCCGGTTTGCTGGCGAAGAATGCCGCTGAAAAAGGGCTCACCCGTAAACCGTGGGTGAAAACCTCGCTGGCACCGGGTTCCAAAGTGGTGACCGATTATCTGAATGCTGCCGGTCTGATGCCATACCTTGAACAGCTCGGCTTCAATCTGGTGGGCTACGGCTGTACCACCTGTATCGGTAACTCTGGGCCGCTGCCGGAACCGATTGAATCCGCCATTAAATCCGGGGATCTCACCGTCGGCGCGGTGCTTTCCGGAAATCGAAACTTCGAAGGGCGTATTCATCCGCTGATCAAAACCAACTGGCTGGCGTCTCCGCCGCTGGTGGTGGCGTACGCGCTGGCCGGGAACATGAACGTCAATCTGACCCACGATCCGCTGGGGGAAGATGCGGACGGCAAACCAGTTTATCTCAAAGATATCTGGCCGTCGGCGGAAGAAATTGCCAACGCGGTCGGGCAGGTGACCACGGCCATGTTCCATAAAGAATATGCGGAAGTTTTTAACGGTGATGCCAGCTGGCAGGCGATTCAGATTGAAGGCACGCCGACCTACACCTGGCAGGAAGATTCCACCTACATCCGCCATCCGCCGTTCTTCAGTGACATGAAAGTCGAGCCGGACGCGCTGGAAGACATCAACGATGCCCGTATTCTGGCGATTTTGGCGGACTCCGTTACCACCGACCATATCTCGCCCGCCGGGAATATCAAAGCCGAAAGCCCGGCGGGGTTGTATCTGAAACAGCACGGTGTAGAGCCGAAGGCATTTAACTCCTACGGTTCGCGGCGCGGTAACCATGAAGTGATGATGCGCGGGACGTTCGCCAATATCCGTATTAAAAACGAAATGGTGCCGGGCGTGGAGGGCGGATTTACCCGCCATATTCCGTCGCAGGAACAGCTGGCGATTTACGATGCGGCGATGAGATATCAGCATGAAAGCGTGCCGACGGCAGTGATCGCCGGTAAAGAGTACGGTTCAGGATCGAGCCGTGACTGGGCGGCGAAAGGGCCGCGCTTGCTGGGTGTTCGCGTGGTAATTGCGGAATCTTTCGAACGTATTCACCGCTCTAACCTGATCGGCATGGGGATTTTACCGCTGGAATTCCCGCAGGGCGTGACCCGCAAAACCCTGAAACTGACCGGCGATGAGCAGATCAGTATCCGGGGATTACAAACCCTGACGCCCGGGCAGGACGTTGCAGTACACATCACTTTTGCCGACGGGCATACGCAAACGGTCAACGCGCGCTGCCGTATTGATACGGGCAACGAACTGACTTATTTCCAGAACGGTGGCATTCTGCATTACGTGATCCGCAAAATGCTCTGAATCTTTTTCCCGCCAAAAATCCATGAAAAAGGGCACCGTTAAGGTGCCCTTAATATTTCTGTCATATCCTGAAAAAATTACTTATCGAGCAGGTGGCCCATTTTGGCGGCTTTGGTAGACAGGTAACGTTCGTTTTCCGGATTACGGCCCACGATCAGCGGCACGCGCTCGGTGATATTAATGCCGGCTTCAGTCAGGATTTCGACCTTTTTCGGGTTGTTGGTCAGCAGGCGGACAGAATCAACGCCCAGTAACTTGAACATATCCGCGCACAGGGTGAAGTCGCGTTCATCAGCCGCAAAACCGAGCTGATGGTTGGCTTCGACGGTATCGTAGCCTTTGTCCTGCAAAGCGTAAGCGCGGATTTTGTTGAGCAAACCGATGTTACGGCCTTCCTGACGGTGATACATCAGGATGCCTCGGCCTTCTTCGGCGATGTGATTGAGTGCGGCTTCGAGCTGAAAACCACAGTCACAGCGCAGGCTGAATAAGGCATCGCCGGTCAGACATTCAGAGTGAACACGCGCGAGAACCGCTGTTTCACCGCTGATGTCGCCAAAAACTAACGCCAGGTGGTCGTGCCCGGTGGCCAATTCTTCAAAACCCACCATCAGGAAATCGCCCCAAGGTGTTGGCAGATTGGCTTCTGCCACCCGTTTCAGCTGCATTTTACGCTCCAAAAAAACCACAAAGTGTCTTCATTTACAGTGAGTATTTTACTTGTTGATGCGCATCCTACGTTCAGATGCGGCCTCTGGATAGGGAATCGGTGCCTTTCCATCACGACAGGGCGTTATTTTGCCACAGATTGGCGCGGTTTTTAGCGCGAATATTTGAACGATTAGTTCATAACTTATGAATTATAACCGCTTCTTCAACAATCCCCGCTTAGGGAATGTGAAGCGGTAACAACATTGCTACACTCCAACTCTTTTATAATGACGGAAGGGACGACTATGTTTGATATCGCCAGACGCACCGCATTCGGGGCTGTTCTTTTGTTACTGATGCCCGCAGCGGTTTGGCTCAGTGGCTGGGTATGGACGCCGGGCGGTAATCCGTCAATTTTACTCCCGCTTTATTGGGTCACCGAAACGGTCAGTCAGCCTTGGGGAATTTTAACCACGGTAATCCTGTGCGGGTGGTTTTTATGGTGCCTGCGCTTTCGTCTCAAAGCGGCGATAGGGCTGGTGCTGATGATTTCGGTGGCGCTTCTGGTCGGTCAGTCAGCTAAGACTTACATCAAAGGGGAGGTGCGCGAACCACGCCCTTATGTGGCCTGGCTGGGAACTGACCATCAGATGAACGTTGAGGAATTTTACGGCCTGAAACGCAAAGCGCGCAGCCAGCAGGTCAAAGATGTTCTTGGCGATAACGCTCAGATCCCGCACTGGCTGAACAAAAGCTGGCAAAACGACACCGGCTATGCATTTCCTTCCGGCCATACTATGTTCGCCGCGACCTGGGCATTACTGGGTATCGGGCTGCTGTGGCGGCGTAAACACTACAAAACGGTCACTTTCCTGATGGTATGGGCGGTTGTGGTGATGGGTAGCCGTCTGATGCTGGGGATGCACTGGCCGCGTGACCTGATGGCGTCCGTCGGTATCAGCTGGATCCTGGTGACACTGGCCTGCTGGCTGACCGAACGCTATATCGGTTCGCTGACGCCGCCACCGGCGGAAAATCAGGAAATCGCCCAACGCGACGGAGATTAAACACCTGTAATTTCAAAGGGGTTTAACAAAACCCCTTTAATTCATTGCTTTCGCCCCCATATCTCTTCCATATCGCAAATTGCAGCGATATTTGCGACACGCCGCAAAAGTTGCACGAAGTTCCAACAACCTGCATGTAAAGCCTCTGCAATGTTTCCCAGCTTTGTTTGGAAATGCTAACTTATTAGGTCGGGACGAGAGTTTTTGGCATAATTCATCCGGTACATCCGGCATTACAGGAATGAATGTGAAATATCTGCTGATTTTTTTATTTTTGCTGGTCATCGTGGTGATTTCTATCACTCTGGGTGCCCATAACGACCAGACTGTGACCTTTAATTATTTGCTGGCGCAGGGTGACTATCGTGTTTCCACACTGCTTGCCGTGCTCTTTGCCACCGGTTTTATTCTCGGCTGGGTCATCTGCGGTTTGTTTTACCTGCGTGTCCGTTTATCTCTCGGGCGTGCCCAGCGGAAAATCAAACGCCTTGAACAACAAATTGAACCCGCGGCTGCCGTTACGCCGCCAGCAGCATCTTATGATGTCAGCAAGGAATAACCCTCTATGTTAGAACTGCTGTTTCTGTTGTTGCCCGTTGCGGCCGCCTATGGCTGGTACATGGGGCGCAGAAGTTCTCAGCAGGACAAACAGGAAAATGCTAACCGCCTGTCGCGTGAATACGTAGCAGGGGTTAACTTCCTGCTTTCCAACCAGCAGGATAAAGCGGTCGACCTGTTCCTTGAGATGTTGAAAGAGGACAGCAGTACGGTCGAAGCGCACCTGACTCTGGGGAACCTGTTCCGCTCCCGTGGCGAAGTTGATCGCGCCATCCGCATCCACCAGTCGCTGATGGAAAGTGCCTCGCTGACCTTCGAACAGCGTTTGCTCGCCGTACAGCAGCTGGGGCGCGATTACATGGCTGCCGGTTTTTATGACCGAGCGGAAGACATGTTTAACCAGCTGGTGAAAGAGCAGGACTACCAGCTGTTTGCGCTGGAACAGTTGCTGATTATCCATCAGGCGACCAGCGACTGGCAGAATGCCATCGATGTGGCCGAGCGTCTGGTCAAGCTGGGCAAAGAAAACCGACGCAAAGAAATCGCGCATTTCTGGTGCGAACTGGCGCTGCTGGCGATCGTTTCTGACGATTTTGATAAAGCCACCGGCCTGCTGAAAAAGGCCGCAGTGGCCGATAAACTTTGTGCCCGCGTGTCTATCATGCAGGGGCGTATTTTCCTGGCGCAGGGCGAATACCGTAAAGCGGTTGATGCCCTGCAACGCGTCCTCGAGCAGGACAAAGAACTGGTCAGTGAAGCGCTGCCGATGATGCAGGAATGCTACCAGAACCTGAAAGATACGCTGGGCTGGGCAGAGTTCCTCAAGCGCTGTGTCGATGAAAACACCGGCGCGACGGCAGAACTGATGCTGGCAGAAATCATCCAGCAGGAAGAAGGGCGTGAAACGGCGCAGAACTACATTAACCGCCAGCTGCAACGTCATCCGACCATGCGCGTCTTCCATCACCTGATGGATTACCATCTGGCCGATGCAGAAGAAGGCAGGGCGAAAGAGAGTCTGGTTTTGCTGCGGGACATGGTGGGTGAACAGATCCGCACAAAACCGCGTTACCGCTGCCACAAATGCGGGTTTACAGCGCATTCGCTGTACTGGCATTGTCCGTCATGCCGCGGCTGGGCGACGATCAAGCCAATACGTGGTCTCGACGGGCAATAATTTTTCCCGTCATACTTCGCGTTGCAGATGCAGTTATCATCTTGTTGCAACGCGAATTATTCAGGGAAAGGAGAGGGAGTTACTTCTTCTTACCGGTGGTTTTGCGTGCGTTAAGCAACGTGCGCAGTTTCTTGATTTCTTTTGCCGTCAGCGCAGGTTCAGAATCTTCAGCAAGATGCTGATTATCAATCTCATGCTCGGTGGCTTTCGACGCCTTTTTCCCCTTAGGTGCCGCCGGATTAAAGCTTTCTTCCAGACGTGCTGCCACTTCCGCACTTAAAGAATGCTCAGCCTCAGCGGCGGCGTTCTTGATCAGTTCTTTCAATTCAACCGGAATTTTGACGGTCAGGGTTGTTATCTCACTCATTTTTCAGCCTTTCCTTAGAGTAAAGTTACAAGCTATGCCAGCGTTGTGTCGGCGTCTAGTGCATCACAAAAATTTAATAAAACTGTCACATTATGTGTAGCTGTGAATTCAACCTTTTGCCATGTAAAATGCGGGCGGCAGAAAACAGGCTTTCCCTTCCTGAAATGAAAAAACACAAGAGGCTGAAGATATGACGTCAGAAAATAACATTAATAACAAAGACTTAAATTCATCACCTATTGTTGTCGCTCTCGACTATGCCGATAAATCTGCCGCGTTGGCTTTCGCAGATAAAATCGATCCCCGTGATTGCCGTCTGAAAATTGGTAAAGAGATGTTCACGCATTTCGGTCCGCAGATGGTGAAAGATTTGCAGACCCGTGGTTTTGACGTCTTTCTGGATCTGAAATTCCATGACATCCCCAACACCACGGCCCATGCAGTTGCCGCTGCGGCGGAGCTGGGCGTGTGGATGGTCAACGTACACGCCAGCGGCGGTGCGCGCATGATGACCGCAGCAAAAGAAGCGTTGCTGCCGTTTGGTAAAGACGCACCGTTACTGATTGCTGTCACCGTGCTGACCAGCATGGAAGGCAGCGATCTGGCAGATCTGGGCATCACGTTATCTCCGGCAGATTACGCCGAACGTCTGGCGTGCCTGACCCGTGACTGCGGGCTGGACGGCGTTGTGTGTTCCGCGCAGGAAGCCACACGCTTTAAATCGGCGCTGTGGCAGGAGTTCAAACTGGTCACGCCGGGGATCCGCCCGGCAGGCAGCAAAGCCGACGATCAGCGCCGCGTGATGACCCCGCAGGAAGCGCTGGCGGCGGGTGTGGATTACATGGTGATTGGCCGTCCGATTACGCAGTCCGCCGATCCGGCGCAAACGCTGCGTGATATCCGTGCATCACTGCGCTAAGCAGGAGAATTTATGAGTAACGACAACAACAGCCGGTTGGTGTATTCCACCGACACCGGCAGAATCGACGAGCCGAAAGCCGTTGTGGCGCGTCCGAAAGGTGACGGCATTGTTCGCATTGCGCGTCAGACCAGCGGCCGCAAAGGGAAGGGCGTTTGTCTGATCACCGGCGTCGATCTCGACGATGCGGCGCTGGAAAAACTGGCGGCTGAACTGAAGAAAAAATGTGGTTGCGGCGGCGCGCTGAAAGACGGCGTCATCGAAATTCAGGGTGATAAGCGTGATTTGCTCAAGCAACTGCTTGAAGCGAAAGGCATGAAAGTCAAACTGGCCGGTGGCTAATAGAACAAGACGCTGCGCTATTGGTTAGCGCAGCGTCTAACTGTTTTTTTATCTGTTCTTATTTGCTGACCTGATGACCCACAATACCACCCACTGCTGCGCCGCCTAACGTACCTAAAGTACTTCCGTCAGTCAGAACCGCACCACCAAGTGCACCGGCACCGGCACCAATCGCCGTGTTACGGTCACGTTTAGACCAGTTACCACAAGCAGTAACAGACATCGCAAGAGTCAGAACCAGTGCAATACTGGCAACGCGTTTATTTACGAGCATCATAGTTATCTTCCTCAAAGGATTAACGTTCAGCATCATCGATAAGTATAGGTAACTTGCAGCGTTCTCACTGTATTTCACCTGGTGATCCTTCACACAACTTATGAATTTTTGAGCTGTTCCGAACCTTTATTCATAATTCGACTCATCCGGACGCACTTTTGCATCCGTTAACTAAAAAATAGAGAAATTAGTATCCATTCACTAGGTGAATAATCTTAATTCACCATCAAGCCGCACTCTCACCACACAATTAACTAAAGCATCGCACCTGAGCGCCCTGAATGCGGTATAAACGGGCACTTTCGCGTTTGCAGCAGATCCGTACGCACTCTTTAGCTATTTGTCCCATACCGGCACCCGCCCGCCGACCAGACAATAAAGCATCGACAGATGAGGAAACCGAGATGCTTAAACAACTGAAACAGCAGGTACTGGAGGCCAACCTGGCACTGCCGCGCCATAATCTGGTGACCTTTACATGGGGAAATGTCAGCGCCGTGGATCGCCAGCAGGGGCTCGTTGTCATCAAACCGTCGGGCGTGGAATACGATCATATGGCCGTCGATGACATGGTGGTGGTGGAGCTGGAAACCGGGAAAATTGTGGAAGGCAGCAAGAAACCGTCTTCTGATACCGATACGCACCGCGTGCTCTACCTCAACTTCCCGCAGGCGGGCGGCATTGTGCATACCCATTCCCGCCATGCGACCATCTGGGCACAGGCCGGGATTGATATTCCGGCCTGGGGCACCACACATGCGGATTATTTTTACGGCAACATTCCCTGCACCCGCTTAATGACCGAAGCCGAAATCGCCGGGCGCTACGAGTGGGAAACCGGCGAAGTGATCGTTAAAACGTTCGCGGAACGTAACCTCGATCCGGCGGATATTCCGGCGGTGCTGGTGCATTCGCACGGGCCTTTTGCCTGGGGGAAAGATGCCGATAACGCCGTACACAACGCGGTGGTGCTGGAAGAAATCGCCTACATGGGCATTTTCTCCCGCCAGTTAACGCCGCAGCTGCCGGACATGCAGCCACAGCTTCTGGATAAACATTATCTGCGTAAGCACGGCAAGAATGCCTACTATGGGCAGTAATCCGCGTCGTACCTGGAAAATCACATGAAGAAGTCAGCCGACGAGGCTGACTTTTATGCCTGAGTTGGTCAGTTGCTGGCAGAACGTTTCGGGCAGAGCTTCGTCAGTAATGACATGACTGAAAGCGCTGACCGGGCCGAGCGGATTGAGATTGATCTGGCCAAATTTCGAGGAATCCGTCAGGACGATGTTTTCCGCGCCTTTCGCCACGACCGTATTCACCACGTCGGCACGCAACATGTCACGGCCGGTAAAACCGGTGATGTCAGTAAATCCGTCAATCCCGATAAAGGCTTTGCTGAAATTCATCTGCTGCAAACACAATCTTGTGAGCGGGCCGACCACCGTCTGGCTGGTCTTCTGGTACATTCCGCCGAGCAGCACCACGTCACACGGCATACTTTTCAGTAACGACGCCACATAACTGCTGACAGTGATCACCGTGAGATTCTTTTTGTCCGCCAGATATTGCGCCAGCAGGGCAATGCTGCTGCCGCTTTCGAAAAATACTGTTTCGCCATCCCGGATTAACGACGCCGCGAATTTTGCCAGTTTTTGCTTCTGTGCGAAGTTCGACATCATTCGGGTATCGACATCATCCGTCTGGATCGCAACGGCAAAACCGTGCGCACGGCGCAGATAATGGCGTTGCTCCAGCTGATTAAGATCGTGACGGATCGTCACTTCTGAAACCTGACAAATCTGCGACAGCTCGCTCACGCTGATCCGCTGTTTATCGTTTACCCATTGCAAAATGACTTGCTGTCTGTCGTTCATAAGTGCCCAAAAATACGGGCAGCGCAGGCTGCCCGTCAGCTGAAGTGAAATCTGTTTCGAAGATTACAACGTATGTTCCGTCCGCGCGATAATATCATCTTGCGCTTCCGGCGATAAAGCGGTGAAGAATGCCGAATAACCGGCCACGCGCACCACCAGATCCCGGTAGTTTTGCGGTTCCTCGCGCGCTTTGAGCAACGTCTCGCGGGACACAATATTGTACTGCACGTGCCAGCCTTTATGGTCCTCAAAGAACGTCCGCAGCATCAGCATCAGCGTCTGGCGGTCGGTTTCATTTTCCAGCGATGCCGGATTGAGTTTCTGATTCAGCAGCACGCCGCCGAGGATAGCCTCGGTCGGTAATTTCCCCAGCGAGTTAAACACCGCCGTGGGCCCAAGATGGTCTGTGCCGGATGCCGGGCTCGCGCCTTCGGCCAGCGGCGTGAACGCTTTACGCCCGTCCGGTGTCGCCGTGGTCGCCGCGCCAAACGGCACGTTAGCGGAAATCGACGAGGTCCCGGCGTAGTACGTTCCGCCAATCGGGCCGCGTCCGAAACGCGTGTTGTGATAATTCGACAGCTCGTCGATGTAGCACTGATAGGCGCGTACCAGAAGATTATCCACGCCGTCATGGTCGTTGCCGTACTTATCCGCGCCGTTGATCAGCCGCTGACGTAAACGCTCGCCGTCCAGCCCGTCGTAGTCGGAAGCCAGCGCATCCGCCAGTTCCTGCTGCCCGATGGAACCCTGCTCGAAGACCAGTTTTTTGACCGCCGCCAGACTGTTGCCGAGATTGGCAATCCCGACCTGTAAGCCGGAAACCCAGTCGTATTTCGCGCCGCCTTGCTTGATGGTTTTGCCGCGCTCAATACAGTCATCGACCAGCGCAGAGCACAAAATATCCTGTGCGTTTTCTTCCAGAACGGTATCGACGACGCATTCGATTTCGATCGATTTACGCGTGTAGTAGCGGATTTGCTCATCCCACTGCGCGAAAACCTGCTCAAAGTTTTCAAAGTTGCCTTTAGACAGCCCGCGTTCCTGTGGCAGAAATTGCGTATGGCTTTTGACGTCCTGCCCCTGTTCCAGCGCGGCCAGCATAACGCGGGCAAAGTTGATGAAACTCATGCCGGTGCAGCGGTAGCCCCATTTCCCGCCGACGGCGGTTTCGATGCAGCCGATGGCGGCGTAATCGTAAGCATCTTCTTTCTCAACACCGAGTTTGATGAATTCAGGGATGACAATTTCATCGTTGTTAAATGCGGGCATCCCGAAACCGCAGCGGATCACCTGCACGCAGGCATCCAGAAAATCGCTGCTCATCCCCGCGTGATAACGCACGCTGAGGTTTGGCTGCGTGGAACGCAGTTGACCGCAGGATTCCAGAATGGCGTAGGAGAGCGGGTTAACCGCGTCGGACGCCACGCCGTGATGCAGTTTCTGACCGCCGATGGTGACGTTCTGATACAACGGGCTGCCCGCCGATGCTTTGGAGTGCGTGCCGGAGCGGATCTTGTTCACTTCCAGCAGTTTCAGCCAGCAGCTTTGCAGCAGCTCAACGGCGTGGCCGCGCTCCAGCGTTTGCTCAAGTTCGACGTCACGGCGATAGAACGGATAGAGATATTGATCCATGCGGCCAAATGAAACGGAGTGTCCGTTGGATTCGATCTGCAAAATCAGCTGGATGAAATAGCATAACTGCAACGCCTGCCAGAAGCTGACCGGAGGCTGATGGGCAATCGCGTGGCAGTTCGCGGCAATCGCCAGCAGCTCATCGCGACGGTTCTCACGCGGCTCGGCGGCGGCCATTTCCTGCGCCAGATTAGCGAAACGAATAATGTGATCGCTGACGGCGGACAGCGTGATATCAATAGCTTTCAGCAGTTGCTCTTTATGCAAATCTTCCCAGTCGGTCAGATTAATGCGGCTGCGGCGTTCATGGACTTTATGGCGTAATCCGTCCAGCCCCAGTTCGAGCAGCAGCGGGAAATTCACCGCCAGATGGGCATCGCCGGATGTCATATTGCCTTCGGCTTTGACGATGCCGCTGTCGAGCAGCGCTTTCTGCTCATCGGTAAACATGCCGTAGCAACGATCCTGCACCGTCTGCCCGCGCCACCACGGGCAAATTTCGTGCAGGACATTCTTATTCTTTTCACTCACCGCGAAACCGGCTCCCGGCCGGTCGGCCAGCGCATCAATTTCTTTTTCAATCCAGCCGACGGTGTATTCAGGAAAAATCGGCGCGGCACGTACTTCGCTGGCCTGATTCCCGACGATCAGCTCGTCATGTTTGATCCAGACAGTCCGCTTCCTGAGATGTTCAGCCAGTGCCAGCGCGCGGCGGACGACCAGCGCTTTATCCGCCTGTTGCTGATAAATCTGCGTGTAGTGCTGTGCACGTTCGGTACACACCGGCGGTTTCACGATGTGGATCAGTGCTTCTTTATGAGCACGGATGCGGGCGGAGAGGGTATTCAGATTCAATGTCGTCATTATTTTTATCCTCTTAACTGGGCACAAAGACCTTTTTCGGCGGCGTACTCTTCGGCAAATGCCAGCAGATCCGGGTCATTTAATGGCTGGCGCGGGGCCAGATAGGGTTCGCCGAGCAGGACATATTTATTGATGCCCAGCGTGTGATAGGGCAAAAAGTGGATGGCTTCGCAACCGGTTTCTGCCGCGGCGAAATCCACAATCTGGCGGATGGACGCCCGGTCAGCGTTGAAATCGGGGATCAGCGGGACACGGACAATCAGCTTCTGACCGGCCGCCGCCAGACGGCGGAAATTGTCCATCACCCGTTTTGCCGAGCCACCGGTCAGGCGTCTGAACGGCGCATCGGCGACGTGTTTTAAATCCGCCAGTAGCAAATCTAACGCACCGAGAGAAGGCTCGATATATTTCCAGGGAACATGCAGACAACTTTCTACCGCCGTATGCAAACCCTCGTGGTGACAGCGTTGCAGCAGATTCAGCGCTGTCTGTGGTTGCATAAAAGGCTCGCCGCCGGAAAGCGTAACGCCGCCGCCGGTGCGCTGATAAAACGGTTTATCACGCAGGATTTGCTGCATCAGGCTTTCCATATCCGTGTCTTCGCCGCAAACGCTCAGCGCACCGGACGGGCAAACCTGTTCCATCTGACATAAATCTTGCGCAGAGAACGCCTCACGATGCAGGCTGAACCCGCCATTTTCTGCAGTCACCGCACGGGGAAATACCTGCGCACAGTGCTGACACCCGGCGGTACACAACCGCGAATCAAACAGCACGTCGGGTTTCTCTGAACGGCTTTCCGGGTTCTGGCACCAGGTGCAACTCAGTGAGCAGCCCTTGAGAAAAACGACCGTGCGGATCCCCGGCCCGTCATGGGTGGAATAACGTTGCACATTAAAAATCATCGCGGCGCTCCCTTATTTTCTTCTTTCGTAATTTATATGCTTTCATTCGAAAGTCATTTTGATGGCGATCAATAAACCCGCCGCTTGCAGGGGTACACTCTTCGATACTTTGCATTCGCTCACAGGTTTAAGGAGAAAGTTATGGAGCTGTATCTCGATACTGCCGATGTTGTTGCGGTGAAACGTCTTTCGCGCATTCTGCCGTTGCAGGGGGTCACGACGAATCCGAGCATTGTGGCGAAAGAAGGAAAATCACTCTGGGAAGTGTTGCCTGCACTGCGTGATGCCCTCGGCGGAACCGGGAAATTATTTGCCCAAGTGATGGCAGCGGATGCAGAACAGATGATCGCCGAAGCCCTGCTACTGTCGCAGCGGGTGCCCGGTTTAGTGGTGAAAATCCCCGTCACGGCGGAAGGGCTGGCGGCGATTAAGGCTTTAAGAAGCATGAATATTCCGACGCTCGGCACGGCTGTTTACGGCGCAGGTCAGGGGCTCTTATCCGCGCTGGCGGGTGCCGAATACGTGGCACCTTACGTGAACCGTCTGGACGCGCAGGGCGGCGACGGCATTGCGACGGTCAGAGAATTACAGACGCTGCTGAGCCTGCATGCGCCGCACTCAAAGGTGCTGGCGGCCAGTTTCAGAACGCCTCGTCAGGCGGTGGATTGCCTGCTGGCGGGCTGTCAGTCAATTACGTTACCGATAGATGTCGCTGAACAACTTCTCGGCACGCCAGCGGTTCAGGCGGCAGTACAAAAGTTTGACGCCGACTGGCAGCAGGCTTTCGGCACGACGTCCATAAGCTAAAAATCCCCGCTATTTCAGAAACCCGCACAGGCAACTGCTGCGGGTTTTTTGTTTTTGTGCCGTAGAAAAATCCGAATTTGTGATTTCGCGCCGAAATTAAATATTGACGAGAATTTTTATTAAAACTACCAATCTAAAAAATAGAAACATCGTTTCAATTTATGAGTTGAATCACTTTTATCACCCTGAGAAATGGATAACGTAGCGACATTCTCAAGTCCGTTACTTTTAAATCAGGTGAAAAATAATGCACATTAAACGAGCGATAGAAAAAATCCCTGGCGGGATGATGTTAGTGCCTCTCTTCATCGGTGCGCTGTGTCATACCTTTGCGCCTGATTCCGGTAAGTATTTTGGCTCCTTCACCAACGGTCTGATCACCGGTACGGTGCCGATTTTGGCCGTCTGGTTCTTCTGCATGGGGGCATCGATCAAACTGAGCGCCACCGGAACGGTTCTGCGTAAATCCGGCACGCTGGTGGTCACAAAAATTGCTGTCGCCTGGATTGTCGCGGCAGTGGCTTCGCGCTTTATGCCGGAAAACGGCGTCGAGTTTGGTTTCTTCGCCGGGTTATCCGTTCTGGCGCTGGTCGCGTCCATGGACATGACCAACGGCGGGTTGTACGCCTCGGTCATGCAGCAATACGGTACAAAAGAAGAGGCGGGCGCATTTGTGCTGATGTCTCTGGAGTCCGGCCCGCTGATGACCATGATCATCCTCGGTACGGCGGGCATTGCCTCGTTTGAACCGCACGTTTTCGTCGGTGCCGTCCTGCCATTCCTGATTGGATTTGGTCTAGGGAATCTTGACCCGGAATTACGCGAATTCTTCAGCAAAGCCGTTCAGACGCTGATCCCATTCTTCGCATTCGCACTGGGTAACACCATCAACCTGAGCGTCATCGCACAAACCGGTTTGCTGGGTGTGATGCTGGGCGTCTCAGTGATTATCCTGACCGGTATTCCGCTGATTCTGGCCGATAAATTCATCGGCGGCGGTGATGGTACTGCAGGGATTGCCGCCTCCAGTTCCGCCGGTGCCGCGGTTGCCACGCCGGTATTGATCGCCGAAATGGTGCCACAGTTCAAACCTGTCGCCCCGGCCGCCACGGCGCTGGTCGCCACGTCAGTGATTGTCACCTCGATACTGGTGCCGATTCTGACCGCGATGTGGTCGCGGAGAGTGAAGAATAAAGCGGTGAAAGGCAAAGTGGCGATGGATCCGCCGATGGCGAGTGTGAAGTAGGCTGAACATGAGGCGGTGTTCAATCACGCCAGTCATACATGCAGAAATGTGGGAATTTTGGTTTGATTGCAGATGCCGCTGCAAGGGCGGCAAAATATTAAAATGAGGATGACCGGGAAAGTTTCGGTTTTTCAATAACTGCGATCACTTAACTCCCTGCACCGAAACCGACCAAAAGAGGGAAGTGCTTTCTCTCTTTTGGATTTCGCCCCACTTATTTCAACACGCGCTACCGCGCAGTGAAAGAGCCCGGGATTCTCAAGGGGCGCGGCGACAGGCGCTCCCTGAGGCCGGTTTGGGTGGCAATCCAATGTCTTGATTTATGAGATGCGGTCACTGCAATTAAGAAACCGAAATCTGCTCATTCTGAGCAAGGAGGAAACGTGCCCGTTTCGGTCTAAACGGAAATCTTCCTGACGGTTTGACCGGATACAGTTTCCTGCCCGTTCGGCCCGTAGAATTTTTGCGTCTGGCTGGCGTTGAGAATAGCCAAAGCCTCGGTGTTATAGGCAATTTGTTTACCCAGCAACATACCGTTATGACGATTTATCTGACTCAACTTCGTGGTCAGTTGCACCACCTCTTTCCACATCGCGGCGATTTCCGGCTGACGGGAATAGGGGGCGGATTGTTTCAGGCGTTCATCATGCTGACGACGCTGTTTATCAAGATAGTCTACCGTAGCGAGCAATGAGCTCTTTTGCTCGGTGATATGCTGCAGGGCCGCTCCGTTCACGCGGCCTGAGCACAGTATCGTTTGTTCGTGATTAATCACTTGATCCAGCGCTTGCAACGTTTCAACCAAGGTAGTCATGGACTTGATAAAATTCTTCATCGGGCCTTATTACCTTCCAACTTTTTTGTCACTAAGCCGGTTCTGCGACTTAAAGACCTTTGAGATAATCTTGCGTGTCTTTCAACAGAGCATCGGCAATTTTGCCGGTATCCATGGTCAGTTTGCCATCGCGGATAGCCTGTTTCAGTTCGTCGACACGTGCCGTGTTGATGTCCTGTGCACTTGACTGAGTCAGAGACGCTTGCGCTGAGCTCAGGGTTACCGCCGTACCGCTGGTGGTGGTGCCAGAAACAGTGTCTTCTTTGCGCGTATTCTGAACAGAAGCTTCAGAAGGATCACGCTGCTGGATCGAAGTTAAAGGTGAAACACCTTGAGTACGATCGATAGCCATAAAAATATTCTCCGGTAAGGGTATTCAGGGCCTGTAATGTGACGCAAACCCCAAAAATGCCGTCGTGGGACGACTCTGATACGTTTGTTATCGACATGTGGCGAAATAACTTTAGCCTTAATTGCAGCTTTTTCTACGAATACGGTTGCAATTCAACCTAAATTGTCACTGTCACAGACCCATCTGAGCCCACTGTCCCGTTCACAATTACACCTGACGGCATTCTTATCCGCACGGATTCATTTGCTGCTGCATTGTTCATCGCCTTGCCGGCGCTGGACACGTTAAAACCACTGCCTGTCGCCTGTACCTGCACTTCCTGACCCGCACGCACCATCCACGGGCGGCGCAGCATCGACAATGTTAACGGCTGGCCGATGCTGATATTGCGCAGCGTGACACCGTTAATCGCCTGATTACTGTCAAGAATCGCTTTCGGCGGCAGCAGATCCAGACGCCCGTTTTTGGCTTCCAGATCCGTTTGCGCCAGATGCGCACCCGCAGGCACATTTTTCGCCGCCACCCAGTAATTTCCGCTCACCTGGACCTTGGTCTGCACATAACTTTTCTGACCGTTACAGTTCACCGCCACCGAGACATTTCCCCAGGTGCGGCTGTTGGACGAAAGCATAAATTGTGGCGATAAACACTGCGGCTGACGCGCGGCGGGTGTCATTACCACCACCTTCACCTGCATTCCACTGTCGGCATATTGCTGACGGAAGAACTGCTGGAGCTGCGAGGTCAGTAGTGTATCGCTATTGGCCGACGCAGGCACGCTTTTGGCTGGCGCATTTTGCGCAAAGCTGCTCCCGCCGGATGTCACACCCAGAAGAATGCAGCCCAGCGTAATGTTTAAACGTCTGAGTTTCAGCCTGTTCATACGCGATTTACCTTTGTGCCCGATGTGTCGGCGAAAAGTCTACTGGAGACAAGTCTACCCTCAGTTTGCAATTCCTAAAGGGACAAATAGCGGACGATTTTGCGCTTATTCAGACGATAGGTTGTTGACACCCGCATTTATGCTGTCAACTCCAAAATCTCACTTTGCGGAGGGCGCATGCTCGACAAATTGAACGCCGCACTACAGTTCCAACAGGAAGCGCTCAACCTGCGCGCCCAGCGGCAAGAAATACTTTCAGCCAATATCGCCAACGCCGATACCCCAGGGTATCAGGCGCGCGATATTGATTTCGCCAGTCAGTTGCAGAAAGTGATGGAGCAGGGCCGCGCCAGTGAAAGCGGCATGTCTTTGTCACTGACGTCTGACCGCCATATCGCGGCGTCAAACGTTTCACCCGCCGACATGGATTTGATGTACCGGATCCCTGATCAACCGTCAGCAGACGGTAACACGGTCGATATGGATCGTGAACGTACCAACTTTGCGGATAACAGCGTGCGCTATCAGACCGATTTGACCGTCCTGGGCGGCCAAATTAAAGGGATGATGTCGGTGCTGCAAGGATAAAACCTATGTCGATGCTCGGTATTTTTGATATCGCCGGTTCTGCGCTCGCCGCGCAGTCTCAGCGTCTGAACGTCAGCGCCAGTAACATGGCCAACGCCGACAGTGTGACTGGCCCGGATGGTCAGCCTTACAAGGCTAAACAGGTCGTGTTTCAGGTGAACGCCGCGCCGGGGCAGGAAACCGGCGGCGTGAAAGTGGCGCAGATCGTGGATGATCCGGCGCCGGTACGCATGGTGTACGAGCCCGGTAATCCGATGGCGGACGCGAAAGGGTATGTGCAGATGCCAAACGTAGATGTGGTCAGCGAAATGGTCAACACCATCTCGGCTTCCCGCAGTTATCAGGCCAACGTCGAGGTGCTCAACACCACTAAGTCGTTGATGATGAAAACTCTCACTCTGGGGCAATAGCGGAGCGAAATATGTCTATAACGACGTCGATTAATGACACCACTGATAACACAACGATCACCAGCACCGGCTCCAGCACGTCCACAACCGGAACCAGCTCGGCCGATGATCTCTCCAGTAGTTTCCTGACCCTGCTGGTCGCTCAGCTGAAAAACCAGGATCCCACCAATCCGATGGATAACAGCCAGCTCACCAGCCAACTGGCACAAATCAGCACCGTGAGCGGAATTGAAAAACTCAACACCACGCTGGGCGGCATCTCCGGACAAATCTCCAGCGGCACTTCCGTGCAGGCCAGTTCCCTGATTGGCCACGGTGTGATGGTTTCCGGCAGCGCGATCCTGGTAGGCAAAGACACCGACGGCACTGTCAGCACCACGCCATTCGGCTTCGAGCTGGAAACAGCGGCAAGCAGCGTCACCGCTACCGTCAGCGATTCCACCGGCAAAGTGGTGAAAACCCTCAGCCTGGGTTCACAGACTGCGGGCGTTCACAGCTACACCTGGGACGGCACGCAGGACGATGGCACTGCAGCACCGGATGGCAGCTACACCTTCAGCATCAATGCCCTGAACAACAGTCAGCAAATGGTGGCAACACCGCTGAACTATGCGCTGGTCAATGGTGTAACCAAAGATTCATCCGGGAATACCGCGTTGGATCTGGGCGTGCGTGGAACCGCAACTGTCGATTCTGTACGCCAGATTTTGTAAGAGAGTCACTCAGACCGCTCCCTCCCCTGCGAAGGGGAGGGTTGGGGTGGGGTTTTGCTGTCAACACGTTAGTCGTCAGCAAAATCCCCTCCCGGCCTCTCCCTTTGCAGGGGGAGGAGCTACAAACACTACACACAGTAAAATGGAGCTAACATGAGCTTTTCCCAAGCAGTCAGCGGCCTGAGCGCGGCATCGACCAACCTCGACGTGATTGGTAACAACATTGCCAACTCCGCCACCGTTGGTTTTAAGACAGCCACCGCCTCTTTTGCCGATATGTTCGCCGGTTCTCAGACCGGTATGGGCGTAAAAGTTGCCGCTGTTACACAGAACTTTAACGACGGTACCACCACCAACACCTCCCGCGGGCTGGATGTGGCACTGAGCGGTAACGGTTTCTTCCGTCTGACCGACAGCAGCGGTGCGGTTTACTACTCCCGCAATGGCCAGTTCTCTCTCGATGCTAACCGTAATCTGGTGAACATGCAGGGGCTGAGCGTGACCGGTTACCCGGCAACAGGCACACCGCCAACCATCGCGGCGGGCGCACAGCCTGTTGCACTGAGCGTCCCGACCACCATGATGAGCGCGAAAGCCACCACCGCGGCCACCATGGTTGCTAACCTGAACTCAACGGACAAAGTGCCAACCACTGCGACATTTAGCAGCAGCGATGACACCAGCTACAACTACGTCAATAGCATCACCACCTATGACTCACAGGGTAACGCGCACGATAACAACCTGTACTTCGTGAAAACCTCTGCGAACAACTGGGATGTGTATGCTCAGGACGGCAGCGTTTCAGGTTCAACCGCGGCCAAAATAGGTTCCCTGAAATACGATACCAGCGGCGCGCTGGTCAGCACCACTGACGCAACAGGCGCTGCCAACGCAGGTCTGGCACTGACATTGCCGATGAACACCGCCACCAACGGCACCGTGACCCCGCAAACCGTGTCTCTGGATTTCACCGGCAGTATCCAGCAGAGCACCGGCAGCGACAGCATCGGTTCCCAGAATCAGGATGGTTATGCAGCAGGTCAGATGACCGGCTACACCATCAATGACGACGGCACCATTTCCGGGACTTACTCCAACAACAAAACCCAGTTACTGGGACAAATTGTGCTGAGTAACTTCTCCAACCCTGAAGGTTTGAAATCTGAAGGCGATAACGTGTGGACGGCGACCTCTTCTTCAGGTCAGGCCGTGACCGGTATCGCCGGTCAGGGCGGTTTAGCGTCCATGACCAGTGGCGCGCTGGAATCTTCCAACGTCGATCTGAGTGCGGAGCTGGTCAACATGATCGTGGCTCAGCGTAACTATCAGTCGAATGCGCAGACCATCAAAACTCAGGACTCCATCCTGAACACGTTGGTTAACCTGCGCTAACGCGCGACTTAAAAACAGGGCAGCACTATGGATCGCGCTATCTACACCGCGAGCGGCGCAGCCAGCCAGACGCTGGTTCAGCAGTCGGTCACGTCAAGTAACCTGGCTAACGCCTCCACACCGGGCTTTCGCGCACAGCTTTTAGCCATGCGCGCTGTACCGGTGGATGGCGAAAGCCTGCAAACGCGTACGCTGGTCACGGCGTCCACACCGGGCGCTGACATGACGCAGGGGAAACTTAACTACACCGGCCGTCCGCTGGATGTGGCTTTACAGCAGGATGGTTTCCTGGCGGTGCAGATGCCTGATGGCACTGAAGCGTACACACGCAACGGCGACATGCAGGTCTCACCTACCAACCAGCTGACCATTCAGGGTCATCCGGTGATGGGGGATAACGGGCCAATCGAAGTTCCGCCGCAGTCTCAGCTCACGGTTTCTGCGGACGGGACCATTGCTGTCCTGGAAGCCGGCGCGGATCCCAACACCATGGGGCAGCTCGGCAAACTGAAACTGGTGAAGGCGGCTGGCAATGAAGTGACCCGCGGAGACGACGGCATGTTCCGTCCGACCGCCGCGACGGCGCAAGCCAGGGGCGCGACATTGCAGGCCGACACGACCATCCACGTCATGCCCGGAACACTCGAAGGCAGTAACGCGGATCCGGTTTCGACCATGGTTGACATGATAGCCAACGCACGCCGCTTTGAGATGCAGATGAAAGTCATCCACAGCGTCGATGAAAATGAACAGAGTGCCAACAATCTGCTGTCAATGAGCTGATGATGGCAGAGGAGTAATGACATGATCCCATCGCTATATATTGCGAAGACCGGGCTGGATGCCCAGCAGACCAACATGGATGTTATCGCCAACAACCTGGCGAACGTCAGCACCAACGGCTTCAAACGCCAGCGTGCGGTTTTCGAAGATTTGCTGTACCAGACAGTCCGTCAGCCGGGTGCGCAGTCTTCCGAACAGACGAACCTGCCTTCCGGTTTGCAAATCGGTACCGGTGTTCGTCCGGTATCGACCGAGCGTTTGTTCTCACAGGGCAACCTGTCGCAGACCAGCAACAGTAAAGACATCGCGATCAAAGGCGAAGGTTTCTTCCAGGTGCAACTGCCGGATGGCACCACCGCCTATACCCGCGACGGTTCTTTCCAGGTTGATCAGAACGGCCAGCTGGTCACTTCCAGCGGCTACCAGATCATCCCAGCGATCACCGTTCCGGCAAATGCCCTGAGCATGACCGTCGGTCGTGACGGGATCGTCAGCGTGACAGTGCAAGGGCAGACCGCCGCACAGCAGGTCGGCCAGCTGACACTGAGCACCTTCATCAACAACAGCGGCCTGGAATCTATGGGTGAAAACCTGTACCAGGAAACCCAAAGTTCCGGTGCACCAACAGACAGCACGCCGGGTCTGAACGGTGCCGGCCTGTTGTATCAGGGTTATGTCGAAACCTCCAACGTCAACGTGGCGGAAGAGCTGGTCAACATGATCCAAACGCAGCGTGCTTACGAAATCAACAGTAAAGCGGTGTCCACGTCGGACGAAATGCTGCAAAAACTTTCGCAGCTGTAAGTTTTTTGTGGTTGTAAGAAAAATAAGAGGGCAGGGGCAAATTTGCTCCTGCCCTGAACCGGTTCAGATCCCTACCAGGTCGATTTTTTTAAGGCGATAACTGTGGTGACCAAAAAAATAACGTCGGCAATGACTTCTTATACAGACCGACCAGGCAAGCTGGTGCTGCCGCTGTTAGTTACGTTACTGGCGAATGGATGCGCGTATATGCCCCATACTCCGCTGGTACCCGGCGCAACCTCAGCCGCTCCTGCACCCGCCGCGCCGCCGGTTCCCAACGGTTCGATTTTCCAGTCCGTTCAGCCGATGAACTATGGTTATCAGCCTCTGTTTGAAGACCGCCGACCGCGCAATATCGGCGATACGCTGACCATCGTCTTGCAGGAAAACGTGAGTGCGAGCAAAAGCTCCTCCGCCAACGCCAGCCGCAACGGGTCAACCACCTTTGGTGCTGCCACCGCACCCCGCTATCTGGAAGGTCTGTTCGGCAATGCGCGCGCCGACCTCGACATGACCGGTGCCAACACCTTCGCCGGGAAAGGCGGCGCGGCGGCCAACAACACCTTCAGCGGCACGCTGACCGTGACCGTGGCGGAAGTGCTGGCTAACGGCAACCTGAAAGTTGTCGGTGAAAAACAAATTGAGATTAATCAGGGAACCGAATTTATCCGGTTCTCCGGTGTGGTCAACCCACGCACCATCAGCGGTGCCAACGCCGTTATCTCCACGCAAGTGGCTGATGCGCGCATCGAATACGTGGGCAACGGCTACATCAATGAAGCGCAGAACATGGGCTGGTTGCAGCGGTTCTTCCTAAACTTATCGCCGTTATAACGAGGCAATCATGCGAAAACTACTTTCTGGTGTTATCTGTCTGGCAATCTCCGCCCTGGTGGTACTGCCCGCATCCGCCGACCGTATTCGTGATTTGACGACGGTACAAGGCGTGCGTGATAACGCCCTGATCGGTTACGGCCTGGTCGTTGGCCTGGACGGAACCGGTGACCAGACTACGCAGACGCCTTTCACCACTCAGACGCTGACCAACATGTTGTCCCAGCTGGGGATCACCGTTCCGGCGGGCACCAACATGCAGTTGAAAAACGTGGCAGCCGTGATGGTTACCGCCAAAATGCCGGCATTCTCCCGCGCCGGTCAGGCGATTGATGTTGTGGTTTCATCAATGGGTAATGCCAAAAGTATTCGCGGCGGAACCTTGCTGATGACGCCAATGAAAGGGGTGGATAACCAGGTTTACGCGCTGGCGCAGGGTAACGTGCTGGTCGGCGGTGCCGGGGCTTCTGCTGGCGGCAGCAGCGTCACGGTAAATCAGGTCTCCGGTGGCCGTATTACCGGCGGTGCGACCATTGAACGCGAACTGCCGAGCACGTTCGGAACGGAAGGCGTAATCAGCCTGCAACTGAACGATGAAGACTTCAATCTGGCACAGCAGGTCAGCGACGCCATTAACCGTCAGGGGCTGGGTTCTGCGTCGGCGCTGGATTCGCGCAATATTCAGGTCATCGTGCCTCGCGGTAATACCTCGCAGGTGCGCATTCTGGCGCAAATTCAGAACATCGAAGTCAACGTCGGGCCGATGGACGCGAAAGTGATCATCAACTCCCGTACTGGCTCGGTGGTGATGAACCGCGACGTCACCCTCGACAACTGCGCCGTGGCGCAGGGCAACTTGTCCGTGGTCGTCGATCGCCAGAACGACGTCAGCCAGCCAAATACGCCATTTGGCGGTGGTCAGACCGTGGTGACGCCAAATACCAATATTTCCGTTCGTCAGTCCGGCGGGTCTATTCAGCAGGTGCGATCCAGTGCCAGCCTGAATAACGTCGTCCGCACCCTTAACGCGTTAGGCGCGACGCCTATCGATCTGATGTCCATCCTGCAGGCGATGAAAACAGCCGGTTGCCTGCGTGCTGATTTGGAAATTATCTGATGAGCGATCTGATGTCGATGTCAGGGGCGTTTGACCCGCAGGGTGCGGCATACGACACGAATTCCCTGAATAAACTGAAGCGGGATGTTTCACAGGATCCGCAGGCCCACATCAAAGAAGTCGCCAAGCAGTTCGAAGGCGTCTTCGTACAGATGATGCTGAAAAGCATGCGTCAGGCCTTGCCGCAGGGCGGGATCCTGGATAACCAGTCCACCAAACTTTATACATCGATGTACGATCAGCAAATTGCGCAGGACATGTCCGATAAAGGGTTGGGCATGGCCGACATGATGGTGGAACAGCTGACCGGCGGCTCAAAACAGCCGTCGGAACTGGCGGGCACCACGCCGATGGCGCTCGACGGCGAAGTGCTGAAAACCATGCCGATTCAGGCGATGGAACAGTATCTGCGTAAAGTCATTCCAACCGCGCCGGACCGCACGACCGGTGGCGCACCGTTACCAACCGACAGCGGCCAGTTCGTCTCCAGCCTGAGTATTCCGGCGCAGGTGGCGAGTAAAGACAGCGGCATTTCCCATCAGCTGATTGTGGCGCAGGCCGCGCTGGAATCCGGCTGGGGACAACGCGAAATTCCGACCGCAGACGGCAAACGCAGCTACAACCTGTTCGGCATCAAGGCAGGCAGCAGCTGGGATGGCCCGACGACCAATATCACCACCACCGAATACGCCAACGGCGTGGCGAAAAAAGTTCAGGCCAGTTTTCGTGTTTACGGCTCTTATGTGGAAGCGATCAGCGACTACATCAAACTGCTCACCAACAACCCGCGTTATGCCCAGGTGGCCTCCGCCAACACCCCTGAACAGGCCGCGCATGCACTGCAACGCGCGGGCTATGCGACGGATCCGAATTACGCCGAAAAACTGGTGAGTGTGATCCAGAAAATTAAAGGCGCAGGCGAGCAGGCTGTGAAAGCATACAGTCATGATTTAAAAGATATTTTTTAGTCCTGCAAAACCGCGTTTTTTTTCTCAAGTTTTAGCCATGCAGGCCGATAACACGTTAAGAATGGGAAAAGGGGAAAACCCCGTTTCAGTTCCCTTAATTACACGGTGGTAAAAAGTCACCGGCAGCCAAAAGGTCACTCATGTCCAGTAGCTTAATTAATACCGCAATGAGCGGACTGAACGCGGCGCAGGCAGCGCTCAGTACCACCGGGAACAACATCGCAAACGTCAGCGTAGCCGGTTATAACCGCCAGACTGCCATCATCAATCAGGCCAACGGGACGTCAACGTCTGCCGGGTACATTGGCAATGGTGTGACGGTGACGGGCGTGAACCGTGAGTACAACTCTTTTGTCGTTAAACAACTGCTGGGCGCGAGCGCGACAGGCAGTGCGCTGTCCACGCAGCTTGACCAGGCGAGTTCCATCGATGATTTGCTGGGTGACAGCTCGACCGGCATCGATGCCACCATGGCAACGTTCTTCAAGGGCCTGCAAACCCTGACCAGTAACGCCAGCGACAGCTCGGCGCGTCAGGCGGTTTTGGGTGAAGCGCAGGGCTTAACCGCGCAGTTCAATAGCTCGGCGAAATACCTGAGCGACATGAATACCGCCGTTAACCAGCAAATCACGCAGAACGTTGACCAGATCAACACCTATGCGGCGCAGATTGCCAAGCTGAATAACCAGATCACCGCGACGCGCGGCAGCACCGGACAGGAACCGAATGCTCTCCTCGATCAGCGCGATCAGCTGGTCAGCCAGCTCAATAATATTACCGGTGTGACCGTCACGCAGCAGGACGGCGACACGTACAACGTCTCCTTCGCCAACGGTGCGCCGCTGGTGAGCGGCGGAACGGCGAAAACCGTTGTGGCGATGGCGTCCAGTGCGGATCCGTCTAAACTGACCGTCGGTATGACCCAGCCTGATGGCTCGGTGACGCAGCTTCAGGAAAGTCGTCTGACCACCGGGACACTCGGCGGCACGCTGGCATTCCGCAAAGACAACCTGGAACCGGCGATCAACCAGCTGGGCCAGCTTGCGCTGTCCATGGCTGATGCATTCAACACCACCAACAAAGCCGGTTTTGATCTCAACGGTGACGCCGGTACAGATTTCTTTTCGTTCACCGGCGCAACTACGGTGGCGAATACCAAAAACACCGGCACCGCCGATGTGAGCGTGGCTTATAAAGACACCACGGCCGTGAAAGCCAGCGATTACACCATGGCGTACGACGGCAGCGCGTGGAAAGTGACCCGTGTATCCGATGGCGCAAGCATTACGCCAACGGCAGGCACCGACAGCAGCGGTAATCCGACGATGGACTTTGACGGCTTATCCGTTTCCGTCACCGGAACGCCAGCCACCAACGACAGCATCACTATCAAAACGGTGAGCAACGTTGCGGGCAGCATTAATGTCGCCATTAACGATTCTTCCCTGATTGCCGCCGCAGGCGCAGCAGACAGCGGCGTCAGCGATAACACCAATGCGCAGAAATTGCTGAACCTGCAAACGGCAAAACTGGTGGAAGGTAAATCTACTCTGACCGGCGCGTATGCCAGCCTGGTGAGTAACGTCGGTAACCAGGTTGCCACGCTGACCACCACCAGCACGGCGCAGGCCAATATCGTGACGCAACTGACCACGCAACAGCAGTCTATCTCCGGGGTTAACCTCGATGAAGAATACGGCGATCTGCAACGTTACCAGCAATATTATCTGGCGAACGCGCAGGTTGTGCAGACGGCTTCGACCATCTTTGACGCGATCATCAACATTCGCTGATCTTTGAACTGATAAGGAACTGATGCCATGCGCCTTAGTACCAACATGATTTACGACCAGAACATGAACGCAGTGTTAGATGGTCAGAACCGTTTCCAGGCGACCGGTTTACAGTTGTCCACCGGCTCGAAAGTCAGCAAGCCTTCCGATGATCCGCTGGCTGCTTCACAGGCCGTACTGGTTCGTCAGGCACAGGCAGAAAACGCGCAGTATTCTGTGGCGCGTACCTTTGCCAACCAGAGCATGAGTCAGGAGGAATCGACGCTAAGCAGCGTGACATCCACCATTCAGGATGCGCAGACGCTGATCGTTCAGGCCGGTGACGGTTCCCTGAGCGACGACGACCGTTCGTCACTGGCGACTAAACTCGAAAGCCTGAAATCTCAGCTTCTGAACCTGGCAAACAGCACCGACGGTAATGGCCGTTACATTTTTGCCGGTTACAAAAGTGATACGCCGCCGTACACGCAGGACGCGACGACCGGTGCCGTAACCTATACCGGTGGCACGACAGCGCTGACCCAGCAGGTGGATGCCAGCCGTACCATGACCATCAGCCATACCGGTAATCAGGTTTTCGATTCCTTAACCGGCGATGCAAAAGCGGAACCCGATGGCTCCGCCAGCGAATCCGATATCTTCAAAACCATCGACGGTGCGCTGACTGCGCTGAAAACGCCTTCTGCGGATTACACGTCTGATACCGAATATTCAGATGCGATCGGCAAAGCCAACCGCGGGCTGAGCAACTCACTCAACAACGTGCTGTCTGTGCGTTCAGAGTTGGGTACTCAGATGAGCGAACTGGATAATCTGGATACGCTCGGCGATAACCGCGACGTGGCAAACTCGACCAAACTCAGTAATCTGGTCGATACCGAATGGACATCCGCAATTTCGACATACACGCTACAACAGGTTGCGCTTCAGGCCTCTTACAAAACCTACAGCGCCATGCAGGGGATGTCCCTGTTCCAGATGAATTCGTAATTCTTCCGGCGCGTCACCTGACGCGCCCGCTTACTCTCTTCGTTATCGACTGCCGTCTGTGGCTAAAGCAGACACGCAGACCCTTTTCTGATTGTACTTAAACCGGGTACCTTCAGCTTTGTATGTCACTTTTTCTAAGGTTGAAGTGACATACGCTTTTTCCTCTTCATATTCCGAACTGGCTCAGCGTTGGCGCCTTCGCTCACCCGGGTCACATACTTATTGCATGCTCCCGGGAATTCGTTCAGTTGCCGCCTTGATCCAATCCGGACTATTTCGAGGAAAAGGTGATCAATGAAACGGACTAATGACCAAATAAGGTGAGCAGGACGGGGAACAGGAACGGGGCGAGGAGGGAAGTGATAATCCCGCAAATCACCAGCGCCAGCGAGCTGAAAGCGCCTTCCTGATAATCCATTTCTGCGCAGCGGGCGGTGCCGAGTGCGTGAGAGGCGGTGCCCATCGCCAGACCGCGCGAGGCTTTGGTGGTGATCTTCAGCACGTTCAGAATGCTGTGGCCGAAAACTGCGCCCAGGATCCCGACAAAAATAACGCACACGGCGCTGATGGCCGGAATACCGTGAATGGATTGCGCGGTAGCCATCGCAATCGGCGTGGTGACGGATTTAGGCATCACTGACGCGGCTATTTCCGGCGTCGCCCCCATCCATAACGCAATCGCGGTCCCGGTGGTCATCGCCACAATGCTGCCGATAAAACAGATACTGATGATGGATTTCCACCGTGCGCGGATCTGGTGCAGTTGCTCGTAAAGGGGAAACGCCAGCGCGACGACGGCGGGTTGCAGCAAATCATTGAGAATTTTACTGCCGGCAAAATAGCGGGTGTAAGGGATATTCGTGACCAGCAGCAGAGGGATGATAATCACCATCGACATCAGCAGCGGATTGAGTAATGGCATTTTGAGTTTGATCGCCAGTTTGCGGGCGGCGAAAAACACCAGCAGCGTCAGCGGAAGTGACCACAGAATATCAATCATTTTTCTTCTCCGCCTTGTCAGTCACCGCACCGCGACCACCGTGAATATAATGGGAACAATAGGCGACGACCAGCAACACAATAATCGTACTCACCAGGCAAGACACCACCAGCGGGCCGAACTGTGTACGCAGCTGTTCGTAGTAGTTCATCACCCCGACGCCGATGGGCACGAACAGCAACGCCATATAGCGGATGAGAACATTGCAGCCCGGTTTGACCCATTTAAACGGCAGAATTTGCGTGGAAAGTAGCCCGAAAAGGATGAGCATCCCGATGATGCTGCCGGGAATAGTGATCGGTAAAAGAGATGAAATCGCGTTCCCGGCGAACAGACAGAGGTATATCAGGATAAATGCCCGGATATAGTGGAAAGCCAGAGATAATGCGTTGCTCATAGTGATTTGCCCGCTTGAATGATGTATTCATCATACAATTAAGATGTGATCTACGCCACATAAGCAAGTATGAAATTTAGGAATGAAGTGTATTCCATCTCGGTGTTTAAGAAACGGGGAAAACGTATTTGATTTTTGGGCTGGTAGCCCAACGCCCACAGTTTAAAGTCGAGCGCATTTCTTAAATAGATCGAGAAATTTTCGGTTTTTCAATTGCAGTGATCTCTTAACGCGCCCTTTGGGCCAGTTTGGGCGGCGAGCCCAAGGTGTTAAATTTGTCTTTGTTTTTAAGCCTGTTTGTGCGGCAACCCACCCTCCGGCATCACAACCCGGGTGCTTTCCACATCGATGTCGTCAACTGCCTGTCAACAAGCCTCAGCTGATCCGCATACACTTCCTGCCAGTTGGCCTTCTGCACCAGGTATTTCGCGTGATTCACCACATCAGGCTGATATTCCCGTTCCCAGCGCACCAGCGCTTCTCCGGTCTCGGCCAGCGAGGCATAAACGCCTGCCGCGACACCTGCCGCAATCGCGCAGCCTAACGCAGTGGCTTCTTTTACGACCGGTACGTTAACCGGAACGCCGGTGACGTCACTCAGAATCTGACACCACAATTTTCCTTTTGAACCGCCGCCTGAAAACACCAGCGATTTTGCGCGCACGCCGGAAAAACTGGCGATCATATCCAGATTACAGGCCGAGACGATGGCGGCGTTTTCCTCCAGCGCGCGGAACAACGTCGGTTTGTTGCACTTTTCCGGATCGATAGACAGATTGATAAACGACGGTGCGGCGTGATACCAGTTCTTAAAATGCATTGCGTCGGAGAAGACCGGCGTAACGCCCCATGAACCCACCGGCACACGGGCAGCCATATCTTCGAGCAGGCTGTAGGCATCCACACCCAACCGCCCGGCGAGGGTTTTCTCTTCGGTGCAGAACGCATCGCGGAACCAGCGCATCGTCAGGCCGGTAAAGAAACTGATGGATTCGGCCTGCGCCATGCCGGGAATGACGTGCGGATTGACGCGGATGTTCATCTCCGGATCGGTGACCGGCTGCGGTAAATTCACAATCTGCTGCCAGAAAGTGCCGCCTAAAACGGCAGTCTGGCCGGGGCGCACCAGCCCTAAACCGAGCGTACCGAGCTGGGCATCGCCGCCGCCCATGCCGACGGGCGTGCCGGCTTTCAGGCCGCTGAGTTCCGCTGCGCTGGCAGTCACGTAACCCAGACGCGTGCCGGTTTCGGCGACGGGGGATAACATATCGGCGCGCAGCCCGGCCATGTCTAAAAGCTCCGGCCGCCAGTTGCGGGTCGCCAAATCTAGCATACCGGTGGTGCCGGCGTTAGACGGGTCAACCGCCAGCTCGCCGCTGAGCATATATGCCAGCCAGTCGCTGATCATGGTGACTGTCGCGGCCTGACGATAAATGTCGGGCCGGTGGTGCGCAAGCCACAGCAGGCGCGGCATGGCGCTTAGCGCCAGCGTCTGCCCGGAGCATTCATACACTTCGCGTTCAAATTCGAAATCGTGGATTTCTTTCAGTTCCGAAACTTCACGGCTGGCGCGGGCATCGACGTTGGCGCAGGCCCAGATCGGTTCGCCGGATTTATCGTAAAGCACAATCCCTTCGCGCATCGAACAGGCGGCGACGGCGCGGATGGCGGAGGCGGGGAGATGTGCTTCGTGAAGGGCCTGGCGAATACACTGGCAGGCCAGTAGCCAGTTTTTGTGCAGATCAAATTCCATAGAACCGGGCACATCCGGCAGCGCCAGATGGATCCATTCGGCCTGTCCGGCGGCAATCTGTTCACCTTCGAGATTGAAAATCACTGCACGGATACTGCCGGTACCGGCATCCAGCGCCATTAAATAGCTACGATCGTCGTCAGAGTTCAGGGTAGAGGTCATCGCTACGTTCTCTCGTGCCAGTTTATCGGGCACCGTTTACCTGACCGCCACACCCCTCACTCCCTGCGGGTCAGTCGAGCAACGCCAGCATGGCTCTTGCTGTGCTCTCTTCAGTAACCAGTGCGTTAATTCGTTTACCTTTCAGCGCTGCGACGATGGCTTCGGCCTTCTCGACGCCGCCTGCCACGCCTAAAACGGTCGGAATACTGGCCAGATCGGCGGGGGCGACGGCAATCAGTTCATCGTGGACCGCCATGTTTTCCGCCAGCTCGCCGCTGCGCTGCATAAAGAAGCCGAGAATGTCGCCGACCGCACCTTTGCGGCCAAACAGCAACTGCTCGCCTTCGCTGATGTAACCGGAGCGCAAGATTGTCGCTTCCTGTTTCTGGTTCAGTGAACCGATGCCGACCACCGCAATATCCGCCGCACAGGCCGCCAGCATGACGTCATGAACATTGCGTTCCTGCCGGAAAATCGCCGCCACGCTGGCCGATGAGGCACGCAGCGGCGCGGGAATAATGCTGACGCCGCAGGCCGCGTCGAGCTGCCCGATGCCGGTCATATACGGGCCGACACCGCCGGAAAGCGTGACCATCCTGATCTGCTGCGAGGCGATAAAGCCGCTCAGATGTTGCAGCGTGCTCATGGCCGTTTCGCCAAATCCTACCGCCAGCAGTTGTTCAGGTTTCAGCAACGTCATCAGCATATGCGCCGCGCCGACACCCAGACGGGCACTCAGCGAACCGTCGGCAAGCTGCGGCAGGACGCGGATCTGCTGCAAACCAAAACGTTCGAGCAGAGTGTTTTCCAGCGCCAGACACCCCTCAAACCGCGAGTTGATTTGCACACGGATCACCCCGGATTGCCGGCCTTTTTCCAGCAGACGCGAGACTTTCAGCCGCGTCAGGCCAAGTCGTTCACCAATCTCATTCTGGGTCAGACCGTCGTGGTAATAGAACCAGGCGGTGCGCGCCAGCAGTTCCTCTTCGCCCATGCTGAATTCCGGATGGTTAGTCAGATCAGAAAGCGTTGTCTTATCATTCATAGTGAACACTTATCAAAATGTAGATCAATTGTTCGTTAACGGAATGTTGTTAACTGTGATGTGTTTGGCAAATACCAAATGAATTCTGGTTGAATCATATCGCAGAATTTATGAGTTGAACAAACTGTGATCAACGCAAAAGTTTTCCTCAGCGTGTCAGACTAGGTTTATGAACAATGTTAAATGATAAATACATTTGTTCATTAAATGTATCTGGCCTGAGGTTGATGTATGCAACACAGCGAGCATTCAGCACATTCCCCGATATCTGCCGCGCCACTTCTGGAAGTGAGAGGTATCAGTAAAAGCTTTTCCGGCGTGGCGGTACTGAAAGATATCGATTTCAGTCTTCAACGCGGCGAAGTGCATGCGCTGCTCGGCGGCAATGGCGCGGGAAAATCCACGCTGATGAAAATCATTGCCGGTGTTGAAACCGCAGACTGCGGCACGATGCTGTTAAACGATGAACCGCTGCTGGCACGCTCGCCTGCGAAAGCGCATCAGGCCGGAATTTATCTGGTGCCGCAGGAACCGATGCTATTTCCCAGCCTGACCGTGCGCGAAAACATCCTCTTCCGTTTACCGGCGCACCAGAACAGCGAGAAAAAGCTGCAACAAACCCTGACGGAGTTGGGTTGCAATCTGCCGCTCGGCGCACCGGCGGGCACATTAGAAGTGGCCGATCAGCAACTGGTGGAAATCCTCCGTGGGCTGATGCGCGACGCCCGTCTGCTGATCCTCGACGAACCGACGGCCTCGCTGACACCGGCGGAATCCGCCCGCTTATTCACTCAGGTTCGTCATCTGACGGCGGGCGGGGTGGGCGTGGTGTTTATCTCGCACAAACTGCCTGAGATCCGCGCCATCAGCGACCGCGTCAGCGTCATGCGCGACGGTAAAATTGCCCTGAGCGGGACGCTGACCGAGCTGGATAACGACGCCTTAATTCGTGCCATCACGCCGCACACGCAGGACGCCGACTTACCGGCGGAACAAAAACTGTGGCTGGATTTACCCGGATCGCGTCGCCACGCGTCGGCAGGAAACAGGGCGGGGAACGTGCCGGTTTTACAGGTGCTGAACCTCACCGGTGAAGGGTTTATCAATATTTCATTTAGCGCCCGCGCCGGGGAAATCGTCGGGCTGGCAGGCGTTGTGGGCGCAGGGCGGACCGAACTGGCGGAAACGCTGTACGGCCTGCGTGATGCCCAAAGTGGTCAGGTGCTTCTGATGCAGCAAGACATCAGCGGGCTGAACACCGTGCAACGCCTGAAAAAGGGGCTGGTTTATCTGCCGGAAGACCGGCAGGCCTCCGGCTTATACCTCGATGCGCCGCTGAGCTGGAATACCACGTCGCTGACGTTTAACCGGCAAAACTGGTGGCTGAATATCAAACGTGAAGCCGCGGTACTGGAGCGTTATCACCGCGCGCTGGGCATTAAATATCGCGACGGCGCACAAACGGCGCGCACGCTCTCCGGCGGGAATCAGCAAAAACTGCTCATTGCCAAATGTCTGGAAGCGCAACCGGCGGTGCTGATTGTCGATGAACCGACGCGCGGCGTTGACGTCGCCGCACGCGCCGACATCTATCAGCTGTTGCGAAACGTCGTGGAACAGAACGTCACGGTCATTCTGATTTCATCGGACCTGGACGAAATTGAAGGGCTTGCCGACCGGGTTTTCGTCATGCATCAGGGCGAAATGAGTGGCGAATTGCAGGGCAGTGAAATCAACGTCAACAACATCATGCACATTGCTTTTGGCAATCATCCCCAGACGGCTGACACCGGAGGAACCTCATGCTGAAGCGGATTCAAAACAACCGTGAACTGACCGCGCTGATGGCGATTATTGCGCTGTTTGCGCTGCTCGGCGTGATGGACAGCCAGTCGTTCAGCTTCCAGACCCTGAGCATGATTTTCGGCAGCGCGCAGATCCTGATGCTGCTGGCGATGGGCGCGACGCTGGTCATGCTGACGCGGAACATAGACGTCTCGGTCGGTTCCATCACCGGCCTTTGCGCGGTAACGCTCGGCGTTTTGCTCAACAGCGGCGTTGACCTGACGCTGGCTTGCTTACTGACACTCGGCACCGGTTTGCTGGCGGGATTGTTCAATGGTGTACTGGTCGCCTGGCTGCGCATTCCGGCGATTGTCGCCACGCTGGGGACGCTCGGTTTATACCGCGGCCTGATGTTGCTCATGACCGGCGGCAAATGGATTGAAGGCTTACCTGCCGGGCTGAAATCCCTGTCGGCTCCGGTATTTCTTAATGTCTCCGCGCTCGGCTGGCTGGTGGTTGTTCTGCTGGTGGCGATGTTCTGGGTGCTCAGCCGGACAGCGTTTGGCCGCAGCTTTTACGCGGTGGGCGACAATTTACAGGGCGCACGCCAGCTCGGCGTAGCGGTGAACCGGGTGCGCATTCTCGCGTTCGGCATCAACGGCGTGATGGCTGCGATCGCCGGGATCGTTTTCGCCTCACAAATCGGTTTCGTCCCCAACCAGACCGGCAGCGGGCTGGAAATGAAAGCTATCGCGGCCTGCGTGCTGGGCGGGATCAGCCTGCTCGGCGGTACAGGTTCGCTGCTTGGCGCAGTATTGGGCGCGTATTTCCTGACGCAAATCGACAGCGTGCTGGTGTTGCTGCGTTTGCCCGCGTGGTGGAACGACTTCATCGCCGGACTGGTATTGCTCGGCGTTTTGGTACTCGACGGACGATTGCGGCAGGCGTTGCAAAAAAACCTGCGTCGTCAGAAATATGCCCGTTTTCTGGCCGCCAGCCCGCCGGTGCAGAAGAAATCTGCCGGACATAAAAACCCGCAGCCGAAACATCTCACACGCCGGTTAAGCACCGGTAAAAAAAGCGGGGTGATGTGATGAATTCCTTACGCAACTACGGCTGGGAAGTGGCATTGCTGGCGCTGCTGATCCTTGAAATTGCGTTATTCGGCATCGCAAACCCGCGCATGCTGGATGCTAATACGCTGCTGTTCAGCACCAGCGACTTCATCACTATCGGCATTGTCGCGCTGCCGTTAACGCTGGTGATTGTCAGCGGTGGTATTGATATTTCGTTCGGTTCGACCATCGGATTGTGTGCCATTGCGCTGGGCGTGTTGTGTCAGGCGGGGGTTCCGCTGGCGTTCGCCATCATACTGACGTTGGCGCTCGGTCTGGCCTGCGGCCTGCTCAATGCGGCACTCATTCTCTATACCGGCGTCAATCCGCTGGTGATCACCCTCGGCACGCTGTACCTGTTTGGCGGCAGCGCCTTACTGCTTTCCGGGCTGGCGGGTGCGACCGGTTTTGAAGGCATCGGTAACTTCCCGGATGCGTTTACGAATTTTGCGAATCAGGTGATTTTCGGCCTGCCGATGCCGCTGCTGATTTTCCTGCTCGCCACGCTGTTTTTCTGGCTGCTGATGCACCGCAGCCGCACCGGTCGCAACGTTTTTCTGATCGGCCAGAATGCCCGCGTGGCGCGCTACGGTGCGTTGCCGGTCAGCCGCACGGCGTTTGCGTTATACGGCATGACTGGGCTGGCGTCGGCGGTGGCGGCGATCATCATGACCTCCTATTTCGGTTCCGCACGCTCTGATCTCGGCGTCTCCTTGCTGATGCCCGCGATCACCGCAGTGGTGTTAGGCGGAGCCAATATTTACGGCGGCTCAGGTTCTATTCTCGGCACGGCGCTGGCGACGCTGCTGATCGGGTACTTACAGCAGGGTTTACAGATGGTCGGCGTATCCAGCCAGGTATCCAGCGCGCTTTCGGGTGCGCTGCTGATTCTGGTGGTGATTGGCCGTTCTGCCAGCCTTAACCGTGGTCTTATCCGCAGTGTTTTCCAGCGTTATCGCCAGCGCGGGTCTGCGTCTTCTCCTTCTTTATCCACCAAATGAACCGGGGTGCAAGATGAAAACAAAAATGCTGAAAACCATGCTGATTGCCAGCGCCGTGAGCCTTGCGTGCCTGAGCGCGCAGGCCGCCGAACGTATTGCGTTTATCCCGAAACTGGTGGGTGTTGGCTATTTCACCAGCGGCGGCAACGGGGCTATGGCGGCGGGGAAAGCGCTGGGCGTGGATGTCACTTACGACGGTCCGACCGAACCGAGCGTGTCCGGTCAGGTGCAGATGATCAATAACTTCGTCAATCAGGGCTACAACGCCATTGTGGTGGCGGCGGTTTCGCCGGACGGCCTGTGCCCGGCGCTCAAACGCGCCATGCAGCGCGGCGTGAAAGTGCTGACCTGGGATTCCGACACCAAACCGGAATGTCGCTCGATTTACATCAATCAGGGCACCCCGCAACAACTCGGTTCAATGCTGGTCGATATGACCTCCAGCCAGGTCACCAAAGAAAAAGCCAAAGTGGCGTTCTTTTACTCCAGCCCGACGGTCACCGACCAGAATCAGTGGGTGAAAGAGGCGAAAGCCAAAATCGCCAAAGAGCATCCGGGCTGGGAAGTGGTGACCACGCAGTATGGCTATAACGATGCCACCAAATCACTGCAAACCGCCGAAGGGATCCTCAAATCTTATGGCGATCTGGACGCCATTATTGCGCCGGATGCCAACGCCTTACCGGCCGCCGCGCAGGCGGCAGAAAACCTCAAACGCACCAATGTGACCATCGTTGGCTTCAGTACGCCAAACGTCATGCGCCCGTACGTTGAGCGCGGCACGGTGAAACAGTTCGGCCTGTGGGACGTGGTCAGCCAGGGCAAAATTTCGGTTTACGTCGCCGATCAGTTACTGAAAAAAGGCGAACTCAACGTGGGTGACAAGCTGGATGTGCCGGGCGTCGGGGCGGTGGAAGTGGTGCCGAACAGCGTGCAGGGCTACCAGTATGAGGCCAAAGGCAACGGCATCGTGTTGCTGCCTGAACGCGTGGTCTTCACCAAAGACAACATTGCGAAATACGATTTCTGACGATAACGGTTTGCAGCTAAGGAGATATTGAAATGGCAGATTTGGATGATATCAGAGACGGTAAAAACTTCGGCATCGGTACGCCGCAGGATAACCATGCGTTTTTCCTCAAGGGCAGCGGACAGCTCGACTGGGGAATGCAGTCGCGGCTGGCGCGGATTTTTAATCCGGATTCCGGCCGGACCGTCATGCTGGCGTTTGACCACGGTTATTTTCAGGGGCCGACCACCGGCCTTGAGCGTATCGACATCAACATTGCGCCACTGTTCCCGCATACCGATGTGCTGATGTGTACCCGCGGCGTGCTGCGCAGCGTGGTGCCTGCGGCCATTAATAAACCGATCGTAATGCGCGCCTCCGGGGGGAACTCGATTCTGACCGAGCTTTCCAACGAAACGGTGGCCGTCGCCATCGAAGACGCACTTCGCCTGAACGTTGCCGCGATGGCCGCACAGGTTTACATCGGCAGCGAACACGAACACCAGTCGATCAAGAATATCATTCAGCTGGTGGATCAGGGGATGCGTTACGGCATGCCGACGATGGCGGTCACCGGCGTCGGCAAAGACATGGCGCGCGACCAGCGATATTTCTCTCTGGCAACGCGCATTGCGGCGGAAATGGGCGCGAACATCATCAAAACTTACTACGTGGACAGCGGTTTCGAACGCATCGCCGCCGGTTGTCCGGTACCGATTGTGATTGCCGGAGGCAAGAAACTGCCGGAGCGCGAGGCACTGGAAATGTGTTATCAGGCTATAGATCAGGGCGCATCGGGTGTGGATATGGGCCGCAACATCTTCCAGTCCGAATCACCGGTCGCCATGTTGCACGCGGTCAAAACGGTGGTGCATGAAAATTCCAGCGTGGCGCATGCCTACGAACTGTTCCTGAGTGAAAAGGGGTAAATCATGGAAGTGACGCTGGTTGAGATTAATGTGAAGCCGGACAAAATTGAGGAATTCCTCGAAGTGTTTCACGCCAATCATCTGGGCGCGGTAAAAGAAGAGGGCAACCTGCGGTTTGACGTGTTGCAGGATGAACACGAACCGACGAAGTTCTTCATCTACGAAGCCTATCGGGATAACGAAGCGGTGCTGGCGCACAAGAAAACGCCACATTATCTCAAATGCGTGGAGGCGCTTGAGGAAATCATGACAGGGCCACGGAGGAAAACCGTGTTTAAGGGGGTATATCCGTAGGGGTTTTTGATTTCAAATTTCTTTTAAATTCAAAATCAAGCCCAAGACCTTGGGCTCGCCGCCCAAACTGGCCCAAAGGGCGCGTTAACGCGCCCTTTGGACACCCGCGCTTTTTAACTGCGCGTTACCGCTCGCTGGCTATTTTCCAGCGGCTCAGGCTATTGCCGCAAAATCCCGCCGCTGCGCGATTCCTTCCCGTCGGATTACAAACCGCGCGAAAAATACGCGGTTTTCCATCTCTCCTTTCAGCGTGATTTTTGAAAGCGGCGAGGGGCTTTTTAGTTCACAACCTCGCCATAACATTCATAATTTTGAAAAACAAAGAAGCTTCAGAATCGATTCTTTCAAAGTTGAGATGACGCGCTCAGAAATTTTGCTAACCGAGGGTTCGAGACCGAAAGGCTCGAAGCCCGTAGGGAAGGCACCGCGTAGCGGCAAGATTTCGCGCCACGCGCCGGAGTGACAGAACACGTCCATCGACCCAGCGACAGCGCTGGTTGAAAAAAGCGAGGAGGAGTCCAGAGGAGGAAAAGCACTTTCCTCCTCTGGTCGGTTTCGGCGCGATCCGCTGAGAGCGCCTCACTGCAATTGAAAAACCGAAATCTTCTCGGTCAGAGTCCCCGTTGCAAGCGAGGAACCGCAATCTTCTCGACCCAGCCCCACGGCGAGTAAAAAACCGCCCCCCGATGGCTAATCGGAAATCACATCACTCCCTCAAGCCTCACATATAACTCCCTGAAAACTTCGCGTCGCGCGAGATAATCTGAGTGTTTCATCATGTCCGGCTCATGAACCTGCTCCAGCGGCAGTGGTGGTAAATACTCAGCCAGCGGTTTACGGGCATTCATGGCTATCTGCGCCAGTCTGGCTGCACCAAGAGCCGGGCCGATATCTCCGCCGGTACGGTATTCCAGCGTTTCACCGCTGATGTCAGCCAGCATCTGCCGCCAGTAAGGGCTGCGTGCGCCGCCGCCAATCAGGGTGATGCTGTGCGGTTTCAGGCCAGTGGCGTGAAGCACATCCATGCCGTCGGCCAGTGCAAAACCGACACCTTCCAGTACGGCGCGGGCGATATCAGCCGGGCCGTGCTCGTGCGTCAGGCCAAACAGCGTGCCTTTCGCATTCGGGTTGTTGTGCGGTGTGCGTTCACCGGAAAGATACGGCAGGAACCAGACCGGGGAAGCGGCTGGGGGCGTTTTTTCGGCGAGACTGATGAGTTCACCCACGGAGGCGGTGCCGGTGAGTTTTGCTGCCCAATCCAGACAGGACGCGGCGCTAAGCATCACGGACATCAGGTGCCAGGTGTCGGGCAGGGCATGGCAGAAACTGTGGACGGCCTGCTGCGGATTACTGAGAAAACCGTCGCTGACCGCGAAGTAAACGCCGGATGTGCCCAGCGATAACATGGCTTGCCCGGTTTTATACAGCCCGACGCCCACCGCGCCCGCCGCATTATCGCCACCGCCAGCAATCACCGGTACGGAATCCATTTTCCAGCGTGAGGCGAGTTCCGGTAACAAGTGGCCGGTGATCTGATTGCCTTCAAACAGCGCGGGCATGTGCTGACGCGTGAGACCGGTGGCGGCCAGCATTGTTTCGCTCCAGTCGCGTTTTGCGACGTCCAGCCACATTGTGCCCGCCGCGTCTGACATATCGCTGGCAAAAACACCGGTCATCAGCCAGCGCAGATAATCTTTGGGTAATAAGACTTTATCGATTTTCTCGAATAATTTTGGTTCATTCTCACGCAGCCAGAGCAGCTTCGGCGCGGTAAAACCTGGCATCATCAGGTTGCCGGTGATCTGGCGTGAATCGGGGACGGTTTTTTCCAGCGTTTCGCACTGGCTGAAGCTGCGGCCATCGTTCCATAAAATCGCCGGACGTAAAACCCGCTGATCAGCGTCAAGCACCGTGGCACCGTGCATCTGGCCGGTCAGACCCAGGGCTTTGACATCTTTGAGCGCGTGTTTTTTGTCAAGCGCAGTCACCGCTTTATCCGTCGCGGCCCACCAGTCGGCAGGATTTTGTTCAGACCATAACGGGTGCAGACGGGAAAGGGTTAACGCCTCACTGTGGCTGGCAACAACCTGACCTTCTTCGCTGAGTAAAATGGCTTTCACGCCTGAGGTGCCCAGATCTATACCAAGATACATACATTTTCCTTTTTCCTGCTCCACGCAGGGCGGTCATACACCGCGGCGCGCGGGAGAAGGTTGATGGGTTAACCCGTTTCCTGAACGTTCAACGCCCTGCGAACCACCGGCAGCAGGGCGTTGTCTATCCTGATAAATTAGCTAAACAGATAACGGTTAACCAGATTTTCCAGACGTTCCTGCTGACCGCTCTGATGCTGAGGCGCTAACGCATGCTGCTGGGCGTAGTTGCTCAGTGATTCCAGCGACATTTTACCTTGCAGGATCTGCTGACCGAACTCTGTATTCCAGCCCGCGTAACGCTGTGCGACGTGTTTATCCAGCTCGCGGCTTTCAATCATACGGGCAGCGACTTTAAGCGCCAGCGCCATGGTGTCCATGCCACCGATATGGCCGTAGAACAGGTCATATTTGTCGGTGCTCTGACGGCGTACTTTGGAGTCAAAGTTCAGGCCGCCGGTGGTGAAACCGCCCGCTTTGATGATTTCGTACATCACCAGCGCGTTTTCTTCGACGCTGTTCGGGAACTGATCGGTATCCCAGCCGCACTGCGGGTCGCCACGGTTGGCATCCACGGAACCGAAGATCCCCAGCGCAATCGCATTGGCAATTTCATGATGGAAAGAGTGACCCGCCAGCGTGGCGTGGTTAGCTTCGATATTCACTTTGATCTCTTTTTCCAGACCAAATTGTTTCAGGAATCCGTATACAGAAGCCACGTCATAATCGTACTGATGTTTGGTCGGTTCCTGTGGTTTCGGTTCGATAAGCAACGTGCCCTGGAAACCGATTTTATGTTTGTGTTCAACAACCATTTGCATGAAGCGGCCAAGCTGTTCACGTTCCTGGCGCAGGTCAGTGTTGAGCAGGGTTTCGTAACCTTCGCGGCCCCCCCACAACACGTAGTTTTCGCCACCCAGTTGTTGAGTGGCGTTCATCGCGTGAACCACCTGTGTGGCTGCCCAGCTGTAGATTTCCGGATTGGGATTGGTGGCCGCACCTGCGCCGTATCGAGGATTAGTGAAGCAGTTTGCTGTGCCCCATAAAAGTTTCACGCCGCTGGATTCCTGCTTTTGCGCCAGGACGTCGGTCATGATGGCGAAGTTATTAATGTATTCTTTGACCGTTGCGCCTTCCGGCGAGACATCGACATCGTGGAAGCAGTAGTAAGGGACGTTCAGTTTTTTGAAGAATTCGAAAGCCACGTCGGCTTTGCGTTTTGCCAGTTCCAGCGCATCACCGGGTTGCTGCCATGGGCGGTCAAAAGCGCCCACACCGAACATATCGTTACCATTCCAGCAGAATGTGTGCCAGTAACACGCCGCAAAACGCAGATGCTCAGCCATGGTTTTGCCGAGGATCACTTCTTCAGGGTTGTAATGACGGAATGCCAGCGGGTTAGTGCTGTTAGCACCTTCGTAGCGAACGGCGTCGAGCTTGTCGAAATATGCGTGCATTGAATAACTCCTTGAAAACGGGCCCAGCGGGACTGGGAGGCTGAGCTTCTATCTTCGGAGTTGATGGCGTTTCTCACAATTACGTTATTTCACACTCAAATTAATAGAATTATTAAGTGTGCGTCAGATCGCATAAATAAGGCGATCTGTTTAGCGTTTTTATTCGTTCTCCATGATGTATCGAGATTAATTGCACTTATGTTGTGCTTATTACAATCAAACCATGATCTCCATCATAATTCCGAGAATAAACAAAAAAACATAACGCAGTGATTAAAATCTGCAATTGCCGATTAATAACCCAGCGTCAACAATCCTTGAGTCATTTCTGTACGAGTTTCTCTGTATCTGCCATTTCTTATTCTTATAAAAGGTCTGACATGATGAAAATGAATAAAATAATTCTTTCTGCCTGTGCCGCTTTAGTATTGTTCAGCCAGTCAGGGCTCGCGAAAGAAATTAAAATTGGTATGGCAATTGATGACTTACGTTTAGAGCGCTGGCAAAAAGACCGCGATATTTTTGTGGCTAAAGCCAAAACGCTGGGTGCGGATGTTTTTGTTCAGTCTGCCAATGGTAATGAAGAAACACAGATGGCGCAGATCGAGAACATGATTAACCGGGGCGTCGATGTGCTGGTCATTATCCCGTACAACGGCGAAGTACTGAGTAATGTGATTGCCGAAGCCAAACGGGAGGGTATCAAAGTGCTGGCGTACGACCGCATGATCAACAACGCCGATATCGATTTTTATATCTCGTTTGATAACGAAAAAGTGGGTGAGCTTCAGGCACAAAGCCTGGTAGACCGTGTACCGCAGGGCAATTACTTCCTGATGGGGGGCTCGCCGGTGGATAACAACGCCAAGCTGTTCCGCGCCGGGCAAATGAAAGTGCTGAACCCGTTAATCAAAGACGGAAAGATCAAAGTGGTCGGCGATCAGTGGGCTGACGGCTGGCTGCCGGAGAATGCGCTCAAGATCATGGAAAACGCGCTGACGGCTAATAACAACAAGATTGATGCAGTTGTGGCGTCCAACGATGCCACGGCAGGTGGCGCGGTGCAGGCTTTGTCAGCACAGGGTCTGGCGGGCAAAGTGGCCATTTCCGGGCAGGATGCTGATCTGGCGGCGATCAAACGTATCGAAGCCGGTACGCAAACCATGACGGTGTATAAACCGATCACTAAACTGGCTAATGATGCGGCGGAAATTGCCGTCCAGTTAGGCAAGGGGGAAGCGCCAAAACCTAATGCCACGTTAAATAACGGCAAGAAAGAGGTTCCTTCTTATTTATTAACACCGATCCCGGTTGATAAAAATAATATCGAAAGCACCGTAGTGGCTGACGGATTCCATAAAAAATCTGACCTTTAATTTTTCAATGTTTTCTATGAAAACAACACGTCTTTGCGGCGTGTTGTTTTTATCAGGATAAAATACTATGCCAGAGAAATATGAAAAATCAGCCTTACTGGATATGCGCAATATCACCAAGAAATTTGGCGCGGTAAAAGCCGTGGATAATATCAGCCTGACATTATCGTCCGGAGAAGTGTTATCACTGTGCGGGGAGAACGGATCCGGCAAATCCACATTAATGAAAGTGTTATGCGGTATTTATCCCAGCGGCACCTATGAAGGGGAAATTTATTTCGCAGGAGAACGTTTGACCGCAAAAGGGATACGCGATACCGAACAAAAAGGGATTGCGATTATTCATCAGGAGCTGGCGCTGGTGAAACAACTCAGCGTGCTGGAAAACATGTTTCTGGGTAACGAGTGGGGTCGTTACGGAATGCTAGATACCGACAATATGTATTTGCGCTGCCAGCGCATGCTGGCACAGGTGAAGCTGGATATTGATCCACACACGCCGGTGGGTGAACTCGGCCTGGGTCAGCGTCAGTTGGTGGAAATCGCCAAGGCGCTGAACAAACAGGTGCGTTTGCTGGTGCTGGATGAACCGACTGCGTCGCTAACCGAAAGCGAAACTGCCGTGCTGCTCGATATTATCCGCGACCTGAGGCATCACGATATCGCCTGTATTTATATTTCGCACAAGCTCAATGAGGTGAAAGCCATCTCAGACAAGCTGTGTGTGATCCGCGATGGCCGGCATATTGCGACCTGTGAGGCAGCCAGTGCGTCGGAAAAAGACATCATTTCGATGATGGTCGGGCGTGAACTGACCGAGCTGTTTCCTCCCCGTAAACGCCAGATTGGCGAGGAAGTGCTGCGCGTCGAGAATCTCACGGCCTGGCATCCTGTGAACAGGCACATCAAACGCGTCGATAACGCCGGATTTACCCTGCATAGAGGCGAGGTGCTGGGCGTTGCCGGGCTGGTCGGGGCCGGAAGAACAGAAACAATGGAGTGTCTTTTCGGTGTTTATCCGGGACGCTGGAGCGGGGATATCTGGCTTGGCGGTGAGAAGGTGGAAATCAGCGGTTGCCGTGACGCCATGCGCCGTGGCCTGGCGATGGTGCCGGAAGATCGCAAACGCGACGGCATTGTGCCGGTGATGGCAGTGGGCAGCAATATCACGCTGGCGGCGTTAGATCAGTTCAGCGGCGGTGGCGTTCTGCGTGAAGCGCAGGAGCAGCACACCATCAGTGAATCGGTCAGACAGCTCAAAATTAAAACCTCCTCTCCCGAGCTGGCGATTGGTCGTCTCAGCGGCGGTAATCAGCAAAAAGCCATTCTGGCCCGCTGTCTGTTACTCAAACCCAAAATCTTGATTCTCGACGAGCCGACGCGCGGCATTGACGTCGGGGCGAAGCATGAAATTTACAAACTGATCGGCCAGCTGGCGGCGCAGGGAATGGCGATTATTGTCATTTCCTCCGAGTTACCCGAAGTGCTGGGGCTTAGCGACCGCGTGGTGGTTATGCATCTCGGGCAGGTAAAAGCCTGCCTGGATAACAATAATTTAAGTCAGGAACAGGTTATGGAAGCCGCCCTGAGGAGTGAAACTCATGTCTAAATTTCCGCAACCAGGAACTCCATCTGCTGCGGCGGGTGAGGGTGAAACCGGCAGCGCATTGCCGCTCCCGAAGCTGAAGAACATTAACCTTCAGGTTTTTGTCATGCTGGCGGCTATTGCCGTGATTATCGTCTTTTTCAGCCTGACGACGGACGGCTCGTACATCAGTGCACGTAACATTTCTAACCTGCTGCGCCAGACCGCTATCACAGGTATTTTGGCCGTGGGCATGGTCTTTGTGATTATCTCCGCTGAGATCGATCTCTCTGTCGGTTCAATGATGGGATTGCTCGGGGGCGCAGCGGCTATTTTTGACGTCTGGTTAGGCTGGCCGCTGCCGCTGACCATTGTGGTCACGCTGGCGCTGGGCCTGTTACTCGGTGCATGGAACGGCTGGTGGGTGGCCTACCGCAAAGTACCTTCGTTTATCGTGACACTCGCCGGAATGCTGGCGTTTCGCGGCATTCTGATTGGTATCACCAGCGGAACGACCGTCGCGCCTACCACGCCTGCGATGTCCCTGGTAGGCCAGAGTTATCTGCCGGATTCCTTCGGCTTTGGCATCGGCGCAGTCGCTCTGGCGCTGTTTATCGGTTGGCAATGGCGCAGACGTAAACAGCGTGCGGCAGTCGGCCTGCCGGTCACGGCGGCGAAAAGCCACGTCACGCGTCAGGCGCTGACGGCGATTATTGCGCTGGGTGCGATTTATCTGCTCAATGATTATCGCGGTGTACCGACGCCGGTGCTGATTCTGGTGGCGCTAATGCTCGGCGGAATGTTTATGGCATCGCGCACGTCCTTTGGCAGACGTATTTACGCCATTGGCGGCAACATTGAAGCCGCCAGATTATCGGGCGTCAATGTAGAGCGCAGCAAACTGGCGGTGTTTGCCATCAATGGCCTGATGGTGGCGATTGCCGGGCTCATCCTCAGCTCACGTCTGGGGGCAGGTTCACCTTCTGCCGGTAACATCGCAGAACTTGATGCGATTGCGGCCTGTGTCATTGGCGGCACCAGCCTGGCGGGCGGTGTCGGTAGCGTAGCTGGTGCGGTGATGGGCGCGTTTATCATGGCCTCGCTCGATAACGGCATGAGTATGCTCGATGTCCCGACGTTCTGGCAGTACATCGTTAAAGGCGCGATTTTACTGCTGGCAGTGTGGATGGATTCCGCCACCAAGCGCCGCGCATAAAAGCGCCGGTAAACAGTGCGTTTACGGACAGTGATTCACAAAATTCTGAGGAGCCTCACATATTCTGAGTGTCAACGCCACGGAGAACCTGCGTTGTGCTATTGACCAGCAGACCAACGCAACTCGCCCTGTTCATGAGTTTACGTGAACAGGGCTTTAGCCTATTTGATCATCGGTGAGAAACAGGCATGTTTGAAAAACGCTATCGGATCACGCTGTTATTTAACGCAAACAAAGTTTACGACCGTCAGGTGGTAGAAGGCGTTGGCGAATATTTACAGGCCTCACAGAGTGACTGGGATATCTTTATTGAAGAGGATTTTCGCTGTCGTATCGACAACATTAAAGACTGGCTGGGTGACGGCGTCATTGCGGACTTTGATGACCGCGAAATTGAAACCCTGCTTGAAGATCTCAATGTGCCGATTGTCGGCGTGGGCGGGTCTTATCATCGGGAAGAAGATTATCCGCCGGTTCACTACATCGCGACTGATAATTACGCGCTGGTTGAAGCGGCGTTTATGCACCTGAAAGAAAAGGGGATTAACCGCTTTGCCTTTTACGGTTTGCCGGATGCGGGAGGGAAACGCTGGGCACAGGAGCGAGAATTCGCCTTCCGGAAACTGGTGTCCGCCGAGCAGTATCAGGGCGTGGTGTATCAGGGAATGGAAACCGCTCCGGAGAACTGGCAGCATGCGCAAAACCGACTGGCGGACTGGATACAAACGCTGCCGCAGCAAACCGGCATTATCGCCGTCACCGATGCCCGCGCCCGGCATTTACTGCAGGTCTGCGAGCATCTGAACATCCCCGTGCCTGAAAAACTCAGCGTTATTGGAATCGATAATGAGGAATTAACCCGCTATCTTTCCCGCGTGGCGTTGTCTTCCGTGGTGCAGGGCACGCGGCAGATGGGCTATCGCGCGGCAAAACTTCTGCATCAGTTGCTGGATCAGCGTGACCTGCCGTTGCAGCGCATTCTGGTTCCGCCGGTCAAAGTTGTCGAACGCCGTTCAACGGACTTCCGCTCTTTGCGGGATCCGGCGGTAATTCAGGCGATGCATTACATCCGTTATCACGCCTGTAAAGGCATCAAAGTCGAGCAGGTTCTGGACGCCATCGGCATGTCCCGCTCAAACCTGGAGAAGCGTTTTAAGGATGAAACCGGGCAAACTATTCACGGCGTGATCCACGAAGAAAAGCTCGACCGCGCCCGTAATCTGCTGGCCGCCACGTCGATTTCCATCAATGAGATCTCGCAAATGTGCGGGTATCCGTCACTGCAATATTTCTATTCGGTATTCAGGAAAGGGTATGAGATGACGCCCAAAGAGTACCGCAGTATTCACGGCGAAAGCGTTTATCAGGACGTGTAAATCAGAGTGCTAATGCCAGAAAAAAGCCCCGCGCTGAATTCGCGTCGGGGCTGTGTATTAAGGCTGATAAGACGGTTTTTACAACGTCATTTATAAAACAATAATGAACTGATGGGTGCCGTGTTCAGGCGTCACGCGTATCCCCTGTGCTGTCGCCGAAGTGGCCGCCAGATGACATTTCGATACGTTGTGAATGTTGCGCAGACACAGCGTCCAGCCGGTTGCCTGGCCTTCCGTGGTCATCGTCAGCGTATTCCCGCTGCGATGTGCATTCAGCGTAAAGACCACATTCCCCTGCAGGTCGGTCAGCTGGCTTTCGGCAATCGCACCATCTTCCAGCTCGAACAGATGGAATTCCGGACGTTCGCTGTAATCGTAATCCGGCTTCTCACTGTTGCTGCCTGTAGCCAGTAACGTGTTAGGACGGACATACAACGGCAGGCTGTCAAAGCCATGCTGCTGACGGTGCCAGCGTGAACCTTCGGCCACCTTATTGCTGAGCAGATGCGTCCAGCGGCCCTGCGGCAGATAGAAGTCCACGTCGCCTTGTTCACTGAATACCGGCGCGACCAGCAGGTTATCGCCCAGCATGTACTGGCGGTCGAGATAATCGCAGGCCGGGTCTTCGGGGAATTCGAGCATCATGGCGCGCATTACCGGCGTGCCGCTGCTGGCGGCCTGCGCGGATGCCGGGTACAGATACGGCATCAGGCGGCATTTTAGCTGCGTGAACTGACGCACCACGTCACAGGCTTCGTCGTCATAAACCCACGGTACACGGTAGGATTTGCTACCGTGCAGGCGGCTGTGGCTCGACAGCAGGCCGAAGGCGCACCAGCGTTTATAAATATGTGCCGGTGCGGTGTTTTCGAAACCGCCAATGTCGTGGCTCCAGAACCCGAAGCCGGACAATCCGATAGACAGGCCGCCACGCAGGCTTTCCGCCATCGATTCATATGTCGCATAACAGTCGCCGCCCCAGTGAACCGGGAATTGCTGCGCGCCTACGGAAGCTGAGCGTGCAAAGAGTACGGCTTCGGACGCCCCCAGTTTGTCCTGCAACGTTTCGTACACCAGCTTGTTGTACACAAACGCGTAGTGGTTGTGCATTTTTTGCGGGTCGCAGCCATCGTGCCAGACTACGTCGGTCGGAATGCGTTCGCCGAAATCCGTCTTGAAGCAGTCCACCCCCATATCCACCAGCCGTTTCAGGTGTCCGGCGTACCATTCACAGGCCTGCGGGTTGGTAAAATCGACAATGCCCATTCCCGCTTGCCATTTATCCCACTGCCACACGCGGCCGTCCGGGCGTTTGAGCAGATATCCTTTCTCTTTGCCTTCGTGGAACAGCGGGGATTTCTGTCCGATGTACGGGTTAATCCACACACAGATTTTCAGACCGCGCGCTTTCAGGCGCTGCAACATGCCCTGCGGATCCGGGAAGGTTTGCGGATCCCATTCAAAATCGCACCACTGGAAAGCTTTCATCCAGAAGCAGTCGAAGTGGAAAACGTGTAGCGGCAGATTGCGTTCCGCCATACCGTCAATAAAGCTGTTGACCGTGGCTTCGTCGTAATTGGTGGTGAAAGACGTGGTCAACCACAGGCCAAAAGACCAGGCGGGCGGCAGCGCAGGGCGGCCGGTCAGGCGGGTATAGCGGTCGAGCACTTTTTTCGGCGTCGGGCCGTCGATGACGAAATATTCGAGATATTCGCCTTCCACGCTGAACTGCACTTTCGAGACTTTTTCAGAACCGACTTCAAACGATACGCATTCTGGATGATTGACCAGCACGCCGTAGCCGCGATTTGTCAGATAGAAAGGAATGTTTTTATAGGATTGCTCGGTGCTGGTGCCGCCATCGCGGTTCCAGGTGTCAACGGTTTGCCCGTTCTTAACCAGAGCTGTGAAACGTTCGCCCAGCCCGTAAACCGTTTCGCCGACGCCCAGATCCAGCCGCTCCATCATGTAGTTTTTCTGCGATTTGCTGTCCTGCACGTAACCGTTGGATTTCGCGACGCTGCCGGTAATACGACGGCCATCACGCAGGAAATCGAGCGTCCAGTTATCGCCTTTGGTCACACGGACGCTCAGCGAGCCACTGTGCAAGGCGGCGAATTGCGCGTTGTCTTCAAAGCGCAGTTCCGAGGTGTCGGATTGCATTAACGGATAATGCGGACCTTTGTCCTTTTCACCGTCAAAATGGGTAATGCGTACGCCAATTACACCGGTTTGCGGCGAGAAAAAGCGCAGCGTAAACAGTGGGGAATCGAGCTGGCTGGCTCGCTCCGAGGCATCTTTCGGCGCAGCGTAAATCACCATTTCATTTCCGGCGCGCTGCACTTCGAATACTTGCAAAGGGTGCGTGAGCACTAAACCTTCCTGGATCAACCAGTTGCCGTCACTAATTTTCATTACGTCCTCCTTTTACCCTTCATCCTTCGCACTGACTCTGCGTTGGCTGGTGTCGCGGATCCGGGGCACATACTGATGTATGCTTCCCGGAATTCGCTCCGTTGCCGCCTTGATTCAGCACGAATGATTTTGGGCATATTCCGTTGAGTCAAAAAATGTCATTTCATAAATTCTTGCTGATTGCGGCGGATGCCTTGCGCGACTTCATCAAGGATGCGGCGCAACAGCGGCGTGCGCAGGATGTAATAACGCTTACAGATGATGGCGCTCAGCAGGTAACAGGCGGCGGGCACCAGCGTGAACAGTGCGACGATGCAGGCCATGGTGGTAGCATTCTGCGTGGCGGCACCGGACTGATAACCGGCACCGGCCAGCATCCAGCCGATCATCGCGCCCGCTAATGCCAGCCCGAGTTTGAGTACAAATAAGGTGCCCGCAAAGCTGATACCGGTCAGGCGTTTGCCGTCGTTCCATTCGCCGTAATCGACGGTGTCAGACATCATGACCCACTGAATTGGCGTCACCAGCTGATGCAGTACGCCGATAACAAAGATGAACGCAAACATCGCGATGCTGCCATGAACCGGCAGGAAGAACATTGCGACGCTGAGCACGGCCAGAATGGCGTTGGTCCACCAGAACACGCTCACTTTGCATTTCCAGTCGGTGAGCGGTTTGGCGAGCGCGCTGCCGAACAGGTTACCGACGGAATACACGCCCAGGAACCAAACGAACAACAGCGGATTACCCAGAATATAGGTGACGTAATACATCATGGCGCCACCGCGAACCGCCACAGCGATGATGTTGAGAATGGTCAGCAGGCCGACAATACGCCACTGGTCGTTGTGCCAGATGTCGCGCAAATCCTCGCGCATGGTGCCGGTCGGTTTGCCTGGATCGATTCGTTCCTTGGTGGTGGCAAAACAGATGGCGAGCATGATCGCCGCAACAATCGCCAGTACGGCAATCCCGCCCTGATAGCCCAGCGCCTGATTTTCACCGCCAATCAGCTTAACCAGCGGCATCATCAGCACGGTACTCAGCATGCCGCCCGCCGTCGCCAGCACAAAGCGGTAGGATTGCAGCGAAATACGTTGTGTCGGGTTAGAGGTGATCACACCGCCCAGCGCGCAATACGGGATGTTGACCACGGTATACATCAGTGTGAGCAGCGTGTAGGTGATGGCGGCATAAATCATTTTGCCGGTCATGCTTAGCTCTGGCGTGGTGTAAGTGAAGACACACACAATGCCGAAAGGGATCGCGCCGAACAGGACGTAAGGGCGAAATTTTCCCCAGCGTGTGCGGGTGCGGTCAGCCAGTAATCCCATGCAGGGGTCAGAGATAGCATCGAGTGCGCGGGCCAGAAGGAACATGGTGCCGACGTATCCGGCGGGAATGCCGAAAATGTCGGTATAGAAAAACATCATGTACAGCATGACATTATCGAAAATAATATGACTGGCGGCGTCGCCTAATCCATATCCAATCTTTTCCTTGACCGAAAGGATTTCTGTACTCATTGCTTCAATGTCCATATGAAAAGGGAGAGTACAGGTTTTAACGGTTGTAAGGGCTTGCGGCTATTGAGATTTTTACTTCTGAAATTATGTTTCTTTATTTCTGTGATCGCAGAGGGCAAACGGGGGAATGTTGAGCGGAAAAGTGGATAAATAACCTCCCGTTTCCGGGAGGTCTGAGACGGTTACTTTTTGTATTTTGCTTCCAGAGTGGCAAACCACGGTGCGGTAAAATCTTCGGATTTACCCCAGCCCGGAATGATTTTGCTCAGGCCGCTGACATTCAGGCTATCCGGCTGGCTGAGCAGCAAGGATTGCGGAATGGTCTGCGCCGGGAACTCATAAGTCTGCGGCGTTTTTTCACCGGCAATTTTCAGCGCCACAATACGCAGGTTTACCGCACCGATCAGTTGCGTATCCACCGCCGCCGTGAACAGCCACGGGCTGCCTTTCTCGCGCATCAGTTGCAGATCCTGATTCGAAGCATCGATGCTATAGAGTTTAATTTCAGTACGTCCATTCTCTTTCAGGGCTTTGTAAGCGCCCTGACTGAAGGCATCCCATGAACCCCAGATCGCGTCAATCTGGCCTTTCGGATACTTCGCCAGAATCGCCCCGACTTTATTGGCCGTGTCGCCCTGAACGTCTGAAGATACCGCACCGATAGACTCAAGCTGATGAATGCCCGGGTTTTCTTTCAGGATTGCTTCGTAGGTTTTCTGGCGGCGTTCCATTGGCGGGAAACCGGCCACCCACAGTTTGATGATGTTGGCTTTGCCGTTGAAATCTTTCACCAGCTGGCCGACGGAGGCTTTCGCCAGAGACGCATCGTCCTGACGGGTGACGGTGACGCCCGGAAGGGTATCCGGCACTTCGGTATCAAACGCCGAAACCGCGATGCCTGCGGCGGCAATACGTTTTGCCAGCGCTTCAGAGTAAGGGCCACGACCCTGCGACAGGATAATGCCGTCGTATTTCTGGCTGATGGCCTGATTCACGAAATCCTGAAACTTGGCGTCGTCGCCGTTACTCAGGAATGTGTCGACTTTAAAGCCCAATGCGTGGCCTTGTTTGATGGCGCCCGCCAGAAATTGCGTGGTGTTGTCATCGGAGCCGAGGTTACGGATCACGGCAATGCGCACCGGGCCGTTGTGTTGTGCAATCGCAGCCGGAACCGGTGCCAGCTGGGCATCAGCGGCAAACGCGGGCAGGGCGGAGAACAGGCTAAGTGCCAGCAGGGATGCGGATATTTTATTCATTATTTAACAACTCCGTCGTCGGGTGCGATGTGTGTTTCACAGGTGTTTTTTGGCATAAAAATTCGGAACAAAAAGAACGGACCAAATTGAGGATGTTTGGAAGTCCGTCTGTCTGGACGTCCATTGTGACAACGCAGTCTACCGGTATGTTAAGAAGGAGGGAATGCTTTGTTGATAGTATATTTCCGGTTGGCGTTATTCCTGTTGGTTATAGAACGAAGAGTGGCGCTGAGCAAAATCAGGCACATGGCCTAAACTTGAATATTCAACGCTGATCAACATCTCGGGAGAAGCCTCATGTCCTGTTCTTTCCGCGCAGCCACTTTAATCGTTTTCTCAACCTCTCTTCTGGCGGCTAGCGCATTTGCCGCGCCGAAATCGCCGGTTCCCTTTGCGGTTGCCCGCGCGGAGGTTACCGAACTGGCGAAAGGTCTGGATCACCCGTGGTCGCTGGCATTTCTGCCCGATTCGCAGGGCGCGCTGATCACCGAACGCAGCGGACAGTTGCGCCTGTGGCAGCCAGACCAAAAACTTTCCGCGCCGCTCAAAGGCGTACCGCGTGTGTGGGTCAGCGGGCAGGCGGGGCTGTGGGATGTACGCCTGTCGCCGGACTTTGCGAAAAACCGCCGGGTTTATCTCTCTTTCGCACAACCAGGTGAAAAGGGTGAGCCTCACGCGGCGCTGGGTTACGGCACACTGTCGGCAGACGAACAAAGTTTGACAAATTTTAAAGTAATTTTTGTGCAGCAGCCGGCGTTGGAAAGCGGCATAAATCTGGGCGGGCGCATGGCGTTTGACGCGCAGGGCAATATTTTCCTGTCTGTCGGGGATAATAATCAGCGCATTAACGCTCAACATCTGAACCAGCTGCAAGGCAAGATTTTACGCCTGACGCCGGAGGGGGGCGTTGTGCAGGATAATCCCTTTGTTCACGACAAAAATGCGAGGCCTGAAATCTGGACTTACGGCAACCGTAACCCTCAGGGGTTGGCGGTAAATCCGTGGAGCGGTGCCTTGTGGGAAACGGAACATGGGCCACGCGGTGGGGACGAAGTGAATCTGCCGAAAGCCGGGAAAAACTACGGCTGGCCGCTGGCGACGTTTGGGATTAACTATTCCGGACAGCCCATCCCGGAAGCAAAAGGCACCACGCTGGCGGGCGCAGAAGATCCAATATACTACTGGGCGATTTCCCCGGCGCTGAGCGGCATGGCGTTTTATAACGCACAAAAGTTTCCGCAGTGGAAAAACTCTCTGTTTGCGGGCGCGCTGGCCGGGAAATCGCTGATCCGTCTGACCGTAGACGGCGAAAAAATCACCCATGAAGAACGTCTGCTAAGCGACCGCAACGAACGTATTCGTGAGGTACAGGTTGGCCCGGACGGATTTGTGTACGTGCTGACGGATGACAGTGACGGGAAGCTGCTGAAGGTGTCGCCGGACAAATGACTGCCGGAAGCTATAAAAGGCGTGTCGTTGCGGCACGCCTTTTGTGTTTAAGTCTAGGTCAGCGGGATCATCACGCGTTTCTGGAAATCCGGACGCTGCGTGATTTGTTGATACCAGCGCTCCACATTCGGATGGGTCTGACGTTCAATATTCAGTCCGTACCAGGCGTAGGCGTAGATCGCCAGCGGGATATCGCCGAGGCCGAAATGTTCGCCTGACAGCCATTCCTGCTTCGCCAGGACCTTATCGACAATCGCCCAGTGTTTTTCAAATGCCGCCATGCCGGTGGTCACCAGGTTCATATCACGTTCCGGTTCGGGAACGCGAACCAGTGTCAGAAACACCTGACGGAAAGGAATGGTCAGGCTGTTTGCGGTCCAGTCCAGCCATTTATCCGCGCTGGCGCGTGCCCGCAGATCTGACGGCCAGAATGCCTCATTACCGGCGCGTTCGGCCAGATAGCGCAAAATGGCGTTCGATTCCCACAAGACAAAATCATCATCCTGTATGCAGGGTACCAACCCGTTCGGATTCAGTGACAAATAAAGTGGCTCATGGTTTTTGCCAAAAGCGCCCCCGGCGTTAATTTGCTGAAAAGGCAGTTTCAGTTCATCCAGCAACCACAGGATTTTTTTCACGTTAGTTGAGTTATCGCGGCCCCACAGGGTGATCATTCAGAACTCCTCGTCGTAAAAGGGTAAATAAACAGAACGTTAGCCAGCACAATGGCAATGACTATAGGGCAGGTGAAGGGGTTTTGCGAAAGGTTAAACGTAACACTCAGCGACAGATTTCCTGCCGCTGAGCGGGATAGTGGTAAATCAGCGCTGGGTTTTCTGCGCCTTAAACAGTGCCCAGACGCTGAGCAGGGCGACCATCATCAGGTAGTAACCCGGTGCCAGGCTGCTGCCAGTGGCGGAAATCAGCAGGGTACAGATGAACGGCGCAAAGCCGCCGAACACGGTAACCGCCACGTTGTAGCTGATCGCCATGCCGCTGGCACGGGTGGTGATCGGGAACAAATCCGCCATCATCGACGGCACGGTGGAGAAATACACCGATTTCAGCAGCGCCAGCCAGCTTATCAGCAGCAGTAAAGACAGCGCCGATGTGTATTGCAGCATCAGCCAGAACGCAGGATAAATGGTCAGCAACAGTAGGATAAGCGAGCCCCACATCAGCGGCAGACGACCGATTTTTTCCGCCCACAGCCCCATAATCGGCGTGACGACGGTGAGGATAATCCCCGCCGATAACGTGGCGCTAAAGCCCGCCGAGGCAGGCAGATGCAACGTTTTCGTGGCGTACGTTGGCACGTAGTTCAGCATGTAGTTGATGGCGGTGGAAACCACCATCAGGCCGATAGCCGTAAAGAACAGGCCTTTTTGTGAGCGCACAATTTCTTTCAGCGGCGACGCGGTTTTCTCTGCTTTGCTGAAGCTTTCTGATTCTTTGATATGGCGGCGGATATACAAACCGACCGGGCCAATCAGCAGACCGAAAATAAACGGAATGCGCCATCCCCAGTCCTGCAACTGCGTTTCACTCAGAATGGCAGACAAACCCAGGCCAAATGCCGAGGCCAGCAAGGTACTTGCACCCTGCGTGGCAAACTGCCAGCTGGCGATAAACGCTTTACGTTCGGGGAAATGTTCAACCAGAAACGCCGTTGAACTGCCGAACTCACCCCCCGCCGAGAAGCCCTGAATCAGACGCGCCGCGAGGATCAGCAGCGGCGCAGCCATGCCGATAGTGGCGTAGGAGGGCGTGATGACAATGATTAAACCGCCAATCATCATCAGGCTGATGGACATCAGCAGCGACGCTTTACGCCCGTGTTTGTCGGCATACGCGCCGAGAACGATTGCGCCGAGCGGCCGGATCAGGAATGAAACTCCGAAACTGCCGAACGCCAGCAACAGTGAAACGGTCGGATCGGACGTCGGGAAATACGCATGCGCAATATAGCTGGCGAAAAAGCCGTAAATGGCGATATCAAACCACTCAAGCGCGTTCCCGATGCAGGTCGCAAAGAGGGTTTTCATCAGGCTCGGTTTTTCAGCCGCGGTGCTGACGGAAGCGGAAGGGGCGCTTAACTGGCTCATTGCGCACCTCCTTTATGGGCGCAGTGACGGGCAAGAACGGACGCACCGTTTTCACCGAGATCCCACAGCAGATGGGTCATGATCGCCAGCCCCTCGCGCGCGACGGAAATCAGCATGTGTTCATTCACGCCGTGCTGACCGCAGGCCGGATAAGAGTGCGGCACCCATAACGTCGGTAAACCGAGAATATCGGCGAAGACATCGTTAGGCAGTGAGCCGCCGAGATTCGGCAGTAATGCCGGTTTTTTACCGGTTGTTTTTTGCATGATATTCAGCGCCCAGTCCACCAGAGGATCGGTCGGGTCGAAGCGGGTGGCCGGTGAGCCACGCATAAATTCCACCTCAACCTGCGAAAAACCGTGTGCATCCAGGTGCGCACGGACGTGCTCTGCCAGATGTTTCCAGTCGGTGCCGACGACAAAACGCAGCTGACACACCGCCGTCGCCGAACCGGGAATGGCATTCATCGGGCGCTGCGGATTGCCGGTCAGGAACGACAGCACTTCCAGCGTATTCCACGCATAGAGACGTTCGGCTGGCGTGAGACCTTCCTCGCCCCAGTTCAGATCAATCTGTGGATCGTTTTTGCCGTCGCCGACGTCCACATCGCTGAGAATTTCACGGATAGCGTCACTGACCGCAGGCGGTTTCAGCGCAGAAACCTGCAGTTGGCCGTGCTGATTTACCAGACAGGCCAGCGCATTTGCCAGCTGCGTTCCCGGATTGGTCAGCAGCCCGCCCCAGTTGCCGGAGTGGTAGGCGTTGTCGCGAGCATTGATGGTGAGATGGAAATTCACCGCACCGCGTGAACCGAGGAACAGCGTCGGGCGCACGGCGCTCAGGCGTGGGCCGTCGGAGGCGAGAAAAATATCGGCGCTGAGCTGTTCTTTATATTCACGGCAAAGTTCGGCCAGCCCCGGTGAACTGATTTCTTCACCCATTTCGAACAGCAGTTTGCAGTTAAAACCGAGGCTTCCGCCGCGAGCCTGGTAGATTTGCTCCAGCGCGGCAATGTTGATGCTGTGCTGGCCTTTGTTGTCGGCGCTGCCACGTCCGTACCAGCGGTCGCCGTCTTCTTTGAGTTCCCACGGCGATAAGTCCCTGCGCCAGTTTTCATCGTCGCCGAACACCACGTCGCCGTGGCCGTAGCTCAGGATTGTGGGCAATGCATCGTCTTCAATGCGGGTGGCGATCAAAAAAGGACGGTTAGCGGCATACGCATTTTCGACGCTCAGCAGGCTGAAACCCATCGCTGCGAGTGCTGGTTTAATCTCTTGGTCGAGATAACGCGCCAGTTCTGCGTCCCGCTGATTACTCTGGCTTTCGGAGGCTATCGCCACCCTGCGCGCCAGCGTGCGCTGGTATTCACCCTGATCGAACCAGACTAACGCCTGTTCAACGATATTTTCCGCTGTCATGAGGATCCTGCTTTTGTTGTGTTTGTGATTTTATTGTTGGTTTTTTTAGCAGTTTCACTCTAAGCGCTGCGTCAGCGTTGCCACAATAATAATAATTGCAAGTTAGCGTTGCTTTTATTGTAATGCTCATCTGCACAGTTATGAGGCAATACGGTCATGCAAAGTACGGAGATTCGCTATTTTCTGGTGGTGGCCAATACCGGCTCGCTGAGCGCAGCGAGCCGGCAATTATTTGTGGCGGTATCGGCCATCAGCCGTCAGATCCAGCGGTTGGAAGAACGCATCGGCGCGCCGCTGTTTGAACGTCACGCGCGCGGAATGGTGCTCAACGATGCCGGGCAGATTCTGGAAAACCATGTGCGTAAAAGCATGATGGAAATGGAGCACGCGATTGCGGAAATTCAGGGGCTGAACGCCGTGAGGCGAACCGTGATCCGCATGGCCTGTACTGACGGGCTGGCGTTTGATTTGCTGCCGCAGCTGTTCTCGCGGTTTCGCAAGATAAACCCCGGCGTGATGTTTTATCTCAACGTCGGCACGGCGGTGGAAGTGTCGGAAATGATCCACAACGGCGAAGTGGAACTCGCGTTACAGTTCAGTCTGGTAGCGGAGCGCGGCGTGGACATCATGGCGTCTTTCCCTGCGCCGGTACGCATGGTGATGCGCCCGGATCATCCGCTGGCGGATAAGGACGTTTTGCTGACGGATTTGCATCCGTACCCGCTGGCGATGAACGAGCAGGGCAGCACCATTCGCCAGCTGTTTGATTTGTCGTGCCGGATGAGCGGAATTTTTCTGGAACCCGCAGTGAGCTGTAACCGTTTTTCGACGCTTTACGATTTTATGGTGCAGACGCCGGGGGCGATTGTCGCGTGCAGCCACTTTTCCATTATGTATAAAGCGCGACGCGATAATTTGCGGGTCAAACCGGTGAACATTGAACAGCTGAGCCAGCGGACGTTGCAGTTGCAGTCACCTGTCGGTAAAAGGCGCTCGGCGGCGCTGGGTCAGTTTGTCGATTTTATCCGTGACGAACTGGTGCGGGAAAACGAGGCCTTTATCCGTGATTTCGGTTTGAATACTGCCTTGTAATAAAAATTCATGCGTGAAAACGCGTCCACAGGCTAATCAGCAACCACGCCGCCAGCGACCAGCAAACCACAGCGCAGAGCAGGGCGTAAGGCAATTTCATCGAGCTGATGAAAAAATAGAGTGAAATCAGGTACACCATATAAGGAATGACGGCCCACAAGCCGAAGATAATCGTGGTTCGCAGCGCCTCGATGCTGCGTTCCGTGCCCACAATGTAGTGAGCAATCAGGGCAAATGTTGGGAAAAGCGGAACCAGTCCGGCGATATAATAGTTTCGGGTTTTAGACAGCACCCCGATTAAAATCACGACCAGCGCTCCAATCAGCGCCTTAATTATCAGTCCCATTTCTGCCCCTGCGGCTCGTTCATCGTCGTTAAAGCGCCGTTGCGATTAAGCCACTTATTGTTATAGATATTTTATATGAATTTGCTTCCCAAACTGACGCACATGAATGAATTGGTCAAGTGCTGACTGCTGTTTTTATCGCCGATTGAATCAGCGCAAGCAGTGGAAATCTCAACTATTCTTAAGATCTTTACACTATTTAGGTTTATTCCAGACCCAGAACGCAGTAGGTTTTACGTCAGACAGAGTTGTACAATCTGTTTGAAAGATAAGATAAATTTCAGTTACCCGGACAAAAGCGCTGATACCTATGACAATTTCTTCCCAATTCAAACGGACTTTCATTTACGCGCTGGGCGGTGGAGTAATGCTGCTGGCGCTTCCCGCCGCTCAGGCGGACAACGGCCCCGTCGCACCACAGATTAATGCCAAATCCTGGGTGCTAATGGATTACAACAGCGGGAAGATCCTGACTGAATCGAATCCTGACGCACGCCTTGACCCGGCCAGCCTGAGCAAAATCATGGTCAGCTACGTGGTCGGCCAGGCCATTAAATCCGGCAAAATCAAATCCGACGATCTGGTTTCTGTCGGTAACGATGCCTGGGCAACCGGCAACCCGGTGCTGCGCGGATCGTCACTGATGTTCCTCAAACCCGGTGACCGCGTGCCGGTTTCCGAGCTGAATAAAGGGATTGTGATCCAGTCGGGCAACGATGCGAGTATCGCGCTGGCTGATTTTGTGGCGGGCAGCCAGGACTCCTTCGTGAATCTGATGAACCGCTACGGCGAACAGCTGAAACTGCAAAATACCCATTTTAAAACCGTTCACGGGCTGGATGCGGACGGGCAGTACACGTCGGCAACAGATATGGCGCTGCTGTCACAGGCGTTGATCCGCGATACGCCGGACGAATATGCGCTGCATAAAGAGAAAGAATTCACCTTCAACCACATCAAACAGATTAACCGTAACCGCCTGTTGTGGAGCTCGAATCTGAATGTGGACGGCATCAAAACCGGCTTCACGTCCGGCGCGGGGTATAACCTGGTGTCTTCGGCCAGCGACTCTACCGGCATGCGCCTGATTGCCGTGGTGATGGGCGCGCCGAGCGACCGTATCCGTTTCAGTGAGAGCGAAAGCCTGCTGACCTGGGGTTTCCGTTTCTTTGAAACACTCACACCAATTAAAGCCGGTGATGCATTCACCAGCCAGCGCGTCTGGTTTGGTGATGAAAAAATGGTTCCGCTGGGTGTGGCTGAAAATGCCTCACTGACGATGCCGAAAGGCCAGTTGAAAAACCTGAAAGCCAGCTTCACGCTGACCAATAAGCAGCTTGAAGCGCCGCTGGCGAAGAATCAGGTTGTGGGAACGGTGGACTTCAGTCTGGACGGCAAAGTTATTGAACAGCGTCCGCTGGTGGCGTTGCAGGAAGTGAAGGAAGCGGGCTTCTTTGGTCGTATCTGGGACTTCGTGATGATGAAGATCAGCGGCCTGTTTGGCAGCATTTTCGGTAAGTAACTGCGACTTAACCTCTGGAATTTGACACAAAAAAAGCGAGGCCAGCTGAGCCTCGCATTTTTTTGCCTGAACGGCCGGGAAATCAGTTCTGCACCCAGCCTTTCCTGATCGGGAAGGCGAATCCGAACCGGTATACTTTGCACATCATCGCGTTAATCTGCTCACCGAACAGATTCCACAACAGCTGCGCGAACAGGCAGCCGAGCATGCCGACCAGTAATCCGCCCACCATATCCAGCGGCCAGTGAACGCCTAAATAAACACGTGACCACGCGATGGCGATGGCCGTCACCATCAGCAGCGCGCCGGACCAGATACGGTGCCAGAAAAGGAATGACAGCGCGAAAGTGAAAATCGCCGTGCCGTGGTCGCTAGGGAAAGAATCATCCGGCGCGTGATGCAGGAAGTTATAACCAAAACCTTCAACGAAAGGGCGCGCGTGAGGGAAAAGCAGGGAGAGCGTTTTGGCGGTCGTCATCGCAAAGAGCAGCGCAATGGTAGTTTTACTGACCAGTTCACGTTGCTGGCCGATCTGGTCGCGCTGACCCCAAAGCCAGAGTCCGACAATCAGAAGCGGGACGATGATAATCAGGTCATTGGCCAGAAAAGCCGCCAGACTGATCAGCGCGTGCGGCGAAGCGGGCGTCGCGTTGATCCATAAAAACACCAGATGATTCAGCTGCTCCATAAAACTACCCTCGTATGTACAGGCCAGACAGGCCAAATAAACAGGCCAAAATAGTGATCACAAATTTCCGGTAACCCACTGACAACCGGCAAAAAACGTGGATGCCACGTTAGTTTGTGCTGCCTGTGAGGTAAAGGAGGTATCGTCTGAATATCCGCACTCGTTGAACGGCGGTATAGTTTCGCGATGAAATAGAGTGTAAAGAGAAGAACTTAAGGAAGCCTTAAGCAGGCGGGAGGACGAGCCTCCCGGCGCAATTGCCTGACGAAAAAATGAAAGGAAAAGTGTCTGAGAAGACGATTAGCGAGGTTTTTGGACGGACATCAGGAACAGCATCGGGCGTTCAGCCTCTTCGGCCAGCGCCGGTTGTGCGGCAATTTGTTCCGCCGACGGACCCCACTCATTAAGCTCGCGGATAACAAAACCCGCATCAGTGAGCAGGCGGATGTAGGTTCCCAGCGTTCGGTGCTGTTTGACCACGCCTTCGGCAAACCAGTTTGTGACACGCTTGCCTTCATGCTGATAACCATCGACCGGCCAGGTTTTTTGCCCGTTTTCATTAATCAGCCATGCCGGGCTGGAAGGCGCGGTATAGATCGGGTGCTCAGCTGAGAAGACAAAACTTCCGCCCGGTTTGAGCGCGTGAAACACCGTTTGCAGAAGCGCAGGCAGGGCGTCGATGTAATGAAGCGTGAGCGAGCTGTATCCCAGATCAAAAGCAGTTTCCGGCAGCGTCAGGCTTTCAAGATCCTGACGGACATAATGAATTGCGCCGTCGTGAGTCATCGACCGGGCTTTTTCCAGCATTTTCTCTGAAACGTCGAGCCCCAAAACCTCCGCGGCACCGGCATCGCGCGCAGCACGGCAAAACCAGCCGTAGCCACAACCCAGATCGACGATGCGTGCGCCCGGCATATCAGGCAGCATCGCTTTGAGTGAAGGCCATTCCGGCGCACCTTCCAGCCCGAACTGCGAACGTCCGAGTTGTGCGTAGCCTTCAAAAAAGGCCGGATCATCGTAAATATTTTGCGTCATATGCATGACTCCTATAAAAATAATCATCATTGCCAATCCACTTTGGCCTGAACATTGTAGTAAAAACCAGACAGGAGAGCAGCAAAATGGACATTCGTCAGGCCACGCTGGCCGACCAGCGCGAGCTGCAAACGCTGGGCCGTGAGACCTATCGCCACTATTTTGGCGACCTGTGGCAAAATAGTGACGAGCTGGAACAGTTTCTGGCCGATGATTTCAGTAACGAAGAAATGCAGAACACGCTTGAGAGCCCGGATCACCGCTGGCTGGTGTTACAGGAACAGGGCGAAGCGGTCGGTTTTGCCAAAGTACACTTTGATCAGCCTCTTGAGGGCGCGGAAGGGCACGGGGCGAAGTTGTGTAAGCTGTATTTTAAACCCCAAAACCGGGCTCGCGGCCTGGGCGCGATGTTATTTGACGCCGTGGAAACCGCCGCCCGTGAAAACGGACAATCGTGCTTGTGGCTGACGGTTTTGCAAAGTAATCTCCCGGCTATCGGATTTTATCAGCGTCAGCGCATGCATCAGGTCGTTGAGACGGCCTATGTGACGGCAACGCAAACCACTCCATTGTGGATCATGAAAAAGGATATCAATGATTAAATTACGTCTTGGCGGTCTGTTTATCACGCTCGAAGCCGGGGAGGATATTCCCTATGCGCCGGAGTTTTGTGAGCATTACACCTACCTTATTCATCCGGCGGAAGACGGTTTTGAAATATTGCGTTATGACGCGTATTCCGGCTGGCACAAACGTCCTGATCAGATATTTGAAGACGGGCATCAGGCATTTGTATTTGCCTATCAAGCGTATGAAAAAGAGTGGAATCAGACTGACGGACGTTTAGGCGGTAAGGATCAGCGGCTCGAACGAATTATGTAAACTTCCGCACGGAATTGATGTTTGAAAAGCCACCATCTTGGTGGTTTTTTATTAACCAAAGGATGAATTATCTCACTGGAATATACAAAACCTTACACAGAATATCTTTAATCTGACGGGTAAATTCGCCTGCTGACTCCGCCAGAAGTGGATATTATCTCTTCGATTCAGAATGGTTTCTGTAATTTATTATAATTTCAATTCGTTATTATCTTAACATAAAGCATTGTTATTAAATGCATATATCTCAATGTGGTGCGTGGTTTTTATATAAACGATTTCCAAACGAAACTTATTTCAAATATTTACAGGTTGCAACCAAAGTTCTCATCGTTTAATTTTACGCACGTCAATTCCGGGCCATAAGAAGGGAAGGTATAACTTCACGGTAACCGGATAATAACACTTGCCGGATGGCATTTTAGACGGCTTATAAATAATCAAGGATATTGATGATGAAATTACGCGTACTTTCTCTGGTCATTCCCGCTCTGATGATGGCTGGCACTGCCGGCGCTGCTGAAATCTATAATAAAGACGGCAACAAACTCGACCTATTCGGTAAAGTGGACGGTCTGCATTATTTCTCCAACGATGACAGCACTGATGGCGACCAGTCTTATATGCGTCTGGGCTTCCGTGGTGAAACGCAGATTAATAACGAACTGACCGGTTACGGTGAGTGGGAATATCAGGCAGCCCTGAACTCTGCTGAAAGCGCTGATAATAACAACTTCACCCGTGTAGGTTTTGCCGGTCTGAAATTTGGGCAGTGGGGTTCACTGGACTACGGCCGTAACTACGGCGTGATGTATGACGTCGCAGCCTGGACCGACGTTCTGCCAGAATTCGGCGGCGACACTTACGGCGCAGACAACTTCATGTTCCAGCGTGCAAACGGCGTGCTGACTTACCGTAACAAAGACTTCTTCGGCGCAGTCGAAGGTCTGGATATCGCGGTTCAGTACCAGGGAAAAAACGGCAGCGCAACTGAATCTAACAACGGTCGTGACGTATTAGCTCAGAACGGCGACGGTTACGGCATGTCCCTGTCTTATGACCTGGGCGAAGGTTTCAGCGCAGCAGCCGCAATGATGGCTTCTGACCGCACCAACGAGCAGAACGGCCGCAACAACCCGGCAATCATTGGTAACGGCGACAAAGCGACCGCGTACAGCGGCGGCCTGAAATACGATGCCAACAATGTTTACCTGGCGGCGATGTACACCCAAAGCTACAACGCAAACCGCTTCGGTAAAGCAGGCAGCACCGCTTACGGTTACGCTGATAAAGCGCAAAACTTTGAAGCCGTGGCACAGTACCAGTTCGACTTTGGTCTTCGTCCGTCCATTGCCTACGTACAGTCTCACGCACGTAATGTCCCAGGTTACAGCAACCAGAACCTGACCAAATATGTTGATGTTGGCGCGTCTTACTTCTTCAACAAAAACATGCTGACCTACGTGGATTACAAAATTAACCTGATGGATGACACCCGCCTGACTCGCGATGCTGGCATCAATACCGACGACGTTGTGGCCGTAGGCCTGGTTTATCAGTTCTGATAAACCGACGCTGCCCTGAAAGTTAAGGGCATCTGCGTCTCTCGTGTCTAAATCTCCCGCTGCAAGGCGGGAGATGACCTTTCTCACAAAATCTTATTCCCCGCACTTTCCCCTGTATTTTCGTTCAGGCATGATTCACGGCACGTGAAGTTCGAATCCGACGACTGAGAGCCGCCAATGACTGATCACGCCACACCCAATCTTCCCTCCCGGGATTTCGCAGAGACTCAACGCTTTTACAGCAGTATAGGCTTTACTACCGGCTATATCGACGACAGCTGGCTCATCATGAGCCGCGGCGGTATTACGCTGGAATTCTTCCTGCACGTCGATCTCGACCCGCAAACCAGCTGGTTCAGTTGCTGCCTGCGCGTGGATGATGCCGATGCCATTTTTGATGAATTTATTGCCGCCGGAATAGGGCAGGACAGGAAAACGCGGCCATGCATTCATCTGCCAGAAATGCAGCCGTGGGGATTAAAAATGGGCGCGCTGATTGATATCGACGGAACGTTATTGCGGGTGATTGAGAATTAGGGAAAAAACTGAAGTGGAACATATCAGTTAGATCTTCGGTATGTTATCGAACTCAATACATTTTGGAGATGCAAAAATGATTGTAAGAACCTGGCACGGATGTGTACCGGCAAAACATGCAACAGGATTTGCTGAACATCTGCAAATTACCGGTGTACAGCATTCACAGGGAATTAAAGGTAATCTGGGTTCGCTTATTAAAAGAGTTACGCAGGGTGATTGGGAACATTTCTTTCTTGCTACTTATTGGCAGGATATCGAGGCAGTGAAAGCTTTTGCTGGCGATGACTACCATGTTGCAGTTACTTACCAAGACGATGAGCGGTTCGAATTGCTCTCAGATCCCTATGTATTTCAGCATGAAGTGAAGGGTGTGGCAGAGCTTTAAGAGGGTGTTTCAGCAACCAGAAAAGAAAAAACCCGACAATCTTGAACCTAAAAAGGCGGGATTGACGGGCTCTCCAAATTTGGGGACTTCAAAGAAAAGCAGTGGCACTAATTAAGACTTCGCTCCACTTTAAAAGTTCGCGCAATGTGGCAAAAATATAAAAAAATTATTGATTTTTTTTTGCCACATTCGTGATCAACAACTTACGTCAGGCTCCCGGCCAGATGATGACGATCAGCGTCCCCGCGAGTGTCAGTAATACGTTAGCAATGGCGTAGGTTCCTGCATAACCCAGTGCCGGAATGTTGCTGCGGGCGGTGTCGCTAATGATTTCCATGGCCGGTGCGCAGGTGCGTGCGCCCATGATGGCGCCGAACAGTAATGCCCGGTTCATCCGCAGAACGTAGGCGCCGAAGATGAAGCAAATCACCACAGGTACCAGGCTGACAATCAGGCCGGACAGCAACATTTGTCCGCCGACTGCGCCAAGTCCGTTGTTGATCCCCGCTCCGGCGCTGAGCCCGACGCCTGCCATAAAGACCATTAGCCCGAACTCTTTCACCATATTCAACGCACCCTGCGGAATGTAGCCGAAAGTAGGGTGGTTGGCGCGCAGGAAGCCGAGCATGATACCGGCGAACAGCAGGCCCGCGGCGTTACCAATCCCGAAGCTGAAGCTTTTGAACTGGAAGGTGATCAGCCCGATCATCAGGCCGACGATGAAAAAGGCGCAGAAGGCGAGCAAATCAGTAAGCTGGCTGTGAACGGAAATAAAGCCGATGCGCTCTGCCACGCTTTTCACACGACGTGCGTCGCCGCTAACCTGCAACACATCGCCTTTGTTAAGCACAATGCTGTCGTCGATTGGCATTTCAATCTGGCTGCGGATCACGCGGTTAAGGAAACAACCCTGATCGGTCAGGTTAAGCTGGCTCAGACGTTTACCAACGGCGTGATTGTTTTTCACCACCACTTCCTCCGTCACGATGCGCATATCGAGCAGGTCACGGTCGAAAACTTCTTTCCCGTTACGGAAACTCGGATCAAGACGTGAGTGCGCGTCCGGATAGCCGACCAGCGAAATTTCATCGCCGACCTGCAATACCGCATCACCGTCAGGCGTCGCCAGAATTCCATTACGGCGGATGCGTTCGATGTAACATCCCGTCTGGCGATAAATCCCCAGTTCACGCAGGTTCTTACCGTCCGCCCAGGCCACAAGTTCCTGTCCGACACGATAGGCGCGGATCACCGGAAGATAAACTTTTCGCTTACTGTCTGTGTCCAGACCACGTTCGCGGGCGATTTGCTGCGCACTGGTTGGCAAATCCTGATGTTGCAGTTTTGGCAAATAGCGTGCGCCGAAGATCAGGCTGACCAGCCCGATAAGATACGTCAGCGCGTAGCCGAGGCTCAGATTATCCAGCGCGGGGCTGAGCATATTACTGCCTGCGAGGGTATTGCGCAGCGTGTCTCCCGCACCCACCAGAACCGGTGTGGAGGTCATGGAACCGGCGAGCATACCGGCGGTGAGACCGATGTCCCAGCCAAAAGCCTTGCCCAGACCGAGCGCCAGAAGCATCGCGCTGCCCACCATTACCAGCGCCAGCATCAGATAATTTTTGCCATCCCGGAAGAAAATTGAAAAAAAGTTAGGACCGGCTTCAACGCCAACACAAAAAATAAACAACATAAAACCGAGGTTAAGCGCTTCCGTATTAATGCTGAAGTGTTGCTGGCCTAAAAGCAGCGAAACCACTAATACGCCAATAGAATTTCCGAGCTGAACGGAGCCCAGGCGAATTTTCCCCAGGCACAAGCCCAGTGCCAAAACCACAAATAATAACAGGATGTAATTCCCGTTTAACAAACTAGCGACGTTTATGTTCACAAGGATAACTTATTGTTTACCAACAAATTCTTGATATAGGAGAATGTAAAGGATAAATTCAGATCCGGAAAATTCCTACTTTTTAAAACACTCTATGTTTCTCAAATCGTGAAATAGAAAAGCAGGTTTCGGGCGTCATTTTAGTCATAGAACGTCTGTTCAGCCAGAGAAAAGCCCGTATAAATCAACTGAACGCTTTTTTTGTGTTTCGCGGGATTGCGGAACGCGTCAGGGAAGTGAGCCGGCAAGGCTCTGTCAGGTAAAAATGACCGCATTTCATGCAGTGCAATGGCCTGTAAATCTCGCCAACTTTAAGGAGGAAGTCAGATGGCATTTTTGCGAAAGTTAATAGCCCCGCTATTTTGTTGCATTATGTTTGTTATTATTTTTATTTCGTTAAAAAATAGCTGGATAGTTGTTAGAGATATTACGCCCGGTCCGGAATACGGGTTGTTGCTATTTTTATTGCCGGGTCTGCTGACCGGGCTGATATATCGCGATTCGCCGATATTTTCATCTTTGATTGGTGCGCTGATTTCGGTACCCGTTTGTACCGCATTGCGTTTGATGTTTTATCCGCGAGTGCGTCCGCTGGTGCAGGAAGTGGCTTATGCGACCAGTGCAATTTTCTGGTGCGTGCTGGGCGCGATGTTGATACAGCTGCTTTTTACTGCGTATAAACAGTTCATACAACACAGGTAAACATTTTCCGATGCAATAAAAAAAGGCGCTCAATGAGCGCCTTTTTGCTGAGTTCAGAACTTATCAGTTGCTGAACAAAGCCAGGTTTTCTTTGGCATAGGCTTCGAAATCAGTGCAGCCGCCAATGTGTTTCTGATCGAGGAAAATCTGAGGAACAGTTTCAACAGGTTTACCCACTGTTTTTTCCAGATCAGCTTTGGTGATGCCTTCCGCGTGGATGTCGATGTAGCGGAAATTGAAATCATCACGTTCTTCAGTCAGTTTTTCAGCCAACTCTTTTGCGCGAACACAATAAGGACAGCCAGGACGCCCGAAAATTACTGCAAACATGGAGACTCCTTTGTTAATACCAGCGAGATAAATGAAAGGGAGTGACTATTTTTGTTATGCACGTCACCTTTTTGATGTCGCTACTATGCCTGTTGCAAGCCACAAAAAAAAGCAGGAATTACCTGTCGGTCTGATACCTTTTGCCTATCCAAATGAAGAATCAGGTTTTTTTTGGCACCGCACATTGTTACAGCATTTGATGTCACAAGCCTTGCAAACAGGGCGCGCAGCATGAATGATTGCAGCATCTGTTTTCGCTTTTTCATCCCTTCAGGAAATTTTTAATGACGCCGACTATCGATCTTCTGCGCTCACACCGTTCTATCCGTTCTTTTACCGGCCAGCCGGTATCCGATGAACAGCGTGAGGCGATCATTGCTGCCGCGCAATCTGCCTCGACTTCCAGCTTTTTGCAGTGTTCATCGATTATCCGCGTCACCGATCCCGCGCTACGCGAAGCGCTGGTGCAGTACACCGGCGGGCAGCAATACGTGGCCAGTGCCGCTGAATTTTGGGTCTTCTGTGCCGATTTCAACCGCAACTTGCAGATTAACCCCGAGGCCGAACTGGGGCTGGCGGAACAACTGCTGCTCGGCTGCGTGGATACCGCGTTGATGGCGCAAAACGCCATGACCGCCGCCGAATCACTCGGGTTGGGCGGCGTGTTTATCGGGGGGATCCGTAATCAGGTGGAAGATGTTGTCGCGCTGCTGAAATTGCCGAAATTCGTGATGCCGTTATTCGGTTTTTGTATCGGCACCCCGGCGCAGGATCATCAGGTCAAGCCGCGTATGCCACAGTCTATGCTGGTTCATGAAAACAGTTATCAGCCGATGGATAAAGAACGTCTGGCGCAATATGACGAAGAACTCAGCGCCTACTATCTGCAACGTGACAGCAACGCTCGCCATGATACCTGGAGCGCGCTGATAATCCGTACCCTGAAAAAGGAACAGCGTCCATTTATGCTGGACGCATTACACATGCAAGGCTGGGCAACACGCTAATCGGCGATGGAGTGTCGGATGAAGATTGCAATTCTTTCCCGTGACGGGTCTTTGTATTCATGTAAACGGCTGCGTGAAGCCGCAGAGGCCCGGGGGCATGAGATCGACATCATCGATCCGCTCTCCTGCTATATGAATATCAACCCGGCTGCGCCAAGCGTGCATTATCGCGGGCGTCAGCTGGATAAATATGATGCAGTGATCCCGCGCATCGGCTCCGCAATAACGTTTTACGGCACAGCTGTGCTGCGCCAGTTTGAAATGCTGGGTAGTTTTCCACTCAATGAATCCGTGGCGATTACCCGCGCGCGAGACAAGTTGCGCTCGATGCAGATTCTGGCGCGCGAAGGCATTGATCTGCCGATCACCGGTTTTGCCAATGCGCCGGATGACACGTCCGATCTCATCGCGCTGGTCGGCGGCGCGCCGCTGGTGGTGAAACTGGTCGAAGGCACGCAGGGCATCGGCGTGGTGCTGGCTGAAACCCGTCAGGCGGCGGAAAGCGTGATTGACGCATTCCGCGGGCTGAATGCGCACATTCTGGTTCAGGAATATATCCGCGAAGCCGAAGGGCGTGACATCCGCTGTCTGGTGGTGGGAAAACGTGTGGTGGCGGCGATTGAACGTCAGGCCAAACCGGGCGATTTCCGTTCCAACCTTCATCGCGGCGGAACCGCGACCAACGTCAAAATCACACCGCAAGAGAAAGAAATTGCGGTAAAAGCGGCGCTGACGCTGGGGCTTGACGTCGCCGGTGTGGATATTTTGCGTGCGCACCGTGGCCCGCTGGTGATGGAAGTCAATGCATCGCCGGGCCTGGAAGGCATAGAAACCACAACCGGCCTGGATATTGCGGGCATGATGATTGATTACATCGAACAGCGGGCGAAGCCGGGATTCCGGCTCAAATCTGGCGGCTAAATCTTAATTACCGACGCTAATCTGCATCAAAAGGCCTTTGGTCGTAGCGCTGACCGGTAATATTCCGTAAGCTATGACCCCCTTCGTAACGCTGCGGGTGTTGCGAAGGCGTGGTTATTCTCGTTGTTTTGAACTTGTGAGGCATTCTATGGATTCGCTCATCGTCCCTGATTTGGCGCTGCTGCGGCGCTGGCTGGATCAGCTGGGCATTTCTTTTTTCGAGTGTGATTCCTGTCAGGCTCTCCATTTGCCGCATATGCAGAATTTTGATGGCATTTTTGATGCCAAACTCGATATCGTGGATAACGTAATTTTGTTCTCCGCGCTGGCCGAAGTGAAACCCACAGCGCTGATCCCGCTGGTCGCAGATTTAAGCTCGATTAACGCCAGCTCGCTGACCATCAAGGCCTTTGTCGATATTCAGGATGACAATTTGCCGAAACTGATTGTTTGCCAGTCGCTGACGATAGCCGTGGGCGTGACCGAAGAGCAATTCGCTTTCTTTCTGCAACAGGCGGAAGAGCAGATGTCGATGATTATTCTTGAAGCCCACGCCAACGATTTACTGTTCCTTGGCGATGATGAAGAAGGCACACCGGCCGTTTCCATGAACCTGCCTTTGTTGCACTAAAGCCCGTTAGTTATTTCTCTCCCTCTGAAGATCCTTTCCTGCGAGCCGTGTTTATTGCGGCTCCGCTGCCTTTATTCGCTTTCGCCATAAGTTATGCTGCGTTTGTGTCGGTGTTGCCAGATATTTCACTTTGTTAAAAGCCAAAATGCCAGACGGTATAGACCAAATCTGCATAAATAATCGATAAACGCCGGTTTTGTCTCAGGAGGCTGGTACACCGGGGTTGCAGGCGCTATGCTTCTGACTCTGCACCACGCGTGATTACGTCGTAAAACCAAACGGTTAATTCGCAGGCAGCGTATGCGTCAGCGTTGAATGTCTATGCAAGTTTCATGGGTGAGCGCTGGCATTAGTGTGAAAGGTTTTGTATCAGTCTGAGTGATACAAATTCAATTTATATTCCCCTGTCTTGGAGGTAGTAACGGATGTTCACCCTGCGTAAAAAGTGGTTATCGGGTGTTGTCGCCGGTCTGGTTATGGCCGCGTCCGTCACAGCGTCTGCGGAAGAGAAAACGCTGCATATCTATAACTGGTCCGATTATATCGCACCTAACACCGTGCCTGATTTCCAGAAAGAAACGGGCATCAAAGTGGTTTACGACGTGTTTGACTCCAACGAAGTGCTGGAAGGCAAACTGATGGCAGGGAGCACCGGGTTCGATCTGGTTGTGCCGTCGGCCAGTTTCCTTGAGCGTCAGTTGTCCGCGGGCGTTTTCCAGCCGCTGGATAAGAGCAAACTGCCCAACTACAAAAATCTCGATCCTGATTTGCTCAAAATGGTGGCGCAACATGATCCGGGCAACAAATACGCGATCCCTTATCTGTGGGCGACCACCGGTATCGGCTACAACGTCGATAAAGTGAAAGCCGTGCTGGGTAAAGACGCGCCGGTAGACAGTTGGGATCTGGTGCTCAAACCTGAAAACTTAGAGAAACTGAAAAGCTGCGGCGTTTCATTCCTCGACGCACCGGCTGAAATTTACGCCACCGTGCTTAACTACCTGCATCTCGATCCGAACAGCACCAAAGCGTCGGATTACACTGGTGCCGCGAACGATCTGCTGCTGAAACTGCGTCCGAACATTCGCTATTTCCACTCTTCCCAGTACATCAACGATCTGGCCAATGGCGACATTTGTGTGGCGATCGGCTGGGCGGGTGATGTAATGCAGGCGTCTAACCGCGCGAAAGAAGCGAAAAACGGCGTAAACGTGGCGTACAGCATTCCGAAAGAGGGCGCGCTGGCATTCTTCGACGTCTTCGCTATTCCGGCTGATGCGAAAAATCTCGACGAAGCCTACCAGTTCCTCAACTACCTGATGGAACCGAAAGTGATCGCGCAAATCAGTAACACCGTTTACTACGCGAGCGGCAACAAAGCGGCTACGCCACTGGTGAATGAAGATGTGCGCAACAACCCGGGCATTTATCCACCGGCCGATGTGCAGGCCAAACTCTTCAGCCTGAAAGTTCAGGATCCGAAGATTGACCGCGTAATTACACGCTCGTGGACCAAGGTAAAAACCGGCAAGTAGTACCCGTTTTAGAAAAGGTCAGGAAGACTACAGCGGCTCCGCACAATCACTGCGGGGCCGCTGGCATTTTGTTCCGGCCGCTTTTGGGCATAGAAATCAGGCACTTTTCCCCCTGACTGTTATGCTTATTTGATACTGCTTCATTTTGATACCGGAGATTCCTCTGAGTGAACGACGTCATTCCACGCCCTCAGCCTAAGTCCCAGAAAGGTTTCACGCCTTTGCTGGAGATCCGCAATTTAACCAAGTCTTTTGACGGCCAGGCCGCCGTGGATGATGTCAGCCTGACCATCTATAAAGGGGAGATTTTCGCACTGCTCGGCGCGTCCGGTTGTGGGAAATCGACTCTGTTGCGCATGCTCGCCGGTTTTGAGCAGCCCACGCAGGGGCAGATTGTGCTCGATGGCGTGGACCTCTCGCAGGTACCGCCGTATCAGCGTCCGATCAACATGATGTTCCAGTCCTACGCGCTGTTCCCGCACATGACGGTTGAACAAAACATCGCGTTCGGGCTTAAGCAGGACAAATTGCCGTCTGCGGAAATCAAAAGCCGCGTAGCAGAAATGCTGACGCTGGTCCACATGCAGGAATTCGCCAAACGTAAACCGCATCAGCTTTCCGGCGGTCAGCGTCAGCGCGTGGCGTTAGCCCGCAGTCTGGCGAAACGGCCAAAATTATTGCTGCTCGACGAACCGATGGGCGCGCTGGATAAAAAATTGCGTGACCGTATGCAGCTCGAAGTGGTCGATATTCTTGAGCGCGTCGGTGCGACCTGCGTGATGGTGACGCATGATCAGGAAGAAGCCATGACTATGGCGGGGCGTATCGCCATCATGAACCGCGGCAAGTTTGTGCAAATCGGTGAACCGGAAGAAATCTACGAGCACCCGACCAGCCGTTTCAGCGCCGAATTTATCGGTTCGGTGAACGTGTTTGAAGGCGTGCTGAAAGAACGTCTGGATGATGCGTTAGTGCTGACGTCGCCGGGGCTTTTGCATCCGCTGAAAGTGGATCCGGATGTCTCGGTGGTGGACGGCGTACCGGTGTTTGTCGCGCTGCGTCCGGAAAAAATCATGCTCTGCGAAGAGGTGCCGAAAGACGGCTGCAACTTTGCGGTGGGCGAAGTCGTGAACATTGCGTATCTGGGCGACCTGTCGATTTACCACGTCAAACTGCACAGCGGCCAGATGATTACAGCGCAATTGCAAAACGGTCACCGTTTCCGCAAAGGCATGCCAACCTGGGGCGACGAAGTGCGTCTGTGCTGGCAAGCCGACAGCTGCGTCGTGCTGACAGTTTAAGGGGGCGATGATGTCTGTGATTTCTGAAGTGACCACCGCGAAACCTCCGGGCGGATTCAAAGCCGGGATTGGACGCCTGCAACAACGTCATGGCCGCAAACTGGTGATTTTATTGCCGCTGGTGTGGTTCCTGCTGCTCTTTTTATTGCCGTTCCTGATTGTTTTTAAAATCAGTTTTGCCGAGATGGCGCGCGCCATTCCGCCGTATACCGATCTGGTCACCTGGTCAGATGGCATGCTCGATATTGCGCTCAATATCGGTAACTACATCGGGCTCACGCAGGATCCGCTTTATATTGATGCCTATTTGCAATCGCTGGAAGTGGCCGCCATTTCCACGATTATGTGCCTGCTCATCGGTTATCCGCTGGCGTGGGCCGTGGCGCACAGCAGCAAATCCATGCGTAACATTTTGCTGTTGCTGGTGATCCTGCCGTCGTGGACGTCATTCCTGATCCGCGTTTACGCCTGGATTGGCATCCTCAAAGACAACGGCGTACTGAACAACGTGCTGCTCTGGCTGCACGTCATCGACCAGCCGCTGGTGATTTTGCACACCAATCTGGCGGTGTATATCGGGATTGTTTATTCATATCTGCCGTTTATGATCCTGCCGATTTACACCGCGCTGACCCGCATGGACTATTCGCTGGTGGAAGCGGCGTCCGATCTCGGTGCGCGGCCGATGAAAACCTTCTTCAAAGTGATTATGCCGCTGACCAAAGGCGGGATTATCGCCGGTTCCATGCTGGTGTTTATTCCGGCTGTCGGCGAGTACGTGATCCCTGAACTGCTCGGTGGCCCGGACAGCAACATGATCGGGCGCGTGTTGTGGCAGGAATTCTTCAATAACCGCGACTGGCCGGTGGCCTCTGCGGTGGCGGTGGTCATGCTGTTGCTGCTGATCATGCCAATCCTGTGGTTCCAGAAATACCAAAATAAAGAGCTGGGAGAAAAAGAATGAATCAGTTGCCGGTTGTCCGTTCGCCGTGGCGAATTCTTATTCTCGTGCTCGGCTTTACTTTTTTGTATGCGCCGATGCTGATGCTGGTTATTTATTCGTTTAACAGCTCCAAGCTTGTTACGGTCTGGGCGGGCTGGTCTACCCGCTGGTATACTCAGCTTTTCCACGATTCTGCGATGATTAGCGCGGTGGGAATGAGCCTGACGATTGCTACCGCAGCCGCCACCATGGCAGTGATTGTCGGTACGCTGGCGGCGGTCGTGATGGTGCGATTCCAGCGCTTTCGTGGCTCGACGGGTTTTGCGTTTATGCTGACCGCACCGCTGGTTATGCCCGATGTGATCACTGGTCTGGCGCTGCTGCTGCTATTTGTGGCGATGGGGCACGCTTTTGGCTGGCCTGCTGAGCGCGGCATGTTCACCATCTGGCTGGCGCATGTGACGTTTTGTAGTGCATATGTGGCGGTCGTGGTGTCGGCGAGATTGCGCGAACTGGATCGTTCCATCGAAGAAGCCGCAATGGATTTAGGCGCGGCGCCGGTGAAAGTCTTCTTCATCATTACGTTGCCGATGATCCTGCCCGCGCTGATTTCCGGTTGGCTGCTGGCGTTTACGCTGTCGCTTGACGATCTGGTTATCGCCAGTTTTGTCGCCGGGCCGGGCGCAACGACCTTGCCGATGCTGGTCTTCGCCAGTGTGCGTATGGGCGTTAACCCGGAAATCAACGCACTGGCGACGCTCATCCTGCTGGTGGTGGGCATCATTGGCATGATTGCCTGGTGGTTTATGTCCAGAGCTGAGAAACAGCGGATCAAGGATATCCAGCGCGCACAGCGTAGCTAAATATAAGATAATTTTCAGGGCGGATTTTCCGCCCTGAACGTAAATGGAGAGCCCAAACGGAAGTATGAAACTGGCATTTATCCCTGTTCCCGTCATGATTGCAGCCTCGGCGATTGTTGCCACGCGCTGCCTTGAGTTTATCTTGCTGTTTGACGCCATGGGTTTTTCAGGGCTGATGAGCTTTATCGAAGTCAGCGCAGAGTCGTGGCTGAACTGTTTTATTCTGCTGACCAGCCTGCTGATTGTGCTGATTGAATGCCGTGCGGCGTACGCGATGATGCGTGCGCGGATCTGGGGGCGCCGGGCGTTTATTGGCTGCCAGTTGATTGTCGTCGGTTACATGCTGCTGGCGTCTTTCGAATGGTTCGGGCCGCGTATTTTTCGCTTTGATGTCGACACACAGGGCGATTTTCTCACTGCGCTGCTGGTGCAAAAAATCCCCGATATTGTGGTTCTGCTCCTGCTTTTCGTGCCAGCCAGCAGCCGTCGCTACTTTGCGAAACGTAAATAGCACCTGCCGCAGGTGAGCCTTTCAGGCCTTGTGGTGATACACTGCGCGCCAGATTTTTCCCCGTATTCGATGACCGGAATTCTTTCATGCACTGCGCACTTTATACCGCCGGAACCTGCCGCTCATGTCAGTGGCTCGACACGCCTTATTCGCAACAGTTAGCCGACAAACAGCGGGATTTACACTCCCTGCTGGAAGGTTTGCCGGTGGTAGAATGGCGCGAACCGGTGACCGGGCCGGAAAGTGCGTTTCGTAATAAAGCGAAAATGGTGGTCAGCGGCAGCGTGGAGCGCCCGTTGCTCGGCATGTTGCATCGCGACGGTACGCCGGTAGATTTATGCGAATGTCCGCTGTATCCCGCCCGTTTTCCGGCCGTATTTTCAGTGCTCAAAACCTTTATCGCCCGTGCCGGTCTTACGCCATACAACGTGGCGCGTAAGCGTGGCGAACTGAAATTCCTGCTGCTGACCGAAAGCCAGAAAGACGGCGGCATGATGCTGCGTTTTGTTCTGCGTTCTGAAGCCAAACTTGCCCAGCTGCGCGCCGCGCTGCCGTGGCTGCAACAGCAGTTGCCACAGCTGACCGTGATTTCGGCCAATATCCAGCCGGTGCATATGGCGATCCTCGAAGGCGACACCGAAATCCCGCTAACGGACATGCAACGTCTCGAAGAAGAATTTAACCATGTGCCGATGTTTATCCGTCCGCAGAGCTTCTTCCAGACCAATCCGCAGGTCGCTGAACGGCTTTACGCCAGCGCGCGTGACTGGGTACATGAACGCGGCAATATTGCCAGCATGTGGGATCTGTTCTGCGGTGTCGGCGGTTTTGGCCTGCATTGTGCCACGCCGGATATGAAACTGACCGGCATTGAAATCAGCGCGGAAGCCATCGCCTGTGCCAGAGAATCAGCCAGCCGTCTGGGGCTGAAAAACGTCGAATTCCAGGCGCTGGATTCCACTGGTTTTGCGACCGGAAAAGGTGACGTTCCGGATCTGGTCCTGGTGAATCCGCCACGCCGTGGCATCGGCAAAACGCTTTGTGATTACCTGAACCAGATGGCGCCGGACACCATTTTGTATTCCAGCTGTAACGCGCAGACGATGGCGAAAGATCTGACTCTGTTGCCGGGCTACCGCATCCAGCGTGTCCAGCTTTTCGACATGTTTCCGCATACTGTGCATTACGAAGTGATGGCGCTGCTGACACGGGAAATATAATGCGATGAGTCCGGTGCAAGAACGGCAAACTCACCGTCTGAAAAATCGGGGAGATGCAGTTTGTGGCGAATGGGTCGTAGCGACGCTACTCTGCCGCAAACTGATTCATGATTAATACCAGTTTATCCAGAATTTCGCTGAACAGATGCTCGCTGAACGGGGCGAGCATGGGCATCATCAGGCCGATGGCCAGAATGCCGATACTGAGGGTTAACGGGAAGCCGATAACAAATACGGAAAGCTGTGGCGTGACGCGGTTTAACAGGCCGAGCGCCATGTTGAGCGTGAGCAGCAGCGTCACAATCGGTAAGGCCAGCATCAGGCCACCGCTGAAGATAATACTGCCCGCTTTCGCCACGGCCATAAATCCTTCGGCGTTGACCGGATTCGGGCTGATGGGCAACGTGTGGAAACTGTCGGCGAGCAGGGAAATCAGCCACAGATGGGCATTGAAACTCAGGAAAAGCAGGACGGCCAGCAGGTTCAGAAATTGCGCCAGAAGCGGGGTGTTCAGGCGGTTGCTGGGGTCGTAAAACGTTGCAAAAGAAATCCCCATTTGCAGTCCCATGATCTCACCCGCCATGCGGATAGCGGCAAATGCCAGCTGCATCGTGATGCCCAGCGCGGTGCCGATCATGATTTGTTGCATCGCCAGCCACAGTGCAGGCGTGGAAAATATCGGGGTATCGACAGGCGGTAACGAAGGCGCAATCAGAAACGTGATCATCATGCCCAGACCGAGTTTGACGCGGTTCGGGACGGATTTCTCGCTGGTGATCGGCGCGGTGCTGATCAGGGCCAGAATCCTCAGCAGCGGCCAGAAATACATGCTGAGCCATCCGGCCAGTTGCGTGCTGTCGAAGGAAACCATGGGTCAACCGATGATGTAAGGCAGGTTGGAAAACAGCGTACGCATGTAATCGAGCAGCAGATTCAGCATCCACGGACCGGCGATTACGATGGTCGCGACCACGGCCAGAATCTTAGGAATGAAGGACAACGTTTGTTCGTTGATCTGCGTCGCCGCCTGCAACAGGCTGACGATAAGCCCGGTGACCAGCGCCGCGAGCAGCAGCGGTGCGGCAACGGCCAAAGCCACTTTCATCGCTTCATTACCTAATGCCATAACGGACTCTGGTGTCATTTCACGGTTCTCATAAAAGAAGACGGTTTAGCTCCCTCCCCTGCGAAGGGGAGGGTTGGGGTGGGGTATTAATGGCATCTCTGGCGTTGCCTGCTAAACCCCCTACCGGCCTCCCCCTTCGCAGTGGGAGGAGCAAGACGCCCATCAGGTCAGGCGTTTTATTAACTGTAAAAACTCTGTGCCAATGAACCGAGCAGCAGTTGCCAGCCGTCGACGAGCACAAACAGCATCAGCTTGAAGGGGAGTGAGATGGTAGCCGGTGGCACCATCATCATCCCCAGCGCCATCAGCACGCTGGCGACGACCAGGTCGATAATCATGAATGGAATGAATACAGTGAAGCCAATCTGGAATGCCGTTTTCAGTTCGCTGGTGACATAAGCGGGCAGCAGAATACGCATCGGTACGGCTTCGGGGCCCGCCAGCGGCGGGATGTTTGCAAGACGGGCGTACAGTGCGAGGTCGCTTTCACGGGTCTGGCGCAGCATGAACTGGCGCAGCGGCTGAGCGCCTTTGTCCATCGCATCCTGCATGGTGATTTTGTTTTCGCTAAACGGCTGATAGGCGTCTGTGTAGATTTTGTCGAAGACCGGCGCCATCACGAAAAAGGTCAGGAACAGGCCGAGCCCCAGCAGAACCTGGTTTGGCGGCGCGGACGGCGTACCCAGCGCATTTCGCAGCAGGCCAAGTACGATAATGATTCGGGTAAAACTGGTACACATCAGCAACATGGCGGGCAGCAGAGTCAGCGTGGTGATAAACACCAGCGTCTGAATGGGCAGCGACCAGTTCTGGGCACCATTGGACATCTGCTGGCTGATAATACCGGGCAACTGTGCGAACGCGGCCGGGCTGATAAACAGCAGCAGCGGCAGGCACAGGCGGGTGAACAGGCGAACAGGGCGCTGACGGGCAGCGGTAAAGGCGGATTTCATCAATTTGTTCACGGCGGAGTGGGTCATGCCTGCTTTCCCGGACGTTTCAACATTTTCTGCATCAGCTGACGGAAATCCGCAGGCTGACTGTCTGTAGTGCCTGAATCCGGCGTTTGTACTTCCGGTGGCGCGCTCAGTGTGTGCAGCGGAGTGATGTTTTGCGCGGTCACGCCCAGCACCAGCCAGGTATTATCCACTTCCACGATCACCACTTTTTCGCTACGACCTACCTGAACACTGGCCGTCACTTTCAGCAGTTTGTTATTTTTGGACTGCGGCGCGAAGCCGGTGCGTTTGGCCACCCAGCCGATGCACAGGATCAGCAGCAGAATGCCGCCGAGTACCGTACTGACCTGTGTCAGTACAGAACTGGCGGGCAATGCCTGGGCTGAAGTCTGCGTCGTGGCGAGAGTCTGAGCACCCTGAACGTACGGGGAATCCGTGGCCGCAGTCTGGCTCATCAGCGGCTCAACCGGCGCATACGCTCGGACGGTGTGATGATGTCGGTGATGCGTACGCCATATTTGTCGGCGACAACCACGACTTCACCCTGAGCAATCAGATAACCGTTGATGAGGATATCCAGCGGTTCACCGGCCAGGCCATCGAGTGCGACAACAGAACCCTGCGACAGACGCAGCAGTTCTTTTATGGTCATTTTGGTACGGCCTAATTCGACGGTCAGCTTCACCGGAATATCGAGGATCATGTCGATATCCTGCAAACTGCCCGCTCCGTCCTGGGCACCCAGCGCGGCGAAAACACCCTCGGTTGACGCTTTGGCGCTGCCCGCAGATTGTTGTTCGTTAAACGCATCAGCCCATAAATCGTCAACGTTATCCGATCCGGCGTCAGACGGTTTATTGGTGTCACTCATGGGGCTGTTCCTCATCTAGAGAATTTAAAATTGGGTTGATCAAATGTTCAACGCGCAGGGCGTATTGTTCGTTTATGGTGCCATATTGGCTGGTCAGCACCGGAACGCCGTCGACGTGTGCAATCAGACGATCCGGTTTTTCAATCGGCAGAACATCACCCGGTTGCAGTTTCAGTATCTGAGACAGGCGCAGCGGGATTTCAACGAAATTCGCCACCAGCTCCAGTTCAGATTGCTGAACCTGATGCACCAGGTTTTCACGCCACTGACTTTCTTCATGACGCGAGTTTTCGACCGGCGGATTGGTCAGCAACTCGCGTAAAGGTTCAATCATGCTGAACGGAATACAGATGTTGAAATCACCGCTCAGCGCACCGATTTCCACGTGGAACGGCGTGGTGACCACGATATCGTTCGGGGAAGAGGTGATGTTGGTGAACTTAATCTGCAATTCAGCACGGACATATTCCACACTCAGCTTGTAAACGCCGCTCCACGCATCTTCGTAAGCGTCGAGCGCCAGCGTGAGCATACGTTTGATGACGCGCTGTTCGGTGTGGGTGAATTCGCGGCCTTCCACTTTAGTCGGGAAACGGCCATCACCGCCAAACAGGTTATCCACCGCAATAAAGACCAGGCTTGGCGCAAACACAAACAGCGCCGTGCCGCGTAAGGGCTTCAGGTGGATCAGGTTCAGGTTGGTCGGCACCGGCAGGTTGCGGGCGAAGTCATGGTAAGGCTGGATTTTGATCGGCCCGACCGTGATGTCCGGGCTACGGCGCAACAGGTTAAACAGCCCCATACGGAAGTGACGGGCAAAACGCTCGTTGATGATTTCCAGCGCCTGTAACCGCTCACGCACAACGCGACGTTGCGTCGTGGGGTCAAAAGGTTTTACACCGTCGTCCGACGCTTTGGTCTGTGCTGCGCTTGCCGACTCGGCTGCGCTGTCACTGTCGCCGTTAAGCAGTGCGTCGATCTCGGCCTGTGAGAGAATGCTGTCGCCCATAATTTGTTTATCGCAGTATGAAAGCAGTGAAAAGCACGTCGTTGATCACCTGAGGTGGCTGACCTTTGACCAGTGGCGCGTCCAGAACCTGTTTGATCTCCTGCACCAGTTGTTGCTTACCCGCTTCGCTGGCCAGATCGCCGGTCTTCTGGCGGGACAAGAGCAGCAACAGACGACTGCGAACTTCAGGCAGGTATTCATTCAGAATAGCCCGATTCTGTTCATCGGGCAGACGCAGGGTCAGTCCGATGTACAGCACGCGGTCCGGATCGTTATCCGGCGTTTGCAGGTTAACGGTAAAGGTATCCAGTGCCAGGAAGATCGGCGCCGCAGGGGGCTCGCTCTTCTTCACTTCAGCCGCGCTACCGTTCGCAGGCTGCTGTTTGTGCATCATCCACCAGGCGTAACCGGCCGCACCACAGGCTCCAAGGGTAATGAGTAACAGCAGAATCATCATTAACGGCCGCTTTTTTTTCTTACGCGACGCCGTGAGAGCAGAGTCAGACATGGATGAGGCGATTTCCTGTAAGTATGAGCAGACTGGCGTGAGGAGCACCGGACTGCTGAGTCAATTCTGAGAATGATTATCCCGCTTATCCTGTTGTTCAATAGTCAGAATAGGCGGGGTAAATAAGGTCAGCTCTGCCGTTTGAATTAAGGGAGAACTGACCGGCTGCAATTATCTGAAACAATTTTGCGAGGTTTTACGCATCTGCAAAACGCTACGCAAAGATATCCACGCTGTTATTTCCGCCAATCCGCTGCGCAATTGACGCAGGAACGGGCAGGGCGTCACTGACCGACGTGCTGCTGCCGGAATTGAACGCCGCCCAGCTTGATGCGTCACCCTGAGGCGTACCGGACTGTGAGCTTTGTTGCTGAGCCTGCTGCCATTGCGAGCTGTCGCTGCCGACGCTGCTTTGCCCGAGGCTGATGCCGCTGTCGGCCAGCGCAGTTTTCAGCTCTGGCATGGCGGCTTCAAGGGCGGAACGAACGCCGCTGTGGCCGGACACAAAGTGCAGCTGTGCCTGATTGTTCTCAATCTTCATGCTGATCTGAATGGAACCCAGATCTTCAGGATGCAGACGCAGTTGTGCCGTCTGTTGTCCCTGACGGTTAAACATCATCACCTGCTGACCGAGCTGTTGCTGCCATTCCGGCGTGCCCAGCTGGGCGTTCAGCACCGGCGTGGACGGCGCGGTGACGACGCTGGTGGTGGTTGGCGTCGTTGGAACTGAAGCAGAAGACACGGCAACGGCGGCGGTATTAAGCGGGTTCAATGTCGTCGAATTGTTGTCGAGCGTACGGCTGTCGTTTTGCTGAACGGCTGCGGTGCTGTTTGCCGCCGCGCTCATTGATGCCAGTGCGCTGCTGAAATCAGCGGCATTGGTGGACGCCGTGCTTTTGCTGCTGGCGGCATGCTGTGAAGACGTTGAGGCGACAGAGGCCGCATTGCCCGAAGCGGTTGCCGCGGTTTTCGGATCGGTGTCGGTCACTGCGGCAGTTTTACCGTCGCCGGTCAAAAGCGATGATGCCGTGACGTTCAGGCCGGAAAGCAGGGCGCTGGCGTTCTGCGCGCGCGTGGTGGTGTCGCTGGCCGTCTGTGTTACAGCCGCGGTCACGGTCTGAATCTGCTGCGCAGGCTGTTGCTGTACCGCCAGCTGGGCGAACAGCGCCTGAATGCTGGCATCCGCAGAATCGGTATCTTTGTCTTTGTCACTCAGCGCGATGTCTTTCACCGAAGTCCCCTTCAGGCTGCCGGTCGGCAAAACCTGAATGGCGGCGATCATTTTGCTCAGATCGCTGTCATCGAGCATCAGGCTGCCGTCTTTCTCGCCGGTGGTGACCGCCTGCGTCAGCGTGTCTTTATCCACCGTTTCGCCTTTGGCGCTGATTTGCTGCCCGAGTTTCGCCAGTGCGCTGGTGAGTTTCGGATCCAGTTTGGAGCCCAGCTGGGCTTCAAGCTGGCTGGCGAAATCCGCAGGGGACGACGCGGTTGTTTCGCCAAGAGCAGTGACGTCGGACGCTGCGGAACTGACAGCCGATGCAATTCCGGACGCCGCGCTCGTGGTTGTCTTTGCCGTGGTGACGGCGGCAGGCAAAATATTCAGATTCATGGATTTTTCTTCCTGTGTGCGCTGCGCTGGGCGAACTCATCGTTCTGTTTTTGGTCAATCTTGTTTTCCAGGGAACGTTGCTGTTCGCTGGCACGCGATTGCAGAGTCTGGTACGCATTCAGCCGCTGTTGCTTTTCCTGCCACTGGTGAACGGCGGCATTGAGCCGCTGATCCCACTGTTGTAATTGTTTTCGGTGCTGGTCAATCGCCACTTCCAGCGTGCCGATGAACTGCTGGTAGTTCTGCCAGGTGTTCGCCGCTATGCCGCCGGTCATGGTGGAATTCAGTTTTTCGCGATATTCACGCTGATAGTTGAGCAGCATCGTGAGTTGCTGTTCAGCCTGATTATGCGACTGCCTGATCTGGCCTAAATTGTTGGTCGCCTGATCCAGCGCTTTTTGCGCCAGAGAACACAGAGTAAGTAATGGTGATGAGCTTTCCATTTATCTTTCCTCTTTCCCTTCATCCTTCGGGCTGCCTCTGCGTTGGCTGCTCTCGCGAACCCCGGTCACATACTTTTGTATGTTCCCGGGGGATTCACTCGATTGCCGCCCTGATGCAACCCGAATGATTTTGGGAAAATTTTGTGATGTTAGCCAGGGAACAACATATTGAGTTCCAGACAGGCGTCTTCGTAAGTGCTGCGTTCCATGATGTCCTGCTGGAGAAAATTCTCCATTTGCGGATACAGCCTGATGGCGCGATCCAACATCGGATCACTGCCTGCGGCGTAGGCGCCGACGCTGACCAAATCACGGTTGCGCTGGTAGCTGGACAGCAGTTGTTTGAAATTACGTACGCGCCCGTACTGGGCGTCATCGATCAGCGATGTCATGGCACGGCTGATGGAAGCTTCGATATCGATGGCCGGATAATGGCCGGATTCGGCTAAACGGCGTGACAGCACCACGTGGCCGTCGAGAATGGCGCGCGCGGAGTCGGCGATAGGATCCTGCTGGTCATCGCCTTCGGTCAGTACGGTATAAAACGCCGTGATCGAGCCGCCGCCGGTGATGCCGTTACCGGCGCGTTCAACCAGCGCGGGTAATTTGGCGAATACGGAAGGCGGATAGCCTTTGGTCGCGGGCGGTTCGCCGATAGCCAGCGCGATTTCACGTTGTGCCATGGCATAGCGGGTCAGGGAATCCATGATCAGCAAAACGTGCTGGCCGCGGTCGCGGAAATCTTCGGCGATGCGCGTGGCATAGGCAGCGCCCTGCATGCGCAGAAGCGGCGAAACGTCGGCAGGCGCGGCGATTACCACCGAACGGGCGCGACCTTCGTCACCTAAAATATTCTCGATAAAATCTTTAACTTCACGGCCACGTTCACCAATCAGCCCGACCACGATGACGTCGGCTTTGGTGTAGCGCGCCATCATGCCGAGCAGTACGGATTTCCCGACGCCGGAACCGGCGAACAGGCCCATACGCTGACCGCGCCCGACGGTCAGCAATGCGTTAATCGCGCGCACGCCAACGTCAAGTACGTCGGTGATCGGCGTACGTTGCAACGGGTTAAACGGTGGCGTGATCAGCGCAGCGCGATAACCGGTGTCCGGCGGCGGTAAACCGTCGAGCGGTTTGGCGCTGCCGTCGAGTACGCGACCGAGTAACTGCGGGCCGAGCGGAAGCTGTTTACCGGCAGTCTGGCCGTCGGCGGCAATCCGGGCATAAACGCGTGCGCCCGGCAAAATCCCTTCGACTTCTTCCAGCGGCATCAGAAACAGGCTCTGGCCGTTAAAACCAACCACTTCACTTTCTACTTCCTGCACAACCGGGCCGTCGTGGCGTTCAATCAGACAGGTGGCGCCCAGCGGTAACTGCAATCCGGTGGCTTCAAGCACCAGACCGGTCGCCCGCGTCAGACGCCCGTAACGGCGAACGGACGGCGTGCGGGCCATGCGCTTTTCCGCATCATCCAGCGTTTTTAGCAGTCGGCTCAGACGGGCAGTCATCAGAGATCTCCCGGTGCCGCAAGGCGGCACAGCTCATGCCAGCGCGTCGCCAGCGAGGCATCCATATCGCCATCTTCCGCGCTGACTTTGCAGCCACCGGCGTGGATCTGGCTGTCGGCCAGCAGACGCCAGCCGTTCATGCTCAGGGTGGAACCGAGCTGTTGTTCGACACGTTCGAAATCCGTCGGGTTAACGCGCAGCTGCGGTTTGCCCTTGAACATCGGCTCCTGCTGAATCAGCTGCTGGATCTGGTTGAGCAGGGCGGAACCGTCGCAAATCGGTGCCTGCCCGATAATCTGTTTGGCCGCCGTCAGCGCCATCTGCATCAGACGCGAGGCGATCACGCTGTCCAGCGCGTCCAGCGTTTGCTGGAAATCGGACACCATGTGCTGCCAGTGTTCGGTCAGAACGGCCTGCTGTTGCTGGCCTTCCTGTATGCCCTGCTGCTGTCCGGCTTCCTGACCCTGCTGAAAACCGGCGGCGTAACCCTGTTTCTGCCCAGCTTCCAGACCTTGCTGGAAACCTTGTTGTTCAGCGCGACGTTGCAGGTTCAGCAACTCATTCTGATCCACCTGAAGTTTTGGCAGACCGTCGTCCTGTTCTTCTTCGCCTTCCGCCAGCAAAGGTTCGTCAGGCGTGGTGAACACCGGCACGGCCAGATCGCCCGGTTTCCAGGGCTGCCACGGCAGGGCGTTGATGCGCTCGGCATTACGCTCTTCTGCGGATTTCTTTTCCGGCGCAGGCTTGTCGGACATCGGGTTATCAGACATAAGAATCCTCGCCGCCGCCAACCATCATTTCGCCGGACTCTGCTAAGCGGCGAACCGTTTGCAGAATCGCTTTCTGTTCGTTCTCGACCAGAGACATACGCATCGGCCCGCGGTTTGCCAGGTCGTCGCGCAGGATATCCGCCGCACGCTGGGACATGTTGCGCAGGAACTTGTCGCGCAGTGGCTGTTCCGCACCTTTCAATGCAACCAGCAACGATTCGCCTTCGACTTCCTGCAACAGGCGCTGGATGCTGCGGTCGTCCACGTCCACCAGGTTTTCGAACAGGAACATCTCGTCGATAATTTTCTGTGCCAGTTCGCCGTCGTAACCACGGACCGCTTCGATAACGGCTTCTTCCTGCTGCGTTTTCATCAGGTTGATGATTTCTGCCGCAGTACGAACACCCCCCATCTTCGCGCGCTTGAGGTTCTGACCGTCGAGCAGGTTGTTCAGCACTTCGGTCAGTTCCGCCAGCGCCGCCGGCTGGACACCGCCAAAGGTGGCTATACGCAGCATGACGTCGTTGCGCAGACGTTCGTCGAACAGCGCCAGAATATCGGCAGCCTGACCGCGTTTGAGATGGACCAGAATGGTGGCGATAATCTGCGGATGTTCGTCGCGGATAAGATCGGCCGCCATCTGCGGTTCCATAAAGTTGAGCGTTTCCATACCGCTGGTGGTTTCGCGTGATTCCAGAATATCTTCCAGCAGGCTGGAGGCACGTTCCTCGCCCAGCGCTTTGGTCAGAACCGAACGCAGGTATTCGCTGGTGTTGACGCTCAGTGCAGCGTACTGCTCTGACTCGTCCTCGAACTCGTTCAACACTTCAGCCAGCTGCTTGTTGGAAATCTGATGGATATTCGCCATCGCGCCACTGATTTGCTGAACTTCGCGAGGGGAGAGGTGTTTGAACACCTCCACCGCACGGTCTTCACCCAGGGTTATCATCAAAATGGCGCTTTTTTCGGTGCCGGTCATAGTCATGATTGTTCGGTACTCATCCATTGGCGGATAACCAGGGCGACGATACGAGGATCCTTATCGGCCAGCTCCTGAACTCGTTGGGTCTGAACTTCGACGCTGACACGCTGCTGAGAACGTTTACGTTTCTCCAGCTCGTCGTTGCTGAGTTTGACCGGCTTGCTGCCTTCAGGCTGTGGCATCGCTGCTGCGATGGCCGCTGCGGCTGCCGCATCTTTCTCTGCCTGCTGTTTGCGCAGCATCGGACGAACCATTTTGCGCCACAGCAGCCAGGCAACAATCAGCACCAGCAACCAGCGACCTGCATTGAGCAACTGATCGAAGAACGCCTGTTGTTTCCAGAATGGCAGCTCACCGGAATCGTCACTCGCTTCATTGAACGGTGTATTCACCACGTTCAGCGTATCGCCGCGTTCCTGCGAGAAGCCCATCGCTTCACGGACCAGATCATCAATTTTCTTCAGTTGTTCGTCGGTCAGTGGCTTCGCTTTGCCATCTGTCCCGACCTGATAGTTGACGACCACCGCCGCAGAAAGGCGTTGTACGGCACCCGCGCTGTGCTGCGTGTGGGTGATTGTGCGGTCAACTTCGTAGTTGGTTGTTTCATCACGACGGCTGTTCGACGGAACGGTTGAACGGTTTGCCGTGTTGTTTTGCGCATTGTTCTGTGTGTTGTTACCGGCCTGATTCTGTGCCCCGTTGGCGTTGTTCGCTGCAGGAGGATTGGTCACTGGCGCGGTCGCAGCCGGCGCAGGCTGGTTGCTTAATGCGCCCGGTACGCCGCCGACGGCAGTGCCGCCAATCTGGTCACTGGTGCTCAGCTGGCGTGAACGGACAGCGGCTTTTTCCGGCGTACCGTTTGGCTGGTAATTCTCGTCAGTCTGTTCGCGGCTGGCGTAGTCGATTTGCGCGGTGATTTGCGCGTGAACGTTACCGTTACCGACAACGGGCTGGAGGATAGATTCGATACGACGTTGCAGACGGCCTTCCACTTCATTGGCGTATTTCAGCTGAGAAGCATTCAGGTCACGACCGTTGTTGTCCGACTGCGTCAGCAGATGTCCGCTCTGATCGACCACGGTGACGTTGGCTGGCGGTAAACCCGACACGCTGCTCGACACCATATAAACGATGGCGTTGATCTGACCGTCATCCAGCGCGCGACCGGGCTGTAAATTCAGGGTCACGGATGCGGAGGGGTTTTTCTGTTCGCGGACGAATAAGGAAGGTTTTGGAATGGCTAAATGGACACGGGCGCTGCCGACCGGGCCCAGAGTTTCGATTGTGCGGGAGAGTTCACCTTCCAGCGCGCGCTGATAGTTGATCTGCTCGCTGAACTGGCTGATGCCGAATTTTTCCTGATCCATCAGCTCAAAGCCGACTGCGCCGCCTTTCGGTAAACCGGCGGACGCCAGTTTCAGACGTGTTTCATAAACTTTATCTGCCGGGATTAACAGGGCTGCGCCGTTTTCTGAAAACTGATAAGGGATATTCATCTGCGTCAGTTGGGTGACGATGGCACCGCCGTCCTGATCGCCCAGATTGCTAAACAGCACCTTATAGGTGGGCTGTTTTGCCCACAGCATCATAACAACAACAATAGCCAGGGCAGCCGCAGCGGCAATGGCGATAGGAATTTTTGGGTTGGCGCGCAGGCGATTAAGCAACGCAGTAAAACCGTTTGGAGGGGTTTCTGCGCCGGCTATTGCGGAACTCATACAAGATCCCTATTTAGCTGTTGAATGGTGGTGTTCATGTTGTCTCTTAACAAAACAGACTCCCAAGTGCGCAATCGTTGAAGCGTGACATTTTTCAGCCCTCCGTACAGGCAGGCCTATTTTCTAGGTGAGCCATTATTTGCCGCTAAAGGCAAAGTTAATGGCCCGATAAGCCGTGGTTTTTAGGTTCAATTACCGCGTTTAGGAAAAAACTGATGTGATAGGGTGTCATTCAATGAAAGAAGCCCTTTGTTCACCGATACAGCAATAAGCGGAGAAAACATGTCAATTCAAGGCATTGAGAGCGTTTTACAGCAGATGCAAGCCACTGCCATCAAAGCAGGCGCTACCCCTCAGACGGATACGACGTCAGAAGCCGGTTTTGCCAGTGAACTGAAAGCGGCATTAGGCAAAATCAGCGAGACGCAAAACAACGCAAAACTGGAATCCGAAAAGCTGGAGATGGGCGTTCCCGGCGTAAGCCTGAACGACGTGATGGTGGATTTGCAGAAATCGTCAATTTCACTGCAACTGGGGATTCAGGTGAGAAATAAACTGGTGACGGCGTATCAGGATGTGATGAATATGTCGGTGTGAGACGCTAACCTGCTGAAAATAATACAGATGAGTTGTTACCTGTGGCCTGAAAGGGCATGGCGGGGGCAACGTCATTTGTTTTTTTCTGAAAAACGAAAAGGAAGGGCACTGCGAAGAATTACGCAAAAAAAAAATTAATAATCATCTTCCGAGTCTTTTGCTGCCGACCTGAAGATAAACCAGGCTGCTAACCCGATAATCGCCAACGCGATGAGTACTATAAGAATAATTTTCACTGGTATGCCCGCTTTCAATTTTCCGCGATCGTCTCGCGAATAGGCCTGTAATTCCAATGGGTATAACCGATCGTTATCACTATTTTGATCGTCAGTACAGATCAATCCTGAGAGCATTCACGCCATGCAGGGCCATGTATTCTTCTCAGTCTAGATTGTTATCGGACATTACCATGCCAAACATTATGTTTCCGTTACCGTTTGTACAAAGTGATCACCTGCGCTTGTAAACGAAAACCGTGATTCTCAAAATAAATGTTACCGGTGTCACAAAATTGTCCTTTGCATGTGCAGGTTTATTTGCAAAAATCGCAAAAAAATCGCTTCACCTGCCAAAGCACTTTCATAAAAATGATAATCCGTCCTCCGCGTCACTGGTTCTTGCGCTTGTTCGCCTGGCATGGTTCTGTCCTGCCCAGCATTATGTTCCGCCTCAGTCTTAATTTGTTGATGTCACTCGCTGCCATTCTCAGCCTTCCCTGGTATGAGACGCTCGGCGTTAAGCTCACGCTGGCACCGTTCAGTCTGCTGGGGGTGTCTATCGCGATCTTCCTCGGGTTTCGTAACAGCGTGGCGTATTCACGTTATATCGAAGCGCGTCAGCTGTGGGGCGGCTTACTAATTGCCTGTCGGACGTTGCAAAGTCAGGTGATGGCAGTGTGTCCGGGCGAAGCCCAGCGCGTGACAACGCTGTTGCTGGCATTCTGCTACAGCCTTAAACATCAGCTGCGTCACAGCGATCCGCGTCCTGATCTCGAACGCCTTTTGGGAGAAGATGCGGAAGATATTCTGTCGCGCCGAGCACCGACCAATATGGTGCAGTTGAGGATGTCGCAGTGGCTTGCCGAACGGCGCCGCAGCGGGGATTTATCGGATATCGTTTACACCCACATGGACACCACGTTGTTGCAGCTTTCGCAGGTTGTCGGCGGATGCGAGCGTATAGTCAGTATGCCGATCCCGTTTGCTTACGGGCTCTTGCTTCACCGAACGGTCTATCTGTTCTGTAGCTTATTGCCGTTCGCGCTGGTGGTGGATTTGCATTACATGACGCTGCTGGTATCAGGCTTTATTTCGTACAGTTTTCTGTCACTGGATACGCTGGCGGAGGAGCTGGAAATGCCTTTCGGCTATGCGAATAACCATCTGCCGATGGACGCGATGTGTACGAACATTGAAATTAACCTGCGGGAGATGAATAACCAGACTCAGTTGCCGGATACGCCGGTGCCGGATCGCCATTACCGTCTTTCCTGAGTTTTGAACGAGCGCACGGAATGGTTATTTTGTGCGCTAAAATGTGGCACTTTTCTTAAGGTTCACGATACTGTCATAATCATGAAACAAAAGTGAAATAGGATATTCGGGCAAATACAACTCCCTCCATTCTCACGAGGTATTTATGTCAGTCGTTCAGGCCAAATCATTAAACGAAGCCGAAGAGCTGCTTAATTCCGGTATGGTGAAAAAAGTCGAACTGGCTTTTAGTATTAACAGTGATGAGTTTTTCAAACTTGCGCTGGAATGTGGCGATCGCGGTGCCAAGATCACCAAAGGCAAAAAATTCTTCGTTATCACCCTGAAAAAATGGGTTATTCCTTCCAATGAAATTCCTGCATCGAAAAGCAATGTCCTGATGTAATCTGCTTTTCGCGTCTCCATAACCCTGTCACAAGGCAGCGTTATGGAGATATTCTTCTGCATTTTCCGGACTTCTTAACGCTTTCTCAGGCGACAGATTTCATCATGTAGACGCTGAGCGGATCCGGTGCCTGACGGTAATCGCCAAACGCTTCGGTGCGTGCATACCCCAGTTTTTCATACAGCGTGATGGCTTTTTCCTGAAACACGCCGGTTTCTAAAAATAAATCCCGATATCCCAATGCTTTCAGTTTGTTTTCCATTGCGTCAACCAGCAGTGAGGCAATGCCCTGGCCGCGATACAGCGGATTGACGTAGACCCGTTTCATCTCAGCGATCGGTTTTTCATGCCCGTCAGGCCGTGAGATATACAAACAAGCGCATCCCGCCCAGTCATCGTCTACCCGCGCCATAAAACAGAAAATTTCACCGTCATCAAGCGCGGTGACGTTAATTCCCTGAAAGGATTCCGGCGGGTAGAGCGGGTATTGATAAGCATCCAGCTCCGCAATCAGTCGTGTCAGATGCGGATGATTCGCATCGGTTTCAAAAATCTGGGCACTCACAGCGTGGGCTCTCAATGCAACAAAAAGGATTTATATTCTTAACCGAAATTGCATCGAAAACAAGCGGCTGGGGGAGTGCAGGGAAGCGTGTGTCCGGCATTTGCTGTGAAGGAGTGTAAAAATTGATGACGTCGTGTACATGTCTGTCAGAGTTGTCTGATTTGATCAAATAATGATCTTTTTATCGCGTATCTGTACTTCTTTTATGCAACATTTATCGGGAGTGATTAATGTAGGTAATGAAATCACTCGGTGTGATTAATAGTTGATGTATGATTACTTCTGTAGGTAAAGCAGTACATTATAAGAGCATGATTGAAAGGATAAAATTATGGCTGTCTATCCTGTTGGCGTTTTTGTCACGCTTACTTTTACACCAGGTTTGTTTGAAGTTATCGCTGTTCTGGATGAAGTGACGCCGGTGCAGTATCAGGTCATTAATGTGGAAACGGGAAATGTGATCCGGGTGAATGAGAATTTCATACGCGGAATAGTCAAACCGTAGCCATGCTGCTTAAGTCAGGTATCAGGCCGGCAGAGGACACTCCTTTGGCCGGCCTTCTTGTTATCAGTCTGGCATTAAATTGTTAAAATCGTCCTCGTAAAGCGCCCGACATTCCTCGATAAATTCCGGGTATCCCAGTTCTGACGTCTGAACTTCCCGCCCCAGTCGTTTTTGCAAATCTTCGTGAAATCCTTCAAATTCGCCATGCAGGATCCCGGTAAATCCGGTCAGGATGATGCATTGCTCTGGCGTTAATTTTTTCACGGTGGATCCTTATCAATGGTGTAGGACTACGTTTTTACGCGGCAACGTCAGGACAACAGCGGTGCACGAAACGTCGTTCATAAAAAAAATGCGTAAAGAGAGAAGTGCTTCACGCCGGTATCCGGCAGGACGCGGCAACATATTCTATCCTGTAATTAATCCCGCTGGAAAACAAGGAGTCACCTATGGATCAGGATCTGTTTGAACAGGCACCACTGCCGCTGCTTACCCGGTTTCAGGTGGGCGATCGCGTAAAATTACTCACGTTCCCGGTGGGCGTTCATCCGGCCAGTTATCAGCTGGATGTGGCGATTACGCAAATTCAGGACGGGGAATTTGAAGGGGAGATTGTCCGTATCGCGCCGCTCGGGCGTTTAGGGCACCACGAAGCGCATTTCACGATTGGTGGGCACGTTGCATTTTACGCCCGAAATATTCAGGGCATGGCAGCCTGAATATATGGGTTGAATGTCTGACGGCCGAAAGCCCTCAGAAAGCAAAAACCCCGCTTAAAAGGGCGGGGTTCGTTTACGCTCGTACTCACGGATATACTCTTTGTTTCTTACATCATCGGCTTAACGTGTTTGGTGAGCGCCTGGGTAGTCAGTTCGTCCGCCTGAATTTTCGAACAGTTTCCGCAATAACCGACCAGATACCAGTTTCCGTCAGCCCCTTTTTCAGGCTTCACTTTGTAGCGCTCGTTCTGTTTACCATAAAATTCACGTTCTGCGTTTTGTGATGCATCTTCCCAAAAACACAACGAAAACTGATGTTGTTTATCAACATGCCGTTGTCCGTTGCGGCTTCCACCTATCAATAAATAATGATACTCAGACATGCATCCTCCTTTTCCCAATGGGGGGTAATAATCCTCACTACAGTGTAAAACTCATTTCACCTGGAAAACTCACCCGAAAGACTGCACAAGAAGACAACAAAAGGGCGCGCAAAAGGCTACCCGGCAGAAAACTGTCTTATTCCTTAAAATTATAGAGTACAGACGCAGCAGGGTACTTAAATCCTGAAAAACTGTGACTGCTATCACTCTTTATTTTTTTACCACTGTGATGCGCTTCTTACAATAAATCCATTTGTTGTGGGTCAGATTTTTTGGGTTTTGCTTTCCGCGGTTTAGTGACAGGTGCGGGACGCTGCATTTCCTGATGTATCCAGCGCAGGATTACGGCAACCGTATAATCCTGCTGCGTTTGTGTCATCTCAGCGTGTGCCGGAATACGATGCCATTTTTCCAGACATCCGCGACAGCAAGTGGCGGTAGCGTGCTGGGCGATAAACACCGGATGGCCGCGCATCGGCGTCTGTTTGCCGTCGGCCTGCGGTTGCGCGGGGGCGAGCCTGCGGTTAACGAAATCGGCGGCGTGCTGCGCCACGGTATCGGGTCCGTGATTCATACAATATTCGTATTCTTTCGGGCCAATATGAAAGCGCTGGCGAAAGGGGGAAGACGCCAGACGCTGAAAAACGTCGTCGGTTGAAAACATAATGATGGTGTCCATGCGCAGGTTAGACGCAGAAATAGCGGGTGTTTTTGCATCAGCTGTCGGCTTTGACCGAACTGTTGCCATGCTAGTCTGGTTTTAATGACTTTCCCACCGACTTTTCACGACAGCAGGAACTCGTAATGGCAGAAAAACAGGTATTCGATTTAGTGATGTCGGTGAACAAACATGCCGAAGAAACTGCCATGCAACATCTGATGCTGCGCAATTTTATCATCGTGATGTGCCGCAATATGACTGACGAGCAAAAAACGCAGGTGAGATGGCAGATGCGCCAGATCCATCAAATAACCGATGCTGAGTACCGCGCAGGCGATGTCGAATTGCTGGATAAAGTGCGGCGTGACGTAGAGGTTATGCTGGATCTGATCAATTAAGGTTCATCTGATAGGCGGTTCTGTTTCCCTGAACTATCATTAACCCAATGATAACCAAAGGGAGATAAATATGGGATTCTGGAGAGTTTTGATCACCATCCTGGTACCGCCACTGGGCGTACTGATAGGAAACGGATTTGGCGGGGCATTTTTGCTGAATATTATTCTGACGCTGTGTGGTTATCTGCCGGGTCTGATCCACGGCTTTTGGGTGCAAACCCGCAATTAGCAGCAACATTAACAGCAGCAAAAATAGTTTTACTGAACCCGGCCTGAAAGCCGGGTTTTTTAATGAGCGCAGTTTTACAACGTCAGAACAGAGAGAAGAGCAGAACGACGGGAAGGCTCATCGGCCAGGTAAACCCGATAATGCCGGACGTTAACAAGCGTATTTTTATCGTGTCGCGGCTCACGAGAAGCGTGACTAATGCCGCAATACCCAATCCACCCCAATAAATCGTTTTAATCACTTCCCACCAAACGTGCACTGCCAGCCCCTGATCACCCGTAAATTAACGGCGTGTATGATATTCGGTTAACATCTGGTAATCAATTATTGTGTGATGTTACTCATGATTTTGCATTGTAGTACTTAGGGGTTAGTTGTTATAAGTCATCGTTTGTGATGAAAGTGGGCGCATATGCCCGCGGATCGCGGTGGGTGCGAAGCCAAAACGTTTCCGAAAACGTTCCGCAAAACGTGATCCACTTTCGTAGCCGACCTGATGGGCAATGTGGGAGATCGCCAGGTCGGTACATTGCAATAACCTCAACGCCTGTGTCATGCGCACATCAATCATCAGATTACGCAGAACACAGTCTTCCGCCGCCAGCCGCCGACGGAGCATCACTTCATTCATCATTAGTTGCTCCGCCACTTCCGCCGCCGTGAACGATTTATGCAAATTATCGACGAGTAATTCGCGCACACGCTGCGTCACGCTTTCGCTGTGCCGCAGTGAATAGCGCACACCCAGCTGCGACAACCAGAGTAATTGTTCCAACATGCGATGGCGGGTAATGGGCGCAGGCAGGCCGTGATGCCAGAGGATGGCGGAGTGGGTATCGGTGAAACTTTGTTTGAAGGCCGCCGGGATATGCGGAATAACTTGCAGATTTTCAACGGCAATCAGGGGCGGCGAAAAACCGGTGGCATGGAGGCCTGCGTCATCGAGCAACTGGTGATCCCACGCCATGATAGCGCAGCTGAACGGGCCATTTTCGGGCAGGTGATGGGTCAGACTTAATGTTTGCCCGTTGTTGAGCACCAGCATTTCGCCCGCCTGTAGAGAGAATTGCTGTTCCTGGTTAGTAATAGAAAGACTTCCATTCTGCACGAGGATTAATTGCGGCTTATTAATATAGACATCGTGAATAAAAAGCTCACTATGCTGAATAAGTAGCGAAATAGTGCCTATCCCTGGAGTCACTTTTATTTTACGAACCATATCGATGATGCCCGAAATGACGACCGCAACCTGTTGCTTGCTGCCTGATATAAAACTTCCCGCTTATGCCAATACAAACAGGCTGCCGGTTTAGGCGAGTGTTACGGAAGGAGACAGAGAGAATCAGCCCTGGTAGCCGTATGCTCTCTGCCCCTGAAACCTTATTTTTGCACAAGAAATATTGGAAAAAAATAAAACAAATAAAATACTTTAATAATTATTGGTGATCGCCAAAAGCGATCGAACGGAGATCAATTTTTCCGTACGTCGTGTTCACTTGTTGTTGTCGGGACGACTGACCAATCAGTTGGGTGAGCGTATTCATCCGAGCCTGTAATAACGTTTTAATCAAATTTTCATTGTCGAGAATGATACGTAAATAACGGCGAATATCATTCTGAACCATTATCGAGGTCTGTTCTGACATCGGTAATTTGGTGGTCGCTTCCACGGCTTTCACGTAACTGACTTCGAGCTCGACCAGCTCATCCCATTTTTCATCTTGCGCCAGCCGCAACATCTGCTCGCTTAAAGACAGGATCAGTTGATATTCATTAACCAGATACTGATGTTGATCCATTATATTGGTCCTGCGACGGGTGGTGGTTTGGGCCGATTTGCCGCCAGGCATCGGCGATATTTTCAAGCAAGGCCAACACCTCGGTGATGGCCTCTTGATCGTTGTGTAAATTTGCATGTAATAAACGGCGGACCATATAGGAATAAAGCGCTTCCAGGTTATCCACTAATTCCGGATCTCCTTTGTCACGACTTAATCCGGCTTTTAATCCGCTGTCGATAATATTGATGGCCATGGACAGGGATTTGCCTTTTTCGGCAATGCTTCCCTGTTGAATAAATATGCGTGCTCGGATCAGGGCGCTACGCGCCCCGTCAAATAACATCGTGACTAACTGGTAAGGCGACGCACTCATGACTGCGCTTTCTACGCCAACCTGCGCGTAGGCCTGTGTTCCTTTAGCGTTATACATAATTTGTTTCCTTACTAGCTTGAACTTGATGAGGACATGGCTTCGAACTGCTGCGTCAGATATGTCGCAGTGCTATTGAGCTTTTGAATCGAAACATCAAGTGCAGTGAATTGCGTTTTGTAACGGGCAATGGTGGTGTTGATGCTGTCGTTGACCTTGTTGTACTGGGTCGTCAGATTTTTAAGCGTGGAGTTAACCGCCGTCTGCGCGTTAGCAATGGTGCCGTTGGTACTGTTCAGGAAACCGGTATTCAGGTTGCTGATATTCGTCATCACACCGGTGGTTTTACCGTCACCCACCATCATGGTTTGCACCGCATTCGGGTTGCTGGTCAGCGCCGTGTTCAGTTTGGTGCTGTCAATTTCCAGTTTGCCGGTGTCCGGGTCGGTGGTGATACCAATGCTGGATAACGAAGTGATCGTGCCTGAACCGGAAACCCCTGAAATGGCGGATTTGAGACGCGTCTGGATGGTACGCAGTGCGCTGTCACCCAGTAATGCGCCGTTGGTACTGTCAGCTGTATCCGTATTCGTCGCTGTTGCTGTGAATTTGGTCAGGCTGGCGAACGTATCCTGCAACGCGTTATAGGCATCAACAAAAGTCTGTACAGCCGTGCTCGCGGTGCTGGTGTCTTTTGCAACGGTCAGCGTTGCGGCAGTAGATGTCGTGCCGGTCAGGCTTAACGTAATCCCATCCTGCGCATCGCTGATGGTGTTGCTCTGACGTTCCAGATCGATTCCGTTGAACGTCAGTTGCGCATTGGCTGCTGCGGCGTTTTGTGTCATCGCACCGGTGCCAGTGGAAGAGTTATAACCGATGATGTTATTCAGCGTGTCATCACCGGTAACCGCTACGGTCATTTCAGAGTTTGTGCCGGTATTGTTAGCGCTCAGTACCAGTTTGTAGCTGCTGTCGGTGACTTTAACGATACTGGCGGTGACGTTGCCGCCAGCTTTATTGATCGCATCACGGACACCGGTCAGTGAAGTCTGGCTGTCGGTCAGTTTAATGCTCAGCGGAGTGCTGCCGTCGCCCTGGCTGATGGTTAACGTGCGAGTATTATCTGTTGTCGTTGCGCCTAACGCTGCGGTGCTGCTGGCTTGTGTGCCGGAAATCAGGGATTGAGCAGACGCCAGTTGTGTCACGGAAACGGAATACTTACCCGCTGCCGCGCCGGTGCTGGTTGTGGCGCTGAAGGCTGCAGTGTTGTTTGACGTTGCCGTTGTTGCGCCATAGGTATTGGTAGAAGACAACGCGGTGGCTGCGTCAGCGAACGTCTGTACTGCACTTTTCAGCGTACCGTAGGCGGTCAGCTGAGCACTGTAACTGGTCTGTGCCGTGGTGATCGGGGTTAAACGCGCTTTTTCTGCGGTTGTCAGGTTATCCAGCAAAGTGGACAAATCTAAACCTGAGCCGATACCTAATGAAGAGACAGTGGCCATATGTATCCTTTACATGTTGTGTAAGAGTCTTTAAGCCCTATCGGCACGACGGAGGAAAAGTTTAATGGATCGCAACAAAAAGTAATGGCGTGAATAGCGCGTATAAGGAAGGGTAATTCTCAAAGTAAGAAATCGGGATTTTTTGAGAAATAATTCTAAAGGTTGCCGGAGTACCGCCGATACAAGTTTGGACGGTGATGAACGCCGTGGGCAATAAGCCCGAACCCTTAACCAGATTTGAAGGAATACACTCATGGCTCAAGTTATCAATACCAACACGCTGTCTCTGATGACTCAGAACAACCTGAACAAATCCCAGTCCGCACTGAGCACCGCTATCGAGCGTCTGTCCTCCGGTCTGCGTATCAACAGCGCAAAAGATGACGCTGCTGGTCAGGCGATTGCTAACCGCTTCACTTCAAACATCAATGGTCTGACTCAGGCTTCACGTAACGCCAACGACGGTATCTCCGTTGCGCAGACCACTGAAGGTTCACTGAGCGAAATCAACAACAACTTACAACGTATCCGTGAGCTGTCCGTTCAGGCTGCTAACGGCACCAACTCATCTTCTGACCTGACCTCAATCCAGGACGAAATCACATCCCGTCTGTCTGAAATCGACCGTGTATCTGGTCAGACTCAGTTCAACGGCGTGAACGTACTGGCTTCTAACCAGACTATGAAAATCCAGGTTGGCGCAAACGACGGCCAGACTATCTCTATCGACCTGCAGAAAATTGACTCAACAACTCTGGGTCTGAATGGTTTCTCTGTATCAAGCAACGCACTGAAAACCAGCGATGCTATCACTCAGGTTGGCGCAAGCGGCTCCCTGAAAAACGTTGACCTGTCTGCTGCTGCAACTTCTCTGGGCCTGGACGCAAGCAAACTGTCTCTGAAAAACGTTCAGACAGCAGCTGGCGCAGCGACTGCAAATTACGTTGTTTCTGACGGCACCAGCAACTACGCAGCATCTGTAGATGACGCTACCGGTAAAGTGACGCTGAACACCACTGACGTTTCTTACACTGACCCAACTAATGGTGTTACCACTGCGGCAACACAGGTTGGCAAACTGGTTAAAGTTGGCGCAGATGCCACTGGCGCAGCAGTAGGTTACGTTACCGTTCAGGGTAAAGACTACAAAACTGCAACTACAGCTATCGTTGACGGCGGCGCAACCGGTACTGCAAACGTTGCAAGCAACATCGGTGATATCTCTGACACCGCTAATGCCAATGCTTACACCGGTGTAGCGACTTCTGATCCTCTGAAAGCAATCGACGCTGCAATCGCTAAAGTTGACACCTTCCGTTCTTCACTGGGTGCGGTTCAGAACCGTTTCGATTCTGCAATCACCAACCTGAGCAACACTACGACTAACCTGTCTTCTGCACAGAGCCGTATTCAGGATGCTGACTACGCAACTGAAGTTTCTGCAATGTCTAAAGCGCAGATCCTGCAGCAGGCTGGTACTTCAGTATTGTCTAAAGCTAACCAGGTTCCTCAGTCTGTACTGTCCCTGCTGCAATAATTGTCTTCGCAGACAAATTAAGCAGTCCGGTTACAAACAGAACAAACCCCGCTTCGGCGGGGTTTTTTTTAACCAAAATTTACCTTTTTCCATGATTAATGAATCGCATTCGCTGGTATAATTTAGGATAATCTTTAGGTTGTGATTGATTTTTGAGCGCTTTTGGTTCTGGTAACTTACCGACGGCTGGAACAGAATGTGCGAGACATAATCAAAATAACCGCGCTTTTCAGTCCTTATTCAGTCGATTGAATGGGGATTACCACTGGCACAATGATACTGACCCTCAATTTGCCAGGTTACGACAGTGAGCGATCTGTATACCGCCGACGGCGTGATAGACAAAAATTCTTTGTGGCAGCGCTATGTTCCGCTCGTGCGCCATGAAGCCCTGCGTTTGCAGGTGCGGCTTCCCGCCAGCGTAGAGCTTGATGATCTACTGCAAGCGGGAGGGATCGGCCTGTTAAATGCGGTTGAGCGTTTTGATGCGATGCAGGGCACGGCATTTACCACTTATGCCGTCCAGCGTATCCGTGGCGCGATGCTTGATGAGTTGCGAAGCCGCGACTGGGTACCGCGCAGCGTCAGACGTAACGCGCGTGAAGTGTCTCAGGCGATGCATAACGCAGAACAGAAATTAGGGCGACCACCGAGTGAAGGAGAGGTGGCGCAGGCACTGGATATTCCCATCGAGGAATACCGGCAGATATTAATGGATACGAACAGCAGCCAGTTGTTTTCTTATGACGAATGGCGCGAAGAGCACGGCGATACTGCCGAGGCATTGATGGAAGGGCACGAAGAGGCCAACCCGTTACATCATCTGTTGGAGGGCAATTTACGCCACCGGGTGATGGAAGCTATCGATGCGTTACCAGAACGGGAAAAGATGGTGCTTACGCTTTACTACCAGGAAGAGTTGAATTTAAAAGAGATCGGGGCGGTGCTGGATGTCGGGGAATCCCGCGTAAGCCAGCTCCACAGTCAGGCGATTAAGCGTTTACGCAGCCGCCTGGCCAACGACCACTGATCCGCTTTTTCCTGGCCGGTTATACATTTTATGTCCCTTATCAGGAATAAATTTATGCCAGCGGGAATCAAAACAAGGCCTTTAAGCCGTTATCTTAAAGATTTTAAACACAGTCAGACTCATTGCTCACAGTGTGCAAAAGAACTCGACAGGATGGCACTGGTGTTTCGCGGGCAGATCATCAATAAAGAGGCCATCGCTAAGATGGACCAGCCTATTGATGATGACGTGTGGCACAACCTGTCGCAGGAACTGACCGCTCTGTGTCGTTTTTGCAGTGAGATAAGCTGTAACAGCCATTCGTCATATTTTGACATCATGGCGTTTAAGCAATATCTGTTCGAGCAGACAGAGATGAACCACAGCACGGTGCGCGAGTATGTTGTCCGCCTCCGCCGTCTGGACGAAATCTTGTCAGCAAACAACTATCCTCTGGATAAACTTTCAGGGGACAGCATCCACCAGCGGATCATCAGTGATTTGCCAGTGGCGGGCCACGACAACTACCGTATTGCCCTGCGCAAATACGACCAGTATCTGGCCTGGCAGAAGTCCGCGTAAGCGGCGCTCTTACAGACTGACACACAAAACGCAAACAGGCTCCTTCGGGGGCCTGTTTTTTTGTCTTGAATCTGTCCGCATAAAGTATTAATTCTTTATATACTTATTTCATAACCATTCTGCGCAAATACATCTGCTTCGACTATCACGACTTCGCCGGCCTTGTGGCTGTGCGTCAGGGGAACACTGTGCCTGCTAAAATTGCTTTGCTTAAAACCCGGCTGGAAGCCTTTGATCGTATTGATTTACTGGGCAACTGCACGCCATTAGAAAAACTCCACCGTCTCTCTGAGTTCACGGGCCGCGACATTTATATCAAACGCGATGACATTACACCGCTGGCGATGGGCGGTAACAAACTTAGAAAACTGGAATATCTGGCCGCCGCTGCGCTGGCAGAAGGTGCTGATACGCTGGTGACGGCAGGTGCTATTCAGTCCAACCATGTCCGCCAGACGGCGGCAGTGGCGGCGAAACTGGGCCTTAAATGCGTTGCGTTGCTGGAAAACCCGATTGGAACCACTGAAGCCAACTACCTGACCAACGGCAACCGCCTGTTGCTGGATTTATTTAATGCCGAAGTGGTGATGTGCGATGAACTGTATGACCCGACGGCGCAGCTGCGAGAGCTGGCCGATCGTCTGGAAGGGCAAGGTTTTCGTCCGTACGTTGTGCCGGTTGGCGGGTCGAATGCGCTCGGGGCGCTGGGATATGTGCAGTGTGCGCTGGAGATCGCTGAGCAGTCTTCCGCGAGTTTTGTCGATTTCAGCACAATCGTGGTGGCGTCGGGCAGTGCGGGGACGCACGCCGGGCTGGCGGTCGCATTGCAGCATTTAATGCCGGATACGCAACTGATCGGCGTGACAGTGTCACGTAAAGCCGACGCGCAGCGTCCGAAGGTGGAAACCATTGCCCGCGACGTGGCCACGAGTTTGCAGTTTGACGAAAAGATACCGCAGATTATTTTGTGGGATGACTATTTTGCTCCACGCTACGGCGAGCCGAATGAAGGCGGTATGGCGGCGGTGAAATTACTGGCGGAGCAGGAAGCGATGCTGCTGGATCCTGTGTATACCGGCAAAGCGATGGCCGGGCTGCTTGACGGCATCGAACGCGGATTATTCCCTGACGAAGGCCCGATCCTGTTCATTCATACCGGCGGCGCGCCGGCACTGTTTGCGTATCATCCGCAAGTGTGATGTCTTACAGTACGCTTATGCAGTTTTGCACTAAGATTATGAAATTATATTCCTGATAACTCTTGCGTCGGATGCTACTGTGCGCAAATCCGCAGGATATATAACTTTCAAACATTGATTATAACAGAGGTGTATATGGTTTTTTCCACATTGCGTCGTCGTTTACTTCTGGGTGCGGTGGCCGTCAGTCTGACCGCCGGTATGGTCACCAACAGCTTTGCCGATGAAGGTTTACTGAAAAAAGTGAAAGACCGCGGCACGCTGGTCGTCGGTCTGGAAGGGACTTACCCTCCGTTCAGTTTCCAGGGTGAAGATGGCAAACTGACCGGTTTTGAAGTGGAATTCGCCGACGCGCTGGCGCAGCATATGGGCGTAAAAGCCAAACTGCAACCGACCAAATGGGACGGCATGCTGGCGGCTCTGGAATCCAAGCGTATTGACGTGGTCATTAACCAGGTAACCATTTCCCCTGAACGTGAGAAAAAATACGACTTCTCCACGCCGTATACCGTATCCGGCATTCAGGCGCTGACCAAAAAAGGTAACGAAGGCTCAATCACTAAGCCTGAAGACCTGAAAGGTAAGAAAGTGGGCGTAGGTCTGGGCAGCAACTACGAACAGTGGTTACGCGCCAATGTCCAGGGCGTAGACGTTCGTACCTATGATGATGACCCGACTAAATATCAGGATCTTCGCGTAGGCCGTACCGATGCGATTCTGGTTGACCGTCTGGCCGCGCTGGATCTGGTGAAGAAAACTAAAGACACGCTGGCCGTTGCTGGTGCGCCGTTCTCCCGTCTGGAATCCGGTGTGGCGATCCGCAAAGATAACCCTGAATTGCTGGCAGCCATCAACAAAGCGATTGCAGAAATGCAAAAAGATGGTTCTTTAGCCAAAATTTCCGACAAATGGTTCGGGGCTGACGTCACCAAATAATGCTTGTCATAACTGAACTTGCCTCGGCGTTAGATGCGTTTGTTCGCCCGAACCACTGACTTCATGTCAGCTCATCGGGACTCACGTACTGGCTGCCTTGATGCAAGTTCATTTATTCAGAGCATCGGCAGCTTCATGAAGATCCTACAAATCTAAAGGTCTTAGATGCAAGAAAGTATTCAACTGGTGCTGGATTCAGCACCATTTTTATTGAAAGGAACCCTGTTTACCCTCCAGCTGAGTCTGGGCGGTATGGTCTTCGGGTTAATTTTGGGCTTTATGCTGGCGCTGATGCGCCTTTCGCATTTCTGGCCGCTGTCGTGGCTGTCACGTTTTTACGTGTCCGTATTTCGCGGTACACCACTGATTGCACAGCTGTTTATGATTTACTACGGTTTGCCACAGTTTGGTATCGAGCTGGATCCTATTCCGGCAGCTATGATTGGCCTCTCACTCAACACCGCGGCTTATACTTCTGAAACCCTGCGAGCGGCGATTTCGTCAATTGAAAAAGGGCAGTGGGAAGCGGCGGCAAGTATCGGCATGAGCCCCTGGCAGACGATGCGCCGCGTGATTTTACCGCAGGCGGCACGTACTGCATTGCCACCGCTGGGCAACAGCTTTATCGGATTAGTGAAAGACACCTCGCTGGCGGCGACCATTCAGGTGCCGGAACTGTTCCGTCAGGCGCAACTGGTCACCTCGCGCACGCTGGAAGTGTTCACCATGTATCTGGCTGCATCCATTATTTACTGGGTGCTGGCGACCGTTTTATCCTTCCTGCAAAACCGTCTGGAAGACCGCGTTAACCGCCAGGATCAGGAGCCTTCATGAGTACCATTGACGTTAAGCAACTGACGAAGAAATTCCACGGCCAGACGGTTTTGCACGGTATCGATTTACAGGTCAATGCCGGTGAAGTCGTGGCGATTATCGGGCCGAGCGGTTCGGGAAAAACGACGCTTCTGCGCAGCATTAACCTGCTGGAAGAGCCGGACGGCGGCACGATCAAAGTCGGCAATATCGAAATTGACGGCAACAAGCCGATCAGCAAACAAAAAAACAAAGTCCGCGAATTGCGTCAGCAGGTGGGCTTTGTGTTCCAGAACTTCAACCTGTTCCCGCACCGTTCTGTGCTCGAAAACATTATTGAAGGTCCGGTGATTGTGAAGGGCGAACCGAAGGCGAAAGCCATCGCCACGGCGCGTCAGCTGCTGGATAAAGTCGGATTAACCGGCAAGGAAAACGCCTATCCGCGTCGTCTTTCCGGCGGTCAGCAACAACGCGTAGCGATTGCCCGCGCGCTGGCGATGAGCCCTGAAGTGATCCTGTTCGACGAACCCACCTCCGCCCTCGACCCGGAACTGGTGGGCGAAGTGCTCAACACTATCCGCGCGCTGGCACTCGAGCACCGGACCATGGTCATCGTGACCCACGAGATGAGCTTTGCGCGTGATGTTGCGGACAGAGCCATTTTTATGGATCAGGGGAAAATTGTGGAGCAGGGACCGGCGAAGGAATTGTTCTCGAACCCGCAGCAGGCGAGGACTAAGCAGTTTCTGGAGAAGTTTCTGGCGCACTAGATTCAGTCTTGTGCAGAAGCCGCTGCACATTGCGGCTTTCAGTCACTGGATCGAGAATGTTTCGGTTTCTCACTTGCAGTGAGGGCTGACAGCTGACCGAGTAAATTTCGGTTTCTCAATAACTGTCTTCACTTAGCGCGCTGTGCCGAAACCGACAAAGAGGGAGGAAAGCGCCTCCCTCTTTGATCTCCCACGCTTTTTCTCAACACACGCTGCCGCTCGCTGGCCATGTTTCAGGTGCCACAACTATTGCCGCGAAAACTTGCCGCTGCGCGGTTCTCTTACTCGGTTTCGAGCCATAGGTCTCGAAACACTTCGCTCGGCAAGCTTTCTGAAAGCGGCTGGAGGGTTTTAAAATTCAAAACCCAGCGCATGTATCTTTCGAATTACATAGCCATTGGTCGGTTTCGGCACGAGCCGCTGAGCAATCACTGCAATTGAAAAACCGAAACTTTCTCGGTCCGCCGACAGCGTTTCAAACCGAAACATTCTCGGTCATAGTCCTAGTGCCTCACTGCAACTGAAAAGCCGCCCAATTGCAGCGGCCTCTGCAATCCATCACCCGATAGTCATCAGACTCGCATTCCCGCCAGCCGCTGCGGTATTCACACTCAGCGAACGCTCATGCAACAGACGCTCAAGCAGGATGTTATCTTCGCCGCGCGCAAACCCTTGTACTGAAATGATCGCGCCCGGACGCTTGGCGATAAGCTGGCAAAGCTCACGGAGCTGATCGGCGTCGCCGTGGTAAATCACCGCGTCAAATGCCGGCGCATCGTTCTGCCAGTCTTTAGCGAAATCGACACGTTCCTGTACCACTTTCGGCAACTGGTTAAACAGTTCACGCTGTAACGGCGCTTCCGGCCAGAGAATGCGGCAGCCGGTCGCGGTGACGGCGGCGAGCTGGGTCAGGGCATCGTCATGATTGTCTGACAACGCCAGAACACGCTCACGCGGTAACAATGCGTAAGAGTTACGTTCACCGGTTGGCCCCGGCAGGGTGCGTAATGTGCCTCCCTGACTGGTTTGTGCGAAACGCTCGCAGACGGCAATCAGTTCTTCGCGATGTTTCTGCTCCGTCGCCCATTGTTGCAGGGCGCGGTGCGGGGCCAGCAGCGCCTCACGTACAGAGGTGTCCAGCGGCAGTTGGCGATCCTGACGCAATAACGTTTGTTGCACGGCGTCCTGCGGGCGGCTGCTCAGCAGACGGTACAGGTATAGCGGGCCACCGGCTTTCGGGCCAGTTCCGGATAAGCCTTCACCGCCAAACGGTTGAACACCGACCACTGCGCCGACCATGTTGCGGTTCACGTACATGTTGCCGACGTGCGCCTGTTGCGTCACGCGGTGGATGGTTTCGTCTATGCGGGTGTGAATGCCCAGCGTCAGGCCGTAACCGGCGGCATTAATCTGACCGATCAGCTTATCCAGATCCTGACGGGCATAGCGCACCACGTGCAGTACCGGGCCGAAGATTTCTTTCTTCATTTCATCGAAGCTTTCCAGCTCGATCAGCGTTGGTTTAATGAAGGTTCCGCGCGTCCATTCCTGCTGATCGGCGGTAAATTCCTGCGTGGCCTGATACACCGTGCGGCCTTTGGCGCGCATGGCATCGATGTGTTTCTCGATACCAGCTTTGGCTTCGGCGTCTATCACCGGCCCGATATCGGTACACAAACGCTCAGGGTTGCCCATGCGGCATTCAGCCATCGCGCCGCGCAGCATTTGCAGCGTATGGTCGGCGACGTCGTCCTGAATACACAGAACGCGCAGGGCTGAACAACGCTGACCGGCGCTGTCGAAGGCTGACGCCACGACATCCGTCACCACCTGTTCGGTGAGCGCGGAGGAATCCACAATCATCGCGTTCAGGCCGCCGGTTTCGGCGATAAGCGGTGTCGGACGCCCCTGCGGATCCAGACGACCGGCGATATTACGTTGCAGAATTCCCGCCACGTCGGTAGAACCGGTAAACAGCACGCCGCGAACACGTTCGTCGTTCACCAGCTGCGAGCCTACGGTTTCCCCCTGGCCGGGCAACAGTTGCAGCACGCCAGCCGGAACACCAGCTTCATGCAAAATGCCCACGGCCAGCCCGGCAATCAGCGGTGTCTGCTCAGCCGGTTTTGCCAGCACGCTGTTGCCTGCGGCGAGTGCGGCGGCAATCTGGCCGGTGAAAATCGCCAGCGGGAAATTCCATGGGCTGATACACACAACCGGCCCGAGCGGACGGTGCGAGTCATTGGCAAAATCTTCGCGGATCTGGCCTGCGTAATAGTGCAGGAAATCCACTGCTTCACGCACTTCGGCGATGGCGTTATTAAAGGTCTTTCCGGCCTCACGTACCAGCACGCCAAGCAAGCTTTGCAACTGCGCTTCCATCAATTCTGCGGCGCGTTGCAAGATTGCGGCGCGCTCTTCGGGAGGCGTCGCAAACCAGATGGCACCTGCTGCGGTGGACGCATCCAGCGCACGGCTGATTTCGTCCTGCGTGGCTTCACGTACGTAACCGACGATATCGCCATTTTCAGCCGGGTTAAAGACTGGCAGGAATTCGCCTTCATCTGTCTGCGCATCAATCATCGGCTGGGCTTTCACCGGATGGCTGGCGCTTTGCAGCAGTGCGCTGGAAAGCGACGCCAGACGGTGTTCACTCGACATATCCAGTCCGGCAGAGTTCACGCGTTTGTCGCCGTACAAATTGCGCGGCAACGCGATACGTGGATGCGGCAATCCTATCTGACCTTCGCTGGCGGCCAGCGCTTCGACGGCCAGAACCGGATCGGCAACCAGTTCGTCAATCGGCAAGGTGGCGTCAGCGATACGGTTAACGAAGGAAGTGTTCGCACCGTTTTCCAGCAGGCGACGAACCAGATACGCCAGCAGCGTTTCATGCGTGCCGACCGGGGCATAAATGCGGCAGGGGCGGTTCAGTTTGCCCTCGCTGATTTTGCCGACAACCTGTTCGTACAGCGGTTCGCCCATCCCGTGCAGGCACTGGAATTCGTACTGGCCGGGATAATAGTTGTTACCGGCCAGCTGATAAATTGCCGCCACGGTGTGCGCGTTGTGCGTCGCGAACTGCGGATAAATCAGGTTGGGCACCGCCAGCAGTTTGCGGGCGCAGGCCAGATAGGAAACGTCGGTGTAAACCTTGCGGGTGTAAACCGGATAATCTTCCAGCCCGTCCATCTGGGCGCGTTTAATCTCGCTGTCCCAGTAAGCGCCTTTCACCAGGCGGATCATCAGGCGGCGACGGCTGCGCTGCGCCAGATTAGTCAGATAGTCGATGACCATTGGGCAGCGTTTCTGGTAAGCCTGAATAACGAAGCCGATGCCGTTCCAGCCCGCCAGTTCCGGCTCAAAGCAGAGTTTTTCCAGCAGATCGAGTGAGATTTCCAGACGGTCGGCTTCTTCGGCGTCAATGTTGATGCCGATGTCATAACTGCGCGCCAGCAGTGTCAGGGAAAGCAGGCGCGGATAAAGTTCGTCCATGACGCGTTCGTACTGCGCACGGCTGTAGCGCGGATGCAGGGCGGAAAGTTTGATGGAAATCCCCGGCCCTTCATAAATGCCACGGCCGTTTGAAGCTTTACCAATCGCGTTAATCGCCTGCTGATAAGACTGCAAATACGCCTGCGCGTCTTTTTCGGTCAGCGCCGCTTCACCCAGCATGTCGTAGGAGTAACGGAAACCTTTTTCTTCATGTTTGCGTGCGTTAGCCAGCGCTTCTGCGATGGTTTCGCCGGTCACGAACTGTTCGCCCATCAGGCGCATCGCCATGTCCACGCCTTTGCGGATCAGCGGTTCGCCGCTTTTGCCGATAATCCGGTTCAGGGATTTCGACAGGCTGGCTTCATTGTGTGTCGCCACCAGTTTGCCGGTAAACAGCAAACCCCAGGTCGCGGCGTTAACGAAAAGTGACGGGCTGCGGCCAAGATGTGAATGCCAGTTGCCGTTGCTGATTTTGTCGCGGATTAACGCATCGCGCGTTGGCTTATCGGGAATACGCAGCAACGCTTCGGCCAGGCACATCAGCGCCACGCCTTCCTGTGAGGACAGGGAGAATTCCTGCAACAGGCTTTGCACCATACCGGCGCGGCCGTTTGCACTTTTCTGGTTACGCAGTTTGGTGGCGATGTCGGCGGCCAGTTTCAGAGCAGCGTCGTTGAGCGGGGCAGGCAGACGGGCCTGTTCGAGCAGCATGGACACGGCTTCCGGCTCCGGGCGGCGATAGGCGGCGGTAATGGCTGAGCGACTGACCGACTGTGGCAAAATCTGCTCGGCGAAATCAAGGAACGGCTGATGCATTTCCTGAACCGGTTGACCGGCGGGATCTTCTGCGTCGCCAGCCGCTGCGCCATTCAGCGCCGGGATCTCCGGGAGCGAATCGCCATTTTCCAGACGTTCCAGATAGGAAAAAATCGCCTGTTTGATCAGCCAGTGCGGCGTGCGGTCAATCTGCTGTGCCGCAATTTTTAGCCTGTCGCGTGTGCCTTCATCCAGCTTCACGCCCATCGTCGTCATACCCATGCGTAACCACTCCCTATGAAAAGGTTCAGGTGAATTCATTATCTTTATGGCAAGCAATATCTTCTATGTTGCAACCTTGTGCAACCCTGTTAATGCATGAAGTGTGCCTGATGTGATTTATTTGGCATTTTTAACAGGAAGTCAACGTGGAGGAAGCAGCTTTTCAGCGCTAACCGCCTTAATAACCTCAGCGTTTAAGGTGCAACTTTTGAAAATGTAACGTGCAACCCGCGCTCATGATAAATGTGATGGATCGTAAATTTTAAGTATCCAAAATGTTAAAACATTTGAAATATGGCAATCACTCAACCAGTATCGCGACCGACAGTTAATTTGAATAAAAACCACATTAAGTACCCTGAAAAAGAAAAAAAATGGAGAGTAATGCTGCATCCTTCGCGGGTTTCAGCCATCATCTCGCCCCGGCATGATGTTGGCCGTCTTTTGAAAAAGGCGTGTCAGGACAGACAGATGCCGGCCTGCATTGCAAACACGTATCGCAAAAAATAAGAAAGTGGAGAAGAACATGACAATGAACACACCGATGCTGGTGACGTTTTGTGTTTATATTTTCGGGATGATTTTGATAGGGCTCATCGCGTATTTACGAACCAAAAACTTTGATGATTATATTCTGGGTGGCCGCAGTTTAGGCAGCGTGGTGACGGCACTTTCAGCCGGCGCGTCAGACATGAGCGGCTGGTTATTAATGGGTTTACCGGGCGCGATTTTTCTTTCCGGTATTTCCGAAAGCTGGATTGCCATCGGCCTCACGATTGGCGCGTATCTGAACTGGAAGCTGGTGGCGGGGCGCTTACGCGTTCACACCGAGGCCAACAATAATGCGCTGACGCTGCCGGATTACTTCACGCACCGCTTTGAAGATTCCAGCAAACTGCTGCGCATTATCTCGGCGATTGTGATTCTGGTGTTCTTCACTATTTACTGCGCATCCGGGATTGTCGCCGGTGCGCGTCTGTTTGAAAGCACCTTCGGGATGTCTTATCAGACCGCGCTGTGGGCGGGTGCCGCGGCGACCATTATTTATACCTTTATCGGCGGTTTTCTGGCGGTCAGCTGGACTGACACCGTGCAGGCCAGCCTGATGATTTTCGCGCTGATCCTGACGCCGGTGATCGTCATTCTCGCGGTCGGCGGCATTGACAGCTCAATGATGGTGATTCAGGCGAAAAACCCGGAATACACCGACATGTTCAAGAATATGAATCTGGTGGCGATCCTGTCGTTGCTGGGCTGGGGCCTGGGTTATTTTGGCCAGCCGCATATTCTGGCGCGTTTCATGGCTGCCGATTCGCATCACACTATCCGCAGCGCACGCCGTATCAGCATGACGTGGATGATTCTGTGTCTGGCAGGCACGATTGCCGTGGGCTTCTTCGGGATTGCGTATTTCAGCAATAATCCGGCAATGGCGGGCAACGTGACGCAAAACGGCGAGCGCGTGTTCATCGAGCTGGCGAAAATCCTGTTCAACCCGTGGATTGCCGGGATTTTGCTGTCGGCGATTCTGGCGGCGGTGATGAGCACCCTGAGCTGCCAGTTGCTGGTATGTTCGAGCGCCATTACCGAAGATTTGTACAAAGCGTTCCTGCGCAAAGGCGCAAGCCAGCGTGAGCTGGTGTGGATTGGTCGTGCGATGGTGTTGGTTGTCGCGCTGGTAGCGATTGCGCTGGCTGCCAACCCTGAAAACCGCGTGCTCGGTTTAGTCAGCTACGCCTGGGCAGGTTTTGGTGCGGCATTCGGGCCGGTGATCCTGATTTCCGTGATGTGGAAACGCATGACCCGCAATGGCGCGCTGGCCGGCATGGTCATCGGCGCCGCGACGGTGATTCTGTGGAAAAGCTACGGCTGGGCGGAACTGTACGAAATTATTCCCGGTTTTATCTTTGCTTCAATTGCCATCTGGGTGATCAGCCTGATGGGGCGTAAACCTTCCGTGGCAGTAGAAGAACGCTTCAACGCTGCCGAAGCGGAATACAACACCCTCTGATTTTCCCCGCATTATCCTTACAAACCGGGATCGCCCTGATCCCGGTTTTCTGTTTTTTCGTGCGCATTTCCCCGACAGGTTTCAAAAAAGAGCCCGTCACCTCTTGTATTTCTTTTTCCAAGAATGATAATCAATATCGTTTCTTTTTACCTTTCTTTACAGAGTCCTTACGTATCTGTCAGTTTTCAGAATTCAGGGTTCGGGAGTTTCCGCTATGTTCGTTCCGTTTCTCATTATGTTTCGCGAAGGTCTCGAAGCGGCGCTGATTGTCAGCCTGATCGCCAGTTACCTCAAACGGACGCAACGCGGGCAGTGGCTCGGTGTGGTCTGGATTGGTGTGTTCATTGCTGCGGCACTGTGTCTGGCGTTGGGGCTGTTCATCAACGCCACCACAGGCGAGTTTCCGCAAAAGCAGCAGGAGTTGTTTGAAGGTATCGTGGCCGTCGTGGCGGTGTGCATTCTGACCTACATGGTGTTCTGGATGCGCAAGGTGTCGCGTTCCATCAAAGTGCATCTGGAAGGCGCGATTGATAACGCGCTCAACTCCGGTCGCGGGCAGGGCTGGGCGCTGGTGGCGATGGTATTTTTCGCCGTTGCGCGTGAAGGGCTTGAATCGGTCTTTTTCCTGCTGGCGGCGTTTCAGCAGGATGTCGGCATTGAAGCGCCCATCGGCGCGTTACTCGGTCTGGGCGCAGCCATCGTGCTGGGTTTCCTGATTTACTACGGCGGCGTGAAGCTGCATCTGGCCAAATTCTTCAAGTGGACCAGCCTGTTTATTCTGTTCGTTGCGGCTGGTCTGGCTGCGGGTGCTATACGTGCTTTCCACGAAGCCGGTTTGTGGAACGGAATGCAGGATATCGCCTTCGATCTGAGCGCCATTTTGTCCACGCATTCTCTGTTCGGTACGTTGCTCGAAGGGATGTTGGGTTATCAGGAAGCGCCGACCGTCAGTGAAGTCGCAGTGTATTTCCTGTACCTGATCCCGGCGCTGTTCCTGTTCTTTATGCCGCAGGGAAAATCAGCCGTCACGGCTCCGGCCGGGCAAAAAACACAACGCTGATTTTTAACAATATTGTTGTTCATACATTCTCTTTTCACACAGTTTGTCACGGAGTGGTACATGTCATATTCATCCCCGCTGTTTCGCCGTAAAGCTTTACAGGTCGCGCTGCTGTCACTGCCCGCTTTTGCGCTGAGCGCTAACGTGCTGGCGGCTGATGTCCGTCAGGTCAAAATTGCTGTTAACGACAAGCAATGTGAACCGATGGCGCTGACCGTGCCCGCCGGTAAAACGCAGTTTGTTATCCATAACAACAGCCAGAAAAACCTGGAATGGGAAATTCTGAAAGGCGTGATGGTGGTGGAAGAACGTGAAAACGTGGCACCGGGCTTCACGCAGAAAATGACCGCCAATCTGGAACCCGGCGAATACGACATGACCTGCGGCTTGCTGAGCAATCCGAAAGGCAAACTGACCGTGACGGCGGAAGGCGCGGCGACCTCCGCAAAACCTGACGCCATGGCGCTGGTTGGCCCGATTGCGGAATACAAAGTGTATGTAACACAGCAGGTTGCTGAACTGGTTTCCCACACCAAAGCGTTCACGGATGCGATTAAGAAGGGCGATCTGGCGAAAGCGCAGGCGCTGTACGCCTCTACCCGCGTTTACTACGAACGTATCGAACCGATCGCCGAGCTGTTCTCTGATCTCGACGGCAGCATCGATGCCCGTGAAGATGACTTCGAGAAGAAAGCCGAAGACCCGAACTTCACCGGTTTCCACCGTCTGGAGAAAATCCTGTTCGCCGACAAAACCACCAAAGGCACTGAGCCGTTTGCTGACAAGTTGTATGCCGACACCGTCGATCTGCAAAAACGTATTTCTGAGCTGACCTTCCCGCCAAGCAAAGTGGTAGGCGGCGCGGCAGGTCTTATCGAGGAAGTCGCATCGAGCAAAATCAGCGGTGAAGAAGACCGTTACAGCCGCACCGACCTGTGGGATTTCCGTGCAAACCTCGATGGCGCGCAGAAAATCGTGAACCTGCTGCGTCCGCTGCTGGAAAAAGCCGACAAACCGTTGCTGGATAAAATCGACGCGAACTTTAAAACCGTAGATACCCTGCTGGATAAATACAAAACCAAAGACGGTTACGAGAACTACGAGAAACTCTCCGACGCTGACCGTAATGCGATGAAAGGGCCGATCACGACGCTGGCAGAAGATCTGGCCAAGCTGCGTGGCGTTTTAGGTTTAGATTAATCTTTGCTCCCTCCCCTGCGAAGGGGAGGGCTGGGGTGGGGTATTAATGGATACACTGTAGTCGCCTGCAATACCCCCTCCCAACCTCCCCCTTAGCAGGGGGAGGAGCAAGACCCCACCTTTTCGCAGGAGTGTTGACCTTTAAGGCATAGCAATGAGCAATAAAAACGATAATAAGTCCGTACAACTGGACGTGACTTCTTCTTCACGCCGCCGTTTACTGAAAGGCGTGGGATTGTTAGGCGGGGCATTTGCCCTTGGCGGCGCGGCCGGGGCGCAGGCAGAAAAAACGCCGGGTGCCAAAAAAGAGTACACACCAGGAACCGTTTCTCCCGATGAACGCTGGGGCAAGCAGCCTTATTACGGCGAACATCAGGCGGGGATTTTAACGCCGCAGCAGGCGTCGATGATGCTGGTGGCGTTTGATGTTCTCGCGACCACTAAAGCCGATCTCGAGCGTCTTTTCCGTCTGCTCGATACCCGCTTTGTATTTCTGACCACCGGCGGCACGGCGCCTTCAGTAGATCCAAAATTCCCGCCGATGGATTCGGGCGTAATGGGCGTGGAAATCTACCCGGATAACCTGACCATGACGCTTTCCGTGGGCGATTCGCTGTTTGATGAACGCTTCGGGCTGGCCGCTCACAAACCGCATAAATTGCAGCGTATGGCGCGTTTCCCGAATGATTCCCTTGATGCCAAACTCTGCCACGGCGATTTGCTGTTGCAGATTTGCGCCAATAACAGCGACACCGTGGTTCACGCGCTGCGCGACATCATCAAGTACACGCCGGATTTACTTAGCGTGCGCTGGCGTCGTGACGGGTTTATTTCTTCCCACGCCGCGCGCAGCCAGGGCAAAGAAACGCCGATTAACCTGCTGGGCTTTAAGGACGGCACGGCGAACCCGGATGCCAAAGATAAACCGCTGATGGACAAAGCCATCTGGGTAACTGCCGATCAGGGCGAACCGGGCTGGACGACCGGCGGCAGTTATCAGGCGGCGCGTCTGATCCCGTTCCACGTTGAGTTCTGGGACCGCACGCCACTTCAGGAACAGCAGACGATTTTTGGCCGTCACAAAGCAACCGGTGCGCCGCTGGGCATGGAAAAAGAGCATGATGTGCCGGATTACAGCAAAGATCCGGAAGGGAAGGTGATCCCGCTGGATGCGCACATTCGTCTGGCCAATCCGCGCACCAAAGAAACCGACGATAACCTGATGCTGCGTCGCGGCTACAGTTATTCGCTGGGCGTCACCAATTCCGGGCAACTGGAAATGGGGCTGCTGTTTGTCTGTTATCAGCATGACCTCGAGAAAGGTTTTCTGGCAGTACAAAAACGCCTGAACGGCGAGCCGCTGGAAGAGTATATCCGGCCGGTCGGCGGCGGTTTCTTCTTCACACTGCCGGGCATCAAAGACGAAAATCACTATCTGGGGCAAACCCTGATCGAAGCCTGAGTTGTTTTCCTCCTCCGTCACGCACGGAGGAGGAACATTGCCTGTCACCTTTTTTACCGTTCGTTACCGAATTCACGCCCTGTTAATACTCCCGCGCACTCCTGAAAACGTCAGTAATGTCATGATGATAAATCGTTAACGGCTTATCACGATGCCTGCCCTGAGACTGTTATGACCATCAACCATTCCCGCAGAAAACTGCTGATTTTCGGCATCTGCCTGTCACTGACTTCACCGCGTCTGTTTGCCGCCAGTAAGTCCGTCCGCGTTTCACTGACGTCAGACGCGCGCCAGATTACCGTATCATTGCCTGCCGCCGATAAGCGCAGCCGCGTATTTATGCTCGGCGCGCCGGAACGGGTGGTGATCGACATGCCGATGGCGTCGTTTCCGCCGGAACTGGAACATGCACTAACGGTGGTTCGCCAGAAATTCCCGTGGATTGCAGAAGGGCGCATTGCCCATTTCAGCCCCGACGTGGCGCGCATAGTGCTGACAGTGAAGGGCAAACCGGTGATCACACGCACAACAGAAAATGGCGTGATGAAAGTGACTGTGACGGAAGAAGGGACCGCAGCACAAACGGCGGTGCAGGCGTTGCCTTTAGCCACCAAAGCGCCACTGGCAGAAAAAACCCTGCTGGTGATGATTGATCCCGGCCACGGCGGAAAAGATCCCGGTGCGATTGGCAATAAAGGTACATACGAAAAACACGTGGTTTTGCACATCGCCAAACGCCTGCAAACGTTGCTGGATCAGCAGCACGGCATTCATGCGGTACTGACCCGGCAGGATGACGTCTTTATTCCGTTGTATCACCGCGTCAGTCTGGCGCATCAGCACGAAGCCGACCTGTTTATTTCTATTCACGCCGACGGATTTACCAACGATAAGGTATCCGGCGCGTCGGTTTTTGCGTTGTCGGAACACGGCGCGGGCAACGCGATGTCGCGCTACCTTTCGCAGAGCGAAAACAGTGTGGACGTTTTGTATGACAATGATTTTAAAACGGATGATGAATACCTGAAAGAAACGCTTTTCGATCTCGATCAGCATGAAACCATCCACCGCAGTATGGATTTTGGCCGTCATCTGGCGTCGAACATTATCAAGGTGCATCACATGCACAGCCCGCATCCGGAACAGGCCGGTTTTGCCGTGCTGAAATCTCCGCGCATTCCGTCGGTGCTGGTGGAAACGTCTTTCATCACCAACAAGCAGGAAGAAAAACTGCTGGGCGAGCCGATTTTCCAGGAGAAGATGGCGAGGGCGCTGGCAGACGGCATTAACAGTTATTTCCTCAACGAAAAGAAAAATAACTTGCTGAGCTGACGTGCGGTTTAACTGATGTTTTGTAAGCTGTTTAGAGAACCCAAACATCAGATAAAAATGCGGAGTGCCTGCGTTGAATAATTCCGAAATTTCCAGCCCGCTGTGGCGGCTGACGGCAGCAACATTGTGTACCGGCGTATTAGCCGGTCTTGGTGGCATGATGCTGGCGCTGATCCTGCACTACATCCAGCATCTGGCCTTCGGCTACAGCCCGGATTTCATCATCAGCAGCGAGAGCTTTTTGCAGGGCGTCAGCGAGGCGACGCGCAGCCGGCGGCTGATTGTGCTTATTATCTGTGGTGCGGTTGCCGGCACCGGCTGGTGGGCATTGTACCGCTGGGGAAAACCGCTGGTGAGCATTGCTGCGGCGGTGAAATCAGAAAATCCGCGTATGCCGTTTGTCAGCACGACGATCCATGCGTTGCTGCAAATCATCACCGTCGCGCTCGGTTCGCCGCTTGGACGTGAGGTTGCGCCGCGCGAAATCGGCGCGGTCAGCGCAAACTGGTTGTCGCTGCGCTTCAGGCTGACGGCGCGCGAAACGCAAATCATGATTGCCTGCGGCGCTGGGGCGGGACTGGCGGCGGTATATAATGTCCCGCTCGGCGGCGCGGTGTTTGTGCTGGAAGTATTGCTCGGTGCATTCCGCTGGCCGCTGTTGCTGCCTGCAATAGCGACATCCTCTATTGCAGCGCTGGTAGCGTGGATCGGGCTGGGCAATGAATCGCAATATCACCTGATGCAGCTGAGCACCACGCCCGCCTTGCTGGTCTGGTCAGCGGTCATGGGGCCGGTATTTGGCGTTGCGGCTTACGGGTTTACGCGGATGACCAATCGGGCGAAAGCACAGGCTCCGCGCGATGCGCGTTTGATTATCTGTAATCTGCTCAATTTTGCCTTTATCGGCATTCTGGCGGGCTGGCTGCCGCAATTACTGGGCAACGGCAAAGGCCCGGCGCAATTAAGTTTTGATAATCAGATTACTGTAGCGCTGGCGGCAACCGTGCTGATGGGGAAACTGGTGATTACCTGGAGCACATTACGCGCCGGGGCGCAGGGCGGGTTGCTGACGCCGGGATTATCCAACGGCACATTGCTGGCCTGTGTTCTGGGGGCGCTATGGAATATTTACTGGCCGGGAACATCGCTCGGCGCATTTGCCATTATTGGCGCGGCGGCATTTCTGGCGTCCTCAATGAAAATGCCAATAACCGCCATTGTGCTGATTATGGAGTTTACTCGGGTAGATCATGACTTCTTAATTCCGATCCTTTTTGCCGTCAGCGGGTCGGTCGCCTGCTTTACTTTATGCAATAAAATCACGGATAAAAAATAACCAGGGTGAGGATCTGAAAAAAGATCCTCCTGATCCTATTGACGGTGACCACAATTTTTTTTACATTTTGGTAACGCAAATGTTTCAGCTGTCATTATACTGAAATTATATCGCGGTAATTTTTAAGATGTACGGGATAAGTTTTCACGAGGTGTCCGGCAACTGCCGTTAATAACACAACGGGGAGCGCGAATGGTAAAGTCCATGTTTGGGCTGTTGATTGAAAATAACATGCTTCACCCACTGACTCGTTGTTGTCGCGTAAAAGCAAACGAGGGCAAGATCTCCGACTCTCCAATATTAACCCAAATTTTTTCAGCATATTCCTACCGCATTTTAGAGAAGTTATCATCCACGCACCACCAACCCTGTTCTTTAACTGACTCTTTCATCCCTTTTAAAACAATTTCGAAACGCATTGGCTTTTATTCTGGCAATTTCACTGTGCGGGTCAGCGGTTTGTCATTACCGGGGATTCTACTTTTAACGAAAGCAGTATTTTCATTGAGAGTTTTCTTTTCGGCTGATATGACAATGCCTCCTTGTGAACAGAAAGCAGCCAACAGATTATCTCTTAATCGGCTTGGTCTATTTTCCTCTTCACGATATTCAATGGCTGTACTTGGTCTAAAAGGAGACCAAAACCTCATTTGTTAGTGAAACATAACCGTGCGGGCATAATGCCTTAGCGTTAAGTGAATCAAACTGTAAGGTGCCACTATGGGAAGACAGAAAGCAGTGATCAAAGCTCGCCGTGAAGCAAAACGCGTTATTCGTAGCGATTCACGCAGTCACCGCCAGCGCGAGGAAGAATCTGTGACATCATTAGTGCAGATGGGCGGTTTGGAATCGATTGGAATGGCTCGCGATACCCGCGATTCTTCTGCTATCGAAGCCCGTACCGAAGCTCAGGGTCATTACTTATCAGCCATAGAGAATAAGCAGTTGATTTTTGCCACGGGTGAAGCCGGTTGCGGCAAAACATTCATCAGCGCTGCGAAAGCGGCAGAGGCATTAATTCACAAAGAAATCGACAGGATTATTGTTACCCGTCCGGTATTGCAGGCCGATGAAGATCTCGGTTTCCTGCCTGGCGATATTTCAGAGAAGTTTGCACCTTATTTCCGTCCGGTCTACGACATTTTGTTACGTCGTCTGGGTTCTTCATTCCTGCAATATTGTTTGCGGCCGGAAATAGGGAAAGTTGAAATTGCGCCATTCGCTTATATGCGCGGGCGTACTTTCGAAAATGCGGTGGTTATTCTGGATGAAGCTCAGAATGTCACGGCCAGTCAGATGAAAATGTTCCTGACGCGTCTCGGTGAAAACGTGACGGTTATAGTTAACGGTGATATTACCCAGTGTGATTTACCACGTGGAGTTGTATCGGGGCTCAGCGATGCACTATCGCGCTTCCAGGAAGACGAGATGGTCGGCATCATTAAGTTTGATAAACAGGACTGCGTCCGCTCTGAATTGTGCCAGAGAACGCTGAATGCCTATTCGTAATTAACCCTATTTTCATCACAATGCATCACAAAATGATAAAGGCCGCTCCTGTGAGTGGCCTTACTTATTATGCTCCTCCCCCTGCGAAGGGGGAGGTTGGGAAGGGGTTTTGCAAGTGGAAAGAAGCTTTGTAAAAAAAATGTGCTTTTTTGCCATTAATACCGCACACCCATCCTCCTCTTCGCAGGGGAGGGAGCAGATGTTACAACATAATAATCATCATATAAGCGCAGAATAATGCCAGATGCGCCGTGCCGTTCAGAACATTGGTACGGCCGGTTGAGAAGGATATCTGACACAAAATCAGCACCGACAGCATAACCACTATATTCGCCGGATCCAGCCCGAAAATTAAGTTCTGGCCGGTCAGGGTGGCGATAACAGTCACCGCCGGAACGGTCAGGGAAATGGTCGCCAGTACCGAACCGAAAAACAGATTCATTGCACGCTGTACCTGATTTTTCAGCACTGCTTTTAACGCACCCAGCCCTTCAGGGGACAGAATCAGCAGTGCCACCAGGAAACCGGTGAACTGCGCAGGCGCGTTCAGCTCAGTCAATAGGCTTTCCAGAGGATTGGCGTTGAATTTTGTCACGGCAATGACCAGCACCAGATGCACCAACAGCCACAATGTGTGCGTCAGATTGCTTTTCGAGGACGGCTTTCCGTGGCCGTCTTCTTCGCCTTCATCTTCGTGTTCATAGATAAACAGGCTCTGGTGCGTTTTGGTCTGAATCAGCAGGAACACACCGTACATGGCGGCGGAAATTACTGCGACAAACAGCGCCTGCGGCGTGCTGAAATTCCCGCCCGGTAAGGCGGCGGGCAGAACCAGCACGATCACCGCCAGCGGGAAAATGGCCATCAGATACTGTTTGATGCCGCCCAGATTGACATATTGCGTGGCAAATTTACGGCCACCCAGCAGCAGAGCGACGCCCACCAGTCCGGCGGTCACGATCATGATGATAGAGAATAATGTGTCACGCATCAGCGCGGGCGCGGCGTCACCGGTTGCCATCAGGGCCGAAATCAGACTGACTTCGAGGATGACCACTGAAAGGCTGAGGATGAGCGAGCCGTAGGGTTCACCTAAACGGTGAGCCAGGACGTCGGCGTGACGCACAACGCTGAATGCGCTGGCAAGAATACCGACCAGTGCAATTAAATTGATGCCAACGACGGAGGCGAAGTTACTGCTGTTGCCCCAGAGGACGAGAACGATCAGGGCGGCAATAGGGAAAATCAGGGAGTATTCCTGATGGCGGGTTTTGATTTTTGGATGTTCCTGTGACGACACCATGATGATGATTCTCCTTATATACCCAAAATAATTCGCGTTGCTTAAAGGCGGCAAAGCCCGTAAATCCCCGGGAGTTTACTCTGGTAAGTGACCGGGGTGAACGGCTGCAGTCAACGCCTAAGCAGCGTGAAGAATGACGGGCATAAACGCTCACGAAGTAACAACCGCCTGTCCCCGGTTGTCAGTAAAATGCATAGCAGCATAAAGATGTAACTCATTAAGTATAGTAGATAAATTAATCTGTTAACAGAAAATAATTGATGTTAGTCATGAAAAAATCACTTAATCAGTGTTTGCAGGTAAATAATTTGCATTAACTGTGGTTTTTTCTTTACTTAACTTTGATTGTTAATATTTTAAATTTATAAATTACAGCTAGTTATGTGTTTTTATGTTTTTAATGACGCGAATGCGTCAGTTTATGTAAATCATCGCCATACCCACAGGATTGTGACGAGTATTTTTGCATTTTTTACCCTGAAGAACTGAAAAATGCCGTTTTATCCGGCAGGATCTCCAGAGAGTAGCAGTCAGGCGGATTATTGTCCGAAGATGCGCACGCAATCAGCGTGAAGAGCCTGAACCTGTACGACATGATCCGCATAAAAAAATGTTGATCACGATAAATGACATCTCAAAAAGTCAACATTCTTACAATGTTCACAAAATAATCACTTTATTTTCGTTTTGTGATCCCTCGCAACCTTGATTGCAACGACAGAAACGAATAAGGTTTCAACAAGCACGGGAATACTAAACTTCCTAACAATTTACGCGGCGGCCTCAGCTAATGCTGGCCTTGTCCGATAACAGATATCACTCGCACCCACGACAGCGGAGAACACAGCGTTAACAGCATGGCATGTTCAAAAGTAAGTGGTACAGAAGGGGGAATGAATGTTAACTCGAGATTTCCTGCGTAACGCAGATTGTAAAACAGCATTCGGTAATATCGACGAATCGATGCTACTGACCCCTGAACAACGCGCCGCCTCATTAGGTTGTGCTCTGGCGCGTCGCCCCGACAACAGCCCGGTGTGGATTTTTGGCTACGGTTCACTGATGTGGAACCCGGTCTTTGATTCCGAAGAGGCGCGTCCTGCCACCCTGCATGGTTATCACCGTGCATTCTGTTTACGTCTGACTTCCGGGCGCGGAACCCATGCCCAGCCTGGCCGTATGCTGGCGCTGCGTGACGGCGGAAAAACTACCGGTCTGGCGTTCCGTCTGCCGGAAGACAAACTGCATGAAGAACTTGAGCTGCTGTGGAAACGCGAAATGGTGACCGGCTGCTACCGCCCGACGTGGTGTGAGCTTGAGCTCGACGACGGACGCAAAGTCACCGCGCTGGTGTTTATCATGGATCCGTCGCATCCGCAGTATGAAGCCGACACCGATTATCAAATTATTGCGCCACTGATTGCGCAGGCCAGCGGACCGCTGGGCACCAACGCGCAATATTTGTTTGCGCTGGAAAAAGAGCTGAATAATTACGGCATGCGCGATGACTGCATGAGCGAGCTGGTAAAACAGGTGAGAATGTTGCTGTCGGTTTCACCCGGCTTTGATGTTCCCGGCCTGAGCTGATTTTTTCTAAAATACGTTTTTCGCTGCGCGGGCTCCCTGCGCAGCGTTTCCTTTCTCCGCCGTTATTTTTATCTTTCTGAATTCAAGCGATTAGCCTTAGTTTCCTGCCGTTATGATTTCTCTGTGATACTGAAAACTCCCATTAACATCCTGTTTACTATGATTTTTTAACGAAAAGTCGGTTGCATTTGCAAAACGCCTGAGCATAATCCGAATGGTTTTAATAATTATTATCATTATCGTTTGAACTTTTCAGGGAATCCTCAATGCGCGCTCAACGTGAAATTTTTCACACGCCTGTTTTCGCCCGTAAGTTGCTGCCAGTGGTGATCTCTGCCGCACTGGCGGCGGTTACGCTGTCTGCTCATGCGGCCACGACAACCACACCTGCGGTTGACGCTGTTAATACGGCGTCGTCTAAAACCGGCGACACCATTACCGTCACTGCCGCACAGTCCGATTTTAAAGCGGGCGGCGAGACACCGGTTCCGGCCTATCTTGACGGCGACGTCGCCAACGGCGGGCGTCTCGGCGTTCTGGGCCAGCAGGACGCCATGAATGTGCCGTTCAACGTCATCAGTTTCACCAACAAACTGATTCAGGATCAGCAAAGCCGCACGCTCGGTGATGTGCTTAATAACGACGCCAGCGTTCAGACCGGTTACGGCTACGGAAACTACGCGGAAACCTTCAACATTCGTGGGTTTGCGTTAGACGGCGAAGACATTTCCTACGGCGGCCTGTACGGCGTATTGCCGCGACAGCTGGTGCCGATGGAACTGGCCGAGCGCGTGGAACTGCTTAAAGGCTCCAGCGCCTTTCTTAACGGCGTACCGCCGGGCGGCACGGGCGTGGGCGGTAACGTCAACATCGAACCCAAACGCGCGACGGATACACCAATCAACCGCGTGACGGTCGATTACACCTCATCTTCTCAGGTGGGCGGCGCGGTGGATGTGGGGCGTCGTTTTGGTGATAACAACCAGTGGGGTGTGCGCGTCAACGCCGTGAACCGTGAAGGCGAAACGGCGGTTAATGACGAACACCGGCGCCTGACCATGGGCTCAATTGGCCTCGATTATCGCGGCGATCGTTTCCGCTCTTCCTTTGATTTTGGCGTGACCAAACAGACTGTTCACGGCGGCCGTCCGGTTGTCTATCTGGGCAATGCGACTAAAGTACCGGATGCGCCTTCAGCGACCAAAAACTACGGGCAGGATTTTGCTTCCAGTAATCTGGAAAATGAATTCGGGATGCTGAAAGCCGAATACGACGTGGCAGACGACTGGACCGTTTACGGCGCGGTCGGTATGAACCATGACCGTGAATACGGTAACTACAGCTCTCCGACGCTGAAAGATGACAACGGCAACGCCACCATGGGCCGCCTCACCGTGCCTTACGTCTCCGACAGCGTTGCCACGCAGGCGGGCGTTCGCGGCAAATTCGATACCGGCTTTATCAGCCACAGCGTGAATCTGGGCGTGTCGAGCGTGTACCGCAAATACAAAACTGCGTACACCATGTCGGCATCGTCGATTAATACCAATATTTATGATCCGGTTGACGCCAGCTCTCCGGCTACTTTGTATGCGGGCGGCAGCATGGGCGATCCGGCGCTGCGTAACCGTGTCCAGAACGTCGGCGTGTCGGTTTCCGATACCTTATCGATGCTCGACGACCGTCTGCAACTGATTGCCGGTCTGCGCCGCCAGAACGTTATTGTGAAGGATTACAGCTACACCGGCACCGAAACAGACGCCTTCGAGCAGATGAAAGTCACGCCAGCCTTTGGCCTTGTCGTGAAACCGTGGGAACACGTTTCCTTCTACGCGAATCACATCGAAGCCTTGCAGGCCGGTGAAGTATCAGGCACCACATACAACGGCAAAGTCGTCACCAACGGCGGTCAGGCTTCCGGTATTGAAACCTCCAAACAGGATGAAGTCGGCGTAAAAACCGACTTTGGCCGCATCGCGGGTACCTTGTCTCTTTATCAGATTAAGAAACCTGTCGGCATGTACCGCGCCACCGGCGACACTTATGAATACGGCACCTACGGTGAAGTCCGTAACCGTGGCGTAGAGCTGAACGTGTTTGGCGAACCTGTGCTGGGTGTGCGTCTGAACGGCAGTGTGACCTGGATGAACCCGGAAATGACCCAAACACAGGACGGCGCTTACAACGGCAAAGATGCGGTGGGTATTCCGCGTTATCAGTGGGTGCTTGGCGGCGAATGGGATATTCCCGGCGGCAGCGGTGTGACGGCGATCGGCAAAGTGATCCGCTCCGGTTCGCAATATGCCGATGAAGAAAACAGCCTGAAAGTGGACGGCTGGACGCGTCTGGATCTCGGGTTGCGTTATGTGATGCCGGTCGGCCAAAACACACTGACATGGCGTGCCAATCTGGAAAATGTCACCAATGAGAAATACTGGGCATCCGCGACGGGCGGTTATCTGACGCAGGGCGACCCGCGTGAATTCAAGCTCTCTGCGACCTACGACTTCTGATTTTAACGCACTCCCTTTCCCACACCGGGAAAGGGAGTATTTTCACCTATTTTGTCCAGTAACATTCCCCGCAAATCACCGTTCCGGCGCTTTAATAACCTAACAGATAACGTTATGCAAAATATGCATAACGATAGTATTTATCAGACTTTCTGGTAGCTTGAAGAAACTTTACACTGATGCAACGTTAGCAATTTCGCTACTTTGGAGAGTCTGTCTTGATGAAAGCTTTATTACCGTCCGTCCTGTTTACGGCTATTGCGGCTACTTTCTCTGTGCAGGCTGCGACGCCGCCGGATACCTTGGTTATCGCGCAATCCATTGATGACACCTCCAGCTTTGACCCGGCGCAGGGTTTCGAGCTGACGACGGTTCAGGCTTTCAACAATATCTATCAGCGTCTGGTGCAGTCAGACCCGAATAATCCTATCGATTTAAAACCGACGCTGTCGACCTCGTGGGAAGCAGCGAAAGACAACCGCAGCCTGACGTTTACACTCTCGCCAAAAGCGGTGTTCGCCAGCGGTAATCCGCTGACGGCAGACGATGTGATTTTCTCGCTGTCGCGTGTGGTGAAGCTGAACCTTGAGCCTTCATTCATTCTGACGCAGCTGGGCTGGACCGACAAAAATGTCGATACCTTCCTGACCAAAATTGACGATCACCATGTCAAAGTCAGCTGGACCGCCGACGTCAGCCCGTCCTTCGTGCTGAGCCTGCTGTCTGCGCCGGTTTCATCCATCGTTGACAGCAAACTGGTGAAAACCAATGCAGCCGCTGACGATCTCGGTCACCAGTGGCTGAGCAACCATTCAGCCGGTTCCGGCCCGTACCAGATCCGTAACTATATTCCGCATGAAGTGGTGATTCTCTCCGCGAACGCGACCTCACCGGAAGGCGCACCGAAGCTGAAAACCATTCTAATTAAAAACGTGCCGGATCCGGCTGCACGCCGCCTGCTGATTGAACAGGGCGATGCCGATATGGCGCGTAACCTCGGTTCCGACCAGATGGCGGCGCTTGAAGGCAAGAAGGGGGTGAAGCCGCTGGCGATCCCTTATGCTTCCCTGTATTTCCTGCAATTTAACGCCAAAGCTTCTCCGGCACTGGGCAATCCGGCTTTCTGGGAAGCGGCGCGTTATCTGTTCGACTACAACCACATCGCACATGATCTGATGAAAAATCAGTTCCAGGTGCATCAGGCCTTCCTGCCGGAAGGCTATCTCGGCGCGGTGAATGATACGCCTTACACGTATGATCCGGCCAAAGCCAAAGCGATTCTGGCTAAAGCAGGTCTGACGAATGTGAGCTTCACGCTCTCCACGTCCAACCAGCCACCGTATCTGGATATCGCGCAGGCCTTGCAGGCCAGCTTTGCGCAGGGCGGCGTAACCGTGAAACTGGATCCGGGCTTAAGCCAGCAGATCTCCACCAAAGTGAAAGCACACGATTACGACGCGTACATGTCTTCGTGGGGCCCGGATTACTTTGACCCGAACACTAACGCCTCTGCGTTTGCGTTCAACCCGGAAGATGGCAGCAAAACGCTGGCATGGCGTGCCAACTGGTCGATTCCGGCGCTGAACAAACTGACGCTGGCCGCCATTGCAGAGCCCGATCAGGCCAAACGCGTAGCGGATTACCGTCAGCTGCAACTCGAAGTGCAGAAAAACTCACCGTTTGTCGTCGGTTTACAGGCTAAGAGCCTGATTGCCGTGCGTGACAACATCAAAGGATATGTTCAGGGCATCAACCCGGACATGGTCTTCTACAGCAAGGTCACGAAGTAATGACAGACAGTTCAACGCCCGCCGGACTCGTCCGGCAGGGTTGGCGCTGGTCAGGCCGTTTGCTGACCGGCGTGATTTCGCTGGCGCTGACGTTGCTCGGTTTGCTGGCGTTCACCTTTACGCTTTCCCATCTTGCACCGATTGACCCGACGTTGCAGGTCGCGGGGGATCACGCCAGTGAAGCGACCTACGCGCAGGTACGTCGCGATCTGGGGCTGGACCAGTCGGTTCCCGTGCAGTTCGCAAGATATCTGGATCACCTCGCGCATGGCGATATGGGAATTTCCCGTATCACCGCGCAGCCGGTCGCCAGTGATCTGATGCGCACGTTCCCGGCGACGGTAGAACTGGCAACCTGTTCCATTTTGCTGGGCGGAACGCTGGGCATTTTGCTGGCGCTGCTGGCCGTGTGGAAACCCGGAAGCTGGCTGGATAACGTTGCCCGGTTTGTTTCGCTGCTCGGTTATTCCGTGCCGATTTTCTGGTTAAGTCTGCTCGGTCTGCTGCTGTTTTACGCTGTGCTGCACTGGGCGGGTGGTCCCGGAAGGCTCGACGATTTGTACATGTACACCATGACGCCGCGCACCGGTTTTGTGCTGATTGATACCTGGCTTTCCGGCGACCGTGACATGTTCTACAACGCGATCAGCCATTTATGGTTACCGGTGACGGTGCTGGCGATGCTGTCGATGGCAGGGATTACGCGCCTTTTGCGTGCGTCCATGCTGGGCGAAATGAACAAAGAATACGTGATTCTGGCGCGCTCAAAGGGCGCGGGCAGGGTGCGCGTATTACTTTGCCACGTCTTCCCGAACGTGCTGGGCACGCTGATTACCGTGCTCACCTTGTCTTACGCCAGCCTGCTGGAAGGGGCGGTACTGACGGAAACGGTGTTTGCCTGGCCGGGCGTCGGACGTTACCTGACCACTGCGCTGTTTGCGGCGGATACCCCGGCCATTCTCGGCGCCACATTGCTGATCGGCACCTGTTTCGTGCTGCTCAATGCGCTGGCTGACGCCCTTACTTATTTGCTCGATCCGCGGACCCGGTAGTTTTCGCTTATGACTCAACAAATGATCCCTGAACAACCGACGCAGGTTGAGGCTGAGGCCAACGTCTGGAAGCCTGCGCGCCGCATCACTGCGCTCACGATCGGCCTGGTACTGGTGGCAATTCTGGTGCTGACTGCGCTGCTCGCACCGCTGCTTGCGCCTTTTGACCCGAATATTCAGCACATCGAATTACGCCTGTTGCCGCCGTCCGGCGCGCACTGGTTGGGCACGGACGGCTTTGGCCGCGACCTGCTTTCCCGCGTGATTTACGGCGCGCGTCCGACGCTGCTGCTGGTGTCGCTTATCCTGATCCTGACCATTCCGGTCGGGCTGCTCATCGGTATCAGCGCCGGTTATATCGGCGGCTGGTACGAACGCGTACTGATGCGCCTGACTGACATCGTGATGTCATTGCCAAGCCTGGTGATGGCGCTGGCACTTGTCGCTATTATGGGACCGGGGCTGATGAACGGCGCGCTGGCGCTGGCCTTCACCAGCTGGCCGCCGTTTGCGCGTCAGGCGAGGGCGGAAACGCTGGCGCTGCGGCGCAGTGATTATCTGGCGGCGGCGAGAATGCAGGGCATCGGGGGTTTGCGTCTGATGTTCGGCCATATACTGCCGTTGTGTCTGCCCAGCGCGGTCGTGCGTGCGGCGCTCAGCCTCGGCGGCATCATTCTGGCCTCTGCCGGTCTGGGCTTCCTCGGCATGGGCATTCAGCCACCGACCGCCGAATGGGGCTCGATGGTTGCCGAAGGCAGTAAAGTGATTTTTGACCAGTGGTGGGTAGCGGCTGCGCCAGGTGGCGCAATTCTGTTTGCCAGTCTGGCTTTCAACCTGCTGGGCGACGGCCTGCGTGACAAAATGGATCCACGACATGGCAACTGATGCTCAAACGCTTCATCAGCAACACAATCACCAGAAGACGCAGCATTCTGACCGGCTGACGGCGAAAGATCTCACCATTTATCTGCCGGGTGAGCGCCCGCTGGAACTGGTGAAATCGCTCTCTTTCAGCGTCGGGCAGGAACGTGTTGCGTTGGTGGGGGAATCGGGTTCCGGTAAATCCCTGACCGCGCGGGCCCTGATGGGATTACTGCCGCATCCGTGCAAGCTGCGCGCTTCTGAACTGACGCTCGGCGACAATGATCTGACTACGCTGAAAAAACGCGAGTGGAGCCGTCTTCGAGGGAACCGTGTGTCGATGGTCATGCAGGATCCGAAACACGCGCTGAATCCGACGCAGAAAATCGGCAAACAGGTAGAAGAACCGCTGCGCCTGCATACGCGTCTTGGCCGCAAAGAGCGGCAGGAAAAAGTCGCCGATATGCTTAACGCTGTCGGCCTGCCAAATCCGGCCTTTTTGCAACAGCAATATCCGCATCAGCTTTCCGGCGGGATGGGCCAGCGCGTGATGCTGGCGATTGCGCTGATCAACGATCCGCAATGGCTGATTGCCGATGAACCGACGTCTGCGCTGGATTTTGACATGCGCGAGCAGGTGCTCGGGCTGATTGAACGACTGGTGGAACAACGCAACATGGGGCTGATTTTGATCAGCCACGATCTGCAACAGGTTGCGCACCACTGCGAGCGCGTGCTGGTGATGTACAAGGGCGAGTTACTGGACGAACTCCCGGCAGATCAGCTGGCGCAGGCCACGCACCCTTATACGCATACGCTGTGGTCATGCCGGCCGAGCAAATTTACGCACGGAGAACGCCTGCCGGTGCTGGATCGCGCACTGCTGGCGTCACTGAAAAAGGAACCTCGCCATGACTGAAATCGTTGCGGAACTGGACCAGCTGAACGTTTCGCACCGTCAGGGTTACGAAGTGCGTACCGTGGTGCATAACGTCAGCCTGACGATTAACAAAGGCGAATGTTTCGGTCTGGTCGGGCCGTCCGGCTGCGGGAAATCCTCCTTACTGTGGGTACTCGCCGGGCTGAACGGCAACTGGGACGGCAGCCTGACACTGCTGGATCACAAAGTGAAACCGGGCAAACCCTTTACCGGCAGCCTGCGACGCGATGTGCAGATGGTATTTCAGGATCCGTATGCCTCGCTACACCCGAAACACAAGCTGCTGCGCACGCTGGCGGAGCCGCTGAAAATCCTTAAAGAGCAGGATATCGAACAGAAAATTGCCGAAGGTTTCCGTCAGGTCGGGCTTGATCCGGCGCTGATGAACCGCTATCCGCATCAGCTTTCCGGCGGCCAGCGCCAGCGTGTGGCGATTGTGCGTGCGCTGTTGCTCAAACCCAAACTGCTGCTGCTCGATGAACCGACCTCCGCGCTGGATATGTCGGTACAGGCGGAAATCCTCAATCTTCTGAATGACCTGAAAGCGACCAGCGATCTGACCATGATTCTGGTGAGCCACGATGCGGATGTGATTGATCATATGTGTGATCGCGCGGTGCATATGGCGAAGGGGTACGTGTTGAGTTGAGGCTGTTTGGGGTTTTAAGTTCAAGGTCAAATTCAAAACCGTGGGCGTCGGCATAAGGTCATTTTTCAGATCAACACTTAGCCGCCTTGCTCCTCCCCCTGCGAAGGGGGAGGCCGGGAGGGGGTTTAGCAGGCAACTGAGCAGCTAAAACCAACACCCCATCCCGGCCTTCCCCTCGTGAGAGGGGAAGGAGCAAAATCCGTCCTGCTGTTTTTTCTCTTCAAGTCTGTTTAAGTGTTCTTAATCTATTTTATTAAAATACATAGCTTTATTTCATGGTTCTTGCCTTGACGTTGCCCCTCTACACTCGAAAAAAACTGTCTTTTCACCTGTGGAGATCGACCTCAATGAAAGTACGTGTTCCTTCCCTGTTATTCCTGCTGATGATGGCCGTGACCCGCGTGGACGCGGCGACGCCAAAAGATACGCTGGTCGTTGCGGGTTCGCTTGAAGGCATTATCAGCCTCGATCCGGCGGAAAGTTTTGAAACCGTCAGCTCCGGCAATCTGGTTAACCTTTATCAGCAACTGGTGCAGTCCGACCGGCAGCATCCCGATAAGCTCGACCCGGATGCCGCTGCCAGCTGGCAGCCGGGGCCGGACGCGCACAGTCTGATCTTCACCCTCAAGCCTGGCCAGAAATTTTCCAGCGGCAATCCGGTGACGGCCGACGATGTGATTTACTCGTTTACCCGCGTGGTGAAACTCAATAAAAGCCCGTCGTTTATTCTCGGTGAACTGGGCTGGACGCCGGATAACGTGGACGGCAATCTGAAAAAAATCGCGGACGACAAAGTGCAGCTTAGCTGGCCGGCCGATATCGGCAGCGGGCTGGTGCTGAGCATTCTGTCCGCGTCGGTCGCCGGGATTGTGGACAGCAAATTGCTCAAGGAGCACGTCGATCAGAATGATTTCGGCAACAGCTGGCTGCGTTCACGCTCTGCGGGCAGCGGCGCGTTTGAAGTGCGTAACTATGTGCCGCACGAAGCGCTGATCTTCAAACGTAACCCGAACGCCAAACCGCTGGCGAAGATTGAGAATGTGCTGTTTAAAAATGTGGGTGATCCGTCAACGCGTCGTCTGCTGGTGCTGAATGGCGATGCGGACGTGGCTTACGATTTGGGGGCGGATCAGTTCAGCTCGCTGCAAAAAGAAAAGGGCGTTCACGTGGCGCAATTCCCGGCGGCCAAAGTGTTCTATCTGGCGTTTAACGTTGGCGATACCACGCAACCGGCGCTGGCAAACCCTGCGCTGTGGGAAGCGGCGCGCTGGCTGGTCGATTATCAGGGGATTTCTACCGACCTGCTGAAAGGCCAGTACGGTATTCATCAGACTTTCCTGCCGGACGGTCTGGCGGGCGCGATTGACGACCAACCGTTTAAATACGATGTCGCCAAAGCCAAAGCGATTCTGAGTAAAGGCGGGATCGCACCGGGCACCAAAATCGATTTAATCGTGATCAACCAGCCTCCGTATTCTGATATCGCGCAGGCATTGCAGGCCAGCTTTGCCAAAGCGGATATCAATTTAGTGGTGCATCCGCTGGTGGAAAGTGACGTGCTGACCCGCATGCGTGCGCACAAATTCCAGTCGATCTTCACTTACTGGGGCGCGGATTATCTCGACCCGAACACCAATGCCAGCACCTTCGCTTATAACGTGCCAAACGGCCCGAAAACGCTGGCGCAACGTATTCAGTGGGTGATCCCGGAAATCAGCAAACAAACGCGTGCCGCAGCGGCGGAATCTGATCCGACCAAACGCAAAGCGCTGTACGCCGATTTACAACGCGAACTGCAAAAGAACTCGCCGTTTGTGGTGGCGCTGCAAAGCAAATTGCTGGTGGCCATCCGCGATAACGTGAAAGGCGCAAGCCAGAACGTGGCGGGCAGCCAGTTGTATCTGGATACCGTGACGAAGGAATAAGGGGGCCAAGGGGATAACACTGTTTGTTATCCCCGTTCAGCAGGATTTTAAGCACGCCATTCAGCGTTAAAAATGCTCAGCCTGAAATTATTTTGTCCTACTATTACGTCACGTCTCATCAATAAGATCTTCATGCAAACTCAATCTCAATGGCAAAAAACCGGTGCAATGTGCTTCGCCCTCGGCGGTATTCTGTATTTACTGGCGGAAAAAATCAGTTCCACGGGCTGGCGGGATCCTTCCTACTCTTATCTGCATAATTACATCAGCGATTTGGGCATTGCCTCGTGTGGCATGACGCCAGACGGCCGCGACATTTGCTCACCGCTGCATAACGTGATGAACGCCGGTTTCGCAGCCGAAGGCATTTTGTTCTTTATAGCTTGCTGGCTGCTACGCCCGTTATTCAGCGGTCGGGGTCGCAACCTATTTCTCTTATCTGGCTTGCTGCACGGTATTGGTGGCGTGCTGATTGCACTGTTCCACAGCGGTGGCAGTACGGGCGGCGTGACGGTTCATCAGGCGGGCGCAGTAATGGCGATAGCGGGCGGTAATGTGTGTTTGCTGTCGGCGGGCTGGATGAAACGTCGCCGCACAGGATGGGGGGCATTTTCACTTTTCAGCCTGATTTTGGGCTGTCTCGGGCTGGTCAGCATGGTGACAATCTCGTTCGACATTCTGCCCACCGGCTTTATCGAACGGATGTCCGTTTATCCCATCACGCTTTGGCAGATATTCACCGGACTTTGGATCCTGACGTTCAGAACGCAACGCGCGTAAAAACCGAAAATTTCGCGGTTTTGTTGTAAATTGATACTCTTACCTACGCCAACGTTCAGACCACTGAGACCTTATGAGCCTGAAAGCCCTCAATCTTGAATCCCTGCAAAAGAGCGACCTGATTAATTTGCTGATTGCCATTCCCGCCGGGATTGTCGCCGCGCTGGTCACTATTGCGTTTCGTGGGGCGATTTCCGGCATCAACGGTCTGATGTTTACCGACGGCAGCGATATCACCAAAGCGTTCAGCGAATACCCGCGAATAGTCTGGCCGGTGATCACTACGGCGGGCGGCGTGATTGCCGGATTCATTTTACTGTGGGCGCTGCGCCACGAAAGCAAGCACGGCAAGATGCCGGATTATCTCGATGTGATTGACCGGCGTTTGCCGGGGATCCCGGTGGTCAGCACGCTGCTGCGCGGGCTCTCGTCGCTGGCGAGTATTGCCAGCGGCGGATCTATCGGGCGTGAAGGCGCGATGGTGCAGCTTTCGGCGCTGAGCGGCAGTCTGCTCGGGCGATTCTCGCGTTTTCAGGGTGTTCATCAGTCCGACATTATTGCCATGGCCGCCGCGGGTGGGCTGGCTGCGGTGTATCACGCGCCTTTCGCGGGTGCGTTGTTTGTTGCCGAAATCGCGTTTGGCGTAACTGCCGTTCAGCGGCTGATCCCGCTGTTTATTTCCGCGTCGGTGGCGGTGCTGACCGTGCGTTCCCTGACCGATTACGCACCGCTTTATCTGTATTCTTCCGTGTCGTTCAGCCCGTCGTTTGGCGCGATTTTCACGGTGCTGTTTATCGGCGTGGCGACGGGCATTCTCGGGCCGTTATTCATTTCATCCATCGATAAAGTCCGTGACTGGATGAAACCCATTTCCCATCCGGCATTGCGTCTCGGGCTGGGTGGTCTGGGCGTCGGGCTGGTGGCGATGATCTCGCCGCTGGTGCTGGGCAACGGATTTGAGGTGATTGATCTCATCCTCAATGACGGCAATTTGCAGACATCGCTTTGGGTCTTGCTGGTGCTGAAAATTGTGGCCACGGCGATCACCATCGGTTCCGGTGCGGTCGGCGGTTTGTTTACGCCGTCACTGCTGATCGGCGCGGCGGGCGGGGCGCTGGTGTGTACTTTTCTGCAATGGCTGGGGTTTGATCCCGGTCCGGTCGGGTTGTATGCCGCCATCGGCATGAGCGCGCTGCTGGCGGCGACCAGCCACGCACCGCTGATGTCGATCATGATGGCGTTTGAAATGACGCTCAACAGCTCGCTGTTATTCCCGCTGATGCTGGCAACGGCGATTTCATATGTGGTCGCGTCACGGCTGAAAGTGGGCGGAACCTATCCGGTACTGACGCGGCATAACGCGCGTTTTGCCGCCAAAAATGCCTTTGAATACAGCACGGTGGCTTCGCTGATTACACCGTGCTCAAAAATGTACGTCGATGCCACGTTATCGGAAGTGGTGAGTGAAGGGCTGAAACAGCGCACGCGGTATGTCTACGTGGTGGACAGAGAGGAGCGTTTCCTCGGCGTAGTGCCGACCAACGTGGTCGCCAGCGGAATTATTGACGGCAGCCTGAAATCCGGCAGTGCGATCGACCCGTTTATCGAGCAGGAATTTACCACGCTCTTTCAGCACGCCAGCTACGAACAGGCCTGGGCGATGTTCAGCAATTCGCCGCTCGAACGTCTGCCGGTGCTGGAAAACGCCGAATCACGCCGCTTGCTGGGCGTGATTACCAAAGCCGCCTTGCTTAATAAAGCCAAAGACTTCCTGTAACCGCGCCATCAGCTAACCGTCGTCGCGGCGTTTAAACGCGTACCAGCCCGCCAGCAGGGTGAACAACCCGACAATCACCACCAGCAGGATAAATCCGTGGTGATTGCTGGCGAGCGGAATTCCCCCTACGTTCATGCCGAAAAATCCTGCCACAATGTTGATGGGCAGTGCCAGTACGGTAATGACGGTCAGGACGTAGAGCGTCCGGTTGCTTTGTTCCATCTGCCGCGAAGTGATCTCTTCCTGAAGCAGGCGGATACGTTCGGTCAGCGCAATCAGATCATTGAGTACTACAGAAAACTCTTCGGCAAACTGACGTAAATCCTGCACCACGCCGGGCGCAATCCAGGCCGGAGGGCGGTTGAGCAGGCGGAAAAGCGCCGTCGGTTCCGGGGCGAGTAAACGCTGGAAACGCAAAAGCATCCGCCGTAAACGCCCTAAATTGGCGCGGTTCTTTTTGACGTGATGGCTCAGCAGGCGCTCTTCGATGGTGTCCACGTACTGATTGGCGCGGCGCACGATTTGTTCCAGCAAATCTTCCTGTTCTTCCAGCAGATGCACCAGCAGCGCGGTCGGCGAACCGATATTCAGCGTTTCCAGCCGTTTAAACAGACGCTCGATGAGCCTCACCGGTTTATGCCGCGCCGTCACCACCAGTTGCTGGTGGCAACTGAGCCACAGCGTCGAAGATTCATCGCTGGTCTCGTTGGGGTGAAAAATGACATCGTTGAGCACGGCGAGCAGAGTGTCATCGAGTCGCTCAATGCGCGTACTGCGTGACCCTTCGCGGATTTCTTCAAAGAAAACCTCGCCGACGGCGAAGTGTTTTTTCAGCCATTTTTCTGACATGGCGTGGTTGAGATTGACGTGGATCCAGACAAATCCTTTGTCGTGACAGATTTCCTGATAGGCCTCCTGCACCTGTTTGGATGAAACGCGTTCGGGTTGCCTGTCGGGGCGAAAAACGAAGCCGTAAATCATACCGGTCACTTCATCGTTGAAATTAAGTACGGCGGGTTTTTCTGTCTGCATGAAGAGATTCTGGTGGCTAAAAACAGGTGTCCCCATTACGCCAGCAATCCGGATAAATACAATAACCGGAATGCTAATTTCACAATTCTGTCATATTTCCCGCGCCTTACCCCCAATTTTCCAGCCCGGCCTCAAAGTTGACTGATTTCTCAAAGTTATTACTTTTATTTATTAATAATCAATCAATTATACAAAAATCGAAAGGTACCTCTTTGGGGGTATTTATCGCTGTATAAATATTTACATGACGGCGGGGCGTTGATCGCAATCAAGTAGCGCACTCCCGCGCGTGAATACCCTGAGCCTACATTTTCCCTTTGTACTTGAAATAGCAGCGGCGTTAGCGGCACTCAGTCACCCGAATCACTGACTTATGTCAGCTCATCGGGATTCATTCGTTTGCTGCCTTGCTGCAATTCCAATTACTTCGGGCTACGAGCAATGAAGTTGTATTCCCCGCCATTCACATAATGACAAAGCGCCTCAGGCCTTTGCACAGGAGAGTCCCGGATGAGCAAGTTTCTTGACCGGTTTCGCTATTTCAAACAGTTAGCTGAACCTTTCGCTGACGGCCACGGCCAGACGCTGAATACCAATCGTGACTGGGAAGATGGCTACCGCAGCCGCTGGCAGCACGACAAAGTGGTCCGTTCCACGCACGGTGTTAACTGCACCGGTTCATGCAGCTGGAAGATTTACGTCAAAAACGGTCTGGTCACCTGGGAAACCCAGCAGACCGATTACCCGCGAACCCGCCCGGACCTCCCGAACCACGAACCGCGTGGCTGCCCGCGCGGTGCCAGCTATTCCTGGTATCTCTACAGCGCCAACCGCCTGAAATATCCGCTGATGCGCAAAAAGCTGATTCAGCTGTGGCGCGAAGCCAAACTGACCTACAGCGATCCGGTGGATGCCTGGGGTTCGATCATTAATCAGCCTGAAAAAGCCAAAGAATACAAAGCGGCGCGCGGACGCGGCGGTTTTGTCCGTTCGAGCTGGCAGGAAGTGAATGAGCTGATTGCGGCGTCCAACGTTTACACCGCCAAAACCTTCGGGCCAGACCGTATAATCGGTTTCTCGCCAATTCCGGCGATGTCGATGGTGTCTTATGCGTCCGGCGCGCGTTATCTGTCGTTGATTGGCGGCGTGTGTCTGAGCTTCTACGACTGGTATTGCGATTTGCCACCGGCTTCGCCGATGACCTGGGGCGAACAGACCGACGTGCCGGAATCCGCTGACTGGTACAACTCTTCTTATATTATTGCCTGGGGTTCCAACGTTCCGCAGACCCGTACGCCGGACGCCCACTTCTTCACCGAAGTGCGCTACAAAGGCACCAAAACGGTGGCGATCACCCCGGACTACGCTGAAATCGCTAAGCTGTGCGACCAGTGGCTGGCACCAAAACAAGGCACCGACAGCGCGCTGGCGCTGGCAATGGGTCATGTGATCCTCAAATCCTTCCACGTTGACGCACCCAGTCAGTATTTCACCGACTACGTGCGCCGTTACACCGACATGCCGATGCTGGTCATGCTCGAACCGCGCGAAGACGGCTCTTATGCCGCAGGCCGTATGCTGCGTGCGTCCGATCTGGTGGACAACCTCGGGCAGGAAAACAACCCGCAGTGGAAAACCATCGCCTTTGATGAAAACACCGGTGAACTGGTTTCTCCGCTGGGTTCCATCGGTTACCGCTGGGGCGAAAAAGGCCAGTGGAATCTGGAATCACGCGAAGGTAAAGATCATAAAGATGTCAGCCTGCAACTGAGCCTGCTGGATAATCACGATGAAGTCGTGAACGTCGGTTATCCGTATTTTGGCGGCGCCGTCAGCGAACATTTCAACAGCGTGGCGCTGGATGAAATTCTGATGCACAAATTGCCGGTCAAACGCCTGCAACTGGCCGACGGCACCACCGGTCTGGTGGCGAGCGTGTATGACCTGACGCTGGCGAACTACGGCATCGAACGTGGCCTGAATGATGAAAACTGCGCGCAAAGCTTTGACGAAATCAAAGCCTACACGCCAGCCTGGGCCGAAAAAATCACCGGCGTTTCGCAGCAAAACATCGTGCGTATCGCTAACGAATTCGCCGATAACGCCAACAAAACGCACGGTCGTTCGATGATCATCGTGGGTGCCGGGATGAACCACTGGTATCACCTCGACATGAACTATCGCGGCCTGATCAACATGCTGATCTTCTGCGGTTGCGTTGGTCAGAGCGGTGGCGGCTGGGCTCACTACGTCGGTCAGGAAAAACTGCGTCCGCAAACCGGCTGGCAGCCGCTGGCGTTTGGCCTCGACTGGCAGCGTCCGCCACGCCACATGAACAGCACCTCGTTCTTCTATAACCACTCCAGCCAGTGGCGTTATGAAACCGTCGCGCCGCAGGAACTGTTGTCCCCGCTGGCAGATAAATCCAAATTCACCGGCAGCATGATTGATTTCAACGTGCGCGCCGAGCGTATGGGTTGGTTACCGTCTGCGCCGCAGCTTAACGTTAATCCGCTGCACATTGCGGAACAGGCGAAAGCCGCCGGTCAGTCTCCGGCAGATTTCACCGTCGCAGCCCTGAAAGACGGCAGCGTGCGTTTCGCCGCAGAACAACCGGACAATCCGCAGAACTTCCCGCGCAACCTGTTCGTCTGGCGCTCTAACCTGCTGGGTTCCTCAGGTAAAGGTCACGAGTACATGCTGAAATATCTGCTGGGCACCGAACACGGTATTCAGGGAGAAGATTTGGGCATTCAGGGCGGCGTGATGCCGGAAGAAGTCGAATGGCAGGCGCAGGGCGGTGAAGGAAAACTGGATCTGGTGGTGACACTCGATTTCCGTATGTCCAGCACCTGTCTGTATTCCGACATCGTTCTGCCGACCGCAACCTGGTACGAAAAAGACGACATGAATACCTCGGATATGCATCCGTTTATTCATCCGCTGTCTGCTGCTGTTGATCCTGCGTGGGATTCCAAAAGTGACTGGGAAATCTACAAAGGCATCGCCAAAGAGTTCTCACGGGTTTGCGTCGGGCATTTGGGCGTGGAAACCGACGTGGTCACGCTGCCAATCCAGCACGATTCTGCTGCCGAACTGGCGCAGCCGCTGGGCGTGGAAGACTGGAAGAAAGGCGAATGCGACCTGATCCCGGGACGCACCGCGCCGCATCTGATGACCGTTGAACGCGATTACCCGAATACGTACGAACGTTTCACCTCAGTCGGGCCCTTGTTGGAAAAACTCGGTAACGGCGGTAAAGGCATCAGCTGGAACACCGACAGCGAAGTCGAGTTGCTGAAAAAGCTGAACTACACCAAGGCTGATGGCGCAGCGAAAGGGCGTCCATGCATCGAAACGGCCATCGACGCTGCCGAAGTGATCCTGACGCTGGCACCGGAAACCAACGGTCAGGTTGCCGTGAAAGCCTGGGCGGCGCTGAGTGCCAACACGGGCCGTGACCACACGCATCTGGCGCTGAATAAAGAAGACGAGAAAATCCGTTTCCGCGATATTCAGGCTCAGCCGCGCAAAATCATCTCCAGCCCGACCTGGTCTGGTCTGGAAGACGAACACGTTTCTTACAACGCCTGTTACACCAACGTGCATGAGCTGATCCCGTGGCGCACGCTGTCCGGCCGTCAGCAAATTTATCAGGATCACGAATGGATGCGTGCTTTCGGTGAAAGCCTGCTGGTTTACCGTCCGCCAATCGACACCCGCGCGGCGCAGCCGTTGCTGAATGCGAAACCGAACGGTAACCCGGAAATGGCGCTGAACTTCCTGACGCCGCACCAGAAATGGGGCATTCACTCCACCTACAGCGACAACCTGCTGATGCTGACCTTAGGTCGCGGCGGCCCGATTGTCTGGCTCAGTGAAGACGATGCGACAAAACTGGGTATCGAAGACAACGACTGGATTGAAGCTTTCAACGCCAACGGCTCACTGAGCGCCCGTGCGGTGGTCAGCCAGCGCGTACCGGCGGGGATGACCATGATGTATCACGCGCAGGAACGTATCGTGAACATTCCGGGCTCCGAAATCAGCCAGCAGCGCGGCGGTATTCACAACTCAGTGACCCGCGTTTGTCCGAAACCGACGCACATGATCGGCGGTTACGCGCAGCTGTCTTACGGTTTCAACTATTACGGCACCGTCGGTTCTAACCGCGATGAGTTCGTAATTGTCCGCAAAATGAACCGCATCGACTGGTTAGACGATGAAGGCAACGATTACGTGCAGGCAGCAGTACTCCCTAAAAAAAGTCAGGAGAAAGCCAAATGAAAATTCGTTCACAAGTCGGCATGGTGCTGAACCTCGACAAATGCATTGGCTGCCACACCTGTTCTGTAACCTGTAAAAACGTCTGGACCAGCCGCGAAGGGATGGAATACGCGTGGTTCAATAACGTCGAAACCAAACCGGGCCTGGGTTATCCGCACGACTGGGAAAATCAGGAAAAATGGAAGGGCGGCTGGATCCGTAAAATCAACGGCAAATTGCAGCCGCGTATGGGCAACAAAGCCAACCTGCTGCATAAAATTTTCGCCAACCCGCATATGCCGGAAATTGACGATTATTACGAACCGTTTGATTTCGATTATCAGCATCTGCACACCGCGAAAGACGGTAAACATCAGCCGGTGGCGCGTCCGCGCTCCCTGCTGACCGGAAAACGCATGAAGAAAATTGTCGGCGGCCCGAACTGGGAAGATGATTTAGGCACCGAGTTCAGCAAGCGTTCTGCCGACCAGAACTTTGCCAACATGCAGAAAGAAATGTACGGCGAGTTTGAAAACACCTTCATGGCGTACCTGCCACGCTTGTGTGAACACTGCCTGAACCCGGCGTGTGTGGCGACCTGTCCGAGTGGCGCGATTTATAAACGTGGCGAAGACGGCATTGTGCTGATTGATCAGGACAAATGCCGCGGCTGGCGTATGTGCCTGACTGGCTGCCCGTACAAAAAAATCTACTTCAACTGGAAAAGCGGCAAATCAGAAAAATGTATTTTCTGTTATCCGCGTATTGAAGCTGGCCAGCCAACGGTCTGTTCCGAAACCTGCGTAGGCCGCATCCGCTACCTCGGCGTGGTGTTGTATGACGCCGACCGTATTGCAGAAGCTGCATCGGTAGAAAACGAGAAAGATCTGTACGAAAGCCAGATGAGCATCTTCCTGGATCCGAACGATCCGGAAGTGATCGCGCAGGCTGAGATCGACGGCATTCCGCTGTCCGTAATGGACGCCGCGCGTCAGTCGCCGGTTTACAAAATGGCGATTGAATGGAAGCTGGCGCTGCCTCTGCACCCGGAATACCGCACACTGCCGATGGTCTGGTATGTGCCGCCACTGTCACCGATTCAGTCTGCCGCCGACGCGGGTGCATTACCGCACAGCGGCGTGTTGCCGGACGTCGAAAGTCTGCGTATTCCGGTGGAATATCTGGCGAATCTGCTGACCGCGGGCGATACCGCGCCGGTGCTGCGCGCCCTGAAACGTATGCTGGCGATGCGTCATTTCAAACGAGCAGAAAGCGTGGAAGGCGTGGTGGATACCAGCGCGCTGGAGCAGGTCGGGCTGACGGCTGCCCAGGCGGAAGAAATGTACCGCTATCTGGCCATTGCTAACTACGAAGACCGTTTCGTTGTGCCATCGAGCCACCGCGAACAGGCGCGCGAAGCGTTCCCGGAAGCGAAGGGCTGTGGTTTCAGCTTTGGTGACGGTTGCCACGGCAGCGATACCAAATTCAACCTGTTTAACAGCAAACGCATCGATGCCATCGACATTGGCGCGAAAACCGAAAGGAAAGGCTAATGAACAGTTTACGACTGATTGGCTTATTGCTGGATTACCCGTCGGAAGATCTCTGGACGCACAAGATGGAACTGCTTGAAGCCGTGACCACCTCTGCGGAACTGAGTGCCGAACAGCGCCTGGATCTGGCGCTGTACATCACGGATTTCTGCCAGAAAGATTTACTCGACGCACAGTCGGCGTACACCGGTTTGTTTGACCGTGGGCGCGCCACCTCGCTGCTGCTGTTTGAACACGTTCACGGCGAATCCCGTGACCGCGGGCAGGCCATGGTCGATCTGATGGGGCAGTACCGTGAAGCCGGTCTTGAAATCGACAGCCGCGAGCTGCCGGATTACCTGCCGCTTTATCTGGAATATCTGACCACGCGTGACGAACAGGAAGCCCGTAGCGGCCTGCGTGACATCGCGCCGATCCTGGCGCTGCTGAGCGCCCGTTTGCAGGAACGCGACAGCCATTATGCGGAGTTGTTTGATCTGCTGCTGGCGCTGTCCGGCACCGACATCGCCACAGAAAACGTGCGCGAAGGGATTAAACAGGAAGCGCGTGACGACACTCCGGCTGCGCTGGATGCGGTCTGGGAAGAAGAGCAAATAAAATTCCTCGGCGAGCAAAGCTGTGCGGGCGGTGAAGAAGCTGCGCGCCAGAAACGTTTTGCCGGTGCTGTCGCACCGCAGTATCTGAACCTTGATGACACGAATGCGGGGGAACCACGCAAATGACTGACTTCCTCAACAACTTTTTCTTCAATATCTACCCGTACCTGTGCGGCACGGTCTTTCTGGTCGGCAGCTGGCTGCGCTATGACTACGGTCAGTACAGCTGGCGCGCGGGCTCCAGCCAGTTGCTGGAGAAAAAAACCTTACGCATCGCTTCACCGCTGTTCCACGTCGGCATTCTCGGTATTATTGCCGGCCACGCCTTCGGGATGCTGACGCCGCACTGGATGTACGAATCCTTCCTGCCGGTGCCGGTGAAACAGCAAATGGCGATGTTTGCCGGTGGCGCGTGCGGCGTGCTGACGTTAGTCGGCGGCGGCATGCTGCTCTGGCGTCGTCTGACTAACGAGCGCGTGCGTGCAACCTCTAGCTTTGGCGACATCATGATCATCGCACTGCTTGTGATTCAGTGCGCGCTCGGCCTTGGCACCATTCCGTTCTCCGCCCAGCATATGGACGGCAGCGAAATGATGAAACTGGTTGGCTGGGCGCAATCGGTGGTGACGTTCCACGGCGACGCGGCGGCGCACCTGGACGGCGTGGCGTTTATTTTCCGTGTGCATCTGGTGCTGGGAATGACGTTATTCCTGCTGTTCCCGTTCTGCCGTCTGGTGCATATCTGGAGCGCGCCGGTGGAATATCTCACCCGTCGCTACCAGCTGGTTCGCAACCGCCGCTGAAAATCGGCTGAAGTTGTGAACAGTGTGTTTTGACATAAAAATCAGGGGCGCTATTATGCGCCCTTATCTTTATTTTACTGCTCAAGGACGCACTGATGGCCACTCCAAGACAACCTATGACTGTCGCCCGTCGTTTATTACGCAACAGCCTGATTTTGCTGGTAATCGGCATTGTCGCTACGCTTCACGGCCTGATCGTTGGCAGCCCTGAAACCCCGCCGGGGGAAATGGCACCTCAGCTTATGCTCGGTATCTGGTTTATTTTTATGGGTGCGGTGATGGCGCTGATCAGCTGGCTGGTCATCCGTAATAAAAAGAAGAAAGGTCAGCTCTGACCGTCTGGAAATTCTCACGAAAAGCGCTCAACGGAGCGCTTTTTTTATGTGCCGGGAGCCAGAAACCTGCGTTACGTCAACATCGCCCGCTCAGTTTTCACGCAGTTTATTCCTGTGACTCAGGTAAGCTAATAAAAATCCTATTTCAATTTGGCCAGGAAAAATAACATGACCAGAACGGTATACCTCAACGGGGAGTTTGTTGCCGAGCAGGATGCAAAGGTGTCGGTTTTTGACCGCGGTTTCTTATTTGCGGATGCGGTGTATGAAGTGAGTGCCGTTCTGAACGGTCGCTTACTGGATAACGCCGCCCATCTGGCCCGGCTGGCGCGTTCGTGTCAGTCGTTGGGGCTGCGGTTGCCTTGTGCGCTGGGGGAAATTGAGATCCTGCAAAACCGCCTTATTACCGAAAACAATTTGCGCGAAGGTGCGGTTTATCTGCAAATTAGCCGGGGCAACAGCGGCGACCGCGACTTTGATTTTCCCGGTGAAAAGGTCAGCCCGACGTTCCTGATGTTCACACAGGCCCGTCCGCTGATTGATCATCCGAAATCCAAAACCGGCATCCGCATGGTTTCCGTGGATGATATCCGCTGGCAGCGTCGCGACATCAAAACCGTCGGTCTGTTAGCGCCGTGCCTTGCTAAAGAATACGCGCATAAACATGATGCGGACGACGCGCTGCTCGTTGAGAACGGCCTGATCACTGAAGCCAGTTCCAGCAATGCCTGGATCGTCGATGCCGATGGCACGCTGATCACCCGACCGCTGAGTACGCACATCCTGCACGGGATCACGCGTCAGGCGCTGCTCGAACTGGCGAAACAAAACGATCTGCGATTCGAAGAACGTCCGTTCACGCTGGAAGAGGCGCAGAATGCGCGGGAAATTTTCATCAGTTCCGCCACAACCTTTATCTGGCCGGTGGTGAGCCTGAACGGGAAAGCGGTCGGGGATGGGAAACCGGGGGTGATGACCGGGAAATTGCGGGAGATATATGTGGCGAAGGCGGTTGAGGCAACCGGGGGAGTTGGGAGTTAAATTCAACTTCAACGTCAACTTCAACGTCAACGTCAACGTCAAGGTCGTGGGCGTCGGCCCACACCGACCAAAGACCCGGTAACGCGCGGGTCTCTGGACTCTGCGCTTTTTTAACTGCCCGCTCCGCTCGCTGGCACTGTTTCAGTGGCTACCGTTAGTGCCGCAAACGCCGCCGCTGCGCGGTTCTCTCGCCTCGGGTTCGAACCTGCTCGAAAAAAAACTCTCGCTGTTTCTCACTCCTCACTCGACGTCGTTTTGAAAGCGGCCAGAAGCTTTCTAGTTCGCAACCTTACTGCTGATTGTTTTTTAAAAAATGCTGCTAAATTTGGATAAGCCTCCAGCCGCTTTCAGAAAGCTTGCTGAATGAGTGTTTCGAGACCGAAAGGCTCGAAGACCGAAATGAAGGTACCGCGCAGCGGCAAGTTTTCGCGGCAATAATTGCGGCTTCTGAAACAGTGCCAGAGAGCGATAGCGCGCAGTGAAAAAAGCGTGGGAGATCAAAGAGGGAGGCGCTTTCCTCCCTCTTTGGCGGTTTGGGCGCGAAAAGCCATGTGATCACCGCTCGTGAGAAACCGAAATTTTCTCGATCCCGATTAAGCCCTCACGGCGAGTGAAAAACCGAAATTTTCTTGATCCCGATTAAGCCCTCACGGCGAGTGAAAAACCGAAATTTTCTCAATCCGTTGGGCCCGTTTGGGCGGCGAGCCCATGAACATCACTCTTCCCCCAACGGCAGTTGATTCCTCTTCATTCCTTCGATCCCGATCAGCATCTGATACAACGGCGCTATGCGCAAAAAATCAGCCCTTAAAATCCCCACCAGTTCACTGCTCAAAACCGGCTCCATATCCCTGTGGGAACTCATTAGCGCAAAGGATTTTTTGTTGTACCAGGCTGCTAGCGCCGGATCCTGATCTTTAATCAGCGGGCGTTTATAACTGTCGCCTTCGATGGTGAAATTCGGCTCGATGCATTTCGCGATTTTCAGAAACTCTGCGGGCTTTTTCAGAAGCTGCTGGCGGAAAAGATCCATCGTGGTTTTTGACGCGCTGTAATATCCCAGTCCGTACCGCCACCAGTCCTGACCGAATTCAAAGAAGTACACCGGCGCATCGGTCCAGTTTTTGCGGGAGCGTTTGAAGGTCAGCCACAGATTGCAGCGGTAGATCGACTTATCGTGAGAGAAACGCGTATCGCGGTGCATTCTGGAAATGGTTTTGCCAATCGCCGGACGCGTTTCGAACAAATCGTCGATGATGACCATATCCTGACTTAAATCTTCGACCAGTTTGCGCATCGGTTCGAGAAGATGTTCATGATAAATGTCACGATTTTCTTCGAACCACTCTTTATTGTTGTTCTGGCGCAGCGCCTGCAGGAAGTTCAGGCCTGACTGTGTGAAACCGGTGAATTCTCCCATGACATCCCCTTATTCTGAAGCTAAAATGGCTTACTGTGTATTTAAACAGTATCCCCGATTTTTTTAACCAGATCAAAAGAGAATGCCGGTTTGCCTGTAATGCGTCTCACATGCAGGCACATAAAATTCTCTGATTGATAACAATTTTCATCTAGACTGGTCGCTTCGCCTTTACAGGTTGGTAATCTTAATTAGAGGATGCATGATGCTCCGCCGATTTTTCTCTTATTACGCGCCTTATAAAAAACTGTTCTTCCTCGACTTCGGGTGCGCGATCCTCGCCGGATTGCTGGAACTGGGTTTTCCGATGGCGATCAAAACTTTCATTGATAAGCTTCTGCCTGCACATGACTGGGTGCTGATCATCGGTGCAACGGTCGGCTTGCTGCTGATCTACCTGTTTAACACCGCGCTGATGGCGATTGTGAACTACTGGGGTCACGCGCTGGGCGTCGGGATTGAAACCGACATGCGCCGTCAGGCTTTCAGCCATTTACAGAAACTCTCTTTCCGTTATTACGACAATACCAAAACCGGCCACATCATTACGCATGTGACCAAAGATCTGGAAGAGGTTGGGGAAATCGCGCACCACGGGCCGGAAGACGTGTTTATTGCGGTGATGACCTTCATTGGTGCCTTTATTCTGATGGCTACCGTGCATATGCAACTGGCGCTGATGACCATCATTATTGTGCCCGCAATGACCTGGATGGTCAGCCGTTACGGGGCGCAAATGACAGAAACCTGGCGGCGCCTGTTCGGGCAGGTGGGGAATTTTAACGCCCGTATAGAAGAAAGCATCGGCGGTATCCGCGTGGTGAAAGCCTTCGCCAACGAAGAGCATGAGCAAAAACTGTTCGCGTATGACAACGATAAATACCGGACGACGAAGCTGAAAGCCTATCAGATCATGACCGCCAGCCTGACGCTGAGTTATCTGAGCACGCGTCTGGTCCAGCTGATCGTGATGGTCGCGGGCACCTGGTACGTGATTAATGACCAGCTGACTTACGGCGGCTTCGTGGGTTTCCTGCTGCTGGTGGAAGTGTTCTTCCGGCCGGTGGCGAAAATCAGCTCGGTTCTGGAAAGCTATCCGAAAGGCATTGCCGGTTTTAAACGCTTTACCCAACTGATCGATACCGCGCCGGATATCGTGGATCGCCCGCGCGCGCAGGTCGTCAGCCATCTGCGCGGCGATATTCACTATGATAATGTGGTGTTCGGTTACACATCCGCCAGCAAGATTCTGAACGGGATTACGCTCTCGATTAATGCCGGTGAAACGCTGGCGTTTGTCGGCCCGTCCGGTGCGGGGAAAACCACGCTGTGCTCACTGTTGCCCCGTTTCTATGAAATTGACAGCGGCAGTATCACCATCGATGGCATTGATATCCGTGATATGACGCAAACCTCGCTGCGCCACAACATCGGTATAGTGCAGCAGGATGTCTTCCTGTTTGGCGGCACAATCCGCGAGAACATTGCTTATGGAAAACTGGATGCCACCGAAGAAGAAATCCGTCTCGCCGCCAGCCGTGCGCGTCTGGATGATGTGATTGACGCGCTGCCGCTGGGAATGGACACGGTCATTGGTGAGCGGGGCGTTAAACTGTCCGGCGGTCAGAAACAGCGGCTTTCCATTGCCCGTATTTTCCTCAAGAATCCGCCGATCCTGATCCTTGATGAAGCGACTTCTGCACTGGATACCGCAACCGAACAGGCTATTCAGCAATCGCTGGCTGAGCTGTCTGAAGGACGAACCACGCTGGTCATTGCTCACCGTCTGGCGACGATCCAGAATGCCGACCGTATTATCGTGGTCGACAAAGAAGGCATCGTCGAGCAGGGGACACACGACTCTCTGCTGGCCCTTCAGGGACGTTACGCACAACTTCACGCCGCACAGTTTCGTTAATATTCGGCACCCTCCTCAATACTGAGGAGGGTTGAAGGATTCATCAGCCACTTTCTGCTTTAAAAACCTGAAAATTCTTCCCCGTCTGAGACAACTTTTTTCTCAGTAAATCTGCATCCGGAAATTACAAAGCCCGTTTTGAATAAATAAAATACAATTCGGATAAGCTTAAATACGGATTATTGTTCAATCTAGTCACCCACGAAATTATTTTTGGATTAAATTTTGGTTTATTTTACTCAGGTCTTCTATTAAAAATCCGAAGCCGGGCGAAATTGCGTAGTACAAAAATCTTATGGTCGCATTTTCTATTTATTTGCTAATGAACTTATCATCGAAATGATTATCCTGCTATGCACTATTAAAAGGCGTTACGCTTTTTCCTACCGTGAATTCATTAACGATTGTTAACAGATAAAAACCGTTTGAGAAAGGTGATCCCGCTTGCAACTGCTTTACAAAAGCTAACCTCAGATGCACCAAAATAATGCATGGCACCATTATGGTGCAAAACGTTATGCGAAAACCGCATATAATCAGGGGGTTAGAGACTTATGATTGAAATAATTTATTACAACTCTTTACGCAAAAAAGACTTACCGAGGCGAACTTTTCCATTTTAACTTTTCGTGCTCAGTGTTAAGGTTCAAATCGTTTTACAGACAGACGCATTTAAATACATGTACAAATACTCACAGCCTGATATTCCCGATACTTAAAAGAAAGCGGGCATGAGAAATCCTTTATAAAAAATCAAGGAAACTTAAATAATGATGAAGCGCAGTGTGCTGGCCTTAGCGGTCTCTTTAATTGCAGTGGGTTCTACCGCAAATGCAGCCGAAATTTATAACAAAGATGGCAATAAACTGGACCTTTACGGTCGCGTAACCGCTAAGCATTATTTTTCTGATGACACCGGTTCAGACGGCGACAAAACTTATGCGCGTCTGGGCTTTAAGGGTGAAACACAAATTAACGACACATTGACCGGTTATGGTCAGTGGGAATACAACATTCAGGCTAACCACGCTGAATCTCAGGGTGATTTGGGCAACAAAACTCGTCTGGGCTTTGCAGGTCTGAAAATTAAAGACTTCGGTTCAATCGACTACGGCCGTAACTACGGTGTGGTTTACGACGCACTGGGCTTCACGGACATGCTGCCAGAGTTCGGTGGTGATACCGCTAACTCCGATAACTTCATGGTTGGTCGTTCGAATGCCCTCGCTACTTACCGTAACCAGGACTTCTTCGGTCTGGTCACCGGTCTGAACGTAGCTTTGCAATATCAGGCTAAGAACGAAAACGACGGTCGTACTGCGTCTAAAGCGAATGGCGACGGTTACGGTGCGTCTATCGACTATGAAGATATCGCAGGTTCAGGTATCGGTGCAGTTATCGCGGGTTCTTCTTCTGACCGCACTAATGCACAAACTAACGGCACTTACGGCAAAGGCGACAAAGCTTCTGCATGGGCAACTGGCCTGAAATATGACGCACACCAGGTTTACCTGGCGGCAATGTACAACGAAACCCGCAACGAAGCGCCAATCACTGTTAACGGCACCAGCGGTTTCGCGAACAAAACTCAGGGTTACGAGTTTGTTGCACAGTACCAGTTCGAAAACGGTCTGCGTCCTTCAATCGGTTATGTTCAGTCTAAAGCGAAAGACGTTGAAAACGGCATTGGCGATCAGGATCTGGTCAAATATGTTGAAATCGGTGCGACTTACTACTTCAACAAAAACATGTACACCTATGTTGACTACGAGATCAACCTGATCGATGACAACAACAAACTGGGCGTGAGCTCTGATGATGTTGTGGCTGTTGCGCTGACTTACCGCTTCTAAGTTAGTGGAAGAAATTATTACCCCATTCTGTGTCTGAAAAAGGTAATCGCAAAGGCAGAGTTCATTGGCTCTGCCTTTTTTTATTGTTGTTTTTCTCTGAATTCTCCATCCTCACGACTTTTCTCTCCATCTCAAATAATCCATCCAATTCAATGCACTAGAACCTATAGCCTGAGGTTATACCCCAGCGCTAAACAAGTATTCGCCGGGTGATGACGCCCGTGGAATAGTGACTTCCGGCCTGACTTAAAACACATTCTAAAATTCATTTCCGGAGAAACTGACATGCAGCAAATACCCAAGCCTTACCTGTTATTCCTGGGCGATGTGATGGATCCGCTGGCGGCGAAAACGGCGCGTGGTATACACGTCTGGCGTCCCGAAGCCTGCGTCGGGCAAATTCGTCTGGCGACGGACTCTGTCTCCCTCGGGCTGCCGGATCTGGATATCGACACAGCGGTCGCGCAGGGCGCAAAAACCATGGTGCTGGGCACGGCGAATTCAGGCGGAAAATTACCGGCGCACTGGCTTGATTCCATCAAAGCGGCGATCCGCGCCGGGCTGAACGTCGCCAACGGCCTGCATCAGGGGCTGAACGATATTCCTGAGCTGGTGAAACTGGCTGCCGAGCATAACGTGCAACTGTTCGATGTTCGCCATATGCAACCTGAGCTGGATACCGGCACCGGTAAGAAGCGCAGCGGCAAACGTATTCTGACCGTCGGCACGGACTGTTCCGTCGGCAAGATGTATACCTCGCTGGCGCTGGAATCTGCTATGCGTGAACTGGATTTAAACGCGGATTTCCGTGCTACCGGGCAAACCGGCGTGCTGGTGGCTGGTGCCGGGATCGCGATTGATGCCGTGATTGCTGACTTTATCTCCGGCGCAGTTGAGGCGCTGGCACCCGCCAACGACGACGATCACTGGGACATCATTGAAGGGCAGGGTTCGCTTTATCATCCGTCGTTTGCAGGCGTCAGCATGGGCCTGATCCACGGCGCGCAGGCACATTTGCTGGTGATGTGTCATGAACTTGGCCGTCCGCATATGCGCCATCTGCCGCATCAGTTTATGCCGACGCTGCGCCAGTGCCTGGATACCAATCTGGCGGCGGCCAGCCTCACCAGTCCGGACGTCAGAATTGCCGGTTTCTCGCTGAACACCTCTGCCGTGAGTGAAGAAGAAGCCAAGATCGCGCTGGCCAAAATCAGTGAAGAATTCGGCGTTCCGGCGACCGATCCGGTGCGTTTCGGTATCAAAAATATCGCGCAATGGATCAGGGATAACGGCTGATGACTCAGATGACTTTCCTGTCAGCCGAACTGCCGCTGGCGAAGCCTTTTGCGATCTCACGCGGGACACGTACCGCGGTGACGGTGGTGCGTGTGATCCTGACGGACGGGGAGTTTACCGCAACCGGCGAATGCACGCCCACTGCGCATTATCAGGAATCCCCGCAAAGCGTTTGCGAACAGCTGGACTTGATCCGCCCGCTGGTTGAAGAGGGGCTGACCCGTGAAGCGTTGCAGGAAGTGATGCCGATCGGTTCGGCGCGCAATGCCCTCGACTGTGCAATGTGGCGTCTCGATGCGGCAAAACAGGGCAAAACCTTGTGGCAACTGCTTGATATGCCGAAACCTGTTTCGGTGATTACCGCAGAAACCCTGAGTCTGGATTCTCTGGAAAACATGGCGAAAGCGGCCGGAATTGCCGTGGCCGGCGGCGCGCAGTTGCTGAAAATCAAACTCGATCGCGAGCAGATTATTGAGAAAGTGGCGGCTATCCGCGCGGCGGCTCCGCTGGCGACGCTGGTCGTGGATGCCAACGAAGCCTGGCAGGGTTTAGATCTCGGCAGCCTGTTTCAGGCTCTGCACGAATTTAACGTGGCGATGATTGAACAACCGCTTCCGGCAGGCAATGACAACGATCTGGTGCGTTGTTTGCATCCCATTCCTGTCTGCGCCGACGAAAGCTGTCACGAACTTTCGGATATCGCCGGTCTGCGCGACCGTTACGAGATGATCAACATCAAGCTTGATAAGTGCGGTGGACTGACCGAAGCCCTGGCGATGACTGAAGAAGCCCGGCGTCTGGGGTTGCGGATCATGGTTGGCTGTATGCTCGGTTCTTCGATTGCCATGGAAGCCGCGCTGCCAGTGGCGGTTCAGGCTGAACGTGTCGATCTTGATGGCCCGATCTGGCTGGCGCAGGACGCCGAACCGGCATTGCGCTACGAGAATGGCGAAGTCTGGCTCTGATTTTTAACTGCTATATAAAGGAGACGTTTTTTGATTAATGAACAGCCATCGCCAATCTTGCAGATTAACGATTTGTCGGTCACGTTTTCCGGCCGTCAGGGCAAAACTCAGGCGCTGAAGGGCGTTTCCTTTTCTATTAATAAAGGTGAAGTCGTCGCCGTGGTCGGCGAAAGCGGCTCCGGTAAGTCCGTCACGTCGCTCAGCGTGATGGGCCTGCTGCCGGATTCCGCCCATATAAACGGCGGGAGTATTAATTTTTTCGGGCGCGACGGCACACGCCACACGCTCAATTCCCTTTCGGCAGAATCGCGGCGCAAACTGCGTGGCCGCGAAATGTCGATGATTTTTCAGGAGCCGATGACGTCGCTGAACCCGGTGTTGCGGGTCGGCGATCAGCTTACGGAAGGGTTGATTGATCACGGGATGGCGACCAAAGCCAATGCACTGAACAAAGCCCGCGAACTGCTTAAACAGGTGCGTATCCCCGACGTTGAACGCATTCTCAAATGTTATCCCCACGAACTTTCCGGTGGTATGCGTCAGCGCGTCATGATTGCGCAAGCGCTGGCCTGCGATCCGGCATTGCTGATTGCCGACGAGCCTACCACTGCGCTCGATGTCACCGTACAGGCGCGCATTCTGCAAATCCTGCGTGACCTGCAACAGGGCACCGACATGTCTGTTCTCTTTATTACGCATGACATGGGCGTGGTCGCCGAAATTGCCGACCGCGTGGTGGTGATGTATCAGGGCAACGTGGTGGAACAGGGCAGCGTGACCGAAATTTTTGCCCATGCGCAGCACCCTTATACCCGCGCGCTGCTGGCGGCCGTGCCGAAACTGGGCGACATGCAGGGGCTCAAATGGCCACGCCGTTTTCCGCTCCTCAGCGCGGCTAAAAATGGCGTAAATAAGCAATCGATTGCAGGTGATGAATCTCACATTTCAGCCGCCGACGGCGATCAGAAAACCGCGAATTACGACGCACCGCCGCTGCTGGATGTACGCGGGCTGCGGGTCTGCTATCCGATACGTTCCGGCGTGTTGTCGCGTGTGACCAAAGAAGTTCACGCCGTTGAGCAAATTGATTTTTCAATATGGCCGGGCGAAACGCTGGCGCTGGTCGGAGAAAGTGGCTGCGGAAAATCCACCACCGGGCGCGCGATTTTGCGTCTTGTCGGCAGCGAATCTGAAAGCATTCATCTGGAAGGCAAAGAAATCACGCTGATGCGCGACACGCCGTTTCAGGCCGTCCGCCGTCAGATTCAGATGGTATTTCAGGATCCGTATGCATCGCTGAACCCGCGTCTGACCGTTGGTTTTTCTATTGCGGAACCTTTATTACTGCACGGCCTGAAAAAATCACTGGCAGATGCCACGCCGGTGGTGAATCAGCTGCTGAAAAGCGTCGGGCTGGATCCTTCTTTTGCGCGCCGCTATCCCCACGAATTCTCCGGCGGCCAGCGGCAGCGTATTGCCATCGCACGCGCCATGGCGTTGCAGCCGCAGGTGATTATTGCTGATGAAGCGGTGTCGGCGCTGGATGTTTCTATTCAGGCGCAGGTGGTGAATTTGATGATGGATTTACAGCGTGACACCGGTTTGGCGTGGCTGTTTATCTCGCACGATATGGCGGTGGTGGAACGCATCGCCAACCGGGTCGCGGTGATGTACAGCGGGCAGATTGTGGAAATTGGTCCGCGAGATGCTGTGTTTAGTAATCCTCAACATTCTTACACCCGTCGCCTGCTCAGTTCGGTGCCGGTGGCGGATCCGACGCAGCGGGCGTTGCGCAATTTTGATGATGTGGAAGTGAAATCGCCGGTGCATCCGGCCGGTGTACAGATAGAAAAACTCAGGTACAGCCAGGTTTCGCCGCACCACTGGGTGGCTGAACAACAGGCATAACGTTTATTTTTTTCTTTTTTGGAATACACAGGAGAAGTTCATGCACTCAACGTTTCTACGTAAAAGCCTGCTGGCAGCGGGACTGGCGCTCTGTTTTGCCGCTTCAGCACAGGCGAAAGATCTGCGCATTTCTATGTATGCCGATGTGACCGGTTTTGATCCGCACGACACCACGGATACGCTGAGTTATTCCATACAGAGCGGCATTTTTGAACGTCTGTTCCAGTTCGACAACAAAATGGCCGTCGTGCCGGTGCTGGCGACCGATTACACCAGTAACAGCGACGCCACAGAATTTACTATCAACCTGCGTCACGACGTGACCTTCCAGGATGGCACGCCGTTTAACGCCGATGCGGTAAAAGCGAACCTCGATCGCCTGGCGAATCCGGCGAATCATCTGAAACGTAACTCCCTGTTCAGCATGATTAAATCGGTAGACGTGGTCAGTCCTTATCAGGTCAAAATTACGCTGAATAAACCGTTCGGCGCGATGATCAACACGCTGGCGCACCCGTCAGCAGTCATGCACAGCCCGGCATCGCTGAAACAGTATCCGAACGAGCAGGATCTGAGCGTGCATCCGGTCGGAACCGGTCCGTTTAAATTTGTCGAATGGCAGCAGGGCAAAGACGTGAAGCTGGTGAAATACGACAACTACTGGCAGAAAGGCTGGCCGAAAGTCGAATCCGTGACGCTGTATCCGACGCCGGAAGATTCCACGCAGGTAGCAAAACTGAAATCCGGCGGCGTGGATGCGGTGTATCCGCTGCCATCTGATCTGGTCGAAACCGTGAAAAGCGATCCGAAACTCGATATCGCGCAGGATCCGGGTATTTATCTTTATTACATCGCCTTCAACACGCAGAAAAAAGAGTTCTCCGACGTGCGTGTTCGTCAGGCGATTAATTACGCCATCGACCGTAATTTATGGCTGAAAGTGGGCTTCGCCGGTTTAGGGTCGCCGTCCACGTCGCCGCTGCCGAAAAATGTCCAGTTCTATCAGAAACAGTCCACGCCGGATTACAGCTACAACATCGCCAAAGCGAAAGAGCTGATGAAAGAAGCCGGGTATGAAAAGGGCTTCGACGTGGAAATGTGGAGTTCGAATAAAACCGACCGTATCCGCAGCGCGCAGTTCCTGAAACAGCAGCTCTCATTGATTGGCGTCCGCGTGAAACTGGTGCCGATGGACGCCGGAACCCTGACGCAGCGTCTTTGGAGCACGCCGAAGCCGGCAGATGCGAAAGTTGAAATGTATTACGGCGCATGGTCGGCCTCGACCGGTGATGCAGACTGGGCGCTGCGTCCGCTGTTCGCCACCGAATCCTGGATCCCGTCGGCGTACAACGTGTCGTACTACAGCAACAAACAGGTCGATGCGGCGATCACCGCCGGGCTACAAACCGCCGACGTTGAAAAACGTAAAGCGGCTTATGCCGATGCGCAGAAACTGCTGTGGGCAGATGCGCCAATGGCGTATCTGGGCGTGCCGGACAATCTGGTCGGTAAGAGCAAAGCGTTGTCCGGCGTCTACATGCTGGCCGACGGTTCGCTGATTTTCAATCAGGCACAGTTTAAGTAATTGAATGCCAGAACGTGTATGCGGTTTACTCCCCCTCTCCTGTGAAGGGGAGGGTTGGGGTGGGGTATTAAGGTTAAAAACCCTTGTTAAAGTGTGCTTTGGCAAGGGGCATGTCTGCTAAACCCCCTCCCAACCTCCCCCTTCGCAGGGGGGGAGGAGCAAAGGCCAGACCTTCGGTCAGCTCTCTCTTTTGCGCCGGGGATGAGTAGACTGCCATCCATATTCAGGCTCAGGGAAACACATTTATGCTGACCTATTTAATCCGCCGTTTACTGGAGATGATCCCGGTTTTACTGGTGGTATCCTTACTGGTATTTGGATTTATCAAGCTGCTGCCGGGTGACCCTGCGCGTATTTACGCCGGTCAGGATGCGCCGATTGAGGCGGTTGAGTCAGCGCGGCAACTGCTTGGTCTGAATGATCCGCTTCCGGCGCAGTACTGGCACTGGCTCGACGGCATGGTACATGGCGATCTGGGTACGACGTACCGCACGCGCCAGCCGGTGTTAGGTGTGATTGAAAGCGGATTTATGCCCACGCTGCTGCTGGCGCTGGCCGGTTTCGCCTGGTCAGTGGTTTTGGGGCTGGTGATTGGTGTGGTCTCAGCGCTAAAACGCGGAAAGTGGCAGGACTGGACGCTAATGAGTATGGCGGTCGGCGGGATTTCCATGCCGCCGTTCTGGCTCGGGTTGCTGCTGATTCAGTTTGTCGCCATGCCGTTTGGGCTATTTGCCGTCAGCGGATTTAACCAGCCGACCGACATCATTTTACCGGCGATTACGCTCGGTTCTTCAGTTGCAGCGGTCATGGCGCGTTTCACCCGCTCGGCATTTCTCGACGTGGCGCAGGAAGATTACGTCCGCACCGCCAACGCCAAAGGTTTACGGGCGCGGCTGGTGACCTGGAAACACATCATGCGCAACGCGCTGATCCCGATAATTACCATGCTCGGTTTGCAGTTTGGTTTCCTGCTCGGCGGCTCGATCATCGTCGAAAGCGTCTTCAGCTGGCCGGGGCTGGGCTGGTTACTCATCGAATCCATCAAAACGCAGGATCAGCCGGTGATACAGGCGTTGGTTATGCTGTTTGTATTTGAATTTATTCTGATTAATCTGCTGGTTGACGTGCTTTACGCCGTGGTCAATCCGGCGATTCGTCTGCGCTAGGAGCTGTATATGACCGATCCTGTCTCTTCGCCGGTGGAAAACCAACCGGCAGCGATGGCCTCGCACAGTGAGGATATCCGCTCGCCGTGGTACGACTTTTTCCAGACGTTTATCCGCCATCCGATGGCACTGGTGTCCGGCGGATTTATTTTGCTGCTGATCCTGGTGGCCATTTTTGCGCCTTGGCTGGCACCTTTTGACCCGATGACGCCGGACTGGATGGCGCTGGGCGTCGGCCCGACACCGGAACACTGGTTTGGCACCGATGATCTGGGCCGCGACGTGCTCAGCCGTATTATTTATGGCGCACGGATTTCCCTCTACGTCGGCATTTTCTCCGTCACGCTGGGCATGATTGCCGGTGTTTTGCTCGGGCTACTGGCGGGTTATTATGGCCGGTGGGCGGACATGCTAATCATGCGCGGCTCCGATGTTCTGTTTGCGTTTCCCGGTATGTTGCTGGCGATTGCGGTGGTTGCCATTCTCGGCCCCGGCCTGAATAACGTAATAATCGCCGTGGCGGTGTTCAGCGTGCCGGTTTTCGCCCGCATCGTGCGTGCGGCAACGTTATCCATCAAACAAAGTGCCTACGTGGAAGCGGTGCGGTGCGTCGGTGCGCCTGACCGTGTGGTCATTTTGCGCCACATTCTGCCGGGCACGCTTACGAACGTGATTGTCTATTTCACCATGCGCATCGGCACCAGCATTCTCACCGCCGCCAGCCTGAGTTTTATCGGTCTTGGCCCGGAACCGGACGTGCCGGAGTGGGGCAATATTCTGGCGATGAGCCGTAACATGATGATGGCGGGCAAATGGAACGTCAGCGTTTTCCCGGGTCTGGCGATATTCCTCACGGTTCTGGCGTTTAATTTGCTTGGCGACGCGCTGCGTGACACGCTCGATCCTAAACTGAAAAAGTAATTACGCTGTGAACTCATGACATGAAACGGAAGACTGATGCACCGCAAGATAACGAAGACGAATTCACGCAGCAGACGCTGGCGGCTTTGCTGCAACGCTGGCGCAAAACGCGTCAGATTTTTCACCCGCGGTTTCCCTGCGGGCCGTCCAATTCCATCACCGACGTCGCGGGCGTGACTGTCGGCCACAGCACGCTGGCGGCGGGGGATGTCCAGACCGGCGTCACCGCGATTGTGCCGCCGGGCGATAACCTTTATGAATACCCGCTGCCGTGCGGTGCGGCAGTTCTGAATGGTTTTGCCAAACCGATGGGGCTGATCCAGATAATGGAACTGGGCGAACTGCAAACGCCCATTCTGCTCAGCAATACCTTCGCCACCGGCACCTTGTTCAACGCACTGGTGAAACACAGTTGCGAACAGTTTCCGCAAATTGGCCGACCGGACGCGACCATTAATCCGGTGATCCTCGAATGTAATGACTTCTATCTTAACGATATTCAGGCGATGGCGGTCAGTGAAGACGACGCGCTGACCGCACTCGACGGCGCGACAAAAACGTTCGCCCGTGGCAGCGTGGGAGCAGGGCGTGGCATGAGCAGTTTCGGCCTGAAAGGTGGGATCGGCACGGCATCGCGTTGGTGTGAAGAACTTAACGCAACGCTCGGCGTGCTGGTGCTGGCGAATTTCGGCAAGCTTTCCGAACTGACGCTTGACGGCGTGCGCGTCGGTGACGCCATCGCGCAAATCCAGCCACAGCTTGCTCCGCAAGTAGACGCCGGTTCCATCATTATCATCATGGCCTGCGACCGTTATCTCGACAGCCGCCAGCTTGGCCGGATCGCCAAACGCGCCGGTGCCGGGTTAGGGCGTCTGGGCAGTTACTGGGGCCATGGTTCGGGTGATATCGCGCTGGCATTTTCCACTAATCGTGACAGTGTCACGTTGACAGAGGCAGAACTGGAACCGCTGCTGGCGCTCGCAGCAGATGCTACAGAACACGCTATTATTGATGCCTTACTGAGTGCAGAAACCGTCTGCGGATTCGACGGACATTACCGGTTGGGGCTGAGTTATCTCCTTGATAATCTGGCAAAGTAGTCGTTTGCTAAACCCCCTCCCGGCCTCCTCCTTTGCAGGAGGAGGAGCAAATAAACTGAAAGGGAACCATTATGAAAATCTTTATCTCTGCTGACATCGAAGGTATTGCGGGCGTGATGCGCCCCGAGCAATGCAGCCCCGGCAATGCGGATTACGACGCCGCGCGGGCGCTGATGGAAGGCGAAGTGAATGCAGCTATCGACGGCGCATTTGCCGGTGGTGCGATGGAAGTGACGGTCGCCGACAGCCACGCGATGATGCAGAACCTGCGTGCGGATAAAATCGATCCGCGCGCCCGTCTGGTTCAGGGCAAACCGCGCGGATTATCGATGGTCGAAGGGCTGCAACAGCAGCAATACGACGGCCTGATGTTTGTCGGTTATCACACCGCCGCCGGGGAAAATGGCGTACTGGCGCATACCATTAATGGCCGCGCCTTTTACCGCGTAAAACTCAACGGCAACGTGGTCGGCGAAAGTGATTTGTATGCCGCAGCCGGGGCCGAACTGAACGTTCCGCTGTGGCTGGTGACCGGCGACGATCATCTCGAAACCTGGATCCGCCGCCACTACCCGGAATCCCAGTACGTCTGCGTAAAACGCGCGATTTCCGCCAACGCTGCCGAATCCGACAGCCCGTCAATTGCCTGCGCTAAAATCCGCAAACAGGCGACGATTGCCGTCAGCAAACCCGCGCCGCTCACCGCCGGAAGATTCAGTGCGCCATACCATCTTGAACTGATGGCCGCTAAACCGGTTCTGGCCGACTTGTTCAGCCTGATCCCCGGCGTTGAGCGCATCGACGCCGTGACCGTGGGCTATCACAGCCCGAACGTCGCCAATATTATCAGCCTGTTAAGCGCATTTTCTTACCTTGCGACGACGCAGAAATAAATGCGCTTACGCCACATTGAAGTCTTTCAGGCGGTCTTACAGGCGGGCAGCGTCAGCGGCGCGGCCCGCCTGCTCAACGTTTCACAGCCCAACGTCAGCCGCGTACTGAACCACGCCGAGCAGCAACTGGGTTTCACGCTTTTTGACCGCACGCCGCAGGGGCTAATCGTCACGCCCGAAGGCCGCCGCCTGATGCCGGAAGTTGAGGCGTTGTTCAGCCATATTCAGGCGATTGGTGAACTGGCGGAGCAGCTGCGTCAGGGCGAAGGCCAGCACGTGCGCATCGGTTCGGCGCACGCGCTGGGGCACAGCGTCATGGCTCCGGTGCTGGTGGATTTTCGCCGCCAGACGCCTGGCGGCAGCGTCGAACTGGTGACAGGGCATTTCAACACGCTGAGTCAGGATCTGCTGCAATACAAAATGGATTTTGCACTGGCGTTTGGTGAGCAGGCTACGCAGGAACTGGTTGCCGAGTCGATTTATCAGGCCAACATGGTGGCGTTATTACCGAAAGATTCTGAGGTTGAAGGCCCGGTGTCGCTGGCATGGCTATGTGAAAACGACTTACTGATGCTCCAGCAGCAGGATCCGCTCGGGCAGGTGCTCAACCGCGTCCTGCGCGAAAACGGCCTGATGCCGCATTCCGCGTTGTTCATCAAAACCTATTCCGTGATTGCCGACATGGTGCTGGCAGGCGGCGGTGTTGGCGTTGTTGATACGTTTACCGCCCGGCGGTATGTCGATCAGCTGAAGATTGTGCCTGTCGTGGAGGCACTGCCGTTTGAGGTGATCCTGCTGAGCAGGAAGGATCAGCCTGCTTCGCAGGCGGCGTTAAAGCTTAAGCAGCTGATTCGGAGGAAATTGTGGGAGTTGGGGGAGGACAAAAGGGGGCTTTTGAATCCTTAAATTCAAGTTCTAAACCTTGGGTTGCCACCCAAACTGGCCTTAAGAGGCGCCTATCGCCGCGCCTCTTAAGAATCTCCGGCTCTTTAACTGCGTGCTGCCGCTCGCTGGCACTGTTTCAGGTGCCACAGCTATTGCCGCGAAAACTTGCCGCTGCGCGGTACCTTCATTTCGGTGTTCGAGCCTTTCGGTCTCGAAACTCTCATTCTGCAAGCTTTCTGAAAGCGGCCAATGGCTATGTAAATCTGCAGGTTCAGAAAGCGCCAGATGACATTTTATTTATACATTACAGTTGGTTGGTTTGCTCCTTCCCCTCGTGAGAGGGGAAGGAGCAAATCAAAATCAGCCAGCAGCAATCTTTCGATTCCATAACCTCCAGCCGCTTTCAAGAAAAACTACAGGACACCCAACTTCTCCACTCGCTTAATTGCCCCCCTCACGTCTGCGAAACAGACATCCCCTGGCATGTTCGCCATATCCGGCGTACTCAGACTCCGGTCGATAATCACTGCCAGATCCTGCTCCGTCAGACCCTCTGCGATGTGCGAAAGCTGCGTCGGTATCGCGCTGGCACGCGCAAGGGCTAACGCGATGTGCAACTCTTCATCGCTGCGCCCTTCGAGTGCCAGCAAGCACAGATTCCCGTAACCGACCAGCAGACCGTGGGCGACGTGGCGGGTTTTGGCGCAGGCGGTGAAACCTTCGTATAACGCATGGGACGCGCCGGTGTGTGCGCCGTTGCTCATAATGGATGTCAGTCCGGCGTAGAGGAAAATCGCATCGAGAACCTGTTCGAGCGCATTGTTGGCTTTGCCGTCCTGCACCGCGAAACAGGCGTCGGCGGCGAAGTGTTCGATGAGCGTATAGCAAAGTTCACTGTTGGTTCTCGCAACACCCGCAAGGCCGGTGAGCTGGTTCAGGTCACTGATGGCGCGATATTCGTACCATTTTGCCAGCGTGTCGCCGATACCGGCTGAGAGCAACGCCAGGGGAGAAGTTGCGAGCAAATCAGCGTCGATCACCGCCGCCGCCGGGCCGCAGGGGAGCGGAACCATGTCGCGGAACTCGCCGTCCTCATGATAACGAAACGCCAGTGAGGTGACGGCGGAGCAGGTACCCGCAATGCTCGGCAATGTGACGACTGGAATGTTGCAGGCAACGCCTGCCGCTTTGGCCGTATCCAGTGCCTTTCCACCGCCGGTGGCGATTATCACTTCAACGCCCTGCGTGCGGAAAACGTTCACCAGCCGGTTGATTTCCTGCTGGCAACATTCGCCGTTGAATATTTCACTGCCGAGATAACTGACCATCTGTTGTTCGAGCTGATCGGCGACTTTGGCTTCCACGCTGGCAATTGCCCGTTTACCGCCGACCAATAACGCCCGCTGGCCGAGACGTCCGCACATTGCGCCTAAATGTTTAATCGCTCCGCGTCCGCGAAGCACGCTGGCAGGAAAAACCAAACGGTGGGTGAACATGGCTGCCCTCAAAATAAACGCATAAAACGGAGTGTTTTATGAAGTATAGAAGGCGCGTTGTGAAGTGCCGGAATATCAGCGGCGGCGCTGGCGCACGGCGTCGTGAGTTTTGCGTAAGGCGTCCCGCGCGCCCGGAAGACGCTGCGCAACGCCGATATACAGGCAATCGATAATCAGCAACTGGCTGGTGCGGCTCGCCATCGCGGCGGCGCGAAAACCCAGTTCGCGGCTGCTGGTGAGCAGCACAATATCGGCTTTGCGCGCCAGCGGTGACCGGCCACTGGCGGTGATGGCGAGCGTTGCCGCACCGGCGTTTTTCGCGTGCAGCAGGGCGTCCAGCACGCCCGCCGTTTCACCGGAATGGGAAATTGCCAGTGCGACATCCGCCGCCGTTAACTGACAGGCGCTGACCAGGCTTTCATCGGTGCTGCCGAACGTCTGCGCGATGACGCCGATGCGGCGCAGTTTCTGGCAAAAATCCTGTGCCACTAGCGAAGACGCGCCCGCGCCGTAAACATCAATCCGCCGCGCCTGTGCCAGCGCCGCAACAGCGTCTTCCAGCGATTCGCCTTTCAGCAACTGCGCCGTGGCGGTCGCGCCTTCGACCTCAAATGCCAGCAGCTTATGCAGGATTTGCTTCGGGGAGTCGGTTTCATTAATGTCCGCCGCCAGCGGCGATTCAACAGGCGGCAGAGCATGGGGTAATTCTGCCGCCAGCGCCAGCCGCATCGCGGGATACCCCTCAAACCCTAACCGTTTGCTGGTTCGCACCACCGTGGCAGTGCTGGTTTCGGCAAGCTTCGCCAGCGCGGTGACGCTCAATTTCGCAATATCCGGCGGGTTCAGCATGATGAGGGTAATGATCCGCTTTTCTGCCGGTGAAAAGCTGCCCTGCAAAGCCTGTAAACGTGATTGCAGATTCATCGGTTATTTTTCCAGTTCGCGAAGATGGTCGTCTTTGCGCAGCGTCATCAGCGCAAACAGGCTGACCACGCAGGTCGCCACCACGTAATACGCCGGAATGTCGAGATTGCCGGTTTTTTTAATCAGGCCGGTGATAATCAGCCCTGCGCAGCCGGAGAACACGGCGTTTGACAGCGAATAAGACAGCCCGAGACCGGTATAACGCACGCGGGTCGGGAACATTTCCGCCAGCATCGCCGGGCCGGGGCCCGCAATCATGCCGATGGTTGCACCGGCAATCAGCACGGCGACGCCTTTTGCCAGCAGGCTGCTGTCCGGGTTTTGCAGCAGATGCAGCAGCGGGAAGCTGAGAATAATCACCGCCAGCACGGCAATCATCATCACTTTTTTACGGCCGATTTTGTCACTCAGCCAGCCCGAGGGCAGGATCGCAATCGCGAAACCAACGTTCGCCAGCACGGTCGCGACCAGCGCCTGCAAAAACGTGGCGTGAAGCGAGGTTTGCAGATAAGACGGCATCACCACCAGGAAGGTGTAACCGCCCGCCGACCAACCCATCATGCGGCCAATCCCCAGTGCAATGGCTTTGGCTGTCGCCAGTGTTGAGGCTTTTTCTTCCGACGTCCGCGGTGCGTTCTTTTCCGGTTTCTGGCTGGCAATAAAGGTCGGCGTTTCGTCGAGTTTAAGACGAAGATAAAGCGCCACCAGCCCCATCGGCAGAGCCAGCAGGAACGGTATGCGCCAGCCCCAGGCTTTCATTTCCGCTTCAGGCAGCCACTGCACCAGAATGGCCACCAGCGCCACGCCTGTCAGTAAACCGAGTGACACGGTAAACGACTGCCACGCGCCGTAAATTCCGCGTTTGCCTTTCGGGGCGAATTCCGTCATCAGCGAAACCGCACCGCCGAATTCACCGCCTGCAAATAAGCCCTGGAACATGCGCATCAGCGTCAGTAACAGCGGTGCGGCGACGCCAATTTGTGCGTAAGTCGGCAGGATACCGATGATGGCGGTGGCGAGCGTCATCAGCAATACCACGGCAATCAGCGTAGGCTTACGCCCAATGCGGTCGCCGATGCGGCCAAAAATAATCGCGCCAATCGGGCGACAGAAAAAGGCCAGCGCAAACGACGCGTACGTCAGAAGCAAACCGGTCATGCCGGTCTGGCCTTCGAGGGTGAAAAAGTTACCGGCGATCAGTGTCGCCAGATAACCGTAAACGCCAAATTCGTACCATTCAATAAAGTTGCCCACCGAACCGGCGACTAACGCGCGGCGTGACTGGCTGGCAGAGGCAGGGGAAAGCTGTCCGGTGCGGGTCATTATTAACCTCATATAAGGAAAGAAACGGCGGGAATAAAATGTAAATAATTTTCTAAATTCAGGTGATTATTATGTCAATAATTTTCACGTTTTGAACAAAATAAAAGCGAAATCTGTGGGGTAAGGCAGATTTTTGGCAAAAACGGCAGAGTTCAGGGCATAAAAAAAGGCTGCGCCCGTGAAGGCGCAGCCTGTTTAAAGAAGAGGGCATTACAGCGTGTGGATATCGATACCGTCGCCGATATTACTTTTCTGGTAATAAGCCCGCGGGACTTCTACCTGATACTGTTTGTCGGCGTAGGCGACTTCCAGAATAAAACGTTCGTTTTCATAAGATTCCACCGGAATAAACCCGAAGAACCCTTCCGTTACGCTGATGGTGCGGGTAGACGGAATCGCATAACGATGAACAATCCTTGCTCTGAGCGGCTGCTGATTGCCGGTTAACGTGTTCCATACGCGGTTAACGGGTTGCGCCAGAGTATCAATCACCTCTGAGGCCAGCGAGTTAAGAGCGGATGGCCAGCTCTTAGGTTTTTTCATTGTCATGATGAATGCCTCGTTGGTCTATATAACGTAATTCTTATAATTATATGAGACTAAGATCCAATCATTTTTTACGCTTAACTTATTACCGTTTGGTAAGTAGCTGGCGCATCAGCAAATTACTCCGCGACGGTTTTGCGTCTTTTGCCGGATTTACGCTCTGCTAGCAATAACGGGCAGGAAGGGCACATCGCATGGTCTTCCAGATCGTAGCGCAGGCAGCACTGTTTACGGTATTGCGGGCTGTCGGGATCCGCGGGGTTTTCTGCGCGCATTGGCTGAAATAAAGGATTTTTGCCGCCGTAGCGCAGCTCGCGCGATTCCATCAGCGTCATGCCGTCAGAAATATCAGCATCGACCAGTTCGGCCTGTTTCACACCCCAGCCGACGCGGATGGCCGCATTGCTCCAGTAAATGCCCGGTTTCAGGCCGGAGAATTCTGCCAGTGCTTCGCAAATCGGGCGCAGCTGCTGCTCGATCATCACGTCAAACCGCGCCATCGGTTCCTGTGAAGTCAGCGCTGCGCCTTCACCATCCAGATAAATCTGCGCCGGTAAGCCTTCTTCCTGCATGCACAGATAGACGTTTTCAGCGGCGATCGGCAGCTGCCAGCCGTGGCGCAAGGACACAATCACCCAGCTTGGCAGCAGGGTGGCGAAATACCATTGTGACCACATCGAAATGCGCGCGCGGCGTTTGTCGCACTGCGCGGCGTCGCCGGCATTGGCATCCAGATAGCGTTTCAGCACAAGACCACAGCCTTCTGCGGTAGTCAGCTGTGACATCGGCACCGCGTTGGTGACCAGCGGCGTCAGTGGCTTAAATGTATCGGCCACCCAGCTCACAGGCGTATCGCGGAAACTGTCGAGAAGTGTTTGCATCATGACGTTATGAAAGAGATTCGGTTCGATAAATCATGCGGATAGAGTAGCGAATATTAAAGCGGAATAGTAATGATTTCGATTTAGATTTGTTGGGGATTTTCCTCCCTCGTTGCAGAGGGAGGAGGGCGGTGCTTGCAATCAGTGCAGGACGCCTGCCTGCCTGAGGATGTCACGGACGATCTTCTGCTTATCACCGCTCAGCGGTAAGGCCGGTTTCAGCGAATAAACCGGCACGTCGATACCGACCTGCGAGATGGCGTATTTGATGACGTTGTAAATCGGCGTATCCAGCGAATACAGCGGCGGCAGGAACGACAGGCGCTGTTGCAGTTCAACGGCGGTGGCGAAATCATTCTCTCTGAACGCGCGGTAAATGCCGCAGGTGAGCTGTGGCGCAAAGTTTGCGCTGGCGGGAATAGCGCCGTCACCGCCGAGGATCAGCGTGCCGAACAGGTATTCGTCATAGCCGGAGAACACCGCGAAATCCGGTCGCACCGGTTTCACCGCCGCCAGCGTTTCGCGGATATGGTTCAGGCTGTCGACGGTATCTTTCAGGCCGACAATATTCGGGCAATCCAGCGCCAGGCGTTTAATCAGACTCACGGGAATCGACTGACCGGTCAGCCCCGGATAGTTGTACATCACCACCGGCAGCCCGGCGTTTTCGGCAATGGTTTTGTAGTGCAGGTACAGTGCTTCTTCTGTGATCGGGTTGTAATACGGATTCACCACCACCACGCCGTCCGCGCCGACACTTTTGGCGTGTTGTGCAAACGCCAGCGTTTCCGCCGTCCCGGGATGCGCCGCGCCAATCAGCACAGGCACGCGTCCGGCGACGTGTCTGGTGCAAAATTCAGCGACTTCATGCCGCAGTTCGCGGGACATATGCGCAAATTCCCCCGCACTGCCGAGGAAAAACAGACCGTTAACGCCGCCTTCAATGGCGAAATCAATCAGACGCGCCATTCCCTGGCGATCAAGCTGCTCGTTCTCTTTCAGGATGGTCGAAACCGGCGGGATTACGCCATAAAACAGTGGACGGCTCATAGATTTGTTCTCCATATGAAAGTGCGAAAAACGCAACACTCCATTTATAGAACGGCGTTTCAAATTTTTAAACAACCTGCGTCGAATTACATTTGTTTAGGTGAAATTTGGAAGGGGCATCACAGAGGATGTGGGATCAAGGGGGAAATTCAACTTCAACTTCAACTTCAACTTCAAGGTCGTGGGCGTCGGCCCACACCGACCAAAGACCCGGTAACGCGCGGGTCTCTGGTCAGTTTCGGCGCGGAGAGTTAGGCGATCACCGTTATTGAAAAACCGAAATTTTCTCGATCATCGTTCTGGCGCTTCACTGCAAGTGAAAAACTAAAATCACAAGCTCGCCTCAAAAGCAGCCTGTTTGCAGCGGCTTCCTGCAAATCACATCACCAACGCTTGTCCGTCCTTGCGGGATTCTGTCCCCGCCAGATACCCGCCCGCCGGATTTGCCACAATCACCTGCGCACCGCCGAACGAATGGCCGCTAAGTGGATCTTCGACAATCAGCTCATGCCCCATTGCGCGCAGCGCCGCCAGCGTATTGTGGTCACAAGTGGCTTCCATCGCGACCTGGCGGCCACCGTTAATCCGCCAGCGCGGCGCATCGATGGCGGCCTGCGGATTTTGTTTGTACAGCATTATGCGCAGCGCCAGTTGCAAATGCCCCTGCGCCTGCATCGGGCCGCCCATCAGGCCGAAGGACATCAGCGGTTTGCCTTCGCCGTCCTGCGCAAATGCCGGAATAATGGTGTGCAGCGTGCGCTTATTTGGCGCGACGCAGTTGGCATGCTGCGGATCGAGCGTGAAGCCGCAACCCCGGTTTTGCATACTGATACCGGTTCCCGGTACGACAACGCCGGAACCGAAACCCATGTAGTTGGACTGAATAAATGACACCATCATGCCGCTGGAATCGGCGGCGGTGAGGTAAACCGTGCCGCCCGGACGCGGTGCGCCGTAGGTCACGTCGCTGGCTTTCGTGCGGTCAATCAGGCGCGCACGCTCTTCCAGATAAGCATCGTTCAGGAACAGTTGTGGGTCGAACTGCATGTGGTCGTTGTCGGTGACGTGCTGATCCAAATCGGCCAGCGCCAGTTTCATCGCTTCGATGCACAGATGCGTGGTTTCGACGGAATCCACCGGTTTATCGCCGATGTTAAGCTTATCGAGAATGCCCAGCGCAATCAGCGTGGCAATGCCCTGACCGTTTGGCGGCAGTTCGTGAACCGAACCGCCCGCGAAGGATTGTTGCAGCGTTTCCACCCAGTCGGCTTTGTGATTCGCCAGATCAGCGTGCGTCATCGCACCGCCAAATTCCCGGCTGTGGGCGATCATTATATCGGCCAGTTCGCCGCGGTAGAACGCTCCGCCTTCGGTTTTGGCGATCAGTTCCAGCGTGTCGGCCAGCTGAGGATTACGGAAGATTTCGCCGATTTTTGGCGCACGGCCTTCAGGCGCAAAACAGGCGCTGAAACCCGGCTGGTTGCTCAATTTTTTCACCGCGATTTCCCACAGGCGGCCAATCAGCGGCGACACCGGGAAACCATTGCGGGCATAGTCGATCGCCGGTTGTGCCAGCGTGGTCAGCGGCAGGGTGCCAAAACGTTTTGCCACCGCCACCCAGCCGGAGACTGCGCCGGGCACGGTGACGGCGTCCCAGCCATAGGTCGGCACGGCTTCATGGCCTTTGGATGCGAAATATTCCGGCGTCCACGCCGCCGGTGAGCGGCCCGATGCGTTCAGGCCGTGGGCTTTCTTGCCGTCCCAGATAATCGCAAAAGCGTCGCTGCCCACGCCGTTACCGCTGGGTTCCAGCACGGTCAGCGCGATGGCGGTGGCGATGGCCGCATCGGCAGCGTTTCCGCCGAGCATCAGCATTTTCATCCCGGCCTGTGCTGCCAGCGGTTGAGAAGCGCAGACCGCATTGGCTCCCATCATCGTCGGGCGCAGGGTAGGATAAGCGACGTTAAAATCGTAATTCTCAGACATCATTATTCCTTAAGAAGCGGTGAACGCATTACGCCCTCGCGGCGACTGGCATTTTTTAACTCATTCAGACATTTGGAACATCCGGGAATGTCTTTGTCAAATTCAAAAAATGGGATGCATTTGCCAGCACGGGAGCTGAAATACGTATGCCGAATAAAAAGAAAGATGTTAGGGAGAATCGTGCAGACTAATTTGGTTTGCTCCTTCCCCTCTCACGAGGGGAAGGCCGGGATGGGGTGTTGGTTTTAGTGGCTTCGCGGCCTGCAAAACCCCCTCCGAACCTCACCCTTCGCAGGGGGAGGGGCAAAACAGCTGCTGAACGATCACCGCAGATGAGAAAACGAAATCTTCTCGATCCAGCCCTTATGGCAAGTGGAAACCAATCGCCAGAATTAACCCAATAATGAAACCTTTATCCCCCGATGACTCCTCCCGCTAATCGTGTTTAATACCTATCATCAGAGAGGTGTAAACCCGGTCAGGCGAGATTCTGAGGGCTGAGGCCGTCCAAAATAATATCCCTGGAACAAACTACAACCTTCTTCTTTAAGACGCATGAACTGCTCGGGGGTTTCGACGCCTTCTGCGGTGGTCTGAATATCCAGACTGCGGCTCATGCCGGTGATGGCGCGGATGATCGCCAACGCTTCGCGGCTATCTTGCATATCGTTGATGAACGACCGGTCGATTTTGATTTTGTCGAACGGGAACGAGCGCAGGTAACTCAGCGAGGAATAACCGGTGCCGAAATCATCCAGCGCGATACGTACGCCCAGTGCCTTCAGTTTTCGCAGGGTATCGATATTGCCCAGCGTATTGTCAAGCAGCACAGATTCGGTAATTTCTACTTCCAGACGCGAAGGATCCAACCCGGACGCTTCCAGTGCGGATTCCACCACAGAAACCAGCCCGCTGTTCTTGAACTGAATTGGTGAAAGGTTGACGGCAACAGTTTGCGATCCCTTCCATGTCGTGGCTTCGCGGCAGGCTTCATGCAGCGCAAAGGATCCAAGGCTGTGAATCAGGCCCGTTTCTTCGGCGATAGGAATGAAATCCACCGGCATGATCAGCCCGTTTTGCGGGTGATGCCAGCGCATCAGCGCCTCATAACCTATCACCGAATCGTGTTTGGCGTCGGTAATCGGCTGGTAGTAAAGACGCAGCTGATTGCAGGTAATGGCATCGCGCAAATCCATCTCGACCACACGGCGTTTACGAGCGGCGGCGTCCATTTCAATACGGAAATCTTCGTATCGGTTGCGGCCATTACGTTTGGCTTCGTAGAGCGCCATGTCCGCGCAACGAAGCAGCTGATCCGGCGTGTTCTCGATGGAATCCGCCAGTGCGATGCCGATACTCAGGCCGACAGAGAGCGAGTGACCGTCGATAATGACCGGCGGACGCACGGATTCAATCAGGCGCTTGGAAATCTGATGCGCAGCGGAGATATCTTTCAGGCCGGGCAGCACCACGGCAAACTCGTCGCCACCGATGCGCGCCAGCGTGTCGTCATCGCGCAGTGTCATCCGCAGGCGCTTGGAAATCGCCCGCAGCAGCTCATCGCCGACCTGATGGCCGAGCGCGTCATTCACGTTTTTGAAGTTATCCAGATCCAGACACAGCGTGGCAGTGTGGCTGTGCGTATAGCTGTCGCGCTGCAAAGCTTCGTTAAGACGCTGGCTGAAAAGAATGCGGTTGGGCAGGCTGGTCAGATTATCGTGGTGCGCCATGTGATGAATGCGCGCATGTGCGGCCTGCTGATCGGTGACGTCGTCAGCAATCATCATTACGTAACTGGTCTGCGGATCGTGTCCGCGGATCACTGAGCTGGTGGTTTGCAACGTCCTGTCGCCGAGTGCCGTGAGCAACTGTTGCTCGCTTTTATGCACACCTTCAGCGCGCAGACATTCGTCTGACTGCTTATTAATAAAATTGCTGAGCCCGATCCCCATACAATCCTGCGGTCGCTTGCCGAGCATTTTCTCACGCGAAATTCCCAGCAGACGTTCTGCCTGACGGTTAACCAGCAGAATTTCACGTGAAACGGCATTTTCGACGATGACGGAAGAAGGAATATTTGCGATCACCGTATTCAGAAATTGCGACAGCGAAGAGAGCTGTTCGCTGTTGGTTTCGGCCAGTTCTTTGGCTTTCAGCAATTCCTTTTCGGTTTCACGTCTTTCGGTCACATCACGGGTGATCTTGGCGAAACCAATGATTTCACCGGCTTCACGCAGGGCTTCAATAATTATATGTGCCCAGAAGCGCGAACCGTCTTTGCGCTGTCGCCAGCCCTCAGATTCATAGCGCCCCGTTGAGCGCGCGGTCTCCAGACCGTGTTGCGGCCAGCCACTTTTTTTATCTTCTTCGGTGTAAAAGCAGGAGAAATGCTTACCCACCACTTCTTCAGGCGTATAGCCTTTGGCCCGCTGCGCCCCGGCGTTCCAGTTCGCAATCGTGCCGTCCGGTGTCAGCATATAGATCGCGTAGTCTTCTACGCGTTGGACCAGCAACCGATACAGTACATCAGAATCTTCGCTCATTTTTTTTGCCTGGTAGCCTGCCGCCTCTGCGCGGGGTCCGTCCAAATCAGAGTCCGGCGAAATAGTGCGCCTGTCCCGGCGCATTTTTGCTGTGATGTGCTCATGAAACGTTAGCATAAGATAATTCTTAGTTCGCCAAATTTTGCTTCTAACATGCTTAAATTTAAGCGTTTTTAGCTAAAAGATCGGACTTAAGTGAAATTGTGCTTTTGGGTTTTAATAGCCAGATAAGGTATCGGCACGCCGGGCAGATAACTTTAGAGAAATAGCATAAAAAGCTAAGGGAAATATGAGGGGATCCAATGTGTTAAATAAAAAGGCCGCAAACTATGGCGGCCTGTTAAATTTTGGTTACGGACGTTGCGGTTTTGGTTCGTGCTTCACCGGTGGTTTTGGTTTCGCTTTATGATGAACCGGCGCAGGTTTGACCTGATGATGCGGTTTTTCGTGTTTCACGACAGGCTTGTGAACTTTATGGACCGGCTGCGGCTGACTGACCGGCCCGTTTTGCGGACCTTCAGCGTAAGCACTCAGGCTGGCGGTCGCCAGCAACGCACACAGAACAACCATTCCTGACTTAATCATTGTATTCCTCGTTCCCGTTTTGACGGTGTTTTCTGATAACACACAGACTTTGCGGGGCAAACGGGAAAACGACAATTCGGATAAGGCTTAATAAAGGAGGTTTAACGGAAAATTTAAACTGCGTTTACGTAAAGCTGAGGGAAATGCAGGGCGCTTCCGGTATTTTCTGCAAGCGCCCCGGAATATTCCCGTGAATTACTGTACAACTTTATAAGGGCCGTCGGTCACTGACTCGCGCAGAATAAGGTCGGATGAAAATTTGTTCTGACCGGATAAATAACCGCCATCGAGCATGGCGATAATCTGGCTGATCACTTCGCTGACCATATCGCTGACCGGATCCTTCACGCTCGACAGTGCCGGAATAAGAAATGGCGCGGTCGGAATATTATCAAACCCGATCACCGAAACTTGCGCAGGCACGGCAATTCCGGCAGTGCTGAGCTGCTTCATTGCACCAATCGCCATTTCATCGTTACTGGCAAGCAGGGCGCTGAAGGGTTGCCCGGACGACAACAACGTTTCCACCGCTGTCGCGCCGCTGGCCGGAGACCATTTTCCCTGCACGATCAGCGATTCTTCCACTGGCAAACCGGATGCCGTCATCGCGTCGCGATAGCCGGAAAGCCGCTCAATGGCGGTCGGAGAATCCATAGAACCGGTAATAAACGCAATATCCCGATGTCCGCGTTCAATAAGCGCCTGCGTGGCATTAAAACTCGACCCTTTATGGTCGCAATAAATACAGTGACTCTGATGTTTACGTAATTTGCGGTTCACGACCATCACCGGTTTTTTATATTTTTCGATGAGAAAATCCATTTCATCGACCGATAAAAAGCGCGGATAAATAATAATGCCGTCGCAGCGTAAATCGTGCAAAAACTGAATGGCATCCTGTTCTTCTTCGGCGCTGTGTTTGCCATCCACCAGAATCAGCTGGCGTCCGTTGGCATCGAGTTTTTTCGCGGCCTGAGAAATTAACTCGCTGAAATAATGCCCGTTATACAACGTATTCGTCACCACCAGCCCGATGCACATTGATTTGCTGGTCGCCAGATTTCTTGCCAGTAAATTGGGCCTGTAACCCGCTTCCTCAATGGCTTTATAGACCTGATCTTTAGTTTCCTGGCTTACATAACCTTTGCCGGAAAGCACACGGGAAACCGTGGCTTTCGAGACGCCCGCTTTGGCTGCCACTTCCTGCATTGTCGACATCAGGCACCTTCTGGATGAGAAAAATTATTCGCCATTCTACACATTCCACGCGTCCTGAGACGATTTCACTGCGCAGGGAGATCGTCATCACAAAAATGAAACGGTGTTGTATTTATTTATTGAAGTCAGAAGAAGAACTGAACATTCTCGTATGAAACCGGTTACCTACTGTTTCGGAAAAAGCCCGCTACGTTTCATAAAAAAGGCTTCCCGGAAAGATAATTATATATAACCCTATGAATCCGAGAGAGTTATCGCTCATGGCTAAGAATTTTGAAGCAATTTCCAGGTCAATCGTCGATGCCATTGGCGGCGCGGACAACGTGGCGGCGGTGACGCACTGCATGACGCGCCTGCGCTTCGTGCTGAACGACGAATCCGTCGTGGACGCGGCGGCACTCAAATCTATCACCGGCGTGATGGGCGTGGTGCGCAATGAAAAACAGTGCCAGGTGATCATCGGCAACAACGTGTCACAGGCTTACGCCGAAGTGCTGAAACTGCTGCCGGAAGGCTTTGCGGCGGCCAGCGATGATGCGCCCGCCAAAAACAAAATTACGCTCAAACGGATTGGCGCAGGAATTCTCGATGCGCTGATTGGCACCATGTCACCGCTGATCCCGGCGATTATCGGCGGTTCGATGGTGAAACTGCTGGCGATGATCCTGGACATGAGTGGCGTGTTTGAAAAGGGCGCTTCGACGCTGGTGATCCTCAATACCATCGGTGACGGTGCGTTCTTCTTCCTGCCGGTGATGGTGGCGGCGTCGGCGGCGGTGAAATTCAAAACCAATATGTCACTGGCGATTGCGATTGCCGGGATCCTGGTACATCCGGCGTTTATCGACCTGATGGCGAAAGCCGCGCAGGGGCAGAAAGTCGAGTTCATTGGCATTTCCGTCACGGCGGTGAAATACACCTACACCGTGATCCCCGCGCTGTGCATGACGTGGCTGCTGTCTTACATTGAAAAATGGGTCGATCGCATTACGCCGGTCGTCACCAAAAACTTCCTCAAGCCGATGCTGATCATGCTGATTGCTGCACCGATCGCCATCGTGCTGATCGGGCCGCTGGGGATCTGGATAGGTACCGGTATTTCCGCCGTGGTGTACACCGTTCACAGCTATCTCGGCTGGCTGTCGGTGGCGATTATGGGCGCGGCCTGGCCGCTGCTGGTGATGACCGGCATGCACCGCGTGTTCACGCCGACCATCATTCAGACCATTGCGGAAACCGGAAAAGAAGGCATGGTGATGCCGTCAGAAATCGGCGCAAACCTGTCACTGGGCGGTTCATCGCTGGCCGTGGCGTGGCGGACGAAAAACCCGGAACTGCGCCAGACCGCGCTAGCGGCAGCGGCTTCCGCGATTGTGGCCGGGATCTCGGAACCTGCGCTTTACGGCGTGGCGCTGCGGCTCAAACGTCCGCTCATCGCCTGCTTGATCAGTGGTTTTATCTGCGGTGGCGTTGCCGGTTTAGGCGGTCTCGCCAGCCATTCGATGGCGTCGCCGGGGCTGTTTACCAGCGTCCAGTTCTTCGACCCGTCCAATCCGATGACCATTGTCTGGGTGGCGGGTGTCATGATCCTCGCGGTGGTGCTCTCGTTTGTCATCACCCTGCTACTCGGATTTGAAGATATTCCCGTGGAAACCGTGACGCCGAAAGAGGGCAAAACGGCAGAGATCACCACGCCTGCGCCGTTGCCGGTGGCACCCAACGCAGCGCGTTCACATTAAAGGAGAAGTAATTCATGGCAGCATCCTTATTTCCTGACGGCTTTTTATGGGGCGGCGCGATTGCCGCAAACCAGGCCGAAGGTGCCAGTTTTGAAGGCGGCAAAGGCCTGACGACGGTCGACATGATCCCGCACGGTGCGCACCGGCTGGCGGTAAAAACCGGTCAGGAAAAGCGCTTCCGCCTGGACGCAACAGAGTTTTACCCGAGTCATCAGGCGATTGATTTCTATCATCGTTATAAAGAAGACATCGCGCTGATGGCCGAAATGGGCTTCACCGTATTCCGCACCTCAATCGCCTGGAGCCGTCTGTATCCCAACGGCGATGAGTTAACGCCAAATGCGGAAGGCATCGCGTTCTACCGCGACGTGTTTGCCGAATGCAAAAAATACGGCATCGAACCCCTGGTGACGCTTTGCCACTTCGATGTGCCGATGCATCTGGTGATTGAATACGGTTCGTGGCGTAACCGCAAAATGGTCGAGTTTTTCGCCCGTTATGCGCGCACCTGTTTTGAGGCGTTCGACGGGCTGGTGAAATACTGGCTGACCTTTAATGAAATCAATATCCTGCTGCACAGCCCGTTCTCCGGCGCGGGTTTAGTGTTCGAAGAGGGCGAAAATCAGGAGCAGGTGAAATATCAGGCCGCGCATCATGAGCTGATTGCCAGCGCACTGGCCACGAAAATAGCCCATGAAGTGAACCCGGAAAATCAGGTCGGCTGCATGCTGGCGGGCGGCAATTTCTATCCGCGCACCTGCAAGCCGGAAGATGTCTGGGCGGCGCTGCAAAAGGACCGCGAAAACCTGTTCTTTATCGACGTTCAGGCGCGCGGCGCTTATCCGTCCTACACCCGCCGCGTATTCGCTGAAAAAGGTATTGTCATCGACAAACAGCCCGGCGATGACGACATCCTCAAAAATACCGTCGATTTCGTCTCCTTCAGTTATTACGCCTCGCGCTGTGCGTCCGCTGACATGAACGACAACAACAGCAGCGCGGCGAACATTGTAAAATCACTGAAAAACCCGTACATCGAAGCCAGTGAATGGGGCTGGGGCATTGACCCGCTCGGGCTGCGCATCACCATGAACATGATGTACGACCGCTACCAGAAACCGTTATTCCTGGTGGAAAACGGCCTCGGCGCAAAAGATGAATTCAACGCGCAAGGCGAAATCGTCGATGATTACCGCATCAGCTATTTGCGTGAACATATCAGTGCGATGGGCGAAGCCATCGCCGACGGCATTCCGGTGATTGGCTACACCTCGTGGGGTTGCATCGATCTGGTTTCCGCCTCCACCGGCGAAATGAGCAAACGCTACGGCTTCGTCTTCGTCGACCGCGACGACAGCGGCAACGGCACGCTGGAAAGAACCCGTAAGAAATCGTTTTACTGGTACAAGAAAGTGATAGCCAGTAACGGGGGAGATTTGGGGTAGTTTGTACTCAGGGCGGTCAGGTTGTATTACCTGACCGTACTCGCCCGAACCTTCAGTTTCCCCGCCATAATGACCCGCGTGGCGGCATCTTCGCCAGAGCACAAATATTCCACCGCCATCCGGCCTAATTCGTTATACGGCAACTGGACGCTGGTGAGTTTGGGCGTCATCTGATCGGTGATGCGCTGATCGTCGTATCCGGCGACCAGAATGTCCTGCGGAATTCGCAGATGCAGTTCGGTCAGCGCCTGATAACAACCGATGGTCATCCAGTCGCTGGAGCAGAAAATCGCATCCGGCGGTTCGGGCTGATCCATTAGCTGCAGCGTCGCGCGATAGGTTTCATTGAGTGACCAGTTGGTGGCCTGCACCAGCCGATCGTCGGGTTTCATGCCCGCTTGTATCAGGGCCTCCCGGTAACCTTCGAGTCGCATTTCGCACGCTTCCATCCAGTGATCCCCCATGATATGCGCAATGCGCGTGGCGCCCTGATCGATAAGATGTCGGGTAATTTGCAAAGCGTTTGCGCGGTCGTCCGGCAAAAATGTGGGCAGCAGCGGATAAGCACGATCGTAGACGTTCAGCAGGACGACAGGTAACGGCGTCTGGTGAGCAAAAGGGGCAAAATCAATCGCCTGCGTCACCGGAGAGGCAATGATAATCCCGGAACAACGGCGCTGATTCAGTTGAGAAATAATCCGCACCGCGAGTTCGGCATCATCGCCGTAATCATAGACGGTGAGCAGGGTATTTTGCCGCCAGGCGGCTTCACGCGCTTCACTCAGCGCATCAACGAACGGGTCATAGCTCGGCATGGCGTTGACCAGCAGCGCAATTTCTTCCTGTCCGTTGTCATTATGCGGTGCAGGTATTTTTTTGTAACCCAACGAAAGCGCGGTATTGAATACCCGCTGACGCGTTTCTTCGCTGAGTTTGACAGAACGTGAATTGTTTAAAATCAGTGAAACGGTCGCCTGCGAAACCCCGGCTTCCCGCGCAATATCACTCATCGTGACTTTGTTTTTTTTCTCCATTTCCCTTTTCCCGTCTGCCATGTATCACTCCTTTTTCACTATATCACAGCGGTCTTTTTTGCCCGGCCACCCCGCAGTCTGGCTAAAAAGAGTGTGATCTCAACAGCAGAACCCGCATGACGAATTTGCTGCAATGTCAGTCAGGTAATAAAAATTAGCTAATAATATTAGTTAATGGTCAATAACGCGAGGATAAACGATGAAAGAGCAATGGAATGAACAGCAGGCGGCGCAGTGGATCAAAAAGCAGGGGTGGATGTGCGGATTCAATTACTTACCGCGCACGGCGGTGAACTGGACAGATCTCTGGCAGCGAGAGACCTTCGATGCGGCGACTATCGATCAGGAGCTGGGCTGGGCGCACGATGCGGGTTACAACCAGTTGCGCACCAATTTGCCGTTTATCGTCTGGCAGGATGATCGTGAAGGTTTGCTGGCGCGTATCGACCAGTTCCTGGATATCGCGGCGCGCCACCAGATAAAAGTGATGCTGACGCTGATGGACGATTGCGGTTTTTCCGGCGACGAGCCGTATCTCGGGCCGCAAAAAGCGCCGGAGCCAGGAAAACATAACAGCCAGGCGGCGGCGAGTCCGGGGCGCGATGTGGTGTGTAACCGCGAAATATGGCCGCAGGTTGAGGATTATGTGCGCGACATCATCCGCCATTTTCGCACTGACGCCCGCATCGCTATCTGGGATTTGTACAACGAGCCGGGGAATCGCGGCACGTTTGCGACCGGTCTGGAAGAAGTGCTGTATGACGAAAAACTGGAAGTTTTCGCGCTGGAACTGATGCAAAAGGCGTTTGTCTGGGCGCGTGAGGAAAATCCGCAGCAACCGCTGACCGTCGGTGCGTGGCATTTCTCGCAGGATCCGGAACAGCCGGAAAGTGAGTTTTTCACGCACCCGATTGATGTCGCGGCGGCAAAACTGTCTGATGTCATCAGTTTTCACGCTTACGTCGCCACGCCAAAACTCTTACACGCGCTGCGTTTCTGGCAGAAATTCAACCGCCCGATGCTGTGTACCGAATGGCTGGCGCGCCACGTCGGCAGCGTTTTCGAAGAGCAGTTGCCGCTGTTCAGCGCCTTCAACGCCGGGTGTTATCAGTGGGGGCTGGTGCGCGGAAAAACCCAGACCACACTGCCGTGGCCGGTTGTGCGCAAGGGCAATCACGATTACGCCCATTTATGGTTCCACGACGTGCTGGACGAATACGGTATTCCGTTCCGTCGCGCTGAAATGGATCTGGTCCGCCGCTTAACGCGAATGAAATAACCCTTCAACATGCTGCACAGGGAAGTGCGAGGCAGAATAAAAATGACGATTTCAATGAAAATCCCTTCCATGGAATTGTGATCTTATTTTGGTTACGGGCTGGGGGGGAATTTTTGCCTTCCGGCAGGGCATAACGGACATTTTTGGTGCAAAAAATCGCCAGTATGAAAGTCTTTTGTGGCTAAGGTTTTGAATTTGTTATAGCTGTGAAGTTGGCATACAAGCTGCATTAGCTTTTATGACATGAGTGAAATACGTCAGTACAGAGAGATTACGGATGAAGGCGTCCGTTAGCGTTCAGGTGGCTGAGCGCTAACAGGACGCTTTTTTTTATGGGTTTTGGCCACCCAAACGGGCCTGAAGACCTTGAGCTCGCTGCTCAAACTGGCTCTTCGGTCAAAATCAAAATCAAAATCAAGGTCGTGGGCGTCGGCCCACACCGACCAAAGACCCGGTAACGCGCGGGTCTCTGGACTCTGCGCTTTTCTAACTGCGCGCTGTCGCTCGCTGGCTATGTTTCAGAGACTCCGGTTATTGCCGCAAAATCCCGCCGCTGCGCGGTTCCCTGCACTCGGGTTACAAACCGCGCGAACAGATACGCGGTTTTCCACCTCTCGCTTTGGCGTGATTTTTGAAAGCGGCCAATAACTTTCTAATTCGTAACCTCACCACTAATTGTTATTCAAAATGCCTTTGAATTTAGATAAGCCTCCGGCCGCTTTCAGAAAGCTTGCCGAGCGAAGCGTTTCGAGACCTATGGCTCGAAACCGAGTAAGGGAACCGCGTAGCGGCAAGTTTTCGCGGCAATAGCAGCGGTACCTGAAACATAGCCATCAAGCGGTAGCACGCAGTTAAAGAGCCCGGGATCCTCAACGGGCGCGGCGACAGGCGCTCCTTGAGGCCAGTTTGTGTGGCAACCCAAGGTCTTGATTTTGACCTGAAGCCAGTTTGGGCGGCGAGCCCATACTTTGAACAGATATGCGCCCCAGTGGGCAGATCCAACCCTTATGCATTAATCATCCATCTATATCCTTTTTTGTTAGTGGCAGTCGCCCGTTCCTATATGCAATTCTCTGACCTACAAAACAAAAACGTTATTTACCTGCCAGATTATAAATTTAGGGCGCGAGCCCTCTTAAGACGACTTATAAGGAAAAACTATGGCTGCTTCTTCAGTAATCAAAAATAAATTCAATAAAAGCGTTGTTTCCGCCGGTCTGTTTCTGGCGCTCAGCGCAGTCTCAACTTTTGCAGCCCATGCGGATCAGTTGGCTGATATAAAGAAAGCCGGCGTGGTGAAAGTGGCCACGTTTGATTCCAATCCACCGTTCGGTTCTGTGGATGCCAAAACGCACGATATCGTCGGTTATGACGTTGATTTTGCGAAAGCGCTGGCGAAAACGCTGGGTGTGAAACTACAACTGGTGCCGACGAATCCGGCGAACCGTATTCCTTTATTGCAGTCCGGCAAAGCCGATCTGATTGTGGCGGATATCACCATCACGCCGGAACGCGCGAAAGTGGTCGATTTCTCCATTCCTTATTTCGTGACCGGCCAGCAGTTCCTGGTGCCGGCCAATTCACCGGATAAACTCGATGCCTATGCTACGGCGCGTATCGGCGCGGTGAAAGGCACCACCGGCGAGCAGGAATTGCATAACCGCTTCCCGCAATCGCGCGTGTTGTCTTACGACGATATTCCTCTGGCGCTTTCTGCGCTGCGTAACGGCAACGTGCAGGCGATAACACAGGACAGCACCATTCTGGCCGGTTTGCTGGATGGCGCGCCGGACAAGGCAAAATACAAAGTCTTGCCTGAATTACTGAGCAAAGAAGAGATTGGCGTTGGCGTGAAAAAAGGCGAAACCAGCCTGCTGAAAGTGGTAAATGACGAGTTGCTAAATCTGGAGAAAAACGGTCAGGCGGTAAGCATTTATAACGTCTGGTTTGGCCCGCAGACAAAATCTCCGCAGCCACGTCTGTTTAAGATTGAAGCCAAATAATCCGCTTTATGCAAGGTAATGCACATGCAGCAAGACACCTTATCAACCGCAGCGACGTCTGCGGTTTTTTCACATTCAAACGCCGCGAAAACCACGGCGGTCGAATTTCGTCAGGTCAGTAAATCTTTCGGTCATCACCTTGTGATCCGGAATGTCAGTCTGAGCGTCGCCAGCGGTGATGTGGTGGCGGTCTGCGGGCCGTCCGGCTCAGGGAAGTCCACGCTCATCCGCCTGATTAATCAGCTGGAAACCGTCACTGATGGCGAAATTCTCATCCACAACAAACCGACGCGCGGCCTGAACGGACCGGCGTTACGCGAATTACGTACGCACATCGGCTTTGTGTTTCAGCAGTTCAACCTGTACGCCCATCTGACCGCACAGGACAACGTCAGCCTCGCGCTGATTAAAGTGCACGGCTGGAAGAAAAGTGATGCACGAGAGAAGGCGCTGACACTCCTGACCCGCGTCGGTTTGCAGGACAAAGCGCAGCATTATCCCGAGCAACTTTCCGGCGGACAGCAGCAGCGCGTGGCGATTGCCCGGGCGCTGGTGACGGATCCGGACATCATTTTGTTCGATGAGCCGACGTCGGCGCTGGATCCGGAGATGATCGGCGAAGTCCTGCTGGTGATGCAGGAACTGGCGAAAAGCGGCATCACGATGATTGTGGTGACGCACGAAATGAGTTTTGCCCGTGAAATTGCCGACCGGGTGATTTTCATGGACGGCGGCGAGATCCTGGAACAGGCGGAACCGGAGGATTTCTTCCTGCGGCCGCAGCATCCGCGTGCGCAGCGTTTTCTGCAAAAAGTCCTGTTTCCGCTGCATCCTGAAACAGGAGCGGGGCAATGATCTGGCATCCCGACTGGGCTGGCGTGCTCACCGGCCAGCCTTTGCAGTGGATTATTTCCGGCTTTCTCACCACGCTTTACGTCAGTATTGCGGGCAGTGTGCTGGCGACGCTTCTGGTGGTGTTGCTGATTGCGCTGCGCCTGAGTCATTCGCGTCTGGCGCGTGGCGCGGTAGCGGCGTTTGTGTCGGTTTTCCGCAACACGCCGCTGCTGGTTCAGCTGCTTTTCTGGTATTTCGCCGCGTACGGCGCGCTGCCGCAAAGCTGGCGTTTTTACATCGGCGATACCCACGCGTGGGCGGTTTTCCCCGGCAATATCGCGTGGCTCACGCCGGAATTTTTGTGTGCCGCGTGGGGGCTGGGATTATTCACCGCCGCGTTTCTGGTGGAAGAAGTGCAGGCGGGGCTGAATTCCGTGCCGAAAGGTCAGACCGAAGCCGCGATTTCACAGGGTTTCAGCCGTAAAACGCTGCTGCTTTCGATCCTGTTACCGCAGGCGCTGACCAACGCGTGGCAGCCGATTACCGGGCAATATCTCAACCTGATGAAGCTTTCCTCGCTGGCGACCGGCATCGGATTTTCCGAGCTGACGTATCAGGTCAGTCAGATTGAAAGTTACAACGCGCACGCCTTTGAAGGTTTTGCGGTCGGCACGTTGCTGTATCTGGCGCTGGGGATGATCCTTGGTGGGTTGATGACGGTATTTGGCCCGAAACGCCCGCAACAAAGGCCGCAGGCTGCGCAGAAGGCGGAGGTGAATGATGGAATTTGACTGGTCGATTCTGCACGATAACTTCACCTACATGTTGTGGGGAAGACTGGCCGACGGCGAACCGGGGGGCGTTTTACTTACGCTGATCATGGCTGTTTCAGCTGGCGTGCTCGCGTTAGTGCTGGGCGTCGCAATGGCAGCTTTAGCCTGGCGTTTCGGTGGCTGGACGCGAAAATTGCTGTTTCTGTGGGCGTCGTTTATTCGCGGCATCCCGCTTATTTTTGTGATTTTCTGGCTGTATTTCCTGCTGCCGGTGGTGTTTGGCGGCTCGATCCCCGGCCCGCTGACGGTGATTATCGCACTTGCCTGGTTTACCTCGGCGGCGGTGATGCACTCCACGCTGGCCGGGCTGGATTCACTGCCGCGCGGGCAAACCGAAGCGGGGATTGCGTCCGGCATGAGTTACAGCCAGGTTTTGCTCAATGTCCTGCTGCCGCAGGCGTGGCCGAACCTGTTGCCGTCGTATCTCGGGTTGCTGATTTCGCTGGTGAAGGACACCTCGCTGGCGTTTATCGTCAATGTGCCGGAGCTGACCACCGTCGCGGGGCAGGTGAATAACCGGGTGCAAATCTACCCGGCGGAAATCTTCCTGTTTGTCGGCCTGATGTATTACCTGCTGTGCGCATCGCTGGCCTATGTTGCGGGCAAATCGATTAAACGCCGTCAGGCATCGCGGGCGTAACAGGCCATAAAGCCATCTGTGAAATCTCAGATTTTCGCCTGATTCACACGGGCAGAGAGTTCCTGATGGCTTTCCTTTCAGACCTGTAGAGAGTCAGATACAAAGTCGCCCGGTGGATGTTGGCGGTTAAATGGTGATATTCATTCTTGCTTGTTCAATGAGTGTATAAAACTCATTGAAATCAAAACTCCAAATCCCGTTCGAATTGGTGCATGGGAAAATTTCAATTCGGATACCGGTATCAGGCTCATTAGATACTTCAGCCACTTGATCTGAATCAGAATAGATTTCATAAACAACGTTTTCTCTGTCTGGCACGCTGGCCAGTTGTGCGGTTAACTTGCTCATTTCGGTGGCTCCAAGAATCCAATTAGTTTCCCTTCGAGGTCATAGCGCAAACCTCGACCATCTGTCGCAATAATATCAGTGACTTGACCAAATCGGCCAGTATTGCTCTGAAGGACTGTTTTACCAGTATCGTTTAAAATGTTATCTACAATGCTTTGCCCTTGCTCGTTGATTGCTAACGTATTGCCTTTAACTGATGGGAATACGCTACCTACACGTCCTCCGTGCTTCTGAAGCGCACGACCTGCTTGAGTCAAATCGCCTTTATCCAATATTTTTGCACCATCGGATAATTGTTCAATTGTGAAACCGTTAATTTTTGGCGGTGGAACAAACCTCTCCAACTGACCAATTTCACTTGCTGCACCTAACCGGCCGAGTCCTAGCCCGGCTGCTACAGAAACGACAGCAATAGCCGATCCTGCTGTTGTTTCGTTCAGAACTTGATCGTAACCCGCCGGGGCATCTCCACCGAGTTGCTGAGCTGTTTTGGCGTAGCCTTCTAAGTTTCCATTGTAGACACCGCCTGCAGCCAGTAAGCGACCGACAGCTTTACTATTGAGGGTTTTAGCCGCCTGTGCATGTTGATCAGGTTGTGAGTACGAACTGCCGTAATGGGATTTCTGGGTGGGTGCTGCTTTTACCCCATTCAAGAGAGATGTGTATTTGCGAACTCTGTACCGTAACTGGCGAATCACAGCCCAAAATATCCAGGCACATGGCACTGTTGAGCGAGGCGGAACGGGTCATTGATCGCCGTGAAAGTAAATGGGTGCATTACTGTTTATCTCCACATGTGCCCGCCTGGGCAGTCGCTATGATCGATACAGCGTGGAAATGCGAGCATTAAGAAGTCCGAAGTCAATTCAGTCACGCGGTTTCTTCTGCGTGCTGATGCCAAAAAAATATGTTTTAGTGAATGTGATTTCACGCGGAAACAGTATTAATCCTCCAATGAGTCCTGAAAAATGAGCAATATAACGATCTACCATAATCCGGCTTGCGGCACATCGCGTAATACGCTGGAACTGATCCGCAACAGCGGCGCTGAGCCTGAGATCATTCTGTATCTGGAAACGCCGCCTTCGCGTGAAGAACTGGTGAAACTGATTGCCGCGATGGGCATTTCTGTCAGAGAACTGCTGCGCGTTAACACCGCGCCTTACGGCGAACTCGGGCTGGATAATCCGGACTTCACCGATGCGCAGCTTATTGACGCGATACTTTTGTATCCAATCCTGATGAACCGCCCGGTAGTGGTGACGCCGCTCGGGGCCGCGCTGTGCCGCCCGTCAGAGAAGGTTCTGGATATTCTTCCGGATGCGCAGAAAGGCGCGTTCACCAAAGAAGACGGCGAACGTGTGGTGGATAAAGACGGCAAGCGGCTTGTCTGAACTGTGTTTAAAACGCTGCCGCCGTTTGCCGGTTTGAACTCACCACCGGCAGGGCATTAATCAGCTTTTGGGTCCACGGATGAGCAGGGCGGTGGAAGACGTCATCGACCTGTCCGTGCTCGACCACGCTGCCGTCTTTCATCACCATCACCCTGTCTGCCAGGTGATGGACCACGCCGAGATCGTGCGAAATAAACAGCAGCGCGGTGCGGTGTTCTGCCTGCATCTCGGCCAGTAAATCCAGCACCTGCGCCTGCACGGAAACGTCCAGCGCGCTCACCGGTTCGTCGGCCACGAGTAATGCAGGATTCGGGGCAAAAGCGCGGGCGATCGCAACACGCTGGCGCTGACCGCCGGAAAGTTCGCGCGGATAACGCCGCAAAAATCCTTCGCCGAGCTGCACTTCATCGAGCAACTGAAGGATGCGGCGACGTCGTTCATCGCCAAAAATGCCCACACTATCGAGGCTTTCTCCGATGATTTTTTCCACGTTATAACGCGGATCAAAAGAGCTGAGCGGATCTTGTGCGATCAGCTGAATCCCGCGGCGTTGCAGCCTGCGGATGGATTCGGGGATCTGACTCCAGCGCTGCCCCTGAATAGTAATCGTGCCGGAACTGGGTTCAGTCAGACCGAGCACCATTCTGGCCAGCGTGGTTTTCCCCGAACCGGATTCACCCACAATCCCCAACGTTTCACCCGCCGCCAGCGTCAGGCTGACGTGGTTAACCACGGCTTTGTTCGCGTAATGTTTGCTCAGATTGCGCACGTCCAGCACCGGTTCGCCGCTGACGATATTTTTGGCGGGTAGCGGTCTGCCGCTCTGCCCGGAGAGTTTCAGCCCGCGCGTGGCAGGGCCGGGAATGGCGGCGAGCAGCTGGCGGGTATACGGGTGATCCGGTGTGCTCAGCAGTTTTTCGCCCGTGCCTTCTTCCACCACTTTGCCCTGATGCATGACCAGGATCCGGTCGGCGAGTTGCCCGACGACAGAAAGGTCGTGGCTGATCAGCAGCAGGCTTTCACCCCGGTCGCGACGCAGTTGCAGCAGATCCAGAATCTGCTTCTGCACCGTCATATCCAGCGCCGTGGTCGGTTCATCGGCAATCAGCAAACCGGGTTTCCCGGCCAGCGCGGTGGCAATTAGCACACGCTGACGAAGCCCGCCGGAAAGCTGATGCGGATACGCCGTCAGCCGGTTTTCAGCGTCCGGAATACCCACCGATTTGAGCAGCGAAATGCTTTGCGGATGCAGCTCGTGCGGTTTACCGGCGCGGTTCGCCTGTAACGCATCGCGCAGTTGCTGACTGATGCGGCGCAGCGGGTCGAGCGACACCAGCGCATCCTGCAAGACATAGCCAATTTTGCTGCCACGAATTTTTCGCCAGCGGCGCTGGCTGGCGCCGAGCATATCCTGCCCGTCGATCACAAAACGGTCTGCGGTGATATTCGCTTTGGCATCCTGTAACCCCAGCAGGCTGCGGGCGGTGACGGTTTTCCCTGAACCGGACTCCCCGACGAATGCGATGGATTCCCCGCGTTTAAGCTGTAAGTTCAGACCGCTGACCGTCGGTTTTTCACCGTCGGCTGAGGGAAAGGAGATCGAAAGATTGCGGATATCAATAAACAGTTCGTCGCTCATGGCTGTTTCCCTTCAAAAGTGGCCTGCCAGTAGCGGCCAAGCGTGTTCACAGAAATCACGGTCAGGGTGATCGCCACGCCCGGCCAGACGCCAATCCACCACGCATTACGCAGATAATTACGACCTTCGGCCAGCATCAGCCCCCATTCTGCGGTCGGCGGTTGCGGCCCCATGCCGAGAAAACTTAAACCTGCCGTGCCGATAATCGCGGTGCCCAGCCCGAGCGTTGCCAGCGCCGGAACGTGTGCGATAGCGTGCGGAAGCACATGCCGCCAGACCAGAACGTGGCGTTTGAGGCCCAGCGTGCGTGCCTGCTCCACGTAACCCGAGGACATCACCACAAAGGTTTGCGCCCGCACCACGCGGGTGAAACGCGGCACGGAAGCAACGCCGAGCGCGAAGATCAGATTGGTGGTGCCGGGGCCGGTGAACGCAATCAGCATCAGTGCGAGCAGTAAATCCGGGAACGCGGAAACCACATCCACGGCGCGGCTGATCAGCTCATCAAGCGGGCCTTTGAATAATCCGGCCAGTAAACCGAGCAGGCTGCCGATGCTGACCGCCACGGCCATCGCGGCGAGGCTGATCAGCAGGGAATACCGGCTGCCGTAAATGATGCGCGCCAGCACGTCGCGCCCGAGCTGATCGGTGCCGAGCCAGTGTTCAGACGAAGGCGGAAGTTGCGCGTTAACCGGATCGGCGTTCAGCGGGTCGAAATGCGTTAGCCACGCGGGGAAAATCACCGCCAACGCGACCAGCAGCAAGTATACGGCTGCGAGAAGGTAACCGGTTGAAAACCGGCGCTTCATGCGGCCTGAAATCAGTAACTGGCTCATGCGTTTTCTCCGTCATTCTGGCCGTTATCCCGCAGGCGCGGATCGATAAACAGATACAAAATATCCACCAGCGTACTCAGCACGACGTACACCAGCGCGGAGAAAATCGCCACGGCCAGCACCACCGGCAAGTCTTTACCCAGAACCGCGTCGACGGTGATTTTGCCCAAACCCGGGCGGCCAAACACCTGTTCGGTGATCACCGCGCCGCTAAGCAAACCGCCAATCAGCCAGCCGGTCAGTGTGACGGCGGGCAGGGCAGCGTGGCGCAGCCCGTGGCGTAAACGGATAATGCGGTTGCCCAGCCCCCATGCCCGCAACGTCAGCACAAAGGGTTCGTCGAGCGCATCTTCCAGCCCGCGCCGCAATACCTGAGAAACCACTGCGCCCTGCGCTAATCCGAGGGATAACGCCGGTAATACCAGCGAGGAAAAACTGCGGTCGCCCGCCACCGGGAACCAGCGCAGCGTAAAGCTGAAGATAAACAGCAGCACGATGCCGAGCCAGAAAGAGGGCGTAGAGGCCAGAACCAGCTCGATGCCCCCCGCAATGCGTCGCCCCCAGCGACGGTGTGCGGTCGCGACGGCCATCACCACGGCAAACACCAGGCTGACGACCAGCGCCAGACCGGTGAGTTTAAGCGTCGGCCACAGCTGCGATAGCACCAGCGAACTGACGTCGGTATTGAGCATATAAGAACGGCCAAAATCACCGTGCAAAACGCGCCAGAGATAGTGCAGATATTGCATGTACAGGGGCTGATCCAACCCCCATTCGGCGCGGATCGCCGCTTCAATCGCCGGTGTTTGTACCTGTTCGCCCATCAGCAAGCTGACGATATCGCCCGGCGCGAGATACACGCTGATAAAAGACAGCGTGACCGCGGCCCACAGCACCAGCACGCCGCTCAGCAACCGCCGGACAACGCGACCGCGCCATGACGGCGCTGAGTTAGGCCGCTGCGGGGGAATAAAGGTACTTTCAGCCGACATAATAAAACTCCTTACTTCTGATTAATGCTTGCTCAGCCAGACGTCGTAGGCGTTTTCCGGCATCTGTTTGAACGGTCTGAAACCCACGCCGTGAACGTAAGAGGCCGCCGCAATCTGGTCTTCTGGCTCATAAAGCGGGATCGCCAGCGCCTGCTGCAACACGGCAAAGTTTTGCAACTGCCCGTAGTAGGTTTTGCGTTCTGCGTTATCCAGCGTTTGCGACGCGCCTTTCAGCAGCGGAATGATTTCCGGTGCATCGGTGCGGCTGTAGTTGATCGAACCCCCGGCATTGATCGGCAGGTAATGGTTCTCGATATCGATGCCGTCAGTGTCGGTGTTGGAGTTGGCAATTGAGCCAAACTGACCGGTTTTTCTGACTTCGGTATAGGTTCCGGAATCGACGTAACGGATTTTCAGATCCACGCCCAGACGCTGCCGTGCCTGCGCCTGCAAGGCCTGCAACAGGACATCACGCTGGTCGCGCACGGTGGCCTGTGCCTGAATAATTTCGATGCTCAGCGGCTTGCCGTCTTTGGTGCGGATGCCGTCAGCGCCTTTGGTTTTCCAGCCGGCTTCGTCCAGAAGCTGGTTCGCCAGGGTTGGATTATTGCCATATTTGCCGGTCAGACTGGCGTCATACAGCGGGTCAACCGGCGACGTAATGCCCCAGACGCGCGTGCGTTCGCCGCGATAAATCGATTGCAGAATCGGAGAAATATCCAGCCCCTGTAAAATCGCTTGCCGCACTTTCACTTCCTGCGTCGGGCCATATTTCACATTCAGGAACAGCGAATACGGCGTGCCGGTGTTCAGCGCGTGCTGATAGCTGAAATCCGCGTTGTCCTTGAATTCGCCCGCATCGTTGCCGGACACGCCTTCAATGACATCCACCTGACCGGAAAGCAGCGCGCCGGTGCGCACGGAAGATTCCGGCAGGAAACGGTACGTTACGCTTTCGAGATACGCCGGGCCCTGATGTTTGGCATTCGCTGACGCCCAGTGATAATCCGGGTTGCGCACATATTCAATCTGCTGGCCTTTCTCATAGCGCCTGAGAATGAACGGGCCGGTGCCTGCGATATCCGTGCCACCGGCTTTCAGCTGCGGCGATGTCCACGACGACGGTGAGATCAGTTTCAGGCCGGAGGCAAACGAGAGGAACGGGCTGTAAACCCGCTTCAGCGTGAGGGTAACCGTGTGCTCGTCCGGTGTGGCGATGGTATCGATTCGCCCGGCCAGCGCACAAATACTCGAACCTGCGCAATACGCCGGATCCTGTGCATGACGGAAATTCTCTGCCACGGCGGAGGACGTCAGTTTTTCCCCGTTGGAAAACTTCACGTCATCGCGCAGGGTGAAGGTGTAAGTTTTGCCGTCATCGGAAACGTGATAACCGGTCGCCAGCCACGGGATATACGCGCCGTCCGGCGTGCGCGCCAGCAGTGATTCATAGGCAACACGCAGGATAAGCTCGGCTTTGGATTGCCCGTTTAACTGCGGATTCAGCGTATTGGGCTCGGTTTCGACGCCCCACGTCAGGCTTCCGCCTTGCTGAGGTTGTTCAGCGGCATACAGCGACTGCCCGGAAGAAAGCACCAGAAGTGTTAAAGCAGAAAGAGAACGCACACCAGCAAAAGATTTCATACATTTCCCGTCAGGTCATTAATCATGAATTATTTGAATAAGCGCATAAATAATAAGGATGCCGCGCTATTAACCGGCGGCTGGAAGGAATTATTAAGGGCGGGTTACTAAGTTGTAAAATCACAATATTTGCTTATCAGCGAAAATAAATGACTTAGCGGAAAATTATTATTTTTGGTCAATCAGGAAATAATCAGGAAAACCCGGCTTATCTATATTCAGGGTTATAAAATGCTTTTTTCTTCGTGGCTTAATCACCTCTGTTCTCTATTTTTAACGCAGGTTTATTTTTCCCGTGAAAGGAGATCAGTTTGACCAGTTCATCCCGCAGACGTTTAAAAACCCTGGCCGGGGCAGGGAGTGCGATCTACGCCTCTGATGATCCGCGCCCGGATACCGGTATTTCCCGCGCTGTTGCGCTGGCCAAAAAAGCGGAGAAAGAGAAATTCACTGCGCTTTTCACCGCCGATTTATTGCAGGCGGATCCCGACGGGCTTTCCGGTTCAACGGGCAGTCAGGACCCGATTGTCACACTCGCCGCGCTCAGCCAGGTGACGTCACAAATCGGGCTGATCGCCACCGTTTCAACCACCTATCAGCATCCGTACAACCTGGCACGACTGATTGGCACGCTCGATCACGTCAGCGGTGGCCGCGCGGGCTGGAACGCCGTGACGTCCTCGGTGGGTGAGGAAAACTTCGGTGACATTCAGCTTCCCGCACCGGAAGTGCGTTACGCCCGCGCGACGGAATTTATTCAGGTCATCAATGCCTTATTTGACGCCAATCAGCCGGACGCGGTGACGCGCAGTAAAAACGGTTCAGTGAAAATTGACCCGCGTAAGCTGCACCCGATTAATCATCACGGGGATTTTTTCCGCGTACAGGGCCCGCTGAACGTACCGCCGCCGCCACAGCGCAGGCCGGTACAATTTCAGGCCGGGCAATCCGAAGAAGGGCTGAAACTCGGTGCGAAATACGCCGAAGTGATCTACACCTCGCAGCCGACGCTGGAAGATGCCAAAGCCTTTGTTGAGCGCGTGCATCATCACGCCGATGCGTCTGGTCGCCGCGAAAACCGGCCACTGATCATGAACTCGTTCCATTCGATCATCGGCGAAAGCCCGTCAGACGTGGCGCGCCGTCTGTTCGAAAAGCACGAGCGGATTGATTATCAGCAGGGGCGGCTCAAGGTCGCGGACATGCTGGGCGGTGAAATAGACCTGCGCGATTCCCCGCTGGATCAGCCGATCCCGCTGCGGTTACTGCCGGACGTCGAACAGGTCAACCGCCGTCGCGGGCGTGCGGAAATCTTCAAACGATTCGCCTTACAGGGGCTGACGCTGCGCGAACTGATCATCCAGGCACAGGAAACCGGTCACTGGTTTGTCGCCGGAACGCCGGAATCGCTGGCGGACGCCATAGAAGAGCGCTACCGCGCGGGTGTGCTGGATGTGATTTCATTACATGGATTGGGGCAGGCGGATCAGGAGGATTTGCTTTTAAACGGGTTATTACCGGAGTTACGGAAACGCGGGTTGGTGGATACCGATTATAACGGGGGGGATTTTCGGGCAAATCTTGGTTTGCCCGGGCCGCTTTAAAATCGGTTTTTCACCTGCAGTGAGGGCGGGATCGAGAAAGTTTCGGTTTCTCAATAACTGTGATTACGTAACTCACTGAGCCGAAACCGACCAAAGAGGGCTATGACGAGCCCTCTTTGGAATCTCCGCGTCTTTTTTACTGCGCGCTCCGCTCGATGGCTATGTTTCAGCAACTCCTGCTAGTGCCGCAAACGCCGCCGCTGCGCGGTTCTCTCGCCTCGGGTTCGAACCTGCTCGAAAAAACACTCTCGCTGTTTCTCACTCCTCACTCGCCGTCGTTTTGAAAGCGGCCAGAGGCTATATAATTCGGAAGTTAGATGCAGGCTGATTGTTGGTTTTCTCCTTCCCCTCTCACGAGGGGAAGGCCGGGATGGGGTGTTGGTTTTAGCGACTCAGTGACCTGCTAAACCCCCTCCCAACCTCCCCCTTCGCAGGGGGAGGAGCAAACGAACCGTTTGCAAATGTTTGCACATTCAGAAAGCCTCCAGCCGCTTTCAGAAAGCTTGCCGAACGAAGTGTTTCGAGACCTGTGGCTCGAAACCGAGAAAGGGAACCGCGCAGCGGCAAGTTTTCGCGGCAATAGCTGTGGCACCTGAAACATAGCCAGCGAGCGATAGCGCTTGTTGAAAAAGCGGGGAGAGATCCAAGAGAGGGAAAGCACTTCCCTCTCTTGGGCGGTTTCGGCGCCAGCCGCTGAGCGATCACTGTAAGTGAGAAACCGAAACTTTCTCGGTCAACACCGGCCCTCACTGCAAGTGAAAAACCGCCTTTTGCTGCGGTCTCAGCAAAAATTTAAACCGTCAGTGCATCGGAATACACAACCTCTACGAACTGATTCTCCGGCTCCCGTAATCCCAGATTCCCGCGAAGCGTCCCTTCTTCGTACTCGGTACGATACAACCCGCGTGCCTGCAAAATTGGAATGACGGAGTCAATAAAGTCATCAAACGCGGTCGGTGTGCCACCCCGAACGATAAAACCGTCCGTTGCACCTGACGTAAACCAGTGCTCCAGCCCGTCGGCGACGTGTTCGGCGGTGCCGAAAAATGTCGGGCGCGGCGTGGCGGCTTCCAGCGCGGCTTGCCGTAATGTCAGCCCGCGCTCTTTAGCATTCCGTTTGATTTCATCGGTAGTGCTGCGGAAGCTGTTCTGACCTAAATCGCCGATGTCCGGGAACGGCGCATCCGGGTCATATTGCGCGAAATCGTGATGCTCAAAGTAACGCCCCAGATAATCGAGCGCACTTTCCAGCGTCACCAGCTGCGCAGTTTCCTGGTATTTACGTTCGGCATCTGTGACGGTGTCACCGATAATCACGCTGATACCCTGGAAGACGCGGATGTCGTCGGCATTACGCCCATTTTCGACCAGCTGACGGCGGACGTCTTCACGGAATTCGCGTGCCAGCTCCGGCGTTTCCTGACGGGTATAAATCGCGTCGGCGGCTTCTGCTGCAAAGGCTTTTCCCTGTTCGGATGCACCGGCCTGGAACACGACCGGACGCCCTTGCGGAGAACGGCCAACGTTCAGCGGACCTTGTACCGAGAAATATTTGCCGTGGTGATTAAGCGTATGCAGTTTGTCCGGCGCAAAGAACTGGCCGGTAGCTTTGTTGCGTACAAACGCGTCTTTTTCCCAGGAATCCCATAAGCCTTTGACCACGCTGACGTATTCGCTGGCAATGCGGTAACGCTCGTCGTGTTCCGGGTGTTTGTCGCGTGAGAAGTTTTTGGCAGAACCTTCCAGCGGAGAAGTCACGACGTTCCAGCCTGCGCGGCCACCGCTGAGATGATCGAGGCTGGCGAACTGGCGCGCGACGGTGAACGGCTCGCTGTACGAGGTGGAAAGCGTCGCGACCAGCCCGATTTTTTGTGTCACCAGCGACAGTGCGGAAAGCAACGTAATCGGTTCAAAACGGTTAAGAAAATGCGGGATTGATTTCTCAGTAATGAACAACCCGTCGGCCACAAATAAGAAATCAAATTTAGCCTGTTCGGCTCTTTGCGCTAATTGCTGGCAGAACTGAATATTAATACTGGCGTCGGCAATGGCATCCGGATGTCGCCATGCGGACATATTTCCCGATGCGCCCTGAATAATAGCGCCAAGACGTATCTTTTGTTGTTGAGTCATTTTCTTTCCCTTTAATGGACGGCTCTCAGAGATAAAGTATTCGTGAATTAAATAGCGCTGAAGCGCGGTCAAACCAGCGTGCGTAATTCCGCGATGGAGCGCACCAGCGGGGCCTGTTCCTGCGCGTCGAAAGCCTGCTGAATCAGCACTTTTCGCAGATAAACCAGCTCGACGCCCAGCGGGTTAGTCGCGGTATGAAAAGGCTCGTAACCCCGGCGCTGATACAACTCCGTCAGCCACGGGTGTTTGATGGCGGTCGCCAGATACACGGCGGGGGATTTCAGCGTGTCGCGCAAAAACGTCTCTTCGACATAACGGATAATCTCGCTGCCAAAACCTAGTCCTTTGGCGTGTTCCGCCACGGCAAACCAGTGAACGAAAGGCCAGGGCGCGAGATGATTTTTCGCCGGTGTCCACAGAAAACGTGTCGTCAGCGTGGCCGTCAGCTCGCCGTCTTTTTCCAGCACATAAGTGGTTTCATTGCGGATCACATCCCGCACATCCTCCACGCTGGCGCGGGTGATGGTGAAATGGATGCCGTGTTCGAGCAGCGGTTCATAGGCTTTTTGCAGCAGCGAATGCAGCGCCGCGGCTTCAGATTCCTGGGCAAGGCGGATCAGATGGCTCATGTACGTTTCCTTATGCCAGCGCCACGCTGGACGCGGCTAGCAGTTCGAGTGAACGCAGGCGCGCCTTCGGCTGAGCGACCGGTGTGTCGATAATGAATTCTTCCACGCCGTAACGGGCCTGCAACGCTTCCAGCTGGCGATGAACGTCCTCACCGGTGCCGTGCAGCACATCCGACTGGCGTTCTTCAATCTGATGCGACGCCGCGCCGGATTGCCGGATATACGTTTCCGCCTGTTCGAGACTGCCGACGTTTACGCTCTGGCCGTCGCTGCCGGTTACACGGTAACGCTGGGTGTTATCGACCAGCCGTGCGGCCTGAGCGGCGGTGTCGGCAACAATCACCGGCACGGCGAGCAGTGCGCGTCGCCCGTTGCTGTCGTAGGAATAAGCGGAAAGGGCGCTGGAAATGTCGCGTTCGTCGGCATTAAGGTGCGCAGCAAAAACAAATTCCCAGCCGAGACTGGCCGCCAGCCTGGCGCTTTGTTCGCTCGCGCCAAGCAGAAAGCGCGATGCCGACTGCGGTGGTTGTGGCGTGGCCGAAAGGGAATCCACGCCGCGCCCGCGAACCGGCACAGAAAGCCAGTCATCTAGCTGACGCAGCTGATCCGCAAATTCGCCTTTGCGCGCCGGATCGACAGCGTATTGCAGCGCGTGGGTAGAAAGCGGCAATCCGCCCGGCGCTTTGCCGATACCGATATCGACACGACCAGGCGCAAGTGATGCCAGCTGGTTAAAATTCTCGGCGACTTTGTACGGGCTGTAATGTTGCAGCATCACACCCCCTGAGCCGACCCGCAGTTTTTGCGTATGCGCGAGGATCCAGGCGATGACAATTTCCGGCGAGGAGATCGCGAGTTTGTCGTTGTTGTGATGTTCCGCCAGCCAGAACCGGTGATAGCCCCAGCGCTCTGCCAGCTTCGCCAGTTCCAGCGTCCGGCGCAGCGCCCCGGCGGCATCCTCATGTTCATCAAGCGGACTTTTTTCCAGCAAACTTATGCGGTATCCCATCGTTTTCCCTTGTAATCGCAACACATCATTAACAACGATTATTAAAGTCAGGGGGAAGGGATGTAAAAGAACAATAGTAGCTATGGAGTTGCGGAAATCGGGAAACCTGTGGGTTCGGCGCACGTGCGGGGGTTACGTCAAGGTCAAGTTCAAGGTCAAGGTCGTGGGCGTCGGCCCACACCGACCAGAGACCCGGTAACGCGCCCTTTGGGCTAGTTTGGGCGGCGAGCCCAAGGTTTGTGTGGCAACCCAAGGTGTGGATTACCCACGCGCCAGCGTAATAACCATTCCCATATTTGTGAAATCCTTATCTCATTTTCTCATTTGTCACCAAAAGGTATATACCCGCAAAATCGGTTCTATCGGCAGAACAGGTGTTAATTCAGAGATGAAATATAAACAGCAAAGACTCTGCCGCTTTTACCGCACTATTTTTGTGGTTTTTCACAGGGTTTACACCAGGAAAAAGGTCCCGTCATGACATTATCCAAGTTATTGCTCCCGCTGCTGATTGCCGGGAATTTATCGACTGCATGGGCAGCCGAGCAAATTGTTCCTTCCTCTACCACTTTCCATGTATCCGCCGATGAATCGCTGAAAAGTAAACTGCCAGCCGATATTGCTAAACGCGGATATATTGTCGCGGGTACCAACCCGAATACGCCGCCGACCACGTTTTTCCAGGAAGACAATAAAACCCTCGCGGGGCGTGAAATTGACGTGATGAATGCCGTTGCGGCGCGTCTGGGGGTGGACGTGCGCTGGCAGGATACTGGCGGTTTCGACAACATCATTCCCGGGCTGAAATCAGGCCGCTATGACGTGGCGCTTTCCAATATTAACGCCACCAAAAAACGCCTCGAGCAGGTCGATTTTGTCAGCTATTACGATGCGTCGCGTCTGGGCGTGATTTCCCGTAAAGATGCCAATATCGCGCCGTTTACGTCTTTTGATGCCGTGTGCGGGCAGGAAATCGGTGCCGGTGCGGGCACGACGCAAATAGGGCGTCTCGAAGCGGCCAGCAAAATCTGCACCGATGCGGGGAAACAGCCGATCAAAATTGCCGTATTCCCGGACCGTCCGTCGGGCGTGCAGGCTGTGGTCAGCGGTCGCGTACCGATGTTCTTTGGCCCGTATGAAGGCCTGACGTATCAGGTCAGCCAGGTGAAGCCGCTGGCGCTGTCCGGCACCATTCATGTGGATGACGCACCGGTTTCGGTTGCGTTCCCGAAACAATCTGCGCTGGAAGAGGCCGTTCAGGCATCGCTTAACTCGCTGATTAAAGACGGGACTTATCAGAAGATCCTTGATAAATGGTCGATTGGTTTTGGCGCAGTGAAAGAATCCAAACGTAATGAAGAGATTTTCGGATGAGCACTGAAACACACGGTCAGCAGCCGGAAGAGCTGCGGATCGTCGGTAAGAAATACATCGGGCGCTGGATAAGCGCCCTGATCGTCGTTCTGGTGCTGGGCGCTGCCGCCCATTCCATGCTCAATAACCCGCGTTTTGAATGGTCAGTGATTGCAGAAAACTTCACCGGCCCGTCGATTTTGCAGGGCGTCTTGATGACGTTGCAGCTGACTGCCATTTCGGTGATTTTCGGCTTTGCCGGCGGCACCGTGCTGGCGCTGATGCGGTTATCGTCCAATCCGGTGCTGGTCGCCGTGAGCTGGGGGTATACCTGGTTTTTCCGCGGCGTGCCGATGCTGGTTCAGCTGTTTCTCTGGTACAACATTGCCGCGCTGTATCCGACCATTTCGTTTTCGCTGCCGTGGGCAGGTGAAATCTGGAGTGCGTCGGCCAACTCATTAATCAGCCCGTTCAGCGCTGCCGTCATTGCGCTGGTGATGCACCAGTCGGCTTATGCCGCTGAGATTATCCGTGCGGGGATCCAGAGCGTGGGCACCGGCCAGATTGAAGCCGCGCGTGCCCTCGGTTACCGGCCTGCTTCCATATTCCGTCATACCGTGTTGCCACAAGCGATGCGGGCGATTCTGCCGCCAGCCGGTAATGAAGTGATCGGTCAGCTTAAAACCACTGCGGTGGTGTCGGTGATTTCACTGCAAGACGTGCTGTTTTCCGCGCAGATTATTTATCAGCGAACGTATGAAGTGATCCCGTTATTGCTGGTCGCGACGCTGTGGTATCTGGTGCTGACGTCGCTGCTGTCGGTGATTCAGTATTACGTCGAGCGTCATTTCAGCCGCAGCAGTTTGCACAAGGTGAAACGTAAATCCAAACCGCGTGACGAGACGCCGCGGGCGGTGAATACCGGCCTGAATGCAGGAGAAACCAGCCATGGGTGAGGCGATTGAGTTCCGGAAAGTCACCAAACGTTTTTCAGGAAACACCATTCTCGACGAAATCAGTCTGGATATTCCGGCGGGGTCGGTGACGGTGATTTTAGGGCCTTCCGGTTCCGGGAAATCCACGTTGCTGCGCTGCATTAATCATCTGGAAAAACTCGACGGCGGCACCATCCGTATCGGTGGCGAACTGGTCGGATACCGGCAAAAAGGCAACGCGCTGTATGAACTGAGCAGCGGGAAAATCGCCGCTCAGCGCAGCCGTACCGGTATGGTGTTTCAGCAATTTAATCTGTTCCCGCACCGCACGGTGCTGCAAAACATTACCGATGCGCCGCTGCGCGTGAAGAAACAAAGCCGTCAGCAGGTGCTGACCAAAGCCCGCGCGCTGTTGCAGCAGGTGGGGTTAGCCAGCCGTGAAGATGACTGGCCGCAGCAGCTTTCCGGCGGTCAGCAGCAGCGCGTGGCGATTGCCCGTGCGCTGGCGATGGATCCGGAAGTGATGCTGTTTGATGAGCCGACGTCGGCGCTCGATCCCGAACTGGTGGGCGAAGTATTGCAGGTCATCAAAAAGCTGGCGCATTCGGGGATCACCATGGTGATCGTGACGCACGAAATTGGCTTTGCGCGTGAAGTCGCCGATAACGTGATCTTTATGGAAGGCGGAAAAATCGTGGCGTCGGGGCCGGTGAAAACTGTGCTGGATGAAGCGGAGAACGTCCGTGTCCGCAATTTCCTGTCTACCGTATTGTAGAATCTGCTCTAAAAAGTAAATCACACAGCTGCGGCAAACTGTCGCGGCTTTCCAGCCTGCTCAGTGCCACAATATTGGCCCGCTGTGCGTCCGTCATATGCGGCAAACAGGCGCGCAATTTCCCCGGTAAATCGAACGCAATCGCCAGACTTTGCTGACGCGTAAAGCGTTTTTGCCGCGTTTCTCCGTTGCGTAAAAATACCGTCACCTGATGAAAACGGGCTGCCGGGTTTAGCTCGTCCGGCGGGGCGCTAAGATCCGGATGACGGGTGATACGGGCAGCCAGCGCGGCGATTTCTGCATCCGGCGGGTTTTCCGAGAAATCCTGTATCAGCAAGGCGTCGCGCAGCAGGCTGGCAGCAATCACGTATTCCAGGCTGAAACGTGCCTCAATACCGTTCGACGGCACGCGCACCGACGCTGCAATGTCACCGCCCGGCGGGAAAGAGATTTCAATCCGCTCCACCGCATTTTTCAGTTCGCTTAATGAGTTCCCCTGTTGCAGCCAGTCATGGCGGATTGCCCGCGCGGCATCGGCGGCGCTGTGCGTGCCGCCACAGGTCGGATAAGGTTTGAATTCCAGCCCCGGAGAGACGATACGCCACGGTGCGCCCCAGCTCTCGGTGAGTTTTTCCGGCTGCTGCTGACCGGCGCAGTAAGCAGTGAAAAAGCTGTCGAGCACGTTTTCTGACTGACCGTGAAAACCCGCCAGTGTCAGCAGCGTGGATGTAACCGCAATCTGCGCCGCCAGCCCGGCGTGCAGCGGTTTAACCGCGCTGCCAAACTGCGCGCGTAAACCGCCCGCCTGGGTAGCCGCCATCCCCAGAATAAGGGCCGTTTCCGGTTCACTGGCGCTGACCAGCCGCGCACAGGCCGCCGCCGCGGCAATGGTGCCGAGCGTGGCGGTATTGTGGAAACCCAGTTTGTAATGCTGCGAACCGGCAGCCAGTCCGAGGCGACCAGCGGTTTCCACGCCCGTCACCCAGGCATTGAGAAACTGCTCGCCGCTGATGTCGGGTCGATCGGCCGCCAGCGCCAGTAAAGCAGGCAAAATCACCACGCCGGGATGACCGCGAAAGTCCGGGTGGAAATCATCGAAATCCAGCGCATGACCGGCGTAACCCAGTAACACGGCGCGCGTCTGCGCATCGTCTGTCCGGTAAACCTGTTGCAAACTTTTCAGCCCGGAATCGCCGGCTTCGCCGCGCACAACGGGCAGGGTGACGGCCAGAAAATCGAGCAGGCCTTCGCGGGCATTTTCACGCGCTTCGGCGGAGGGACGCGCACTGACAATAAGCTTTGTCAGCGATGAAGTCAGTGTCATGTTTTTTCCTGTTTCAGGCCAGCGGGCTGAGGCGTTCAAGGGCGTTAACGGCCAGCTGCGCGAGATAATGTGCGGTCGGGAAGAGCGCGCGGTCATCGACGCGAAATTCCGGATGATGCAGCGCGAACGGGCCGCCGGAGCCGATCATCAGGAATGCGCCGGGCAGTTTTTGCTGATAGAAGGCGAAGTCTTCGCCAATCGGGCTGGCTTCCACGCGACGCGCTTCAAAGCCCGAACCGGCGGCCTGCGCCAGTGCAAAATCCACCCATTCAGCGGTATTTACCACCGACGGCGGGCCGGGCTGCCAGTCGAGTTCAATTTGCGTATCAAAGGCACCGGCGATGCCTTTGAGCAGCTGACGGAAACGGCGTTCGATAAGCTCGCGGGTGTCCTGATTAAATGAGCGCACTGTACCTTCGAGCCAGGCGGAATCGGGGATTACGTTCCACGTACTGCCGCTGTGAACCTGCGTGACGGACACCACCGCGTTGTGATCTGACGGCACGTTGCGCGCAATCAGCGTCTGCAATGCGCCGATGATTTGCCCGACAATAATAATCGGATCATTGCCTTCATGCGGGCGGGCGGCGTGGCTGCCGGTGCCGGAAATGGTGATGGCAAAACGGTCTACGCCCGCGGTGAGTGCGCCATCTTTGCTGCCGATAATGCCGACCGGCAACGTCGGGTCGTTGTGAATACCAAAGATGACGGCGGCGGCGTCGAGCGCGCCGGTTTCAATCAGCGCCGGAGCGCCGTGGCCGGTTTCTTCCGCTGCCTGGAATAAAATGCGCACAGTACCGGAAAGCGTTTCCTCACGCGCTTTGAGCAAAATCGCCGCGCCGAGTGCCGCCGAAGTGTGGAAATCATGGCCGCAGGCGTGCATTACGCCCGGGTTTTCCGAGGTGTATTCCACACCTGATTTTTCTTCTATTGGCAGGGCATCAATATCCGAACGTAACACCACCAGCTTACCGGCTTTCTGGCCGCCAATTTCGGCCACCAGACCGGTTTTCAGCGGCAGATTCAGAACGCGGATCTGATGACTTTCCAGCACGGCTTTAATACGCGCCGTGGTCTCGAATTCCTGATTGGAAAGCTCAGGGTGGCGGTGCATGTTATGGCGAAAATCCTCAATGAATTTCGCCAGCGCCTGATGTTCCTGACCGGTATTCAACATGTAAAACTCCTTAAGCTGGCTGACGCGCCAGCCATCCGGCATGGCGTTCTTCGTCGAGGATCTTTTTCAGATACAGCGTGATATGGCCTTTGCCAAGGTCTCTTTCGAAGACCGGCTGAAAACCCAGTTTGATGTACATTTCGCGCAGCCACGGATGGCTGGTGGCGGTGCCAAGCGAATACGCCGGGGCTTTGAGTTCGCCGATAAGGATGTGGTCTTCAAGCCATTCCAGCAGCTGTTTTCCAAGATTCTGGCCTGTGTAGTCCGGGTGCGTGCCGAACCAGCCAATATGTGGCAGGCCCATCGGGCCAGGCATCGTGCCCCATGGGAAACGTAGAGTGACCGAGGCTACCATGTGCTCGCCGTCAAACAGGGCAAATACCGCATGTTCATCGAGATGTTTCGTCACCCGCGCCAGATCGGCGGTGGCCGCGTCAAACTGAATGCCGAGGGCTTTAATCGGGGCGTATGCGGCCAGCATCAGCGACAGATATTCGTGCCTGTCGTCTGAACTGAGCCGCCGGAAATGTGGGGTCATATCGCAGGTTTCTCCGGGGATGATAAATGACCGGACTGTTCGGCGAAGCGGATCACGTCATCCACTTTTTGCGGCGCACAGCCGATGTAATTTGCCGGATCCAGCCAGTGGTCCAGATCTTCTTCTGAGAGGCTGGCGGCCAGAACCGGGTGTGCTAAAAGCACGGTTTTAAAAGATAGACGGTTCTCGAACGCCTGCATAGCACACTCGTAAACCAGATGATGCGCCGTCTGTTTGCCGAGTTTTTTACCGGCTTCAAACATGACTTTTTCCGACAGCAGCAGGCCGTCCTGCATCTGCAAATTCGCCAGCATGCGGTCTTTATTGACCGTCAGGCCGGACAAAATGGCACGAGCGTTTTGCAGTTGGGCAGAAAGGTAAATCGAGATTTCCGGCAGGGCGATCCACTCCGCACGCCAGCTCATGGCATCGCGTTCGTGTTCGACGTGCATGGACTGATAAATCAGCGACGCGCTGTGTAAAAGCGGGGCGGTCAGGCTGGCCAAACCTTCGATGGCGGCTGGATTACGTTTATGCGGCATGGTGGTCGAGCCGATTTTCCCCGCGCTGAACGGTTCTTCGACTTCATTAATTTCGGTGCGCATCAGGTTATAAAGTTCGTTGCCAATTTTGCCCAGCGTGCCGCTGATGAGCACTGCCGTGCTGGCGTATTCGGAGAAACGGTCGCGCGCCGCCTGCCAGCCAATATTCGGCGTGTTCAGATTAAGGCGTGCCAGCGTGCGGCGTTCGACTTCCGGGCCGGCTTCGCCGAGCGCGGCATACGTGCTGATCGCGCCGCTGAGATTGCCGGTCAGCAGACGCGGCGTGATGGCCTGAAGGCGGTCAAGATGGCGGATAAATTCATCCAGCCAGACGGCGGCTTTAAAGCCGAAGGTGGTCGGCAACGCCTGCATTCCGTGGGTACGGCCCGCCATCAGGGTGTACTGATGCTCGCGCGCCAGAATTTTCAGCACGTCCGCCAGCGCGGTGCTGTCACGCACGATCACTTTCATTGTCTGGGCGAGCTGCAAAACCGTGGCGGTATCGACGATATCCTGCGTGGTGGCGCCGTAATGAATGTATTCACCGGCTTCGCCGCACTGTTTTTGCAGCGCCGTCAGCACCGGCATCAGGGAATGCTTCATCTGCGCACCGGACGCTGCGATATCGTCAACGTTCAGCTGGCTGGCGTCGGCCATTTCCGCTATCGACAGTGCCGCGGGTTGTGGGATCACGCCAAGTTCGCCTTCGGCTAATGCCAGCGCCACTTCGACATTTATTTGCTGCGTCAGACGATTTTTCTCTGACCAGATTTCCCGCATTTCCGGTGTGCCAAAATTATTGCCAAGCAAAAGAAAATCAATCGGATGTGAGGCCATAATAATCTCTGTTTTTCTGAGGGTTAATTAATGTGTTTGGCAAAAAACAGTAATAAAGACCGGTATATTCCGATGGCGATATTTCTGTTTTTGTTCATGAAATTAACCCTTTACAGCGCTATCATTTCTTTGATCCAGCACAGGATGCAAGGAGTTTTGTTGCCATAGCTAAAATTCATCTATTCTATTGCGAATTAGTGAATAAGGATCCGTAATCAGAACTTTGTTTATTTTTTCAATTCTCGTACGATGTTTATATAACGACTTAATATATCCAATATCCGAATTCCTGTTTATTACGGGCAGGCAGTTTATTCAATTACTGACCAGAGAATAGGGCATCATCGTGTTCGCTATAAAATCACCGCAAACCTATCACCATCAGCCGGGGCTGCGTGCCCGCACCGGTGAACTTCTTGCCGTTCATTCGAATGAAATTGCCATTATCACCAGCCCGAAAGCCTGGCAGGCGGTGAATCCGCAGCTGGAAAAAAGCCTGCGTGAGGCGGGGATCCGATGGCAGGTGAATTTCCTGACCACCGAATGCACCGATGCCGCGATCGAAACGCATCTCAACGCCGTGCGAGCGCAAAACGCCACGCTGGTGCTGGGTATCGGCGGCGGACGCGTGCTGGACTGCGCGAAAGCCATCGCGAATCTGATCGATGATGTAGTGCTGGTGACGCTGCCGACGGTGGCCGCCACCTGCGCCGCCTGGTCGCCGGTGAGCATCATTTACAACGCGCATGGCGGGCACGTCCGCAGTCAGCCGTTATCGCGAATGCCGCTGATGGTGCTGGTGGACAGCGAAGTCATCGCCCAAAACGATGTCCGTTATCTGAAGGCGGGTATCGTGGATGCGCTGGCGAAGTGGTACGAATTCCGTCCGTATAAACAGAAAAGCGACGACAGCCTGGCGCTGAATCTCAAGATTCAGGCGGCAAAACTGGCGGTGGAAACCTTTGATAAATACGGCGCGCAGGCGGTGCTTGATAACGCCCGCCATGAAGTGACACCGGCGCTGATTAAAGTGATCGACGCCAATATCGCGGCGGCGGGCATGGCAAACAGCATGCGCGATGAAACGCCTGCACCGGGTGTGGCGCACGCCATTCACAACCGTTTTACCCATCAGCCTGAACTGCACGACTGGCTGCACGGCGAGAAAGTCGGTTTCGGCCTGCTGGTGCAGTCGCTGATGGAAAGCGACAACGGTGAACCGGAGCCGGAACTGCTGGCGCTGCTGCGTCAGTACGATGCGCCGCTGGCGCTGCCGGAACTCAACGGTAACCGCGATGAAATCCTTGCATCTATTGCCCGTGAAGTGAAGTTCTCCGCCGAAAACGCGGCGCGCCTGCCGTTTTCCATGGCCGCTGAACACATCGAAAAAGCCCTGCGGGCGACAGAAAATCAACATTATTCTTAGGAACATTTCATGACTTCTTCTTCAGAAAACACCAGAAAGCTGCGCCTCGGCCTGTTTGTTCAACCGCTCGGACATCACGTCAGCGGCTGGCGTTTAACCGAACAGCTCGGTTCGCCAACGGACGTAGAATGGCTGACGTGGATCGCCAAAAAAGCCGAAGAAGGCAAGTTCGATATGTTCTTCATCGGTGACGCGCTGGCGACCAGCGTTTACCGGCTGCCTTCTACCATGGCGCGCCTCGAGCCGCTGACGTTACTGGCGGCGCTGGCGGTGCAGACCCGTCACATCGGGCTGGCGGCGACCGCATCGACCACATTTACCGATCCGTTTAATCTGGCGCGCAGCTTTTCGTCGCTGGATCACATCAGTCATGGCCGTGCAGCGTGGAACGTGGTGACGTCGTTTTCCACCGACGTGGCACGCAATTTCAGCCGGGAAGATATGCCGATGCACGCCGAGCGTTACGCCGTGGCGCACGAGTTTCTCGATGTGGCGTTTAAGCTTTGGGAAGGCTGGCAGGAAGGCGCCGTCGCGCCGGACAAAGACAGCGGCCAGTATTTCGTGAATGAAAAAATTCAGCCGGTTAATCATCGCGGGAAATATTTCCAGGTGCAGGGACCGCTGAATATCACCCGTTCACCGCAGGGACGTCCGGTCATTATTGAAGCCGGTTCATCCGCTGACGGCCAGAAGCTGGCAGCCGCCACTGCCGAGGTAGTGTTTACCGCTGCCGCGACGCTGGAAGAAGCACAGACGTTTTACCGTTCGCAGAAACAGCAGGTAAAAGGCGCAGGGCGCAACCCGGATCATGTGCTGATCCTGCCCGGCGTGATGCCGATCGTGGGCCGCACGCGGGAAGAAGCGCGTGAAACCTGGCGCGAACTCAATTCACTGGTGGATATCGATAACGGTATTCGTCAGCTTTCGACCCGCTTTAATATGGATCTCAGCCAGTTCCCGCTCGACGGCCCGGTGCCGGATGTGCCTGCTGGGGAAGGCAATCAGAGCCGTGTGAAACTGCTGACGGATCTGGCCTACCGCGAAAATCTGACCCTGCGTGAACTGGCTGCGATTGCTGCAGGTTCACGCGGTCATCGCGTGCTGGTGGGAACCGCCGAAGATATCGCCGATGATTTCCAGCACTGGCTGGAGCAGGGCGGCGCGGACGGTTTCAATATTATGCCCGCCATCATGCCGGAGCAGCTTTCGTTGTTTGTCGAGCTGGTGATCCCGGAATTACGCCGTCGCGGGTTGTTCCGCGAAGAGTATGAATTCAGCACATTGCGCGAAAATCTGGGTTTGCCTGCGCTCTGAGATAAGGATAACGGTATGACGATTTCGTTGTCACAGCGCGTGCAACGCGTCTCGCTTTCGGCCAACGCGGCTGCAAAGCAGCGCACTAATGATTTGAAAAAGGCCGGTGTCGATATTCTGGATCTCACCACCGGTGAACCGGATTTCGATACGCCTGAGCACATCAAGCAGGCGGCGTATGAGGCGATTGCACGCGGGGAGACTAAATACACGCCAACGCCCGGAATACGGGCGCTGCGTGAGGCGGTACAGCGAAAATTGCAGCAGGAAAACCGCCTGGAGTTTGGCATCGATAACCTGATGATTGCCAACGGCGCGAAGCAGGTCATTTTCAACGCGTTTGCGGCGACATTAAACGACGGTGATGAAGTGATTGTGCCGGTGCCGTACTGGCCGACGTTCCCGGACAGCGTGCGTTTTAACGGCGGCGCGCCAGTGTTTGTGGAATGCCATCTGGAGCAGGGTTATAAGCTTTCACCGGCGCAACTGGCGGCCAGCATCACGCCGCGCACGCGCTGGCTGGTGCTCAATCATCCGGGGAATCCGAGCGGTGCGGTGTATTCAGCGCAGGAGTTACAGGCGCTGGCCGTTGTGCTGCGCGGGCATCCGCAGGTGCTGGTGATGCTCGATGATTTGTACGAACATATTCTGTTTGATGGCCGCGAACACCGTAATTTGCTGAACGTGGCGGACGATTTTCAGGCACGCAGTTTGCTGGTCGGCGGCGTGTCTAAAACCTACGCCATGACCGGCTGGCGCATCGGTTTCGGGGCCGGGCCAAAAGAACTGATCACCGCGATGACCGTGGTGCAGTCGCAAATCAGTTCTGGCGCAAGTTCTGTCAGCCAGGCCGCGGCGCTGGCGGCGTACACCGGCGGGCTGGATTTCCTCGCACCCCAGGTGGCGGCCTATCAGCAGCGGCGCGATGACATCACGGGCATCCTTTCCGGCGTTGACGGGCTGGAACTTTTACAGCCACAGGGCGGTTTCTTCGTCTTCTGCCGCTGTGCGGGGCTGATCGGGCGTTACCGTCCGGGCGGCGCGAAAATCGAAAACGAAGCCGATGTGATGGATTATCTGCTGGAAAACGGCGTCTCCGGCGTGGGCGGCAGTGCGTACGGCTTGTCGCCATACTTCCGGCTGTCGATTGCCACAGACAACGCCACGGTGATTGAGGCCGGGCGGCGTATTGCGACGGCGTGCGGACGGTTAAGCACGGTGCTTTAGCCCGGTAACCCTGTGGGGTGGTGCCCGTACGGGGGGGACGTCAAGTTTAAATTCAAGTTCAAGTTCAAGGTCGTGGGCGTCGGCCCACACCGACTTGGGGGGCGGCCTATCGCCGCCGCCACCCAAGACCCCCAGGCTCTTAACTGCGCGCTGCCGCTGGCTGGCACTGTTTCAGCAACTCCGGCTAGTGCCGCAAACGCCGCCGCTGCGCGGGTCTTTCGCTTCGGGTTCGAACCTGCTCGAAAACAGACTCTCGCCATTTCTCACCACTCTCTCAACGTCGTTCTGAAAGCGGCCAGCGACTTTTAGTTCGCAACCTCACCATGCCATTCATTATTTTTAGAAAACTAAGAAGTCTCAAAATCGATTGTTTTCAATGGATATATGGCGCACTCAAAATCCAGCTGAACGGAGCGGCTTCGAGACCAATGGCTCGAAGACCGAGTGAAGGAAGCACGAAGTGCCTGGATTTGCGCCACACGCTGATGCGAAAGAATATGTCCGTCGTTCCAGCGATAGCGCGCAGTAAAAAAGACGTGGAGATTCCAAAGAGGCCCCGTCCTGGGCCTCTTTGGTCGGTTTCGGCGCTGTGAGTTAAGTGATCACAGTTATTGAGAAGCCGAAACTTTCTCGATCAAGCCATCAATGCAATTGAAAACCGAAACTTCCTCGATCCCGCCATCAGGGCGAGTGAAAAAAACCAAATTTCATAAAAGCGTCACTTAACCCCGCTAGGTTATGCCCATCACCGGTCAGAGACGGGCAACGGACATGAGTTATTTATCACTCCATCACATACACAAAATCTGGGGCAATAAAGTTGCGCTCAATGACATCAGTTTTGATGTGGAAGAGGGCGAATTTATTGCGCTGCTGGGCCCTTCCGGCTGCGGAAAATCCACCATGCTGCGAACGATTGCCGGGCTGGAGTCGGCCGACAGCGGAGCGATCTATTTCCAGCAATCCGACGTCACCGCGCTGACGCCGTCACAACGTAAGTTGTCGATGGTGTTTCAGTCTTATGCATTATTTCCACACATGAGCGTGCGGGAAAATCTGCTGTTCGGGCTGAGGGCGCGTGGCGAAGATAAGCGGCAATTTGCTTCGCGGCTGGCGGACGTCAGCCGGCTGATGGAGCTGGAGCCGCTGCTGGACAGATTGCCTGCGCAGCTTTCCGGCGGCCAGCAACAGCGCGTGGCGCTGGGGCGGGCGGTGATCGCCAATAACCGGTTGTGCCTGATGGATGAGCCGCTGTCCAATCTCGACGCCAAACTGCGCCAGAGTATGCGCCGCGAGATCCGGGCGATTCAGAAAAAACTCGGCCTGACGATGGTGTACGTCACCCACGATCAGACCGAAGCGATGAGCATGGCTGACAAAATCATTCTGCTTAACGACGGGCGCATCGAACAGCACGACACGCCGGACAATCTCTACAACAACCCGGAAAGCATTTTTGCGGCGCAATTTATCGGTGCGCCGCCGATGAATATCCTGCCGCTGACGCGTCGCGGTGAACATCATTATCTCGCCACTATGCCGGTTCCGGTTGTGGAAATGCCGGGTGACGCCTCGCTCAGCCTCGGGCTGCGCGCCGAAGATATTCAGCTGACCGATGCCATGCAGGCGGGGCTGACGGCGCAGGTGATCAGCCACGAATATATGGGTGCCGATACGCTGGTGGTGTGTTCCATCGCCGGTGCCGCAGAGCCGCTGACCGTAAAAGTGGCCGGTATGAAGCGTTTTGCGGAAGGCCAGCCGGTCGGGCTGCAATGGCTGAACAGCACACAATATTTTTTCTTCACGACGGGCGGAAAACGCTGTTATGACGCAGAGGAATTTTGTTTGCCCTCTGGCCAGAGAGTCGCAGTCTGACGGCCATTTATCGTCGTGAACGTCTTTTTTTACTCTTACTACAACACTTGCCGAAGGGAAAACCATGTCACTTGTTCATCGCTTTTCACGCCTTGCTACCGCTGTTTTACTGATCACCGGAACCTCTGCTTTTGCGGCAGATCCGGTAAAATTACAGATGTATTACCCGATTGCCGTGGGCGGAAAAATCAGTCATACGGTCGATACGCTGGTGGAAGATTTTCAGAAAACGCACCCGGATATCAGCATTCAGCCGGTTTACACCGGGGATTATGCAACGACGGTAACGAAAGCGCTGACGGCGTTTCGCGGGGGCAATGCGCCGCAAATCGCGGTGATCGGCGATATCGAAGCCTATTCCCTGATTGACGCGGGCGCTATCGTGCCGGTGAGCGATCTTGCCAATGATGCCGAGGGGAAAAAGTGGATCGACGGTTTCTACCCGGCCTTTATCCGCCACATTCAGGACAAAGTCTGGAGCATTCCGTTCCAGCGTTCGACGGTGGTCTTGTACTGGAATAAACAGGCGTTTGAGAAAGCGGGTCTGAACGGCGATACGCCTCCGGCCAACTGGCAGCAGGTGGTGGATTTCGGTAAGAAACTGGTGGTGCGCGACGGCAACGACGTCAAACAATGGGGCATTGAAATTCCTTCCACACCAAACGGTTACTGGAACTTCCAGGGCATCGCCGCCACTAACGGCAGCCATCTCGATAACGGCAAAGGCACCGCCGTCACGTTTGACACGCCAGCCAACGTGGAAGCGCTGCAATGGCTGACGGATCTGGCGCAAAAAGACGCGGTTTCCCCGAAAGGCGCTATTGCCTGGGGCACCACACCGCAGGATTTCATCGATGGCAAAACGGCCATGATGGTGACCACCACCGGCAACCTGACGACGGTGCGTGACAACGCGAAATTCCCGTTCGGCGTAGCGATGCTGCCGGAGAAAACGCAGCGCGGCAGCCCGACCGGCGGCGGCAATCTGTATGTGTTCAAAAACGCGACGCCTGAGCAGCAGAAAGCGGCGATGGAATTCATCCGCTGGGTTTCCGCTCCGGAACAGGCGGCGCGCTGGAGCATCGCGACCGGTTATGTTGCGACGTCGCCTGCCGCGTGGGAAACACCGGTGATGCAGGATTACGTGAAACAGGTTCCCCAGGCGCTGGTGGCGCGTGAGCAGCTGAAATATTCACAGCCGGAACTCTCGACGTACAACAGCGTGCAGATTCAGGAGCTAATGAACCATGCGATTGAAGCGGCGGTGACGCAGGCGAAAACGCCCGCCGACGCGCTCAGTTCTGCACAAAAACAGGCGGACCGTCTGTTGAAACCGTATCAGTAAGGCTCGCGGATGAGCATTCCTCACAGCACGCTTCACGCTGTTGCCCCGGCAGCCCGCACACGCGGGTTGTCTTTGCAGATTTACGGTTATCTGCTGATTTTGCCCGCGCTCTGTTTTTTGCTGCTGTTTACCCACTATCCGGCGCTGGCAACGATTTGGGAAAGTGTGTTCAGCGCTGCACGCAACGGGCATCCGGCGCAGTTTGTCGGGCTGGATAACTACCGGGCGCTGCTTGATGACGACACGTTTATGCTGTCGCTGCGCAACAACCTGCTTTATGCGGTGATCACCATTCCGCTGTCGGTCGCGCTGGCGCTGATGATGGCGTTGGCGGTCAACCGCCGTTTGCGCGGTAACGCGATGGTTCGCGCAGCGTTTTTCATCCCTTCTTTATTACCAATGGTGGCGATCGCCAATCTCTGGCTGTTTTTCTATACGCCTCAGCTCGGATTGCTTAACAAACTGATGGCGCTGTTTTCGCTGCCCGCCGTGAACTGGCTCGGCGAACCGGGCACCGCGCTTTACAGCCTGATGGTGGTTTCCGTTTGGCGCGAAGCCGGGTTCTTTATGATTTTTTATCTCGCGGCGTTGCAGCAAATCGATCCGCGTCTGGCTGAGGCGGCAGAAATAGAAGGGGCGTCGCGCCGCTACTTTTTCCGCCGCGTGCAGTGGCCGCTGCTGATGCCGACCACGCTGTTTATTCTGATCAATGCGTCGATGAACGCCTTCCGCATCGTTGATCAGGTGATTGCGATGACCAACGGCGGGCCAAACAACAGCACCAGTCTGTTGCTGTTTTATATCTACCGCACTGCGTTCAGCTACTGGGATTTGCCGTACGCCTCGGCGATGACCGTGGTGTTGCTGGCGATTCTTGCCACGATTGCGCTGATCAAATTCAATTTGCTGGATAAAAGGACGCACTATCAATGAGCAGCCTGACGATGACGCTAACGCCGGTGCGGACGTTTTCCGCAGGCCGCCTGTGCCTGAATATTGCCATCTGGCTGGCGGCGTTTTTGTGGTTTTTACCGGTGCTGGTGTCGGTCTGGGTCGCGATTCATCCGGCATCTGAACAGGGGAGTTTTTCCCTGTTTGCACCGCTGACTTTTCAGAATTTTATCAACGCCTGGCAAGCCGCGCCGTTCGGGCGCTATTTTCTCAATACCACGCTGCTGGTGCTGATGATTGTGGTGTGCCAGCTGATTTTAGCGACGCTCGCCGCCTACGCGCTGGTACGGTTTAAACTTAAAGGCGCGGGGATCATTTTTGCGCTGGTGCTGTTGCAGCTGATGATCAGCCCCGACGTTCTGATCCTCAATAACTACAAAACGATCGGCGCGTTCGGCCTGCGCGATAGCCTGCTCGGGATAGCGCTGCCGTATTTCGCCTCGGCGTTTGCCATTTTCCTGCTGCGCCAGACGTTCCGAAGCATTCCGCTGGTGCTCGAAGAAGCCGCGGTTGTGGAAGGTGCCAGCCGTTTTTACATTCTGCGTAAAATCTATATCCCGCTGGCGAAACCGGTGTACGTGGCCTTTGCGCTGGTGTCGGTAAGCTTTCACTGGAACGATTTCCTCTGGCCGCTGGTCATTACCGATTCGGTAAAAGTGCGGCCGATTACCGTCGGACTTCAACTGTTTTCTGCGCCGGAACAGGGCGTGCAGTGGGCACTGATTGGCGCGGCAACGCTGATGACGGTGCTGCCGTTATTGGCCTTATTCCTTATTTTTCAACGTCAGTTCGTTCAATCCTTTATGCGGGCTGGGATTCGTTAAGAACAACCGGAGCATCTTATGACCGTCATCACCTCATCCCCTTTGTTATCGGAAGCGCAGGAACGGGCTCTGGGCAACGTGAGTGCTTTGTATCAGTTGCCGGATATGCATGACGCGGCAGTTTCAGGCGTCAGGCTGCGTTTCGGGCTGATTGCGGACCCGCAATATGCCGATGCAGACATACAAAAAGAGCGTCATTACCGCAACAGCCTGAATAAACTGGCGACAGCGATTAATGAGCTGAATGATTTAAAGCTCGATTTCGTGGTCACGCTGGGCGACCTGGTGGATCGCGACTGGAGCAGTTATCAGGCGGTGCTGGCGCGTTACGAGGCGTTGCGCCATCCGCACGCCGTGCTCATTGGTAATCACGATGCGCAGGTGATTTCCCAACATCTGGCGGCACAGTCTCCAGCGCTGGGGTTGCCGAAAAGCTATTACCAGTTCAGCCTGCCGGGTTATCGTTTTCTGGTGATTGACGGCAACGACGTCAGTTTGTACTGCAATCATGCCAACGGCGAAGACCGCCAGTTGGCAGAATTTATGCTCGATGAACTGACCGAATGCCAGCAGTCGCAGGCGCAGCCGTGGAACGGCGCGGTAGGGCGTAAACAGCTGGAATGGATTGAGCAAAACCTGAAACAGGCCCGCGCGCAGGGCGAAACGGTGCTGGTGTTCGGCCATTACCCGCTGACGCCGGTGAATACGCATAACCTGTGGAACTGCGAAACGCTGGTGGAATTGCTATGCCGCTATAACGTGCGCGCGTATTTCGCCGGGCACGATCACCGCGGGGGCTATGACCGCGTGGAGAATACCGATTTTATTACGCTAAAAGGCATGGTCGACGGGGAAAGCAGCCTGCCATTTGCATCCGTCACGTTGACCGGCGACGTACTGACGATCACGGGCTACGGGCCGGAAATTAGCAGGGTGTTGAGCCGCCAGGTTGAGTCTCTGTAACAAGCAAAAAGCCCGCCGTAGCGGGCTTTGAACATCATGACAGGGCTACGCCGTCAGCACATTCGGGCAGTTCTGCCCTTTGGCCAGCTGATCGATGTTCATCAGCGTGGTTTCTGAAATGCTGGTCAGCGCGTCGCTGGTCAGGAATGCCTGATGGCCGGTAAACAGCACGTTGTGGCATGAAGACAGGCGGCGGAAAACGTCGTCGAGGATAACTTCGTTTGAGTTGTCCTCGAAGAACAGATCTCGCTCGTTTTCATACACGTCCATGCCCAGCGCGCCGATTTTCTGTTTTTTCAACGCGTCAATGGCGGCCGTCGCATCCAGCAAACCGCCGCGGCTGGTGTTCACGATCATCACGCCATCTTTCATTTTGGCAAAGGACTGGGCGTTGAGCAGATGGTGGTTTTCCGGTGTCAGCGGGCAATGCAGGGAAATAACGTCGGATTCTGCGTAGAGCGTATCCAGATCGACATATTCGGCGCCCAGTTCCAGCGCCAGCGGGCTTGGATACGGGTCGAACGCCAGAATCCGCATTCCAAAACCTTTCAGAATACGCATGGTTGCCACGCCGATTTTACCGCTGCCGATGATACCGGCGGTGCGCTGATGCATGTTAAAACCAATCAGCCCTTCAAGTGAGAAGTTTGCTTCACGTGTGCGCTGATAAGCGCGATGAATATGGCGGTTCAGACACAACATCATGCCCACGGTGTGTTCAGCAACGGCTTCCGGTGAATAGGCCGGAACGCGCACAACAGAGATGCCCAGTTCTTTCGCCGCCTCAAGATCGACGTTGTTAAAGCCCGCGCAGCGCAGCGCCAGCGTTTTTATCCCCAGAGAAGCCAGTTCCTGCAGCACTTCGCGGCTGCCGTCATCATTGACGAAGATGCAGACGGCATCTGCACCGGCTGCGGTTTTTGCAGTTTGCGGGGACAGCAGAAAATCGAAAAATTCCAGTTCATAGCCATAATGTTCATTGACCAGTTCCAGATATTTCCGGTCGTAATTTTTAGTACTGTAGACAGCCACTTTCATGGTGTTTCTCCGCAGTGAGTTTGAATCTCTGGCGAAACCGTTTCCGTATGTTTTATAAGGAATAAACATTTTCAGAAACAATTCGCAATATGCCACCAAACTAACAGAGCGTCGGGGTGCCGACAATTTTTCCTGTGCTATTTGGGTGCCGGATACTGGTATTTCAACCATCAGTTGTTACGCTAATTATGATATCTTGCGTGCGGTCAGACGATTAAGTGCAAAACAAGGCAAGTCATGAGGAACGGACTGAAGAGAAGCGCGCAAATTATCCTGAGTATAGTGGTGATTCTCACGCTGCTGATGTGGGGGTTATGGAAAACGGTGCCGCGATGGCTGCCGCCGGTTGCCAGCCACTGGCTCCCGAAAGGAACACAACTGACGCTCAGCGGTGCGCCGCACTGGTCGGACGGCGTGTTGCAATTGCCGGGGCTGCGTTATTCCGCCGGTGAATGCGCGCTGGCGACAGCGGAAAATGCGCGCCTGAGCAAAGAAAACGGACGCTGGGCGCTTAATGTTGATGCGCTGAAAGTCGATACCGCCTGTCTGGCACAACTGCCAAAAAGTGACGCCTCAACCCCGTTCTCCGTGGCGGATTTACAGCATCTGTTGCCCGACGGGCGCGTCAATGTGACGCAGCTTTCTGTCACGCCGTGGCAGCGTTATGCGGGGCAGGTTCAGCTGAGCAGCGAAGGCGGTGTGCAACATCTGACCGTGAGCGGTGAGGCGCTGAAACTCGACGCTGTTCTCGGTGCTGACCGCTCGCTGGCGATCCATACGTTCAGCCTCATCCCGCCCGGAAGCGAACAACCCGTCACGCTCAGCGGCAAACTTCTTCTGCCCGCCACGTTCGATCAACTGCCGGAATCCGGCGAGCTTCATGCAGAAATTCAAACCGCGCAGGTTCCTTCGCCGCTGGACATTATTCTCAGCTGGCAGGCAACGGAGGGCCAACTGACGCTGACGGAAAAAGGCGGCGATAAGCCGCTGGCGATTCTACCGTGGAAACTCAATGGCAATGCATTGCAGATTTCACAAGGGCAATGGCGCTGGCCGTATGCCGCGCAGCCGCTGGCCGGTGGCGTCAACCTGACGCTCAGCGACTGGTCACCGGCGTTTGATCAGACCAATATCACCGCGCGCCTGAATGTGCTGACGCAGGGCCACAACGGCAAAGCCAACGTGGTGCTCAGTATGGGGCCGGGGCGCATCGGGTTGCTCGACAGCAACTTAGGTTTCCGGCTGACCGGGCAGGCGAATTTGCAGGCCACTTCTCTGAGCGCCTCATTGCCCGGCGAACTAAGCGGTTCAGTGCTGAACCCAACGCTGTTACTGCGCAGCGGTTCACTGCTACGCGCGTGGGGAAAACCGACGCCGGAGCTGACCATCACCGACGCACGCTGGCCGCTGGCGGGTGTGAAAGTATCGGCGCAGGGCGTCAGCGGGCCATTGCAGGCGATTCTGAAAGCCAGTCACAGCTTCTGGGGTAAATTCGATCTGCATCTCAGCGGTAAATCACAGGAATTCTGGCCGGACGCCGGGTTGTGGGATTTCAACTACTGGGGCAACGGGCATCTGCCGCCGCTTAACGGGCGCTGGGATATGTCCGGCAAAGGACAATGGCACGATAACCGGATCAGCATCAACAGCCTTTCGACCGGTTTCGACCGTCTGCACTACGGGCTGGTTGACGTGGAAGCGCCACGTCTTACGCTGGATCATCCGCTGGTCTGGCTGCGCCCGCCGGCTGCGCGATTTAAACCGCAATATCCTGATTTACCGACAGTATTTAAAGGCGATATCAAACTGGTGGCGAAGAAAATCGCGCTCACCAACGGCGGTTATCTGCCGCCTGCGACGCTGGTATTACAGCTCAGCGGCGACAGCCCGGACAGGTTTGGCATGCGCGGTATGCTGGACGCCAGACCGATTGGCCCGATCCGGCTGACCGGACGCTGGGACGGCGAGCGTCTGCGCGGCGAAGCCTGGTGGCCGAAGCAGCAGCTGACGTCTTTCCAGACGCTGCTGACGCCCGATCTCAACATCAAACTGCGCGAAGGGAGTTTCTACGCGCAATCAGCATTTTCCGCTGCACGGGGGCAGGGCTTTGTCGCCGGTGGCCACTGGGTGGTGAAAAATGGCGGTCTGTGGATGAAAGACGGCGACCTGAGCGGGCTGGATTTCAGTCTGCCGTACCGTTTGCAGGATTCCGTCTGGCAGCTCGGTGTGAAAAAGCCCGTCACGCTTCGTATCGGCGAAGTGAACAATCTGGTGGCGATGAAAAATATCACCGCCGATTTACAGGGGCATTATCCGTGGAGCGAAGGCAAACCGCTGACGCTCACCAATCTGGGCGTCGATATGCTGCGCGGGCATCTGAGCCTGTCGGCACTGCGAATGCCTCAGCACGACGCGGCGGTGCTGAAGCTGGAAAAAATCAATCTCAGCGAGCTGTTTACGGCGCTGAAACCCAAACAACTGGCGATGTCCGGCGTGATTTACGGCGAACTGCCGCTGTTTGTTGAGAATCCAAAATGGATCATTCAGAACGGGTGGATCAAAAATGACGGTGGCCTGACGCTGCGTCTGGATCCGCAGTTTGCCGATGCGATGGCCAGCGGCAACTTCGCTAATAAAATGGTGGTGAGCCTGTTGCGCTATCTGGAAATCAGCCGTTCCGACGCACAGGTCAGCCTCGATAATCTGGGCGTACTGACGATGGCGGCGAAAGTCGACGGCGTGAATTACACCGACACGACTCACGGCGGCGATAAGGAAAAACGCGAAATCGTGCTCAATTACACCCATCAGGAAAATATTTACCAGCTGTGGCGCAGTTTGCGCTTTGGCGACAATCTTCAGGACTGGCTGCAACAGGAGGTGTCTTTGCCTGCTGATGCGCTGTCGAAAGGTCCGGTTTCTGCCGGACAGAAAAGGAACAAACAGTGAGGAAGGAACAATGAAACTGCGACTCGCCGGGCCATCTCTGGCGCTCAGCGTAATGATGCTCAGCGGCTGCGTCCCGCGCATCGAGCTGGCGGCGCCGAAAGAGCCGATCACGATAAACATGAATGTGAAAATCGAGCATGAAATTCATATCAAAGTTGACAAGGATGTCGAGAATCTGTTGAAAAATCAGAGCGATTTGTTCTAGGAGCCCGTATGTCCGGAGTTGTGTTTAAAAGATTCAGCCTGATGATCCTCGCCAGCGGATTCCTGTTTTGCAGCCAGGCTTTTGCGTTAACGCTCAATGAAGCCAAACAGCAGGGGCGCGTGGGCGAAACCCTTTCCGGCTATCTGGCACCGGTCAGGCAGGATGCAGAAAGTGTTGCGCTGGCGGCAAAAATCAACGATGCGCGCAAACAACAATATCAGCAGGTGGCGCAGGATAATAACGTCAGCACCGACGACGTTGCCAAACTCGCCGGGCAAAAACTGGTCGCCAGAGCCGCAAAAGGTGAATTTGTACGCGGCATTAACGGGCAGTGGTTGCAGAAGTAAGCCGGAATTTAAGGCATGAAAAAAAGCGCGCCTTTCGGCGCGCAAGTGCTTTATCACAACGTCATCTGAGCAGGTCTGAAGGATTCTAAAGTGAATGATGGCTCAGATTGTGATAACAGAGGTTATGCAGCAGCCAGTTCTTTGATTGCTGCATCGATCGCTGCTTTCGCGTCGGTCTGTGCTTTAGTCGCGACTTCCGGACCGTAAGCAATACCTTCCGCGTAAACGAATTCTACATCGCTCATGCCCAGGAAGCCCAGGAACAGAGACAGATAAGGGGCAACCAGATCGCTTGCGGTGTCTTTATGGATGCCACCACGGCTGGTAAGAACGATAACGCGTTTGCCTTTCACCAGACCTTCAGGGCCTTTCTCGGTGTATTTGAAGGTCACGCCAGCACGAGCAACCAGGTCAAAATAGTTTTTCAGCTGAGTCGGGATGTTGAAGTTGTACATTGGTGCAGCGATGACGATCACGTCATGCGCCTGCAATTCTTCAATCAGGGTATTGGACAGAGCCAGTGCTTCTTCCTGACGTGGAGACAGCGGAGCATCGGATGGACGCAGTGCGCCAACCAGTTCGCCATCCAGTACAGGGATTGGGTCAGCAGCCAGGTCACGAACAGTTACGGTCGAACCGCTGTTAGCGGCCTGATACTGTGCAACCAGATAATCGGCCAGTTGGTTAGACTGAGAGAAGTTAGCCAGAATGCTTGATTTCAGAACGAGTACTTTGCTCATTAGTGAGTTCCTTAACTGTGTGAACATTGGGGAGCAGATTTTATAACCAGAACATCCCCGGAATGGAACTTACTTTATTCACAAAGCTTATTCAGTGATAGCGCAATATTTCGAGACCTCCGTTCAGTATTTTTGAACAAGACACGAAAGGCTAAAATAGTCGAACTTTCTTCATCCTCAATAGCTTGTGTTAACATATTGGCAAACAGGCTCGTATGAACCCGCCTCAAATCATTTCTCATTCAGATGACGGATGCTTTGCCCATTCAGTCCGCTGACTTGCAACAAGGAATATCGAACGTGAAATCACCGCTCGCGGCATTATCAGCGCAGTTAGACGGGCTGATGCTACGTGACCGGCAACGCCTGCAACGTCGTTTGCAGGGTGCCAAAAAGACTTTTGATCAGAACACTAATCCTCAGGCCGTTGAAGCATTAACGGCTGAGCTTCAGAACGCCATTTCCGAAAGCCTGAAGAAAGTCACCGCCCGTGAAGCCTCACGGCCAAAAATCCGCTATCCGGAAAATCTGCCGGTCAGCCAGAAAAAAGACGACATCTTTAAGGCCATCCGCGACCACCAGGTGGTGATTGTCGCCGGTGAGACCGGTTCCGGTAAAACCACGCAGATCCCGAAAATCTGTATGGAACTCGGGCGTGGCATTAAAGGGGTCATCGGGCATACGCAGCCACGCCGTCTGGCGGCGCGTACTGTCGCCAACCGTATTGCCGATGAGCTGGATACCACGCTCGGCAATACGGTCGGCTATAAAGTCCGTTTTAACGATCAGGTCAGCGATAACACGCTGGTGAAGCTGATGACCGACGGTATTCTGCTGGCGGAGATCCAGCAGGATCGTATGCTGATGCAGTACGACACGCTGATCATCGATGAAGCCCACGAACGCAGTCTTAACATCGACTTTATACTTGGTTATCTACGCCAGTTGCTGCCAAAACGCCCGGATCTGAAAGTCATTATTACGTCCGCGACCATCGATCCGCAGCGCTTCTCCCGTCATTTCAATAACGCGCCGATCATTGAAGTTTCCGGCCGTACTTACCCGGTTGACGTGCGTTATCGCCCGATTGTGGATGATGCGGACGACGTCGACCGCGACCAGTTGCAGGCGATTTTTGACGCCGTGGATGAACTGGGTCGCGAAAGCATGGGCGATATCTTGATCTTCATGAGCGGTGAACGTGAAATTCGCGATACCGCCGATGCGCTGAACCGTCTGGATTTGCCGCATACCGAGATTCTGCCGCTGTACGCGCGGCTGTCGAACAGCGAACAAAACCGCGTGTTCCAGTCTCACGCCGGTCGCCGTATCGTGCTGGCGACCAACGTGGCGGAAACCTCGCTGACCGTGCCGGGCATCAAATATGTGATTGACCCCGGTACCGCGCGTATCAGCCGTTACAGTTTCCGCACTAAAGTGCAGCGCCTGCCGATTGAGCCGGTTTCTCAGGCCTCGGCCAATCAGCGTAAAGGCCGCTGCGGACGCGTTTCCGAAGGTATCTGTATCCGTCTGTATTCGGAGCAGGATTTCCTGTCGCGCCCTGAATTTACCGATCCTGAAATTCTGCGTACCAACTTAGCCTCTGTTATTTTGCAAATGACGTCGCTGGGACTGGGCGATATCGCGGCATTCCCGTTTGTGGAAGCGCCGGACAAACGCAATATTCAGGACGGCGTGCGCCTGCTCGAAGAGCTGAACGCCATCAATAATGCGGTCGATGGCCGTTACTCGCTCACGCCCCTGGGCCGCCAGCTGGCGCAGTTACCGGTCGATCCACGTTTGGCGCGCATGGTACTGGAAGCGCAGAAAAATGGCTGCGTGCGTGAAGTGATGATTATCACCGCCGCGCTGTCGATTCAGGATCCGCGTGAGCGTCCGATGGACAAACAGCAGGCATCTGATGAAAAGCATCGCCGGTTTGCGGATAAAGATTCTGATTTCCTGGCGTTCGTGAATTTGTGGGATCACCTGAAAGTGCAGCAAAAAGAGCTGTCTTCGGCGCAGTTCCGCAAGCTATGCCGCAGTGATTTCCTCAACTATCTGCGCGTGCGAGAGTGGCAGGATATTTACACTCAGCTGCGTCAGGTGGTGAAAGAACTCGGGCTGCCGGTGAACAGTGAGCCGGCGGAATACCGCGAGGTGCATTGCGCGTTGCTGACCGGTTTACTGTCGCATATCGGCCAGAAAGACGCCGACAAACAGGAATATACCGGTGCGCGTAACGCCCGTTTTGCCGTGTTCCCCGGTTCCGGTTTATTCAAAAAACCGCCGAAATGGGTGATGGTGGCGGAACTGGTGGAAACCAGCCGTTTGTGGGGGCGCATTGCCGCCCGCATCGAACCGGAATGGATTGAGCCGCTGGCGCAACATCTGGCGAAAAGCAGTTACAGCGAACCGCACTGGGAAAAAACGCAGGGCGCGGTGATGGCGACGGAAAAAGTCACGCTGTACGGCCTGCCGATTGTGGCTGCGCGCCGGGTGAATTACGGCACGATCGATCCGGTGGTCTCGCGCGAGTTGTTTATCCGCCATGCGCTGGTGGAAGGCGACTGGCAGACGCGTCATGCGTTTTTCCGCGCCAATTTACGCCTGCGTACTGAAGTTGAGGAGCTGGAACACAAATCACGTCGCCGCGACATTCTGGTCGATGACGAGACACTGTTCCTCTTCTACGAGCAACGCATCGGGCAGGAAGTGGTGTCGGCGAAGCACTTCGATACGTGGTGGAAAAAACAACCACAAGACAGCCTGAATTTTGAAAAAAGCATGCTGATCAAAGAGGGCGCGGGCAACATCAGCGCCCACGATTACCCGAACTTCTGGCATCAGGGCAATCTCAAACTGCGCGTGACGTACCAGTTTGAGCCGGGCACTGACGCCGATGGCGTCACGGTGCATATCCCGTTGCCGCTGCTCAATCAGGTGAGTGAGGAAGGTTTTGACTGGCAGATCCCCGGCATCCGCCGCGAGCTGATTATGGCGCTGATTAAGTCATTGCCTAAACCTGTTCGCCGCAATTTTGTGCCTGCGCCAAACTATGCGGATGCGCTGCTCGGACGCATCAAACCGTTCGAAATGCCGCTGCTTGATGCGATGGAAAAAGAGTTGCGCAAGATGAGCGGCGTGACCATTGACCGCGAAGACTGGCATTTGGATCAGGTGCCCGATCATCTCAAAATGACGTTCCGCATTGTTGATGAGAAGAACAAAACACTGCGCGAAGGCAAAGATCTGATGGCGCTGAAATCTGGCCTGAAAGAGCAGGTTCAGCAGACGCTTTCCGCAGTGGCCGATGACGGTATCGAACAGCGCGATTTGCATGTCTGGAGTTTCGGCACACTGCCGGAACGCTACGAGCAAAAGCGCGGCGGTTATGAAGTGAAAGCGTATCCGGCGATTGTCGATGAGAAAGACAGCGTGGCGATCCGCCTGTTTGACAGCGAACTGGAACAGCAACAGGCGATGCTCACCGGGATGCGGCGTTTGCTGCTGCTGAATATCCCGTCGCCGGTGAAATACTTGCATGAAAAGCTGCCGAACAAAGCCAAGCTGGGGCTGTATTTCAACCCTTACGGCAAAGTGCTGGATCTGATTGACGACTGTATTTCCTGCGGTATCGATAAACTGATCGCGGAATCCGGCGGGCTGGTGTGGCGCGAGGAAGATTTCGCGAAGCTCCACGAGCATGTGCGCGCCAATCTCAATGACACCGTGGTGCAAATCGCGATTCAGGTTGAGCAGATCCTGACGACGGTTTTTAATATTAATAAACGGCTGAAAGGGCGGATTGATATCTCGATGGCACTGGCGCTTTCTGATATTAAAGCGCAGATGTCCGGCCTGATTTATCGCGGTTTTGTCACGCAAAACGGCTGGAAACGGTTGCCGGATACGTTGCGCTATTTACAGGCTATCGAGCGGCGGATGGACAAGCTGGCGATGGATGCTCACCGCGACCGAGCGCAGATGCTGAAAGTCGAAAATATCCAGCAGCAGTGGCAGCAATGGCTGAACAAACTGCCGCCGGTTCGTCAGCAAAGCGAAGATGTGAAGGAAGTCCGCTGGATGATTGAAGAACTTCGCGTCAGCTATTTTGCCCAGCAGCTGGGCACGCCGTACCCGATTTCAGATAAACGAATCTTGCAGACGATGGAACAGTTAGTCAGTAATTAATTGTATTTATAGACTTTAAAATTACCGGTTTTCCCATAGTGGCACTCTGGGGTTGATGCCTCATAGTGCCATTTTTGCATCGAGTAGTTTGACCTGTTCATGGCTCCTTTTATTGGTCGCTGGATTCCGTGGTTGGGATACGCGCAGATTGTCATGATGCTTGAAATGGTTGGTAGGAGTACCAGAAACAAATACAACCTCATCGCAAGACCTGAACACCGAATCGCTTGGACGTATTTCTAATGGACGAGAGGGATTTTGAAACGGAAATTTGTGAATATTTGACCAAGCATTATGGTTTCAGAAAGAGCTGGCGTGACCCTGAAATTGTTCCTGTTCAAAAGCACTGGGGAATAAACGAAGGGGAATTTAACTTACTTCCCGAAGACGCCGAAGACATGCTTGTAGACGTTTTCACTAAGTACAGCGTCGATTATTCAGATTTTGACATGTTAAATTATTACGAAGCGGAGAGAGCGTTTTGGCAAAAGAAACTGCCACAACGCGCGTTAAAACCGCTAACCGTCGAAATGATTATTGAAGCTGTGAAAGTTGGGCGATGGTTTTACGATGATTAAAGAAAGGGGCTTTCGCCCCTCTCAAACTAAGCTGTCTGACGGTCATTCCACGAATCGGCAAAAATAATATTGCCGTCGTTGTGCTTCCAGGTAATTTTCTCGTAACGGATTTCAACCGTTTCCATATGGTTCTCATTTGGATTGCTGGCTGCGGCCATTGCCGGAGAAATCGAAACTATCCGCACTTTCTCCAAAAGCATGTTGAAATATTCCACTTCCTGACCGGCATCATTAATGCGATACCACTTAATTTCAGCTGATTCGAGGTTCTGGCCTGTTGCCACAGCCTTGTAAATATAAGGGCTTGAGCAGTCAAAATCTTTTACGATAAGCAAAGGGGAGTGCATGCGTGTAGCTGTAACTTTCCCTGTTGCGTTGTCAGTCGGGATCATCAGGTTGTGATGAAATCCTTTCACCTCGATGCTATGTTCACGTCCGTTAACATCCACTCCGCCTTTAATCAGCGCGCCGCCGTCATCTTTGAGCCATAAGTAAGCTGGAATTGCCATTTCTCTTATCTCCTTGAGTTTATAAAATTTTGAGTAAACCTACGCACGGAGATATCAGAGAGCAATGAATCGAATGATGGGGAGGTGATTTTCATAAGTTTATTATTGATTGCCAGCCATGATTTAAAGCGAGGTTTCGGCGGCTAAAATAAGGACACTCCGGGAGCATAAAAAGGGGCATCCCAAAATGCAGACAATGGAACAACGGTTCAGCAATTAAGGGATTCGGAATTCAACTCTGATGAAAAACTTAAAATTTCTGCTAATTTTGAAACGGGCTTATTATCAGGGTGAACATTGTGATCGATGAAAAAGAACAAACCGGTTTAATTGGTCTGGCGATCGGTGCCGCTGTGATGGGGCTTATTTCCGGGCAGAAACCCATAAACCGCGAAAGTCTGATTGAAGAACTGCAAAAGCTTGGGCGTCAGAAAGGTGACGGCGTTGAGGATGAAGTCTTCGTTAAGGCCGCGCAGCTGGTGAGTAAAGGGCTTTAAATTATGCCACATTGCAGGCGAAAAAAAGCCCGCAACCAGTGCGGGCAAGACGACATCAGTATTCGAAAACCTTGTTAAGGCAGAACAAGGCCATCATAACGTCTGGGTAAAAATCTGATTCGTGGGTTAGCTGCATAAAGAGCACGTTGTTTAAGTCATTAGACCAGTCAACATGTCAAAAAGGCCGCTCTCAGCGACCTTTTTGTTTTGAGGTGCAGCAGAATATTATTGCGCAGCAGGGGCTGCTGTAGAGCTGGCACTGATCACACCGGAAGACAAGGTGCTCAGTGCATCGCGTATTGCCGGAACGGCCAGCGCGCGGTTGTCAGCCAGATAGCGGTCCTGTGCCGCCGGAGCTGAGCTTTGAATCGCAATCAATGACCAGCCTTCCGAATTTTTGATCAGCAACGGAGAGCCGCTGTCCCCCGGCAGCGTGTCGCAACGGTGCGAAAGCACGCCTGGCTGCGCCCAACCGGTAACCTGACAATCCTGATGGACATACAAATCATCCAGATTATCTTCAGGATATCCGGCCTGGGTCACCTTTCTGCCTTCCTGTTTCAGCACGGCGGTCAGGTCATCACGCGAACCTTCCCAAAGTGGTAACGGCTTGATCGGCAGAGCGATTTTTTCATCTGTCAGGCGGATCAGCGCGAAATCAAACGGCGCAGCTTTCGGCGGCACAATCCAGCCCTCGCCGTCAGCTTTCAGTTTCTTACCCAGCTTCGGGTCAACCAGTGTTTGTAATGCAGTGATCTGGTAACGCCATTTCTGATTATGCGAAATAAAACGCAGGGCGATCACTTTGTCGATTTTGCCTGGCGGTGCCAATACACAGTGGCCTGCGGTAAGAACCAGATGTTTAGAAATTAAGGTTGCGGTGCATAAATTGCCGCTTTCCGTTTCTATCTGACCAATCGCCTGCCACGGCCAGTGTGCGGCGGCGGCAACGGGAGTGCGCTGATCGTGTCCGAAGAACAGGGCGGTTTTTTCTTTAAGGCTGATAGCAGGTGCGTCGCTATCTGCATCATCCGGAGAATCTGCATGAACGAGAGGGCTGGCGGTAAAACAGAAAAAGCACAAAAACAGCGGTAACGCGATGCGCATAACATTCTGACCTTGAAAACAGGGAGAACCCGTGAACCAGTTATTATGGAACGATTATAGACGGTTATCTTTCGTGATGGATATATTTGTCTGATAACTCAATCTTTTGAGCAGACGGCGGGCGCCATCTCAGGGTACTTCACAATGACATCAGAAGTAGAAGAACAGGGTGATCAGACCGCAGAGGATCAGAGAGCACAGGGTGATTTCGAACAGGTAGCGGCGCAGCATCTTCCATCAGTACCTCAAGATAAAGAACCGGAGAAAAAAACACCCGGCGAACCGGGTGTTAAGTCATCAGTCTTGATAATGGTGAGTAGATACGCTCACAAAGACTTCTTTACGACTTATGCTGCTGGAGTTGCTTTTGCAGCTGGTGCAGCTTTCTTAGCATGTTTTACGTGTTTTTTAGCTGCCTGCGCTTTCTGAGCTACCGGAGCAGCTTTTTTAGCGTGTTTCACGTGTTTTTTAGCAGCCTGCGCTTTCTGAGCTACCGGAGCAGCTTTTTTAGCGTGTTTTACGTGTTTTTTAGCAGCTTGCGCTTTCTGAGCTACCGGAGCAGCTTTCTTAGCGTGTTTTACGTGTTTTTTAGCAGCTTGCGCTTTCTGAGCTACCGGAGCAGCTTTCTTAGCGGCTTTTTTATGTTTTTTAGCAGCCTGAGCTTTCTGAGCTACTTTCTTATGAGTCTTGTGCTTAGCAGCATGCGCTGGAGCAGCAGTAGTCGTTGCAGCAGCGGCTGGCGCTGGAGTTGCTGTAGTTTCAGCAGCGAAAGCGACAGAAGACAGACCCATTGCAGCGGCTACAACCAGAGCTAATACTTTTTTCATCTTTAATTCCTCGGAATTTCGTTTAAGTGTCCACCCCACTGCGGGGCCGGTATGAAGAATACTAGGCGGGTTGAATCGCAAAGTCCGTGAGTGATTGGTTTCGGCGTGTAACGGAATGTACAAAGGGGGGATTTCAGGGAAATCATGAGGTTATGCGGTGGGGCTGCAGCGCTGGCGGCTTAACATTATTTGGATCGAGAAAGTTTCGGTTTTTCAATAACAGTTATAACTCAGCGGCTCGCGCCGAAACCGACCAAAAGGGGAAAAGCGTTTCCCCTTTTGGATTTCCCCACGTTTTTCAACACGCGCTCCCGCTCGCTAGCTATGTTTCAGGTGCCACAGCTATTGCCGCGAAAACTTGCCGCTGCGCGGTTCCCTTTCTCGGTTTCGAGCCACAGGTCTCGAAACGCTTCGTTCGGCAAGCTTTCTGAAAGCGGCCACGAGATATGTAATTCAGCAAACTTTCACGAGCGGCTGGTTTGCTCCTCCCCCTGCGAAGGGGGAGGTTGGGAGGGGGTTTTGCAAACCTCTGAGTCGCTAAAACCAACACCCCATCCCGGCCTTCCCCTCGTGAGAGGGGAAGGAGCAAATCAAAACAACCTGCATCATTCTTCCGAATTACATAGCTTCCAGCCGCTTTCAAAACGACGTTGAGGGAGTGGTGAGAAACAGTGAGAGTCTTTTTTCGAGCAGGTTCGAACCCGAAGCGAAAGTACCGCGCAGCGGCGACGTTTGCGGCAATAAGGGGAGTTTCTGAAACATAGCCAGCCAGCGGCAGCGCGCAGTGAAAGAGCCCGGGGTTCTTAGGGGTGGCGGCGATAAGCCACCCCTAAGGCCAGTTTGGGTGGCAACCCAAGGTCTTGAATTTGAATTCAATGCCAGGCTGCTACCTTACAGGTATCTATTCTCCAGGTGTGCCCTGAAGAACCCCGGATTCAATGTCTCCCCGGTTGCATTCGCCATCAACTGGTCAGTGGTAAACCGGCTCCCGTGTTGCCAGATATTCTGCTGCAGCCATTGGAACAGCGCCGTCAGGTCGCCGCGGGCGATGTCTTCCTGCAAGGTTGGGATCGCTTTGTTGGCGAACTGGAACAGCTGCGCGGCGTACATCGCGCCGAGCGTGTACGTCGGGAAGTAACCGAAACCGCCGTCGGTCCAGTGGATATCCTGCATACAACCGTCGCGGTAATTCCCCACGGTATTGATGCCCAGATATTCCTTCATCTTGCTGTTCCACAGGGCCGGAATATCGTCGACTTCGATTTCGCCTTCCATCAGCGCTTTTTCAATTTCATAACGCAGGATGACGTGCGCCGGATAGCTGAGCTCATCGGCGTCAACGCGGATTAAACCCGGCTGGACGCGTTGGTTAAGCTTGATAAAGTTGCTTTCATCCAGCCCCGGACGCTGACCGAATTGCTCGATAACCAGCGGGTACACCGATTTCAGGAACGGTTCGCTGCAACCCAGTTGCATTTCAAACAGCAGGCTTTGCGACTCATGAACGCCCATTGAACGAGCATTGGAAACCGGCTGACCCAGCCATTCTTTCGGCAGGTTTTGTTCATAACGAGCATGACCGGTTTCATGGATGACGCCCATCATGGCGCTGAGGAATTCATTTTCGTTGTAACGCGTGGTGATGCGCACATCTTGCGGAACACCGCCGCAGAACGGGTGAGCGCTGACGTCCAGACGACCGGCATCAAAATTAAAGCCCAGACGATCCATAACTTTCAGGCCGAGCTGACGCTGTTTTTCGATGTCAAACGGGCCTTGCGGCGCAATGCGGGATTCGGTTTTCTGCTTTTCCACCACGGTTTGCAGCAGATCTGGCAGCCAGGTTTTCAGGTCGCCGAACAGAACGTCGAGTTTCTGCGAAGTCATACCCGGTTCATATAAATCGAGCAGGGCGTCATAACGGCTGATACCCGCGGCTTCGGCACGCAGTTTGGCTTCTTCACGGCTCAGTTTTACGACTTCTTTCAGGTTATCGGAGAAACCTTCCCAGTCGTTGGATTTGCGCTGAATACGCCATGCCTGTTCGCAACGTGCGCCAGCCAGTGATTTTGCCTGTACCAGACTTTCCGGCAACAGCGCTGCCTGCTGATAATGACGGCGCATTTCACGCAGGTTCGCCTGTTCCACATCGTTCAGCTGCTCGCCACCGGCCTGTTCCAGCCATTCGCCGACCTGTTTCGCAGTGAGGATCTGATGCGTCAGCACGCTCAGTTCAGCCAGCGCTTCGGAGCGCGCCTGGCCGCCTTGCGGGGGCATCATGGCCGCTGCATCCCAGCCTGCAATCGCCGATAAATGGCCGAAGCGGGATAAACGGGCGAAGGTGTCATGCAATTTTTTATACGCGATGGTCATTATTAGCTCCCTTCCTGGTTTTGGTCAGGCTGTTCAACAGCCAGATTGAATAGGGGTTTTACCGGCCAGCTGAAACGCATGCTGGCTCCGCCGAGTGAACTGCTTTCAACCGCAATACGTCCCTGATACGCCACGGCGATAGAGTGGACGATTGCCAGCCCGAGCCCGCAGCCGCCGGTTGCGCGGTCGCGGCTCGGGTCGAGGCGGACAAAGGGTTCGAAGATCCGTACACGTTCTTCTTCCGGAATGCCGGGGCCGTCGTCTTCGACCTGTAAATGGGCCATTTCGCCATCGAGCCAAAGGCTGATGCACAGCATTTCCTGAGAATAACGCAGGCCATTGTTGACCAGATTGTCGAGCACGCGCTCCATTAGCCGTAAATCGACGCCGCCGAAATCGAGGTTTTCAGGCGCCTGATAAAGGATAGTGCGTTCAGCATTGATCAGGCGGAAATCCTCGACCTTGTCTTCGAGCCAGTGCGCCAGATTCACTTTTTCCAGATTCAGCGCCACCTGCGGGCGATCCAACCGGGCGTAGGTCAGCAGTTCGTCGATCAATGCTTCGAGTTGTCCGATGTCGCGGTTAATGGCGTTTTGTTCGGACTCCGGCAGGTTCTCGCTGATGGCCAGCCGGTAACGCAGACGTACCAGTGGTGTGCGAAGTTCGTGGGCGATGCCGTCAATCAGCTGTTTTTTACTGGCAACCAGCGTGCTGATGTTGTCCGCCATCTGGTTAAACGCGACGCCAAGCCTGTTGAGGCTGGAGGTCGAATCAAAATCGATGCGTTCGTCGAGGTGTCCGTTACCGAGGCGCAGCGCGGAGTTTTCCAGCCGCAGCAAATCCTGCCAGTGCGGGCGCATCCACAGAAAGACTGGCAGCGCGAGCGAAAGGCCGATAAAAATCAGCAACCCCAAATCAAGCAGCCGCATTTCGTGCATGTAAAACAGATAGGGGATCGGGCCGACGACCAACACATAATGGCTGCGCGGAACACGCTGAATAAAGGTGTATTCGTCGTCGAGGGCGATAATCTCGCCATCTTTCAGGCGCTGATCCAGCGCCGGGCTGAGTTTGCGTTTCCCGAGCGGTTCAATGTGGAGTTTGAAAGACAGGTTCAAATCCAGCGTATTAATGGTCTTGTTCCAGTCTTTAATCGGGATTTCCCTGAGCTCACTGCGCATCAGGTAAAGCGAACTTTTCATCAGGTCATTCATGGACTGACGGCCTGTGCGTTCGGCGGTGACTTTGTACACCAGGCCGACCAGCATCGCCATCACCAGGAAACAGACCAGCAGTAACAGAAAGAACTGGACGAAAAGCTTTCTCATTCCTGTAAAGACTCCCAGGCATTCGGAGCAAACAAATACCCTTTATTGCGCACGGTTTTGATGCGGAAAGGCTCGAGGGTATTGTCGTAGAGTTTTTTGCGCAGACGGGAAATCGCCACGTCAATGCTGCGATCCAGCCCGTCGTAGCTCACGCCGCGCAGGTTTTTCAGTAACGCTTCGCGATCCATAATGCGTCCTGCGTGTGTCGCCAGTTCCCACAGCAAATCAAAGTCTGAGGTGGAAAGAATGATGGTTTCATCCACCAGCGTGACTTCGCGGTTCACCGGGTCAATACACAACTGGCCGAAGTGCAGTGCGTTGCCGCTTTTCAGCGTCTGAACCGGTTGTTCGTTTTGCGAGGATTGCACCGGGTTCTGGCGCAAATGCAGGCGTAACCGTGCCAGCAAAACGGCAGGCGGTGTGGTTTTCAGGATGTAGTCGCTGGCGCCCATTTCGAGCGATAAAATGTGGTTCATGTCACTGTCGAGCGAGGTCAGCAGCACGATCGGGCCGGGGAAAATAGGGCGCAGATCGCGGCACAGCGTCATGCCGTCTTTGCCCGGCAGCATGATATCCAGCAGGACAAGATCGGGTTTTTCTTTCTCAATACGCGCCTGCGCCGTGTCACCACGGGGCTCGACCAGCACGTCGATATCATGTTTACCCAGATAGGCGGCGATCAGGTTGCCGACTTCCGCATCATCTTCTACAAAAACGATTCTATTCATTGGCTTGCTGTTATAAGAAATCCGGTGAGTAGCATAGCGTGACACGTCTGCTGACGCCATCGCGCTAGCGTAATAGAACGTGACATTTTTGCGGCATAAATTCCATATCCGCTAAATATTTTGGCTAAATTCTGAAATGCTAGCAAAGTGCGTTTCAGTGACGGAAAGCGCCTGAACCGACTGGCAAAGTGTTGTTGAATTATGCCATTATACAGACGAATAAATTTAGCTTCATAAATTGATCTGCATTATCTATCTGCCGGCAGATTCTTTGTCAGCAGGCAGAGCACTGAGCACACCTTCGCACGTTCTGTACAGACGTTCAAATGAACAGGCCCTGACCAGGAAGAGGAAACGGGGATGAATGAAAATCGCCTGGTACCCGATGCGCGCAGTCAAAAAGCGTCCTTTGACTACATGGAATATTTGTCCGCATCCTGCAAAAAGAAATGGAGTTTTGTCGACGCTATTTATGGCGTGATGCCGTTCTTCGGCATGGTTCTGAAATCCCGTTCGAAAAAAGATAAATCGAAGCAGGAAGCCTTGCGCGCACTCGCTTTGCAGGTGGTTTCCACGCAGGTCAGCGACGAAACGAATATCGTCCGGCTGATTGAACTGGCAGAGCAGCAAAATATGTACAGCATCGATATCAACCTGCCGTACTCGCTGACCGACGATCAACTCACCGCTATTAAAGTGGAATGCAAACATCTGGTGCAGCTGAGTCAGAACAACGATCACCTGTTAGTGCAGATTATGCAGATGCCTTCACAGCACTGACCGTTCGGTGCGAAAAGTCTTCAAACGTCAGTAAGAAAAAAGGCCGCTTTCGCGGCCTTTGTCCTGTCTGGCGTCCGGTTATTTCTTCAGCTCTGCACGTAAATCTTTCACATCGCTTGCCGAAACCGGTGCCGCGGCATTTCCCCAACTGTTGCGGATGTAAGTCAGCACGTTCGCCACGTCCGTATCGCTCATGTTGGCATCAAATGACGGCATAGACGGCGCGGTTGGTTTGCTGTCGGTCGCGACCGGACGGCTGCCCGCCAGCACAACGCGGATCAGGGATGTCGCGTTTGGCTGGTTGATCAGCGCGGAATCGGCGAGGCGCGGGAACAACCCTTCCTGACCCATGCCGGATGGTGTGTGGCAGGCGGAACAGCGGTCGGCGTAGATATTTTTACCGGCCACCATCGCGCTGTCTTCGGCTTTAACCGGAGAAGGGGCAGTACTGCCGCTGTCGTGACCGCTGTCTTTCAGGTAAACCGCGACGGCTTTGAGATCCGCATCCGTCCAGTGCTGCGACGAATTCGTCACTTCTTCCGCCATCGGGCCGGAGGCAATATCGAAACGGTTTGAACCGGTTTTCAGATATTGCATCAGATCTTCCTGCGTCCAGTTACCGATGCCCGTATGTTTATTGCTGGTGATGTCCGGCGCAACCCAGTTTTCCACCACAGCGCCTTGCAGGAACTCGCTGTCTTTATCGCCGCCAATCATGTTCTTCGGCGTATGGCAGGTGCCGCAGTGGCCGAGCCCTTCAACCAGATACGCGCCACGATTCCATTCCGCGGATTTATCCATCTGCGGTTTGAATTCGCCTTTTTTGAAGTTCAGCCAGTTCCAGCCCATCAGGCTGGCGCGCACGTTGAACGGGAACGGCAGCTGATTGGTTTCCACTTCGTGATGCACCGGTTGCAGGGTTTGCAGATACGCCCAGATGGCGGCGTTATCTTCGCGGGTCACTTTGGTGTACGCCGTGAACGGCATCGCGCCGTACAGACGTTTACCGCCGTGGCCCACGCCTTCGGACATTGCGCGCTGGAAGTCGTCGAAAGACCATTTACCGATACCCGTTTCCGGGTCCGGTGTGATGTTGGCGCCGACTAAACGGCCAAACGGCGTTTCGATCGGCACGCCACCGGCGAACGGTTTGGCGTCCGGCGTGGAGGCAGTGTGGCAGGCCGCGCAGTCGCCGACGGTAGCCAGATAGCGCCCTCGTTCAACCTGCTCGAAAGAGCCGTCACCGGCGGCGTGCGCCAGGCCGTAAACACTGAGTGCCAGCAAGCCGAGTGAGAATGACGTTAACTTTTTCATGCGATCATCTCTCCCGGTTTTTTCAGGTAATAGTTACGGATCGCATGAGCGGCTTTAAACGCCAGTGCGCCGACGGTGCCGGTCGGGTTGTATCCCGGGTTCTGCGGGAAGGCCGACGCGCCGACCACAAACAGGTTCGGCACATCCCAGACTTGCAGGTGTTTGTTCACGGAACTGGTGGACGGATCTGCACCCATCACAAATCCTCCGACAACGTGAGACGACTGATACGGCGTACCGTTCCAGTGGCCTTTCATCGGGTTGGCAACCAGCTGGCGCGGATTCATCGCTTTCGCAATTTCCGCCACTTTACCGGTGCAATACGCCGCCATTTTCAGGTCGTTTTCCGGGAAATCGAACGTGACGCGCAACAGCGGGCGACCCAGACGATCTTTGTAGTTAGGATCGAGCGACAGATAGTTAGTTTTGGTGGTGTAGCTGCTGGCCTCGCAGCCGATGGACATCGAGCTGAGATAGTTGGCCACGGTGGCTTTTTTCCACTCGGAACCCCATTTCGGCGTTCCCGGTGGAACAGGACGGTAGCCGATCGGCGCGCCACCGATTGGCGTGACGCGGATACTGCCGCCGCCAAAGAATCCGAGGCCGCTGTGGTCGAAGTTATCGTTGTTAAAATCATCAATGCCCATTCCGACCGCACCTGCGCCGATGAACGGGTTGAAGTTCTTGTCATCGAAGAACAGCTGCACGCCGTTGGCCGTCTGATACGCGTAATTACGGCCGGTAGTGCCCTCTAACGTGACCGGATCATAAGGTTTGCCGATGCCGGAAAGCAGCATCAGGCGGACGTTTTCAAAGGTGAAGGCACTGACGATCACCAGATCGGCAGGCTGTTCCCATTCGTCGCCGGAAGAGTCGATGTAAACCACGCCGGTTGCGCGTTTGCCGGTGGAATCTTTCAGCACCTGCATCACTTCACAGTTGGTACGGGCTTCGAAATTCTCTTTGCGGATCAGCGCCGGTAACACGGTGGTGATGGCGCTGGCTTTGGAGTAGTTAGCGCAACCGTAGTTGGTGCAGAAACCGCAGAATGTACACGGCCCCATTTTGACGCCAAGTGGGTTGGTGTAAGGCTCGGAAATCAGCGAAGAGGGCACCGGGAACGCTTTGTAGCCCATGTTGCGTGCGGCTTCGGCAAACAGCGTCGGGCCGTAAGGCTGATCCATCGGGCGGGTCGGATATTCAATCGAGCGCATGCCTTCATACGGGTTACCGCCGTCGCGATGCTCGCCGTTCACGTTGCTGGCTTTACCGGAAACCCCGGCGATGCGTTCAAACGAGGCGTAGTGCGGCTCCATTTCTTCCCAGTCGGTTCCCCAGTCTTGCAGAACCAGTTCTTCAGGAATCGCTTTTGCGCCGTAACGTTCGGTCAGATGGCTTTTCAGGCGGAATTCGTCCGGCTGGAAGCGGAAGGTAATTCCCGCCCAGTGGTTGCCTGCGCCGCCGGTGCCATTGCCCGGATGGAACGAGCCCCATTCACGCATCGGTAAGGCGGTTTGTGCCGGGTTGTTACGGATAGTAATGGTGTTCTGACGCGTGCGTAACATCAGTTCCTGACGGGAGTTGTAACGCAGTTCGTCGGCGACGGTAGCCACGTTAAAATCGCGCGCCGTATCACGCCACGGGCCGCGTTCAATAGCCACAACGTTGAGACCTTCGTCACACAGTTCATTGGCGATGATCGAGCCGGCCCAGCCGAGCCCGATAACCACCACGTCGGTTTTAGGTAATTTCTTTGCCATAATGTTTTCTGCCCTTAGCTCTTCATTTTCCATGCGTCGCCGCCTGAAATGCTCAGCGGTTCCAGATCGAGTTTCTGGTTATGTTTGCCGACATATTCGCGGTAATCGTAGCGTGCGCCGGGGAAGCCCAGCATTTTCCACGACACCATATTGCGGTTACCGCCATAAATCGGGTCAGCGAAGAAACCTTCCATGGTGTTCTTGAGCGCGATGGCGAAGAACAGTTTGGAATCGATCCCATCCAGAGCAATTTTTCCGCCTTCGAGGCCGGACAGGATTTGATCCTGCTGGTCGCCGGGCAGATCTTTGAACAGTTTCTGATGCTGCGACTGGCTGTATTTATCCAGCGCGGCGAGGCCGAGACGATAACGTTGTTGAGGAACTAAAGGAGACTGGTCGCCCTGTTCGGGTGTGCCGTCCTTGAACGGGCCTTCCATGTAAAGGCGTGCGTACGTGCCGTAAAAGCCGGCTAGCTGGCGGTCGATAAAGACTGCGCATCCGGCATCTTTACCGCCGACGCTCAGATTATCGGCGGGTACCAGACGGTCAACAATGGCTTCCATGGCGGCGGCTTCGGCGTCGGTGAAGAACGCCCAGCCATCGATATCAATTTGCGGAGGCGGGCTGGCGTCAAAGGGGCTCCACACGGGCGTTCCTTTAAGTGTTACCGCGTTTGCGGCTTTGGCCGCGCCCAAGACTGCGGAGGCTGCCGTAAACGAGAGAATTTGCCTGCGGGTGACGCCCGGTAACGTTTTTTTGCTCATGTATGTTCCCTGTTTTTTATGTAGCAATATGCAGCTATTAATGGCGCACATCCCGTCGTCTTCCGGGCGGAAGAAAGGGGGAGAGGGACGCGTGCAGAAGCGTTTTACGGCCTGATGGCGGCCATTAAAAACGCCGGTCTGAATTCTGGTGCGCTCTGCAAAAGCAGTCGGGTGGCACCGGAATAAATCGTTAACCTGCTAAGGATAAATGAAAACGACCTGTAAAGATAAGTGATTAATTTGTTAAAAATGTTATTAAATGTGTGGCAATGGTTTCTAATGTTGTAATTTTAGACGTTTTTTTGTGATGTGCGTGGATTTTAACCGCACATATTGCAGGGAATACCCCCGCATAATTCCACTTTATGAAAAGGGTTATGTGGCCATTCATGGCATGAAGGTTGAAATATGTCGTTTGTCAGGTAAGATCAAACCTTACGTTTAAAATGTGCAAGGCATGACAAAGGTCACAGATTTTTTTTCTTATTTATTGAAGCGTTATGCGGGCTCAACCTGCTTCTTTCTGCTCGTGGCAGGGGGATTGGCTTTCTATGCTGGAAGCGCCTCTGCGCTGACGGCAGACCCTTCTGAAGTTGCTTCCGGCACCCGAGGGCTTTCGTATGATCTCTCCGGTTTCCTGCCTGCGGATGATGAACGGTCTGCGTTCAATACCGGAAACAGCCCGCAATCCAATGTGTTACCCAGCCTCGGCAGTCAGTACATTAAAAATGACAATGCGCCGAGTGCGACGGAAAAACAGCTCGCCACTACGCTGAAAGAACTCGGCACCACGACATCAGACAGCGACGATCCGCTGCGTTTGCAGGCGGAAAATATTGCGCTCAGCCAGGCCGCCAAACTGGTGCAAAAAGAAACCAGCAGTTTGCTTTCGCCGCTGGGCACTGTCAGCACGACGCTGGATGTCACAGGTCATAATCTGGATGGCAGCTCCGGCCAGCTTTTCAGCCCGTTGTACAATTCAGAGAATAATCTGGTCTACAGCCAAATTGGCCTGCAAAGCGCGGCGGACGCCACGGTGGGGAATTTTGGCCTGGGCCAGCGTTTTAATACCGGCGAGTGGATGCTTGGCTATAACGCGTTTATCGATAATGATTTCGACCATCAGCTGACACGCGGAAGTTTGGGCGCGGAAGCCTGGACGGATTACCTGCGATTTTCCACCAATTATTATCATCCGCTGACCTCGTATCGTGCGGACAGCAACACGTCAGCGCAATTGCGGCGTCAGGCGCGCGGTTACGACATCACCACCAAAGGCTATTTGCCGTTTTACCGTCAGATCGGGGCGTCGCTCAGTTATGAGCAATATTTCGGTAATCAGGTGGATTTATTCGGCAACGGTACGCGCCAGAGTAACCCTTCTGCGGTCTCGTTCGGGCTGAATTACACGCCGGTGCCGCTGGTGACCGTGATGGCAGAACATCAGGCCGGGCAGGATGGCGATAATCAGGATGTGGTGAAACTGACGCTCAACTATCGTCTGGGCGTGCCGCTGGATCAGCAGCTGTCATCGCAGAATGTTGCCGCAGCGCGTTCACTGCGTGGTAGCCGGTTCGATATGGTCGACCGCAATAACCTGCCGGTGATGGAGTTTAAACAGCGGAAAACCCTGTCGGTCTATCTGGCGACGCCGCCTTGGTCGTTACAGCCGGGCGAAACGGTGCCGCTGAAACTCCAACTGCGTGCGCTCAATTCCGTTGTTGCGCTGAGCTGGCAGGGCGATACGCAGGCGCTGAGCCTGACGCCGCCGGCCAATAACCGTAACGCGGAAGGCTGGAGCGTGATCGTGCCGCAATGGGACAATTCGCCGGGTGCCACTAACAGCTACCGTTTATCGGTGACGGTGGAAGACAGCAAATCGCAGAAAGTGACCTCAAATTGGATCACGCTGACTGTTTCCCCACCGCTGACGGCGCAACCGCAATACGGCGATGACGCCGGGCTGAATTTCTAGCTCCCCTTCGCAGGGGAGGGAGTTAACCGGAAATGTACTGAGTATCCGTGAAGTAACGCTTAAATCACGTTACTCTGCAACACCCAAACCGCCGCTTCGACGCGGGATTTTAGCTTCATCTTTTTCAGCAAATGCTTCACGTGAACTTTCACTGTGCTTTCGGTGATGTTCAGGCGGCGGGCAATCATCTTATTCGGTAACCCTTCGGCAATCAGCTTGATGATGTCGCGTTCGCGCGGCGTCAGGGACTGAATATCGCGATCGCCGCTCGGACGGCTTTCACGCAAACTTGCGGCCAGTACCGGCGTCAGCGCTTCGCTGAGCACCATTTTGCCCGCCGCGGCGTTGTGCAGGGCGGCCAGCAAATCTTCCGGCTCCATGTCTTTGAGCAGGTAGCCGTCCGCGCCGCGTTTTAACGCCGTCACCACGTCATCTTCATGATTGGATACGCTGAAAACCACCACGCGGCCAGACAGCGAGGTTTCACGCATTTTATCCAGCGTATCCAGCCCGTTCATGCCGGGCATGTTCAGATCCAGCAGGATCAGATCCGGGTCGAGCTGTTTCGCCAATTCGACACCCTGTTCGCCGTTGCTGGCTTCGCCAATGACTTGCAGGCTGGCATCGAGCGCAATCAGCTGTTTCACGCCGTTGCGCAGCATAGGATGATCGTCAATCAGCAAAATGGTGGAAGGGGTGATGTCGTTCATACTTGCTCCTGGGGATTAATGGGTAACGCTTCCGGACGGAAACGGACCGTGACTTCTGTGCCGCCGTCCGGACGTCGGGCAACCCGACATTGGCCGTGTAATGTGCTGGCGCGATCCTGCATGATAATCAGGCCGTAATGATTTTGCCGCTCTGCGTCAGGGGAAATACCCTCGCCGTTATCGCAGATGCTCATGGTGATTTCGCCTTCACTGGCGTGCAGCGAAAGGGAAACCTGGGTCGCTTTCGCGTGTTTATAGGCATTGTTCAGCGCCTCGCGGGCGATGTGTAACAGGTGAATGCCCTGATTCGCCGGAACCGATCGCGGCGGTATCTGATAATCGAAATCTATCCTCAGCCCCATGCGGCGCGAGAATTCATCCACCGTATGTTGCAGCGCAGCCCGCAGGCCGGGTGTGTTGATCGTCAGGCGGAACGTCGTCAGCAATTCGCGCAGCTGGCGGTACGCGGTGCTCAACTCCTCACGCATCTGCTGTAACAGTGCCGCATCTTCCTCACACAATCTTTCCTGATGCATCTGCAAACAGGCCACCTGAATTTTCAGGCAGGAGAGGGACTGCGCCAGCGAATCGTGAAGCTCGCGGGCGATGGCCGAACGTTCTTCCATCAGCATCAGCTGCTGCTGATCCTCAGCCTGCCGAGCCAGCATCAGCGTACTGGTCAGTTGCTCTAGCAGCGTATTCACCAGCTGTTGCTGATCGTCATTAAGATGTTGCCCCGGCGGCAGCTGGGCCAGCAGAACGCCGTAGTTTTCGCGCTCATCGCGCAGGCTCCAGCTCAGGGATTCTCCGGTTTCACCCGCATGTTCGCCCACTTTCGGGCTGACCGGCTGGCGCGGTGAGGCCTGGCTGAATTCATTAAACACTTCCGCGCCGTTATTTTCGTATTGCCGCACCTGCACGCCACTGAGCGGTGTCAGCGATTGCAGCTCTTTCAGTACCGGCTGCATCCGCATTTCCAGCGGCGCGCTGGTGTGCAACTGGCGGCTGACGCGGTACAGATAATCCAGCACCCGGTTTTTCTGTTGCAGATCGGCAGTTTTCTCCGCCACGCGCTGCGCCAGATTATCGACCATTTCACCCAGCGCCACTGACATACTGTTGAGCGAATCACCGAGAATATCCATCTCGTTATGCGCATGGCCAGTCGCCACGCGTTTGCGTTCATAGCGGCGGGTGAAGTCACCGGCGGTAATTGCGCTGGCCTGAGCGAGCAGGCTGCGCCACGGCGTCAGCAGATGGCGACGCAGGAACCAGATGGTCAGCGCCAGCAGGATCAGGGTGAAAGACACCAGACCGCGCTGGATCAGCGCGATCTGCTGTAAATGGTATTCGGTTTTGTGCTCGAGTTCGGCCACCAGCACATCAAGCTGGCCGACAAATACTGCCATATTGGCGGAGACGTCCTGCGGATGTTTTGCCGCCAGAACCTGATCGCGCAAAGTGGTCTGCCAATAATGGCGCAGTGCAAAAAATTGCGGCTGGAGATTTTCACGCTCAACGGCTTGCAACAAATCGGCGCTGTTCTGGTCAACTTCCATCTGGCGGATATACGCAGCGCTTTTGCCGTTAAGCGGCACTTCGGACAATAACCGGTAACTTTGCATGCGCAGCGAACCGGCTTTATTAATGGCGTGGGCGTTACCTTCAATACTTCCCGCCATCCACGCCGCCATGCTCATTCCGCCAATGCCAAGCAGGCCGAGCAACAGCATCAGCATGGTGATCTGGCTGACCAGCGACAGAGATGGCAAAGCGCGTTTAAACATAACTGAGTTCCTGGACCTGTGTCGGGAGCGGTAAATACCGTGTAAAGCTGAAACGATATAATTACGGAGTGGCATTTTTTATGATCAGGGGGAGTTTCCCTATACCTCTTTGTGATTACTCCTTTATTTCCGCGGGGACGATACCCCTGATAAATAAAGGGGGAATAAGTCACCAACTCAATGAATCTTAGCACTTTATCCGAAATTCGCCGGATACTCACAAAGGATTTGTGGGCTTTTTTTCGCCTTTTTACACCTGCCGTTGCGTTGATTTGCATCAACATGCGGAAGCGGTGCTCTACCTAGTGTGTGCGACATAACTCAGTCATTACAACTATAACGCGCTGCTACACGAGGTACTTATGTCACAAACATCTGCTCCATCAACGGAAAAGCCGTCACGCCTTTTGCAGGACTGGCGGCCGGAAGATCCGGCTTTCTGGGAAAAAACCGGGCATAAAGTGGCGAGCCGAAATCTCTGGATCTCCGTGCCTTGTCTGCTACTGGGGTTCTGCGTCTGGATGCTGTTCAGTCTGGTTTCCGTAAACCTGAACAAAGTGGGTTTTAACTTCACCACCGATCAGCTGTTCATGCTGACCGCGATTCCTTCCGTGTCCGGCGCTCTGTTGCGCGTCCCTTACTCGTTCATGATCCCGCTGTTTGGCGGCCGTCGCTGGACAGCACTCAGCACCATTTTCCTGGTTCTGCCATGCGTATGGTTGGGCTTTGCGGTGCAGGATGTCAGCACGTCCTACAATACTTTCCTGGTTATCGCATTACTGTGTGGTTTCGGTGGCGCGAACTTTGCGTCAAGCATGTCGAATATCAGCTTTTTCTTCCCGAAATCCAAACAGGGCGGTGCGCTGGGCATAAACGGCGGTCTGGGCAATCTGGGCGTGAGCGTAATGCAGCTGGTTGCACCGCTGGTGATTTCCCTCGGCGTGTTTGCGGCGTTCAGCGACAAACAAACGCTGGCGAATGGCGCAGACATGTGGCTGCAAAACGCCGCGTGGGTGTGGGTGCCGTTCCTGATTATCGGGACTGTCGCGGCATGGTTTGGCATGAACGATCTGGCGACGTCTAAAGCGTCCATCCGCCAGCAACTGCCGGTACTGAAGCGCGGCCACCTGTGGATCATGAGCGTGCTCTATCTGGCGACGTTTGGCTCATTTATCGGTTTCTCCGCTGGTTTTGCTATGCTGACCAAAACCCAGTTCCCGGACGTGAATATCATTCAGTACGCGTTTTTCGGCCCGTTCATTGGCGCGCTGGCGCGTTCCGGCGGCGGTATGCTTTCAGACCGTCTGGGCGGCATTCGCGTGACGCTGGTCAACTATATCGTGATGGCAATTTTTGCCGGTTTGCTGTTCCTGACGCTGCCAGCCGGCGGTGTGGGCGGAAACTTCCCGGCCTTCTTCGCGGTCTTCATGGTGCTGTTCCTGACGGCCGGTCTGGGCAGTGGTTCCACGTACCAGATGATTGCGGTGATCTTCCGCAAGCTGACCACCGATCAGGCGAAAGCACGTGGTGCAACTGACGACGAAGCGCTGCGTGAAGCAGTGACAGATACCGCGGCGGCACTGGGCTTCATCTCTTCAATTGGGGCGATCGGCGGTTTCTTCATTCCGAAAGCTTTCGGGACATCTCTGGCACTGACCGGTTCACCGGCAGGGGCGATGAAAGTCTTCCTGGTGTTCTACGTGGTGTGTGCGCTGATCACCTGGCTGGTGTACTGGCGTAAGCTGAACAAAGGTTTTGCGACCAAACAGGTCAGAAAATAAAGTCTGACAGACAGTAACGAAAAGGGGCTTTGGCCCCTTTTTCATGGGCGCAATTCACTTCACGTAAGAATTCAGCACATTCAGCACGACATCCAGATCGGCCTCGCGCTTCGCCACATCCTCTTCATGCACCAGATGATCGGTCAGATGTCCCTTGATCACTTCGCGCATCAGCCCGTTTACCGCGCCCCGGATTGCCGCAATCTGCTGCAAAACTGCTGAGCATTCGTGCGGTTCATCCAGCATTTTATTCAATGCCACAACCTGTCCCTGAATCTTGCTGGTACGCGCTTTCAGCTTCTGTTTATCGCGAATTGTATGTGACATGTTAACTCCCTGATGGCCGTAAATACGCAGATAGCATAACACTCTCAAGATACTGGGGGGTAGTATATAATACTGGGGGGGAGTACAATCGTCCGCGCCACTTCCATTGAGAATGATAACGATGAACGACTTTGCCACCTTGCTGCAGCAGGGGAATGCCGGGGTATTTATTCCCAGCGCCATATTGTTAGGGATTTTGCATGGTCTTGAGCCGGGGCATTCGAAAACGATGATGGCGGCATTCATCATCGCGATCAAAGGCACCGTCCGGCAGGCAGTGATGCTCGGGCTGGCGGCTACGGTTTCGCATACCGCCATCGTCTGGCTGATTGCGTTTGGCGGGATGGTTATCAGTAACCGTTTTACTGCCGAATCGGCGGAACCCTGGCTCCAGCTGATCTCTGCCGTGATTATCGTCGGGACGGCCGCGTGGATGTTCTGGCGGACTTATCGCGGAGAAAGCGCGTGGAAACAACAGCAAAACGGCGCAGGGCATACCCATGATCACGGCGCTGATGATCACCATCACGATCATCCGCATGACCATCATCACGGTCACGATCACGGACTTCTTCAGGCGGCCAGCGTGCCTCATGCCATTAACGCTAAACCGGCGAACCTGGCAGGGTTTCGCGTTAATGTCGCTGCGCAGGAGTATCAGGATGCGCACGAAAGGGCGCATGCGGGGGATATCGCGCGGCGGTTTGCGACACAGGAAGTCACCAACTGGCAGATTCTGTTCTTCGGCCTGACCGGCGGGCTGATCCCGTGTCCGGCGGCGATTACCGTACTGCTGATTTGCATCCAGCTGAAAGCGCTGGCGCTCGGTGCCGCGCTGGTGGTCTGTTTCAGCTTCGGGCTGGCGTTAACGCTGGTGACCGTCGGTGTGGGGGCGGCGGTGAGTATCCGTCAGGTTGCCAAACGCTGGAGCGGATTCAACACGCTTGCCCGGCGCGCACCGTATTTCTCCAGCGCACTGATTGGCGCTGTGGGAATCTATATGGGCGTGCACGCCTTTATCGGGCTGACGGCGTAAAACGAATTACGGGATGCTGAAAACAAAGAAAGCCCAACCGGGCTTTCTTTAACTAAAGCTTTAATCTTACTGAAGATCAGGCTTATTTGCGGCCAAGCAGCAAACCGAGCACGACACCGATAGCGCCTGCGGCGATCAGTCCCGACAGCGGATTTTCTTTAACCTTATCCGCAACATCCGAAACCACTTCACTCGCCTGAGCAGAGTATTTGCGCGCTGCGCCTTTCAACTGGTGCTTTGGTGAATCCACAAAGTCGCCAAATTGCTTTTGCGCTTCGCCTGCGAACTCGTTCGCTTTGTTTTCGACCTTATCAGCCAGACGATCTGCATCGTTATCGAATTCTTGAGATGACATTTTAGTGCTCCTTTGTTTGTGACAGCTTTTAAGCGTAGCCGGAAATTACGATGTTTGCCGGATTCTTGTCTGAAAAGTCAGAACGGACACGCTGATGACGTTCATCCTGCTATCCGCTATGCTTCGTTAATTATTTCGCACGGATTTCGGGCCATTCTTTGTGTGTACGCACGGTGGTACAACAATGAATCAATACGCTTACAGCGTTTTAGCAACATATTGAATAACCAATTAAAATGGACATCAAACAGCTTATTTATCTCTGCAATCTTGAACGGGAACGTCATTTCGGGCGGGCGGCGGAAGCCAGTTTTGTCAGCCAGCCGACGCTGTCGATGCGGCTCAAAAACCTTGAAAAAGAACTCGGGCTGAATCTGATCAACCGGGGCAACAACTTCGAAGGATTCACCGCCGAAGGCCTGCGGGTGCTGAGCTGGGCGCGCGAAATTGTGGCGGTTTACGAAGGCCTTAAGCTGGAGGTGGAATCTCTCAAACAAGGCATGAGCGGGACGTTACGCATCGGCGTTATGCCGCAGTGCAGCGTTTCGCTGGCGCAGCTAATCAAAGCGGTGAGCCAGGCGCATCCGGGGCTGGATTACCGCGTCTCGGAAGTCAGCGCCGATCAGTTGATTGAAGCGCTGAGCAGCCATTCCGTGGATGTCGGCATCGGCTTTTTCGAATTTTCGACCCTCAACGAACTGCGTTTCCAGCTGGTGTCGCTTGATGACGGCGGCGTGGACGTGGTGTATCACCCGGACCATTTCCCCGGGCTGGACAATGTGGGGCTAATGACCGCCGAACAGGCTGCGGCGTTGCCTTTGTGTCTGTCCGAGCCGAGCCGATATTTTCGCCGGTACCTGGATAATTTTTTCCGTCAGGCCGGGCTGGAACTTCATCCGCGTCTGGAAAGCACCTCAATATTTCAGCTGATGCAGGGCGTGTTTGTCGGCATTGGCTGTGCGCTGGTGCCGAGCGGACATCTGATTGATGAAATGCATCCGGCGCTGAAACGCTGCCCGCTGGACATCACCCCTATGACCCGCCACGCAGCATTGGTGGTGGCCGAACCGGGCAGGGCGACGGCGCTGGCACAGCATTTCTTCACCGCCGCCGGTCTGTGGCTGACGCAGCAACAACCGCTTAAACCCCCGTCGACGATAAAATAAAACCGGCATTGCCGGTTTCTCTCCCATTTTCCTATTGATGAATTCATCATTTAAGACCAAGCTTTCCCGCAATATATAAGTGAAATGAATGGAGTAGCACATGAAAGCATTAAAAGCTGGCGTTCTGGCAATCGTCGCGGGCAGCCTGTTAGTGGCAGCCTCCGCACAGGCATCAAATAACCTGCTGGGACAACTGCAACAGGCTGCATCCGACGGCCTTAACAGTGCGGGAACAACCTCAGGGACGGGAACCACATCATCACTGACTTCACTGCTTAATGGTGGCGATAAAGCGCTGACCTCCACCAGCGCGACCAACGTCGCCGGTGTATTGCAGTATTGCGTGAAAAACAACGTACTTTCCAAAGCCAGCACCGAAAACGTGAAAGATCAGCTGCTGAACAAACTGGGGATACAAAGTGCTTCCGGTGCTGAAAGCCAGGATTACCAGCAGGGTCTGGGTGGCTTGCTGAAAACCGGTAAAGATCAGAGCGTTGACCTGAATAATCTCGGTAGCGGGCTGTCGCAGGTGAAAGAGAAAGTGAAAACCAAAGCCTGTGATGTGGTGCTGAAGCAGGCGAAATCATTCATCTGATGATTGCAGAGGCCGCTGCAATGGCGGCTTTTTACTTCAAATTCAAATTAAGACCTTGGGCTCGCCGCCCAAACTGGCCCAAAGGGCGCGTAAGCGCGCGCCCTCTGGACACCCGCGCTTTTAACTGCGCGCTGTCGCTTGCTGGCTATGTTTCAGCCACTCCGGCTATTGCCGCGAAAACTTGCCGCTGCGCGGTCCCTTCATTTCGGTCTTCGAGCCTAAGGTCTCGAAACACTCATTCAGCAAGCTTTCTGAATGCGGCCACTGGCTTTTTAGTTCGCAACGTTGCCATGCCATTCATTATTTTGAAAAACGAAGAAGCATCAGAATCGATTCTTTTGAATGGTGAGATGGCGCGCTCAGAAATTTTGCTGACCGAGGGTTCGAGACCGCAAGGCTCGAAGCCCGTAGGGAAGGGACCGCGCAGCGGCAAGATTTCGCGCCACACGCCGATGTGCCAGAACATGTCCATCGCCCCAGCGATAGCGCGGAGTAAAAAAAGCGTGGGAGATCAAAGAGGGAGGCGCTTTACTCCCTCTTTGGCGGTTTCGGCGCAGTGAGTTAAGTGATCACCGCAATTGAGAAACCGAAATATTCTCGATCCCGTTAAAATCCCGTTTGGGTGGCAACCCAAGGTCTTGAATTTGAATTCGAATTCGAATTTAAGATTGAAGTTGCAAATGAAAATAAAACGGGTTCAAAGGGATCTCCCTTTCACTCCGCATACACCTTCTCTTTACTCTCACACAAATCTTCAATCAAACACGATCCGCACCGTGGCTTCCTCGCAATGCACGTATAGCGCCCGTGCAGGATCAACCAGTGATGGCAATCGAGCTTAAACTCGGCGGGGACGACTTTAAGGAGTTTTTCTTCCACGTCATCGACGGTCTTACCTGGCGCGAATTTCGTCCGGTTACAGACGCGGAAAATATGGGTATCGACGGCAATGGTCGGCCAGCCGAAGGCGGTATTGAGCACCACGTTGGCGGTTTTACGCCCGACGCCCGGCAGGGCTTCCAGTGCGGCGCGGTCTTCCGGTACTTCGCCGTTGTGTTTTTCCAGCAAAATCCGGCAGGTTTTGATGACGTTTTCCGCTTTTGAATTAAACAGGCCGATGGTTTTGATGTATTCCTTCACACCGTCCACGCCGAGCGCCAGAACGGACGCCGGGGTGTTCGCGACCGGATACAGTTTCGCGGTCGCTTTATTCACGCTAACGTCCGTGGCTTGCGCGGAAAGTAACACCGAAATCAGCAGCTCGAACGGCGTGGTGTACACCAGTTCGGTCGTGGGATGCGGGTTGTTGTCCCGCAAACGGCTGAGGATCTCAATGCGCTTTTCCTTATTCATGAACACTTCCCTTTGGCAAACTGTCTTCGGAGGCAACGTGTTGCACCGCTTTTCGCGCTTTCATGCGCTGATCAATCAGATATTTAGCCGCCAGCAGCAGGCCCAAACCGATAAATGCGCCCGGCGGCAGCATCGCCAGCAGGAACGGGTTATCCAGATGAATCACTTCAACGCGCAGCACTTTCGCCCAGCCACCGAGCAGCAAATCCGCGCCGTTAAACAACACGCCGCTGCCGAGAATTTCACGCATCGAACCGAGGACGAACATTGCGCACGTCGCCCCGAGGCCAGTCATGGCGCCGTCCAGCGCCGCCAGATGCACCGGGCTAGTCGCGGCACAGGCTTCCGCGCGACCGACCACCACACAGTTGGTCACAATCAGCGGGATGAAAATCCCCAGCGCCTGATACAAACCAAAGGCATACGCATTAATCAGCATTTCAACGGTACTGACCACCGATGCGATGATCAGCACATAAATAGGGATACGGATTTCATCCGGTATCCATTTGCGGAATGCGGAAATCATACCGTTAGTACAGGTCAGCACCAGCGTGGTGGCCAGCCCTAAACCTAAGGCGTTAGTCGCTGTGGACGTCACGGCCAGCAGCGGGCAAAGCCCCAGCAGCTGGACCAGCGAGGAGTTATTGGTCCACAGACCCTGAACGATTATCTTTCTGGCTTCACTCATCACGGGCTCCACAAGGGGTGAGGTGGGAAAGCTGAGACGGTACCGTCTCGATAAATAACGCCGTGCGTTTTACGGAGCGCACGACAGCGCGCGGGGTAATGGTCGCGCCGGTAAACTGATCAAACACGCCGCCATCTTTCTTCACAGCCCAGCGCGGGTCGCTGGCGCCGTTCACGGTTTCGTTGGCGAAATGCTTGATCCAGTCAGAAATACGCACTTCAATTTTGTCACCCAGCCCCGGCGTTTCATGCTGTTCGAGCACGCGGGAACCGTACACTTTGCCATGAAAATCAGCGGCAACCAGCAACTGGATCGCGCCGGAATAGCCGTCTGGCGCGGTGGTTTCCACCACGGCCGCCACCGGTTCGCCGCCTTTTCGCGCCAGATACATGCGGTGCGGCGTAGCGGTGCCGAGTGATTCATCGGTGACGTTGTAACATTCGTCCTGCATGTTGTTATCGTAAACGCTGGCCGGGATCACCTGATCAAACAACGTTTTTTGCTGTAACAGCGCCTGATGTTCAATCGTCGGCTTGGTCAGCAGGTTTACGATGGCGGTCATGCCGGTCATCAGTGCGCCAAAGAAAGCCAGAATCAGCCCGTGGCGTCGCATTGTAGCTAACATAATTCTTCCTCAGCGATGCCCGTAAACACGTGGTTGAGTGTAGTGGTCAATCAGCGGCACGGTAATGTTGGCCAGTAAAACGGCAAAAGCCACGCCGTCAGGATACCCGCCGTACGTGCGGATAAGCCACACCAGCAAACCAATTAATGCACCGAAAACCAGACGACCTTTGGGTGTAGTTGACGCCGTCACCGGGTCGGTGGCGATAAAGAAGGCACCGAGCATGGTCGCACCGGAGAACAGGCCGACCAGCGGTGAAGAATAGCTTTCCGGCGCGAGACCCCACGCGATGGCGGCGCAGAACGCCAGCATACCGAGCATCGCCAGCGGAATGTGCCAGCTGATGATTTTGCGCCACATCAGGAACAGGCCACCGGCCAGAAAACCGAGGTTAATCCACTGCCAGCCAAGACCCGCCAGCGTGCCGCTAAACAGCGGTGTTGCCAGAATCTGATCGGCGGTATGGCCGGAGCGTAAGCCGGTTTTAAATGCATCCAGCGGCGTTGCCTGTGTCACGCCATCCACGTTCATCTGCAACTGATAGGCGGTCAGATCCTGCCCGCTGTGGCCGGTGAAAATGGTCAGCAGCGTATCGGTGAAACTGACGTGATGATGTTGCAGCGTGTCCGGCGGCAGCCAGGTGGTCATCTGTACCGGGAACGAAATCAGCAGCACCACATAACCCACCATCGCCGGGTTAAACGGGTTTTGGCCCAGACCGCCATACAGCTGTTTGGCGATGATGATGGCGAAAAACGTGCCAAGCACCACCATCCACCACGGGCCGAGCGGCGGCAGGCTGATGCCGATCAAAATAGCCGTCAGCAGGGCGCTGTTATCGCCCAGACGTTTTTTTACCGGCTGCTTGCGCAGCTGCAAAACCGCACCTTCCGCCAGTAAAGCAATCACGATAGCCAGTGCGAGCTGAACCAGCGTTCCGTAGCCGAAAAACCAAATCTGAGCGATCAGACCCGGAATACACGCCAGAATCACCATCATCATGATGGTGCTGGTATTTTGGCGGTTATGTGTAAAAGGTGAACTTGCGATCCTGAAGGCCATCTATTCCTCGTTCGACATTGTCTGAGCGGCTTTACGGGCCTTAACTCGGGCGATCGCAGCAGCCACGGCGGCTTTGCGTGGATCGCTTTCTTGTTGTGTTGTGCCTGGTTCTGATGATGCGTCGTTGTCCGCAGCGGACTCATCGGCGTCACTCTGCGCCGCCGCTTTTTTAGCTTTCGCACGGGTAATGGCGGCAGCAACAGCGGCTTTACGTTTGTCGTCAGCAGAAGGTTCAGCCGGTGACGTTGTCACGCTTTCGTCAGTATTGACCTGCACGGCGGCGGCTTTCTTCGCTTTCACGCGGGCAATCGCTGCGGCTACGGCGGCCTTGCGGTCGTCTTCTGCCGGCGCTGGCGGGGTAACATTCAGCACGCTGTCGGTGGCTTCCACCACCACGCCATTTCCCGCTTTCTTCGCTTTTACCCGGGCGATAGCGGCAGCCACGGCGGCTTTGCGATCGTCTTGTGCGGTCGGCGGCGTTTCAGGCACCGGTTCAGACGCGACCGGGATTTCCTGTGCGGCAGCCGCTTTTTTGGCTTTGGCGCGGGCAATGGCGGCGGCCAGTGCGGCCTGGCGCGGATCCACTTCCGCCGTTTCACCTGTGGCTTCGGCGACCGGCGCGTTGTCCACCGGCGTTTCACTCAGCTTCACGGCGGCTTTCTGGTGTTTCTCTTCGCGGGCGATTTTGTCGCGTTCCATACGCGCCTGTTTGGCTTCGAAACGCGCTTTGGCTTCGGTCGCACGTGCGGTTTCGCTGTAGATGGCGCGGATTTCGGCCTTTTCCTGACGGTAATACTGCACCAGCGGAATGTTGCTCGGGCAGACGTACGCACAGGCGCCGCATTCGATGCAATCGAACAGATTATGGTTGCGCGCTTTTTCGTGTTCTTCGCCGCGACTGAACCAGTAAAGCTGCTGCGGCAGTAAACCTGCCGGACAGGATTCCGCGCACAGGCTGCAACGTATACAGGCTTCTTCCGGTTCAGGCTGACCGAGTTCCGATTCGGACGGAGCCAGCAGGCAGTTGGAAATCTTAACGACCGGCACATAGAGCGACGGCAGGGTAAAGCCCATCAGCGGCCCGCCCATGATCACCATCTTTTTGTCGCCCTGCGGCTGCAACGCGCCTTCCTGCATCAGATGCGAAACCGGTGTGCCCAGACGCGCCCAGACATTGCCGGGTTTCGCCATCGCTTCACCGGTCAGCGTCACGACGCGTTCGATCAGCGGTTCGCCGTCAATAATTGCGCGTTTGATCGCGTAAACAGTGCCGACGTTTTGCATCAGCACGCCGATTGACGACGAGTGATGACCTTTCGGCACTTCAAGACCGGTCAGAATTTTGGTCAGCTGTTTGGCACCGCCGGACGGATACTTGGTCGGCACCACGCGCAGTTCAAAGCGGATACCGTTAGCCAGATCCGGCTGCGCCGTGGTTTTAATCGCGGTTTTAAACGCCGCAATGGCTTCTGGTTTATTGTCTTCGATGCCGATGAGAACGCGTTCCGGGCTGAGCATATGGCAGAGAATGCGCGTGCCTTCGAGGATCTGATCCGCGTGTTCCTGCATCAGCCGGTCATCGGCGGTGATGTAAGGTTCGCATTCGGCGGCATTGAGGATCAGCGTGCGCGTTGACGTCAGGCCGCCCGCGAGTTTGCTGGCAGTCGGGAAACCTGCGCCGCCCAAACCGGCGATACCGGCCTGGCTGATTCGCTGGTTCAGATCCGCGGCAGAAAGCTGGCGGTAATCGGCCACAATGTCGCGTTCGCACCAGGTGTCTTGCCCGTCAGCTTTAATCAGAACGCAGAGCTCTTTCAGTCCGGAAGGGTGCGCGGTAATGTGCGGTTCGATGGCGGTAATCACGCCAGACGTCGGTGCGTGGACCGGCACGGTGCGGCCACGGCCTGTCGTCAGCGGCTGGCCTTTTAAAACCCGGTCACCGGCTTTTACACACAGCTCGCCCTCGGGGCCGAGATGTTGCTGAAGAGGGATGATAAAGCGCTCAGGCAACGTCACGTTGCGCAGCGGAACGTGGCTCGACTGGGTCTTCATTTCCGGCGGATGGATACCGCCGTCGAAGTCCCAGACTTTGTCTTTTTTGAGCGCGGCAAACAGATTAAACATGTTACTCCGCATGGATGACCTGAACCGGAATGGATTGCAAATCCCACTTCCAGTTTGCGGTGGTGGTTTTGATCGGCAGCATTTCGATGCAGTCCGTCGGGCACGGCGCGACGCACAGGTCACAGCCGGTACATAAATCAGTAATTACGGTATGAACGGCGCGGGTTGCGCCCACAATCGCATCGACCGGGCAGGCCTGTATGCATTTAGTGCATCCGATACAGTTGCTTTCGTCGATGTACGCCACTTTACGCACCGGCACGGCGGCGGCGACGTCTTCGCCCATCGGCTGTGGCTCGACGTTGAGCAGGGTGGCCAGCTTGAGCATGACGGCTTCGCCGCCCGGCACACATTTGTTGATGTTGTCGCCATTGGCCACGGCTTCGGCGTAAGGTTTACAGCCGGGATACCCGCATTGCGCACACTGGCTTTGCGGCAGGATATCGTCAATCTGATCGACAACCGGGTTGCCTTCAACAGCAAAACGACGCGATGCGTAACCCAGCAGCAGGCCAAAAACCAGCGCCAGTGCGGTCAGCGCGCCAATAGCTACCCATAATTCAAACATTAGAATTTCACCAGACCTGTGAAGCCCATAAAGGCCAGTGACATCAGGCCCGCCGTGACCAGCGCAATCGAAGAACCTTTGAAAGGTGCAGGCACGTCAGCGACAACCAGACGCTCACGAATGGCGGCGAACAGCACCATCACCAGCGAGAAGCCGAGTGAGGCGGCAAACCCGTAGAGCGCGGACTGCATGAAATTCAGCTGCTGGTTGATGTTAAGCAGCGCCACGCCGAGCACGGCGCAGTTGGTAGTGATAAGCGGCAGGAAAATACCCAACAGGCGATACAGCGACGGGCTGGTTTTGCGCACGACCATTTCGGTGAACTGCACGACGACGGCGATCACCAGAATGAATGCCATGGTGCGCAGATACACCAGACCCAGCGGCATCAGAATGAAGGTGTTGACCATCCACGAACAGATATTCGACAAGGTGATTACGAACGTGGTCGCCAGGCCCATGCCGATGGCGGATTCCAGTTTTTTGGACACGCCCATAAACGGGCAAAGTCCGAGGAACTTCACCAGAACAAAGTTATTCACCAGCATGGTGCCGACAAACAGTAATAAGTAAGAGGTCATGACAATTGCCCGGACATAATAAACATTAAAACTTCAGGGTTATTCCGTGAAGGTTTCTTTCACCCGCAGTGAACGCTTGAAATAAGGAACAAACACCGCAGCAGCCAATAAGGGTAACAACAGGTTACGCACGGCCAGATCATCGGTAACCGGCGAGAATGCAAAGGCTTTTACCGCCAGCAAAACCGTACACAGCAACCAGATAATATACATTTTTGGTAACGCTCTGGCACGCTTACAAAATTGCCAGAGAACCGCAACGGTAAATAACCCCATCGCTAATGTGGTCACCACGGAGAAATACCATTGCAGCGTAAAGGCCTGCGAATTGGTGATTAAATATTCGCGTGATTCCGGCATAAATATGGCCATTGAAAACAGGAACAGCATTAATACAACGCTCAGCAGCGTGACAATCAGATACGCCATCGGGGCCAGTAACCACCCGCCGATTCGTTTATAGCCCGGATTATTCGACATAAAAAGCCTATATTACGCGGATTTCGCCATCACTCAGACGGGGCGTTTTCCCCGACCTTCAAGGCGCAGTAGCTTAACCTGAGAGGGTGATTCTCGTTATCGTATTTATGTGATCAATATCCCCTTCATTTTTTAAGGGGATATTGATGGATAGATTTGCAGAAGGGGATCAGTGAACCGGAACCAGAATTTCTGTGGCGACGATGACCACAATCAGCCCGACGAGAACCGGTACGGAGGTGCGTTTTACCACTTCGAACGGGGATATTTTTGCCATACCGGCTACCGCCACCACGACGCCGGAGACCGGTGAAATGGTGCGGCCGAGGTTAGACGCCTGCAACATCGGGATCACCAGATATTCCGGGTTGATGCCCATTTTCGCCGCCAGTTTCGGGATAAGTTCCACGAACGCATAAAACGACGCATTGCCCGAGCCGGTGGTCATGGCGGCCAGAACGGTGATGGTGACCAACACCAGCATCATAATAATGCTGCCGGAACCGAAGTTTTGTGCCAGCCCGATCAGGCTGCTGATAAAGCCGACGGTGCTCAGCCCCTGCGCGAAAACGCCTGCCGCCACCAGCAGCATCACGACGTTGGCAAACGCATCCGCCATGCCGCGGTACGCCACGTCCAGCCCGGCAAACACAGCTTTCGCGCTGCGGTTTCGCACCGTTTCGATCAGTGCAGTGAGCAACATGCAGATCACCAGAATGGTAATTATGTGCAGATTCGGGCCCCATTTGCCGTCAAAGATCAGCACCCCGATAATCGGCGTGAAAGGTAAAATGGCGTAAAACGCCGGGGCGTTGGTTTCAATGACGTCGTCTTTGTTCGAATCCACGCTATCCACCACGGCGGTATCGCGTTTATCCAGATAACGCTGCCAGAAGAAATGCGCGACGGCCATCGCCACAATGGCGGCAATGGAAATCGGCAGGGTGACTTTGAAGGCAAAATCGACCAGCGGCATGTTGGCCGCCTGCGCCGCCAGCACCACATCACCGGACGTCGGGGAAAGAATAATGGCCGCCGGAGATGCACAAATCGCCGCCGCCGCGCCGCGGCTGATGCCGACGTTCACCATAATCGGGAACAGCGTCGCCATCAGCAACACGCCGAGACCGGTTGCGGAAGACACCGCCAGCGACATCAGACACGCCAGAATATAGGCCGCGACCATCAGAATGTACGGCGAGTTAATCATCTGTAGCGGACGTGATGCGAGTTTGACGACCACGTCATTAGCGCCGATATGCGTCATGTACGCCGCGAAACCGCACAGCATCATGATCATCATCCCGAGATCGCCGCCGCGGCTCATCAGCAGAATTTTGACGTATTCCACGATATCCGTGGCATTCCAGCCGGTGCTCTTCGTACCTTCCGGTAAAACGCTGTGGCCCATTAACGCACTGATAATCAGGAGTAATAAACCGCCGACCATCAGCACGCCGGTTGGCGAATATCCCTTGATGATGTACCGCCCGACAAACACCGCGACCACCAGACCTATCAATAACTCTGTCATACATGTATTCCCCGAGATTAAATTTGGATCCAAGTGAAAGGCGGGCACTTTGAACAATTAACCGGTCCGGCGTAATGACGCTTATCAATTATCGGTGATGAAATAGGGGAGAGGATTGATATTTGTGATGGATGACCGACATCACCAGACGGTTTTTGCTGTGCACGCTCGGGTCAGGAGCTTGGGTTGCCACCCAAACTGGCCTCAAGGAGCGCCTGTCGCCGCGCCCCTTGAGAATCCCGGGCTCTTTCACTGCGCGCTATCGCTGGCTGGCACTGTTTCAGCAACGCTGGTTAGTGCCGCAAACGCCGCCGCTGCGCGGTACTTTCGCTTCGGGTTCGAACCTGCTCGAAAAAAGACTCTCGCTGTTTCTTACCACTCTCTCAACGTCGTTTTGATAGCGGCCAGTGACTTTCTAATTCGCAACCTCACCACTAATTGTTATTCAAAATGCCTTTGAATTTAGATAAGCCTCCGGCCGCTTTCAGAAAGCTTGCCGAGCGAAGAGTTTCGAGACCTATGGCTCGATACCGAGTAAGGGGATCGCGTAGCGGCAAGTTTTCGCGGCAATAACAGCGTCACCTGGAACATAGCCAGCGAGCGGCAGCGCGCAGTGAAAAAAGCGTGGGAGATCAAAGAGGGAGGCGCTTTCCTCCCTCTTTGGCGGTTTCTGCGCAGCTCGTTAAGTGATCACAGTTATTGAAAAACCGAAATTTTCACCTTTTCAAAAAGTTTTAAAGCCTTTTCCCAAAAGGCTTACGCTCATAACTTCGGGATCTCCCGATAAAACCCGACCCCGATCAGCCGTCCGAACAAGAATGGAATAAACTTCCTCCCCCGTAGCCAGCTTTCAAGCCGTGAAGGGGCGCGCTTGCGGGTTTTTTGCCCGGCTTTACTGATCATAATCTGTAGCGATTGTGTCGCCCAGGTCGGGAATCTCCGTCGACGCTGGATGTGTTTCAGGTGGCGGAGCGTCAGACGCCCGGATTTCAGCGGTTGCGCGATAATATTTGCGGTCGCCACGGCATCCTGAATCGCCAGATTTACGCCGACGCCACCAATCGGGGACATCGCGTGGGCGGCGTCACCGATGCACAGAAGCCCCGGTTTTGCCCACTCTTTGAGGCGGTCGATGCGGATTACCAGCAGACGCACGTCGTCCCAGCTTTGAATGTCTTCGCCCAGACGCTCACGCTCAAACGGTGAGACATCCGTCAGCAAATCCAGAAAAGGCGGGATGCCGCGTGCTTTGAGCGCGTCGAGGCTGTCTTTAGGAATCGAATAACCGCACTGCCAGTAATCGCCACGGTCGATCATGATGAAATTTTTCTTCGGGCCGCGATGGCCCATCGACCACTGCGGGTCGTCCGGGCGTTTATTGATTTTCAGCCACAGCACGTCACGCGGTGCGCCGAAACGGCGGATTTCCATGCCGGCCTGCTCGCGCACAATCGAATTTCTGCCGTCACAACCCACCACCAGATCGGCATCGAAATGCTGCGTTTCGCCGTTAACGTCCGCCAGAACGCCGGTTACCTGGGATTGTTTCTCCCGCAGCGATAGCACCTGCGCGTTGTGGATCAGCCGGAAATTTGGCAGCAGCGCGGCTTTGCTGGCGATGAAATTCAGGAAATCCCATTGCGGCATAAAAGCGATGAATTTGCACTGCGTCGGCAGATGGGTGAAATCCGCCAGCGTGGTTTCTTTACCGTTGATTTCGCCGTACAGCTTCTCGGCGCGCTGATGCGGCAGGGCGAGAAACTCATCGAGAAAACCCAGTTGCCAGATGATATCCAGCGTCGAAGGGTGAATGGTGTCGCCGCGAAAATCACGCAGAAAATCTCGGTGTTTTTCCAGCACCGTCACGTCAATTCCCTGACGGGCCAGCAGGTAGCCCAGCATTAATCCGGCAGGGCCGCCGCCAACAATACAAACAGTGGGGACGGACGCGCGGTCAGTGTTCGTGATCATACAAACCTGCCTGATGAAATGAATTTATATGATAACAATTATCATTTGCGCTACCGAGCGTCAATCCATTGCGTGCTACATGCATGGACAAACCCTGCACAGCGGCGTAACAAAACCGGTGATTTCTGCACCACGGCGGTCGCGCCTTTATTATCCGACCGGGGCGTAAATACTCTATTCAAAAGGAAAATCATTGAGTTATCGCGTTATCTAAAAACTGGCAAACAAATTGCAAAGTGGTCCACAGGTTGAGTTGTTGGGCCAATTCTGGCCGATGCGCGGAGAACAATATGCACGGTATGCACGGTGAACTGAATTTGCTGCACCCGATTGCTCCTCAGCAAAGTGACACGCTGGTGCTTGATGCGCTGACCCGCTATGTGGCGCAGTCCGGCACCCGCGTGGGTGAAAAATTGCCGCCCGAACGCGTGCTGGCGGAAGGGCTGGCGGTGAGCCGCAATACCGTCCGCGAGGCACTGAAACGGTGGGAAGCGCTGGGCATTATCGTGCGAAAAAAAGGCAGCGGCACTTTCCTGCAATCTGAAGTCACTGCCAACGACAGCTTTCTGTCCCTGCGCTTTAAAAACGACTCCGCCACTATGCTCCACGCGCTGGAAGTCCGCCGGATTATTGAATGTGAAGCCTCGGCACTGGCGGCAGTCAGGGCGACGGAAAGCGATTTGCTGTTCATCGAACAAAAGCTCGATGTGATGGAAAAAGTGCACCTGAGCGTTGGTTCCGCAGGAGCCGAAGACTGGCAGTTTCACGCTGCGATTTACACCGCCGCGCACAATCCGTTGCTGCTGCAAATGGTCGGCGGCATCTACGACTTACTCCACGCCTTTTTTGAATCGCCGCCGGAACAGGCGCTGTTCAGCGACTCTTTTCCGCTGCACCGGATCTTATTTGAAGCCATCGCGCGGCGCGAGCCGGAAACCGCACGCAGGCTGAGCAATGACATTCTGAACATAACTGAACGTGACATGAAGGAAGTGATCAATGCAGCAAGATGATAAAAGCCCGCACGATGAGTTGCACGAATACACCCGTTTAGTCCACGACGGACGCCATGATCGCGGCGCGATCTCACCGCCGATTTACCAGTCGTCGTTATTCAGTTTCACCGATTATGACAGCATGATCGCTCGTTTTCGCGGCGACAGCGATCACGCACTGTATTCCCGCGTCGATAACCCGACGGTGGTGGAATTGCAGAAAAAGGTCGCGGAACTGGAGGGCGGCGAAGCCTGTCTGGCTTTCGGCAGCGGCATGGCGGCGATCAGTAATTCCATTCTGAGCGTGGCCGGGCCGGGCGACAAAGTGGTGTGCGTGAATCACGTTTACCCGGATACCTACCGCTTCCTGCGCGGGTTCTGCACCCGTTTTCAGATTGAAGCTCAGTTTGTGGATGGCAGTTCACTTACTGCACTGGAAGAGGCGATTCAGGGCGCGAAACTGCTTTATCTGGAAAGCCCGAACAGTTGGGTGATGGGCGAGCAGAACCTGAAAGCGATTGCCGCACTGGCAAAAAAATACGGCGTGATCACGATGATCGACAACAGCTGGGCATCGCCGGTTTTCCAGAAACCGCTGGCGGCCGGTATCGATCTGGTGATCCATTCTGCATCCAAATACATCAGCGGTCACAGCGACGTGGTAGCGGGTCTGGTCATCTCCAGCCAGGAGCGCATTGGCGCGATTGTCCGTCACATCAGCCCGTTTTTAGGCGGAAAACTGTCGGCCAACGAAGCCTGGCTTTTGCTGCGTGGCCTGCGGACTTTGCCGCTGCGTATGCGCCAGCATCACGAAAGTGCGCTGGAACTGGCGCGACGGTTACAGGGCTATTCGCGCATTACGCAGGTTAATCATCCCGGCTTAGATCCGTTGCCAACGTCCACGCTGACCGGCTACAGCGGCCTGTTTTCATTTGAACTCAGCGAGGGCATCGACATTCCGACATTCTGTAACGCGCTGAAATTGTTCCGGATGGGCGTGAGTTGGGGCGGTTTTGAAAGCCTGGTGATGCCCGCCATTTCCGTGCTGAATCAGGCGGGCGAATTTAACTCAGCGATTGATTTTGGCGTATCGCCACGCGTGATCCGCATTTCTATCGGCCTTGAAGACACTGGCGATCTGTGGCGTGACCTGAAAAACGCCATCGAAAGCGCCTGTTCCTGAACCCGGTTTAAAACATCAACGACTGTTCCTGTGATCCGACCCTTAGCTCCGTGGAGAACCAAGATTATGCGACACCCGAAACGTCATGCTTTGCTCAGCGCGCTGACCCTCAGCGTCAGCCTGTTTTCCTGTGCCGGTTTTGCCGCCACCAAACTGACGCTGGTGGAAGTCATCACCAGCCCGGCGCGTACCGAAATGCTGCAGAAAATGTTGACCGCGTATAAGGCGCAACATCCGGATGTCGAGATTGAAGTGGTGTCATTGCCGTGGGGGCAGGCGTTTGAAAAACTCGGCACGATGATTCAGAGCGGGCAATATCCGGACGTCGTGGAAATGCCTGACACCTGGCAGGGTTTGTACGCCAGCAACGGGATGCTGGCCGATCTCGAACCGCGCCTGAAAAGCTGGAGCGGCACGCCGGATCTGACCGATAAAACGCTGACAATGGCGCGCTCTTCCGGCGGCACGGCGACCATGATCCCTTACGGTTTCTATCTGCGGGCGATGTTCTGGAACAAGAAACTCTTCCAGCAGGCGGGGCTGACTGACGCGCCGAAAACCATGGACGAATTCATGGCCGATGCGAAGAAAATCAGCGCGCTGGGCAATGGCATCAGCGGATATTGCATGCGCGGCGGCGTCGGCGGCACCAACGCCTGGATGATGTTTATGGCAGCGATGAACGGCTCGCCGGACTTTTTCGATAAAGACGGCAACAGCACGCTGACGCATCCGGGCGCAATTAAAGGGGCGCAGTTCCTGGTGGACATGTACCAGAAAGGTTACGCGCCGAAAGACAGTGTGAACTGGGGCTTTAACGAAATTGTCTCCGGCTTCTATTCCGGGAAATGCGCGATGCTCGATCAAGATCCGGACGCGCTGATCGCCATCAAAAACAGCATGAATGCGGACGATTTCTCGGTCGCGCCGATGCCGCTCGGGCCAAACGGCAAAGCCTATCCGACCATCGGTTACACCGGCTGGTCGATGTTCAAACAGGGCAAAAATCAGGATCAAAGCTGGGATCTGATTTCCTTCCTCAGTAATAAAGAAAACAACCTGACGTGGTCGAAATTCGTCGGCACGCTGCCAATTTACAAAGGTGCGGAGCAGGACGCGTATTACCACGCCCCGCAGTTCGCCGGCTGGTTTGCCGAGCTTAACAGCCCGGATTACATCCCGCTGACTATGCCGACGCACCTTAAAGGCTGGGGTTACTTCAACTCGGTGATTGTAAAAGACAGCTCGCAGGAAACGCTGCTCGGCCAGAACGACACAGAAAGCATGGTGAAAGACTGGGCGAAATACCTGACCAAAGAGCAAAAAGCGTGGCTGGCTACGCAGAAATAAGCAGGCGGCTCCGGCACGCGGTGCCGGAGTTAACACCTTTTACAACTGGAGACGCGTCATGATGTTGGAAGTTTCACCGCCAGACACCGCTGCCGCGCCGCGCTTTCCCCGTTTGCGGGCGCTGCTTGAACCCTGGGTTTATCTCAGCCCGACGATGGTGCTGATTGGCCTGTTCATTTTTGTACCGATGGCGATCGGTATTTCTTATGCTTTCCAGAATATTCAGCTGCTCAACCCGTTTGATACCGGCTGGGTCGGGCTGGATAACTTCCGCACAATGTTTGATGACCGGCATTTTTACGCCGCGCTGCGACACACCTTCAACTGGACTGCCACGTCGCTGGTTTTACAGTTCGCGCTGGGGCTCGGTCTGGCGTTGCTGCTCAACCGTGAATTTACCGGCCGCCGCTGGGTTCAGGCGCTGGTGTTTCTGCCTTGGGCGGTGCCCGCGTTTCTTTCCGGTCTGACCTGGGCGTGGTTATTGAATCCGGTGATCGGCGTGCTGCCATACTGGCTGACGGATTTGCACATCATTTCTGAGCCTTACAACATTTTGTCAGACCCGGCGCTGGCGCTTTACGGACCGGTGCTGGCGAATGTCTGGTTCGGCATCCCGTTTTTTGCCATCACGCTGCTGGCGGCATTGCAGTCGATTCCGAAAGATTTGTATGAAGCGGCGGCGATGGACGGTGCTTCCGGCTGGCAGCAGTTCCGCAAAGTCACGCTGCCGTTTCTGGCACCGATGATCGCGATTACCGTCATGTTACGCACCATCTGGATTGCCAATTTTGCCGACCTGATTGTGGTCATGACCGACGGCGGCCCGGCAAATTCGACGTCGATTCTGTCGAGTTTCATTTTCACCACGGCCTACCGGAAACTCGACTTTGGCTATGCCTCGGCGATGGCGGTATTCCTGCTGGTTCTGATGACGCTGTACGCGCTGGTTTTACTGCGTATCCGCCAACAGCTGTTGAAATAAGGAGAACCCGATGAACCTAATGTCATTAAATTTGTGGCTCCGTAAAGGCGGACACCGGCTGGGGATCCTCTTTTACCTGCTGTTCGCGCTGTTTCCGGTTTACTGGCTGATCAAGATTTCGTTCACGCCGGACACACTGCTCTACAGCGAAGGCGTGCGGATGTGGCCCAGTGAACTGACGCTGGTGCATTTCCAACGCGTATTTACCGAAAGCCAGTTTCCGCTCTATTTCTTTAATAGCCTGATTGTGTCATTCGGCACGGCATTTCTGACGACCGTGATCGCCGCCGGTGCAGGTTTTGCGTTTTCGCGCTTTAGCTTTCGTGGCAAAACCGTGATGGCGGCGTTGCTGCTGTTCACGCAAATGTTCCCGCTGGTGATGATCCTCGCGCCGATTTACAAAGTGATGGCTCCGCTCGGGCTGACCAACAGCCTGCTGGGGCTGATCCTGATTTACACCGCGTTCAATGTGCCGTTCGCCACTTTTCTGATGCAGTCGTTTTTTGACAGTATTCCGAAAGATCTGGAGGAGTCGGCGATGCTCGAAGGGTGCAGCCGTTTTATGGCGCTGCGCAAAGTCATTATACCGCTGACGCTGCCGGGGATGGCCGCCACGCTGGGGTTTGTGTTTACTGCCGCGTGGAGCGAACTGCTGTTCTCGCTGATGCTTATCAACAAAAACGAGGTGATGACCTTCCCGGTCGGGCTGCTCAGTTTTGTGTCGAAGTTCGCGGTTTCCTGGGGCGACATGATGGCGGCGGCGGTGCTGGCGCTGATCCCGGCCTGTCTTTTCTTTGCATTCATTCAGCGTTACCTGGTTCAGGGGCTGACGGCTGGCGCGGTTAAAGGATAATTTTATGGCTCAGATTACGATTTCCGATCTTCAAAAACGTTACGAAAATGTCGAAGTGTTGCGTCATATTAACCTGACGATTCAGGACGGCGAATTTGTGGTGTTAGTCGGGCCTTCGGGCTGCGGAAAATCCACGTTGCTGCGCACCATCGCCGGGCTGGAACTGGCGACGGCGGGGGACATTCACATCGGCACGCGCCTGATGAATCAGGTCGCGCCAAAAGACCGTGATATCTCGATGGTGTTTCAGAGCTACGCGCTCTATCCGCACATGACTGTCGCGCGCAATATGGGGTTCAGTCTTGAAGTGCAAAAACGCCCGAAAGCCGAAATCGACTCGGCCGTGAACAAAGCGGCGGATATTCTCGGGCTGACAGCGCTGTTGCACCGTCGCCCGAAAGAGCTTTCCGGTGGCCAGCGTCAGCGCGTGGCGATGGGCAGGGCGATCGTGCGCGAACCGCAGGTTTTCCTGTTCGATGAGCCGCTGTCCAACCTTGACGCTCAGCTTCGCGGGCAGATGCGCATTGAAATCAAAAGCCTGCACCAGCGCATGCGCAACACCATTGTTTACGTCACCCACGATCAGGTCGAAGCCATGACGCTTGCCGACCGCATCGTGGTGCTCAACCACGGCGTCATCCAGCAGGTTGGCACACCGCTGGAACTTTACGACACACCCGCCAATAAATTCGTCGCCAGCTTCATCGGTTCGCCCTCAATGAACTTCATTAATGGCACTATAGAACTGGGTGATTTTGCGCCGCAGCTGCGCATCAATGCCAGCCAGACGTTGCCGGTTGACCCGCAGATTACGAACCTGAAAAGTGGCGCAGAAGTCACCTACGGCGTGCGTCCTGAAGCCATTGTCTTGTGCGAACAGGGCGTGCCGGGCGCGGTTCCTCTGGACGTCACGCTCATCGAACCCACCGGCCTGAGTGAGCTTATCCACGGTACTTTCGGTGGCGAACGGCTGAGTGTTTACAGCATGGTGAGATCCGGTGCCGCACCGGGGGACAGAGTTTGGGTGCAGATTGATACGGCGCGGATGCAGTTATTTGAGGCTGACAGCCAGAGGAGGCTTTCTAAACTTGATGAATGATTCGGGCTGGCAACCCTGAACCCGCTTCAGACTAGCTAAATTTGGTTTTTCACTTGCGGTGAGGTGCTTAAGCTGACCGGGCATATTCCGGATCTTACATTGCGGTGATCGCACAGCTCAGGTCAAGACCTTGGGCGGGGAGCCCAGGGTTTTGACCTTGAAGTTGATTTAAACCGGCTTAGCTTCAGCCAATCGCATCAACCGGATCCCGACGCCGACCCCAAGAACCAACATCAAACTGATAAAACCCGTAATCCCGTACCACCCGTAGGCGTGCCAGAAGAATCCCCCTAAAGTCCCGGCGACGCTCGATCCCGCGTAGTAGCTGAACAGATAAAGTGACGACGCCTGTCCTTTGGCGCGACGGGCACGGCGTCCAATCCAGCCGCTGGCGACGGAGTGGGCAGCGAAGAATCCGCCGGTGACCAGGATCATTCCGATGAAAATCATCCAGACGGGCGAGAAAGCGGTGATCAAAATCCCCACCAGCATAATGGACGTTGAACCAATCAGCACCGGGCCGCGGCCATACACTCCGGTCATCACACCGGCTTTCGGCGAACTGTAAGTGCCCATCAGATACACTATCGACAGGATACCCACGATGGCCTGGCTCAGGTTGTACGGCGTGGCGAGCAGGCGGTAACCGATGTAGTTGAACATGGTCACAAAGCTGCCCATCAGCAGGAAACCTTCGGCAAACAGCAGCGGCAAACCGTGGTCGCGCCAGTGTAGTTTAAAGTTAATCAGTAATTTTCGCGGTTTAAGAGAACTGGCGCGGAAATGCTTTGATGGCGGGAGAATGCGCCAGAACATGATCGCTGCGGCGAGCGCGAAGAAACCAACAACCGCCATGGCGATACGCCACGAGAAGAAATCCGTCAGAACGCCGCTGACCAGACGTCCGCTCATCCCGCCGATGGAGTTGCCGCTGATGTATAAACCCATCGAAAAGGCTACAACGCTTGGGTGAATTTCTTCGCTCAGATACGTCATTGCGACCGCCGCCACGCCGCTCAGCGACAAACCAATCAGCGCGCGCATGATAAGAATGGCGTCCCAGCTTTGCATAAAGGAGCACACCAGCGTGCATCCCGCGGCCAGTAACAACGCCACCACCATCACCGATTTACGCCCCACGGCGTCCGATACTGGCCCGGTAAAGAGCAGGCCAATCGCCATCAGACCGGTGGATAACGACAGCGATAAACTGCTGGTCGCAGGCGATACCCCGAAATCATGCGAGAGCACCGGCAGAATTGGCTGAACGCAATAGAGCAGGGCAAACGTCGCCAGACCCGCTGAAAATAAAGCCAGCGTGACGCGGATAAACTGCGGTGTCCCGCGTTTGATAAAAGGGGTTTTCAGGCCGGAACGGGCGACGGGGCTTTCAGGATTTAATTCGTCGTCATTAACAGAGTCATTGGCTGGTGCAGCGGAAATCCGCTGGGAGGTTTTCACTGTAATTCCTTAACGCGATGAGCTGTAAAACTAAATTTTAAAATGTATGAAAATTTTAACAGTGGCCGTTATATTGTCTAATATATTAATTTCGCAAGAACGATACGTTAAACATATCAATGAGGATTAATTGATCTAAACCATGAGCCACATTGAACTGCGTCATTTGCGGTATTTCATCGCGGTCGCCGAAGAGCTGCATTTTGGTCGTGCCGCTGAGCGGTTACATATTTCTCAGCCGCCGCTCAGCCAGCAGATTCAGACACTGGAAGCCCACGTGGGCGCGGCGCTGTTCTACCGCAATAACCGCAGCGTGCGGCTGACGCAGGCCGGACAGGCATTTTTGCAGGAAGCGCGGCAGATTCTGCTGCGTGTCGATGAAGCGGCGGCGCAGGCGGCACGAATTCATCGCGGCGAATCAGGGAATCTGACGCTCGGGCTGACGTCTTCCGCGCCTTTTATGCGCCGCGTTTCCCGCACGCTGCATCATTTCCGGCTGACCTATCCCGGCGTCAATATCCGGATTGAGCAGCTCAACAGTAAACAGCAAATCGAACCGCTGCTGGAAGGCAAGCTGGATTTGGGGATTATGCGCAACGGCGAACTGCCGGAAGAGCTGGCGCATCATCTGATCCTGTCGGAACCGCTGATTGCCGTGGTTCACAAAGACAATCCGCTGAACGCGCTGCCCGACGGCGAACTGACGTTTCAGCATCTGGCCGATCAGCCTTTCGTATTCTTCTCCAAAGACGTCGGCACGTCGCTGTACGACGATATTCTCGGGCAACTTAAAGCGCAGGGCATTACGCCTTTTATTACCCAGGAAGTGGGCGAACCGCTGACCATTATCGGGCTGGTGGCGGCGGGTTTAGGCGTGTCGATCCTTCCGGCGTCCTATCTGCGAATCCAGGTCGACGGTGTGCGTTATTTGCGTTTCGGAAAGACAGAAGGCACTACACAGCTCTGGTTGGTGAATCACGCGCGTCGCCCGATGACGGCAGCCACGCGGGCGTTTATGGAATTACTGCTTCAGCAGGACTGACCGCGCAACAGGGCGCAAACCTGCTGTATTTCCAGCCAATTCTGAGAGGCTTTTCACACAATTTGTGCACCAAATCACATAACGAATCAAATAGTTGACGACATATGACAAAAACCCCAACATAGCCCTAATCTTTATTTTGAAGCGCGAAAAATAACAGGAGTTCCTTGAGTGATCCCCGACGGGCAACCCGGCCATATTGATCAGATTAAACAAACCAATGTCGGTGCTGTGTACCGCCTGATAGATCAGTTTGGTCCCATTTCGCGCATAGAACTTTCTAAAAAAGCTCAACTCGCTCCAGCCAGTATTACCAAGATTGTCCGTGAACTTATTCAGGCTCATCTGGTGCTGGAAACCGAGTTTCAGGATCCGGGCAGCCGCGGGCGTCCTGCCATTGGTTTAGCCCTCGATACCCAGGCCTGGCACTACCTTTCTGCACGCATCAGCCTGGGATCGATTACCTTAGGTTTACGGGATCTGAGCAGCAAGCTGGTGGTGGAAGAAGTACTTCCGTTGCCGGAACAGGCGCATCAGCCGCTGCTTAAACGCATCATTTCTGAAATCGACCAGTTCTTTATCCGCCATCAGCGCAAACTTGAACGCCTGACCGCCATCGCGATTACCCTGCCGGGTATGATTGATGCGCGACGGGGCATTGTTCACCGCATGCCGTTTTATCATGACGTTTTCGATATGCCGCTGGGCGATACGCTTTCTGAGCACACGGGGCTTCCGGTGTACGTTCAGCACGATATCGGCGCGTGGACGCTGGCGGAATCGTTATACGGTGCATCGCGCGGTTGCAAAAATGTGGTGCAGATTGTGATTGACCACAATGTCGGTGCAGGCGTGATTACCAGCGGCCGCGTATTGCACGCGGGCAGCAGCAGCGTGGCCGAAATCGGGCATACGCAAGTTGATCCGTACGGGAAGCGTTGTTATTGCGGCAATCACGGATGTCTGGAAACTGTTGCCAGTACCGACAGTATTTTAGAACTGGTACGTCAGCGCCTCACGGTGCCGGTGCCTGCCAGTTTACTGCACGGCGTGTCGCTGACGATTGAAGCGGTGTGTGACGCCGCGAACCGGGGCGACCAGCTGGCGCGTGATGTGATTATCAGCGTGGGGCAGAGCGTCGGGCGTATTCTGGCGATCATGGTGAATCTGTTTAATCCGGAAAAAGTGCTGATCGGCTCACCGCTTAATTTATCTCAGGATATTCTTCATCCCGCGATAATGTCCTGTATTCAGCAGCAATCACTTCCCGCTTATAGCGAAAATATCAAACTGGAATCCACGCAATTTTATAATCAGGGAACGATGCCCGGCGCGGCATTAGTTAAAGACGCGCTTTATAGCGGTTCTTTACTGATTAAGTTATTACAGGGCTAATATACTTAGCGGGCTATATTTTTAGTGTGGTGGCATTTATTGATCTGTATCAGCAAGCAATGCCATAAATCTGACGCTCACGGGATGTGCTCTGTCCGCTGATGACTTTAATTACTTATATTCCCTCAGGTAAGTCATTAAATAAAAACTTATAACCTTATGCGTATTCCTTACAGTCCAGTCAACAAAACATTGCGCTAACGCAAACCGCTCTCATCTCTCATCGCCTAGACTTTCAGCTGTTACTTTGTCTCTGGCGGTTTTTTCTTACCGGAGGCTATCTTTCAATAAGACGGAGAGATCCCGGAGCCTGAATTTCATGTTAACGCACTTTTTCGTCACGGGTACGGACGCCCGTGTAGGTAAAACCATTGTCACACGTGCCTTGCTTCAGGCCTTAGCCGCGCAGGATCGCTGCGTTTTAGGCTATAAACCTATTGCAACTGGCAGCCAGGAGCTGGCCGACGGGGTTCGAAATAAAGATGCGGTAACTCTCCAGCAGTCATCTTCTATTGCTTATCCCTTTAATAAAATAACGCCTCTGGCCTTAGCTGACGAAGATATTTATGCCAGCCAGGTTCCTGAGAATATTTTTGAAATAATGACCAATGGCCTCAACTTCATGCGTGAAGAGGCAGATTCTGTGGTCGTGGAAGGGTGCGATGGCTGGAGAACATTGATTACTCCGCATCTTTTATATTCAGACTGGGTTCGCCAGCAAAATATGCCGGTGGTATTAGTGGTCGGTATTCAGGAAGGTTGTGTCAGCCACGCGTTATTAACGGCGCAGGCGATTATCGCCGATGGATTACCGTTGCTGGGTTGGGTCGCAAACCGAATTAACCCGTGCCTTGCTCACTATCAGGAAACTATTGAGGCGATCAGTGCCAATATTTCCGCGCCACTGCTGGGGGAAATTCCTTATTTACCTCGCGCAGAAAGCCGCGATATGGCCAAATTTATTGACCTGTCCAGCCTGAAGCTGAAAACGTTAACCAAAGCCTGATTGGTGACACTGTCACGTAAAAATCAAAACAAAGCGGCTCAGAGTGCCAAACCCTGAGCCGCTTTTTTGTCTATAGTTTGTGTATAGTTTGCCAATCTGCCTGAGTGCATAATCTAACGAAAACAGAGAACATGGCCGTCACGACTCCCGTTGTAAAATCATCGCACCGCCCCTTAATTCTCACTGCCTGCATGTTATCGATGTTTATGGCGGCCGTGGAAGTCACGATTGTGGCGACCGCGATGCCGACCATTATCGGTGATCTCGGCGGTTTTTCGCTGCTCGGCTGGGTCTTTGCCGTCTATCTGCTGACGCAGGCGATTACCGTACCGATCTACGGCCGGCTGGCGGATTTGTACGGTTGCCGGAAGATGTTTTTCATCGGGACGACGCTATTTCTCATCGGTTCCGTATTGTGCGGATTCGCGCCCTCGCTGGCCTGGATGATTGCCTTCCGTGCCTTGCAGGGGCTGGGCGCAGGGGCGATCACACCGATTGCAACCACGCTGATTGCCAATGTTTATGGCCCGCAGGAACGCGCAAAAGCGCAGGGCTATTTGTCCAGTGTGTGGGGCGTTTCGGCGATTGTCGGCCCGCTGATGGGGGCGTTTATTGTTTCGCATTTCCCGTGGGCGGTAGTGTTTTGGGTCAATGTGCCGATTGGTCTGGTGGCGATGGCGATTCTGATCAAATACCTGCCGCCGGACGGCCAGCGTAAACAACATAAACTGGACCTGGCCGGAACCGGTTATCTGACGCTTTCCGTAGCGGCGCTGCTTCTGGCATTGCTTCAGGCCGAAGTGCTGGGCTACTGGGCGCTGGCGCTGATTGTTCTGGCGGTAGTCAGCGGATATTTACTGATCCGTCAGGAGCGCAAAACGCCTGAGCCGCTGTTCCCGCTGGCGCTGTGGGAAAGCAAAGTGATTATTGCCGGTAACATTGGCGGCCTGATTATCGGCGCGACGATGATGGGGATCAGCGCGTTTCTGCCGACCTACGTGCAGGGCGTTCTCGGCGGCACGCCGCTGGAGGCGGGCACCACGCTGGCGCTGATGTCCATCGGCTGGCCGCTGGCGAGCATGCTCAGCAGCCGTCTGATGCAGGCGACGTCTTACCGCGCGACAGCGGTATTGGGCGGCGTTTTACTGCTGGGCGGAAGTGTGGCGCTGCTGTTTCTCTCGCCGGATTCCGGGCTGTGGGTGGCGCGTCTGGCGGCGTTTTCAATCGGCGCGGGAATGGGGTTAGCGAATACCACATTTATTGTGTCGGTGCAGAATAATGCGGAACCGGCAATCCGCGGAATTGCGACCGCATCCACCTTATTTACCCGCATGTTAGGCTCGGCAATCGGCACCGCCGTGCTGGGCGCAACGCTGAATCTCAATCTGCAATATCGCCTGCCTCAGGTGAACGATCCGGTTCAACAGCTGATGGAAAAAGCCACGCGCAATGCGATGGAAAGCCATCATCTGGCGGCGCTGATCGAAAGTGTGGCGGCGTCCCTGCACTGGGTCTTTATGGTTTCCGCGATTATTTCTGTACTTGCGGTCGCTGCCGGTCTGTTAATTCCGGCAGGCGACCGCCCGCACACCGAACCGCAGCGGGAGAGCTAAGCCAGCGGTTTTCGTTGAAGCCTGACGGCTGCCAGCATCAGCGTCAGGCTCAGTAACACCGCAACCGATGCCATCGCCATACCCTCTCCTACCGACCCCTGTTCAAATTGCCGCCAGATGTAGACCGAAACGGTCTGCACGCCCGCCGGTGAGAGCAGCAGCGACGTCACCAGTTCGCGCGACGCGACAGCAAACACCATCATCATCGACGCCAGCAGGCTGGGAAACACCAGCGGCAGCAGGATCAGGCGCAGCGTTTGTGCCGCCGTCGCACCATGCACCCGCGCCGCCGCATCCAGATTTCCGCCAATCTGCTTTAACGCCGCGCTGACGTAACGCACCGGATAAGGCAGCAGCAGACAACAATAGGCGAGCAGCAAAATTGCCCAAGTGTTGTAAGGCGTAACGGGCCAGAAGCTGCGGTTCCACGCCAGAATCAGCCCGACGCCGACCACAATCCCCGGCAGCGCGGCCGGTAACAAAGACAATCCGTCAATCAGCGCCGAACCGCGGATCTTCCTGACTACCACCAGCCAAGACGCCAGAAATCCCGTTACGCCCGCGATCAATGCCGTGCCGAGCGCCAGACTGAGGCTGGTCGACAGGGCGCTGATCGCGTCGCCGTGTGCGGTAAACAGCGCGCCAAAGTGACGTAATGTCAGGTTCGACAGCGAAAGTCCGCCTGAAAGCGTGCCGGAAAACGCCGTGGCCAGCGTGGATAAAATCGGCAGCGCCACGGCAATCACCGTGACCAGCGAGAATAATGCCAGCACCGGGATCGTCCAGCCTTTCAGCTGTTTTTGCGTGATATCGGCGGGCTTGCCGGTCATGCTCTCAACATTTTTGCCTGCCACTACCGCGCGCTGAACGCTGTAAGCGCATAACGCGATCGCCACCAGCATCAGCGAAAGCACTGCCGCGCCGGGTAAATCAATCGGCCAGTCGGCAAGGCGCGCTTCGATGCCGGTGGTCAGCAACATCACACCGCTGCGCGAGCCGAGCGCGCCGGGCACGCCGTATTCTTCGATGGATAACGTAAATGCCAGCAGCAAACTTGATGCTATGGCGGGCAGTGCCATGGGTAATGTCACGCGGGAAAAGGCGCGCCAAGAGCCAGCGCCGTGAATACGTGCAACGTCTGCCAGACGGCTTCCGCTGGCGGCCATGCTGCGCGACACCGCGAAATAGACCACCGGAAAAACGTTCAGCGTCATCACCACAACCATGCCCGGTATGGAAAACAGAAAATCGTTGAGATGCAGCCACGGCACCAGTTGCTGCACATAACCGTGGGTTTGCAGCGCCAGCATCCACGACAGGGCGGCAATATAAGGCGGCAGCAAAAAGGGCACCAGAAACAGAACATCCCACAACGCCGCACCCGGCAGGGCAAACAGGCCACGCAGCGCGCCGAGCGGAATACCGATTAATCCGCTGCATAGCGCGACGCCCAGTCCGACTTTGATCGTGGTGGAAAACAGTTCACGCAGCTGAGGTTCGGCGAAGACGCGGGTAAATGCGCTGAACGGTGCGGAATAAGCACCGGTATCGAGATGCGGGAAAACCGCCTGTAAAATCACAAAGCTGACCGGCACGGCGACCAGCAATAACAACGTAATGCCCGTTACGCCGGGCAAAAAAGCATTTCTGTTCATGGGTTTTGTCGTCGTTGTTCGGGGACGGGAAACGGGCTGTCTTCGCAGCCCGTGACGGACTTACTGCTGACCGAACAGTTTTGCGAAACGCTCGAGCACTTCTTTGCGCGACGCCGAGGCCTGGGAAGCTTCCGGCAACAGTTTCAGCGATTTAAACAACGGACGTTTGGCGTCGATATCGGTGCGCGCTGGCATCAGCCATGCATCAGCTACCAGTTTCTGGCCTTCAGGCGAAAGCGCGTAATCGATAAACGCTTTGGCTTCTTTTTGCTGCTGGCTGGATTTGAGGATCATCATCGGACGCGGGGCGATCACGGTGCCGCTGCTCGGGAAAATCACTTTGACGGATTCGCCGTCCTGCACGCTGGCGTAAGAGACGTAATCCACCGCGCCAAACACGGCGGCTTTCGCGCCTTGCAACACCGGCGTCAGCGCCTGTGCGTTTGGCCCGGCGATAATCATGCCGTTGGCTTTCAGATCTTCAAACAGTTTCCATGCCTGCTGCGCGTGGGCATTTTGTAACCCGATCAGCAAATCCAGCGACGCACCGGAAAGCGAAGGGTCAGGCGTGGTCACTTTGTCTTTGAATTCGGGTTTGGCTAAATCGCCCCAGTCTTTTGGCTCAGTGGTACCGCTTTTGGTGTTCCACACGATGCCCAACGCGGAAATCCCCTGCGCGACGTAATAAGGCGTTTTGAATTGCGCCGGAACCTGCTCTGCGTTCGGGCTTTGATATTCCAGCAGCCAGCCGCGTTTTTCGAGATCGGTTGCGGTATCCCAGGATGCGGAGATCAGAATGTCTGCGCGCGGATTGGCCTGCTCGGCCTCCAGACGGGCCATTACTTTGCCGGTGGTGGCCTGGAAAACATCCACTTTCACGCCGGTTTGTTTTTCATAACCTGCTGCCAGTTTTTTTGCCAGAGAACCCGGCCCGGCGGTGTAGAGCGTCAGCGCCTGCGCGCTGCCTGCTGCCATTGCGAGAGAAAGAGTCATTGCGGTCATTACGCCTGTTTTAGTACGGGAAAACGTTGTGCTGTTTTTACGAAAAGTGCTGCGTGTGCGGTTCATCTTTTTTATCCCATCAGAGGTTAAGCAACAAAAGGTGAAATTACGGAAGGATCAATCGTGTCAATACTGGCGATCGCGCCCTTGTCCATACGTGCAATACGATGGGCGAGCGCGTGGGCTTCGTGCTGATCGTGCGTGACATACACCGCCGTGGTGCCGAGCTGGCGCAACAACACCGCCATTTCTTCACACAGGCTTTCGCGTAAGTCGCGGTCGAGATTCGACAGGGGTTCGTCAAACAGCAGGATGCGGGGTTCGGCGACGATGGCGCGGGCGAGGGCAACGCGCTGTTGCTGCCCGCCGGAAAGCTCAGAAGGGCGGTGTGAGACGAAATCCGCCAGTCCGACGCGTTCCAGTGCCGCCATCACTTTTTCTTCCTGCGCCTGACCTTTGATGCCACGCATTTGCAGCGGAAACGCGACGTTTTGCCGGACGCTCATATGCGGCCACAGCGCGTAATCCTGAAAGGCCATGCCGAGATTGCGTTTTTCCGGCGGCAGACTGAACGAGCCGCTGGCGACGATTTCGCCGTCGAAGCGGATTTCCCCGGATGCCGGATTGAGCAGACCGGCGAGCATTTTCAGTAACGTGCTTTTGCCGCAGCCGGAAGGTCCCAGCAGTGCGAGGATCGTGCCTTTGGGCACCGTGAGATTGACGTGATTGAGTACCGGGTTGCTCCCGAAGAAATGGGAAACCTGATGGATAGCGATAGCGGGACAGGTGCGCGACGGCGCATTCCCGCTGGATTTAGCTGGAATGGTCATGGTTGTACTATCCTCTTTGGGACTTATTCGTGGAGGTGAGGGTAAAGGGGAAATGTGACCGGGGTGTGACACCTTTTAGAAAGGTGCTTCAAATTGCCTTTGCGGGCGGCGTCGACTTTGACCGGGAGAGTTTCGGTTTTTCACTTACGCTGATCGCTCATCGGCGTGTGCCGAAACCGATCTCGAAACGCTCAGTCAGCAAAATTTCTGAGTGCGCCATCTAAACTTTCTAATAAATAACAACGATTTGTTTTGCTCCTCCCCCTGCGAAGGGGGAGGCCGGGAGGGGGTTTAGCAGGCCACTGAGCCGCTAAAACCAACACCCCATCCCGGCCTTCCCCTCATGAGAGGGGAAGGAGCAAAACTCTTCTTTAAAACAGCCCCTTAGCGGCTGCAGAGCTTAAAGTAAACTTCATTCCACCGGATCTGATTCTTGAAGTCCGCCAGCGTCGTGTCGTTATCAATCACCAGCAACTCAATCCCGGACAGCTCCGCGTACAACCGGAGTGCGTCGATATCCAGCGCCTGCGAGAACACCGTGTGGTGCGCGCCGCCGCCGAGGATCCAGGCCTCTGCTGCCGTCGCCAGAGAGGGCTGGGCTTTCCAAATCGCACGAGCCACCGGCAGTTTTGGCAGCGGATGGGGTTGCTCGATGGTATCCACCTGATTGACCAGCAAACGGAAACGGTCGCCCATGTCGATGACGCTGGCGTTGACCGCCGGGCCGGCAGGGGTGGAGAAAATCAGACGCGCCGGATCTGCTTTGCCACCTATGCCCAGATATTGCGCATCCAGCAGCGGTTTTTCTTCTTTAGCAATCGACGGGCACACTTCCAGCATGTGCGAACCGACCACCAGATCGTTGCCCGGTTTGAAGTTGTAGGTGTAGTCTTCCATGAACGATGTGCCGCCTTTCAGGCCACTGGCCATCACTTTCATGATGCGCAGCAGAGCCGCGGTTTTCCAGTCACCCTCGCCGCCAAAGCCGTAGCCTTTTTGCATCAGACGCTGTACCGCCAGCCCCGGCAGTTGTTTCATGCCGTGCAGATCTTCAAAGTTAGTGGTGAATGCGCCGAATTTTCCCTGTTCCAGGAAACGGGTCATCCCCAGTTCGATTCTTGCCGCGTCCAGCAGGTTTTCGCGGCGTTCACCGTTCAGTTTCACGGCATCCGTCAGGCGGTAAGTGGATTCATACTCTTCCACCAGTGTGTCGATATCGCCTTTGCTGACTTCGTTGATGACGCTGACCAGATCGCCGATGCCATAGGCACTGATGCTGTAGCCGAACTGGATTTGAGCGGCTACTTTATCGCCTTCGGTTACGGCCACTTCACGCATGTTATCGCCGAAACGGGCGACTTTCAGATGCTGGCTTGCATTTTTCGCTGCGGCAACGCGCATCCACTGAGCAATGCGGCGGTGCGATTCGCCATCCTGCCAGTGACCGGCGACTACGGAATGTTGCTGACGCATACGCGCGCCGATGAAACCGAATTCACGGCCGCCGTGCGCGGTCTGGTTCAGGTTCATAAAGTCCATATCCATGGAATCCCACGGAATTTCGGCGTTGAACTGCGTATGGAACTGCAACAGCGGTTTATGCAGGATGCTCAGACCGGCAATCCACATTTTGGCCGGAGAGAAAGTGTGCAGCCAGGTAATCAGGCCGACGCAGGAGTTCGCATAGTTGGCTTCACGGCACAGCGCGGTGATTTCATCCGGCGTGGTGACCAGCGGTTTGAGCACCAGTTTGATTGGCAATCCGGCTTCTGAGTTCAGGCCATTGACCACCTTCTCGGCATTCTCTTTTACCTGACGTAATGTTTCCGGCCCGTACAGATGCTGACTGCCAATAGCGAACCACACTTCGAGATGTTTAAACGCGTCCATTAATCACTCCTGGATTTCAGATGTTTGAAAAAGCCGTTTTCGAAAAAAGTACTCAGTGTGCTGTCTTCGCTGCAAACAGCGGTTCAGTGGTGGCACACCATTGCTGATAACGTTCGTAGAGGCGTTGGTATTGTTCGACGCGCTGCGGATCCGGCAACAATGTGCGTTCGATGCTGCACGCCATTTTTTCCTGGGCGGCCGGGACGTCTTTGAATTCTCCGGCGGCAACGGCGGCAAAAATGGCGGCACCCAGCGCGCAGCACTGATCGGAGGCGACTATCTGCAACGGACGGTTCATGGCGTCGGCGCAAACCTGCATGATGACCGGTGATTTACGGGCAATACCGCCGAGCGTGAGAACGTTTTCAACCGGGATATCCTGTTGCTCGAAACATTCCATAATCGCACGCGCACCAAAGGCGGTGGCCGCAATGAAACCGCCGAACAGTTCCGGCGCTTCTGTGCCGAGATTGATGTCAGTAATGACGCCTTTCAGACGCTGATTGGCAAAGGGTGTCCGGCGTCCGTTAAACCAGTCGAGCACCAGCGGCAGGTGATCCAGCTTCGGATTGGCGGCCCACGCGGCGGTCAGATCGGGCAACAGATTTTTTTGTGCTGCGGTGAGCTGATCTTTCAGCTCCGGATGGGCTTTGGCCGCCTGAATCAGCGGCCAGCTCAGCAGGCGGCTGAACCACGCGTACATATCGCCAAACGCGGATTGTCCGGCTTCCATCCCAATCATTTCCGGCACAACGCTGCCTTCAACCTGACCACAAATCCCGGCGATTGCGCGGTCGTTAACGCGCTCTTTATCGGCAATCAGGATGTCGCAGGTAGAAGTGCCGATCACTTTGACCAGCGTGTAAGGCTGCGCACCCGCACCGACTGCGCCCATGTGGCAGTCAAACGCGCCGCCGGAAAGCACCACGCTCGCCGGTAAACCGAGACGCTGTGCCCATTCCGCGGTCAATGTGCCTACGGCCTGTTCGGCGGTGACAGTTTCGGTAAACAGCGGATACGGCAGGTTTTCAACTAATAGCGGGTCGAGCGCGGAGAAGAAATCCTTGGGCGGCAGGCCGCCCCACGAGGGATGCCAGAGCATTTTGTGCCCGGCGCTGCAACGGCCACGCACCACTTTGTCCGGCGCGGTGGTGCCGGAAAGCAGGGCGGGCACCCAGTCGCACAATTCCACCCAGGAGGCGGCGGCTTTGGTGACAGATTTGTCGGCGCGGGAAACATGGAGAATTTTGGCCCAGAACCATTCGGAGGAGTAAACACCGCCGATATAGCGGGAATAGTCGGGGAAATCGCCGCTGCGGCACAGGCGGTTAATTTCTTCGGCTTCTTCAATCGCTGTGTGATCTTTCCATAATATGAACATGGCGTTCGGGTTTTCGGCGAACTCCGGATTCAGCGCCAGAATGTTGCCGTCTTTATCGACCGGCGCGGGTGTGGAACCGGTGGAATCCACCCCTATACCGACCACGCGTGATGCGCGTTCGTGGCCCAGACGTTGTACGACGTTTTTAATCGCCTGTTCCATCGCTTCAATATAATCAAGGGGATGGTGGCGGAACTGATTTATTGCCGCGTCACAGTAACGGCCCTCATTCCAGCGCGGGTAGTAAACCACGTCGGTTTCCATCTCGGCGCCGGTCTGACAATCAACGGCCAGTGCGCGGACGGAATCGCTGCCAAAATCAAGACCAAGAGCAATCGCACCTTGCGTCATTCTTTCTCACTCCTTCAGGTTTGCCGTAGTCATTACGGCGGCGAATCGAATTGCTCTAACAGTAGGAGGATGACAAAAAGTGAGTGAGGAGGCGTTAGCTGGAAGTATGCACAAATCTGCTCCCCATGATGTTTCTGTGAGGTTGGTCAAATGTTAGCGTTTGGCTAAAATCGCTATATCTATGTACAAACCTGCTGTTTTCCCGCCGTGTGATAGCGCTCTACATTCCGTTGCAAAATTACCGCTAAAACTTACTGCGTCTTACAAGAGAGTGTGACGTAAATCCGCTATAGACCGGACTTCGCCGCGCTCTGAATTTGTTTCCTTACGCTACTGATAACGTTTTCACGACGATGGCAAACCTCCCGATTCAGAGCCGGGATCGTGAAAAACAACAATAAAAGTCGGAGAACATCATGCATAAATTCACTAAGGCGTTAGCGGCGGTTGGTTTAGCTGCCGTTATGTCACATTCAGCTATGGCCGCCGAGAATCCGAAGCTGGGATTCCTGGTTAAACAGCCCGAAGAGCCGTGGTTCCAGACTGAATGGCGCTTCGCTGATAAAGCCGGTAAAGACCTGAATTTCGAGGTCATTAAAATTGCCGTGCCGGATGGCGAAAAAACGCTGAATGCGATTGACAGCCTCGCGGCAAACGGCGCGAAAGGCTTTGTTATCTGTACACCAGACCCGCGTCTTGGCCCGGCCATCATGGCCAAAGCCCGCAGCTATGACATGAAAGTGATCCAGGTCGATGACCAGTTTGTGAATGCCAAAGGCAAACCGATGGAAGAAGTGCCATTGGTGATGATGGCTGCGACCAAAATCGGCGAACGTCAGGGCCAGGAACTGTATAAAGAAATGCAAAAACGTGGCTGGAAAGCCGCAGATACCGGCGTTATGGCTATCACGGCTGATGAACTGGACACGGCACGCCGCCGCACTTCCGGCTCAATGGACGCGCTGAAAGCCGCCGGTTTCCCGGAAAAACAAATCTATAAAGTGCCGACGAAATCCAATGACATCCCCGGCGCACTGGATGCCGGTAACTCCCTGCTGGTGCAGCATCCTGAAGTGAAAAACTGGCTGATCATCGGCATGAACGACAACACCGTTCTCGGTGGCGTGCGTGCAACAGAAGGTCAGGGCTTTAAAGCGGCGAACGTGATCGGCATCGGCATCAATGGTGTAGACGCGGTGAATGAACTGTCAAAAAGCGCACAAACCGGCTTCTACGGTTCCCTGTTACCGAGCCCGGATATCCACGGTTACAAAAGTATCCAGATGCTGAACGAGTGGGTGACCAAAGGTGTTGAACCGCCGAAATTCACCGAAGTTACGGATGTTGTTTTAATTACCCGCGACAACTTCAAAGAAGAACTGAAGAAGAAAGGATTAATGTGATCTCCGGAATCATTTGAAACGAGCATTAGATAACGCTGCTGCACAACGGACGACAGGAAGTTGTTGGAACTGTTTTCTGCTGTGCAGTGGCGTGCATTTAACTTCAATTAACTTCCAGGTAGCCACTATGACTCAGCAATCTTCAAATAAGACGCCTTTGCTGACACCGTCACTGACGGAGTTTGATGCGGCCAGGCCGTATCTGGAATTCCATGACATTGGCAAAACTTTTCCGGGCGTGAAAGCGCTGGACGGTATTTCATTCAATTGTTACGCCGGACAAATCCATGCGCTGATGGGGGAAAACGGCGCAGGTAAATCTACGCTGCTGAAAATCCTCAGCGGAAACTATCAGCCGTCGCAGGGCAACATTCACATCAAAGGCCAGCCGGTGGCGTTTAACAACACCACCGATGCGCTCGATGCCGGTGTGGCGATCATTTATCAGGAACTGCATCTGGTGCCGGAAATGACGGTGGCAGAAAACATTTATCTCGGGCAGTTGCCGAGTAAACACGGGTTCGTTAACCGCAAATTGCTGCGCTATGAAACCAAAATCCAGCTGGAACATCTCGGGCTGGATATCGACCCGGACACGCCGCTGAAATATCTCTCCATCGGCCAGTGGCAGATGGTGGAAATTGCGAAAGCGCTGGCGCGTAACGCCAAAATCATTGCGTTTGACGAACCGACCAGTTCGCTGTCTGCACGTGAAATTGAACAATTGTTCCGCGTTATCCGCGAGTTACGTGCTGAAGGGCGCGTCATTTTGTATGTCTCACACCGTATGGAAGAAATTTTTGCATTAAGTGACGCTGTCACTGTTTTCAAAGATGGCCGTTACGTGCGGACATTCGACGACATGACGCAAGTCGATAACAGCAAGCTCGTGCAAGCGATGGTCGGCCGTAATCTGGATGATATCTACGGTTACGCACCGCGTCCGCACGGCGAAATTCGTCTGGAACTGGATGACGTCAAAGCACCGGGCGTGAGAACGCCGGTCAGCCTGACCGTGCGTCAGGGGGAAATTGTCGGCCTGTTCGGGCTGGTTGGCGCCGGGCGCAGCGAGCTGATGAAAGGCCTGTTCGGCGGCACGCGCATTACCGGCGGTACCGTCAGGCTGGACGGCGAAGCGCTGAATATCCGCAAACCGGCTGACGCCATCCGCCTCGGCATCATGCTGTGCCCGGAAGACCGCAAGGCCGACGGCATCATTCCAGTGCATTCGGTGCGCGACAATATCAACATCAGCGCCCGCCGCAAAACGGTGAAAGCGGGGTGCCTGATTAACAACGCCTGGGAAGCCAAAAATGCGCGCAAGCATATCGAAGCGCTGAACATCAAAACACCGAGCGACCAGCAGCTGATCATGAATCTGTCCGGCGGAAACCAGCAGAAAGCCATTCTTGGTCGCTGGCTATCGGAAGAAATGAAGGTCATTTTGCTCGACGAACCGACGCGCGGCATTGACGTCGGCGCCAAGCATGAAATCTACAACGTGATTTACTCACTGGCAAAACAGGGCATTGCCGTGCTGTTTGCGTCCAGTGATTTACCGGAAGTGCTGGGTCTGGCCGACAGAATTGTGGTGATGCGCGAAGGCGCTATCTCCGGCGAACTGTTGCACGACGACGCTACTGAAGAAAAAGCGCTGGGGCTCGCCATGTTGCGAACGCCAGATCTTGACTCTGCCCCTGACGCTGCCTGACTGAGGAGCAAAAATATTATGTCGAGTATGACAACCAATTCAGCCAAACCTGATCAACCTTCTGCTGCGTCGCGCAGCGGGCAAGGGCTGATGCGTATCTGGGACAGTTACGGCATGCTGGTGGTCTTCGCCGTGCTGTTTATCGCCTGTTCTGTTTTCGTGCCGAACTTCAGCTCTTTCATCAACATGAAAGGCCTGGGACTGGCGATTTCCATGTCGGGCATGGTGGCGTGCGGGATGCTTTTCTGTCTGGCGTCCGGTGACTTCGACCTGTCCGTCGCCTCAGTGATTGCCTGCGCCGGTGTTACCACGGCGGTGGTCATCAACATGACCGAAAGCCTGTGGATTGGCGTCGCCGCCGGTTTACTGCTCGGGATGCTGACCGGTTTGCTCAACGGTTTTGTTATCGCCCGCCTGAAAATCAATGCGCTGATCACCACACTCGCCACCATGCAGATTGTGCGCGGTCTGGCGTACATCATTTCTGACGGTAAAGCGGTCGGTATCGAAGACGAACGTTTCTTCGCGCTCGGCTATGCCAACTGGTTCGGCCTGCCTGCGCCGATCTGGCTGACCGTCGGCTGCCTGATTATCTTCGGCCTGCTGCTCAACAAAACCACCTTCGGGCGTAACACGCTGGCGATTGGCGGTAATGAAGATGCGGCGCGGCTGGCCGGTGTGCCGGTTGTTCGTACTAAAATCATCATCTTTGTGCTGTCCGGGCTGGTGTCGGCAGCGGCGGGGATCATTCTGGCGTCGCGTATGACCAGCGGCCAGCCAATGACTTCTCTGGGCTTTGAGCTGATCGTCATCTCTGCCTGCGTGCTGGGTGGTGTATCACTGAAAGGCGGGATCGGCAAAATTTCCTACGTGGTTTCCGGCATCCTGATTCTGGGCACCGTGGAAAATGCGATGAATCTGCTGAACATTTCCCCGTTCTCGCAGTACGTGGTACGTGGTCTGATCCTGCTGGCGGCGGTAATCTTCGACCGCTACAAACAGAAAGCGAAAAAGACAGTTTAATTCGCTTTTGTGATAACGCTTTCATTGGATGACTCACACGGCATTTAACGCTTGCAGGCGTCAAATGCCGTAAAAACGCGTGTTTGTTCACAAATTGGTAACGTTTACTGGCAGCGTTTTCACCGCCGATTAGAATAGATGAAAAGTCCATAACCACGCGCTGTTCAGGAGGTTCGATGTATCACCGTATGATTCAGGATCAGCAGCAAAATCCGCTGTTGCCGGGTTACAGTTTCAATGCCTATCTGGTCGCCGGTATGACACCAATCCTTGCTGACGGGCCGCTGGATTTCGCGATCGACCGCCCCGGCGGCATGAAAGGGTACATTCTTAATCTGACGGTCAAAGGGCAGGGGAAAGTCTTTGACGGTGAAGATACGTTTTACTGCAATCCCGGCGACCTATTGCTGTTCCCGCCAAAAGCGCGTCATTTATATGCCCGCTCGGCCAATGCCGATTCGTGGTATCACCGCTGGGTGTATTTCCGCCCGCGCGCCTACTGGGCTGACTGGCTGGAATGGCACACCAAAACCCGCGACGTCGGGCGTCTTTCCCTGCCTAACAACACCTTATTACTGGAATTCGACCGGCTGTTTGCCAATATCGAGCAGACCCAAAAATCGGGCCGTCGTTTCTGCGAAGAGTTAGGGATGAACCTGCTGGAACGCCTGTTGCTGCGTGCAATGGAAGAAGATCCGCAAAGCCCGCAAAAAATTATGGATCCGCGTGTCATCGAAGCCTGCCAGTTTATTACCGGCAATCTGGCCGGTGAGCTGCGTATCGATGAAGTGGCGCGCCACGTTTGCCTGTCGCCATCACGTCTGGCGCATTTATTCCGCGAACAGGTCGGGATCAACATCCTGCGCTGGCGTGAAGATCAGCGTGTGATCCGCGCCAAACTGCTGTTACAAACTACCCAGGAATCGATAGCGACCATCGGCCGCGTAGTGGGTTATGACGATCAGTTGTATTTCTCGCGTGTTTTCCGCAAGCGGGTAGGGGTGAGCCCGAGTGATTTCCGCCGCCGCAGCGTGGAGATTAATTACCCGGCCAAACCGTACAAATCGCAGCCGTGGCCGGAGCAGGAGAATCAGGTTTCATATCATTTCTGAGGCTTTGCAAAGCCCGAAAGTTTTTGAATTGGATCGAGAAAGTTTCGGTTCTCCACCACTCCACCGGCGTGACATTTGAAAGCGGATTGTGGAATTTTTTCAAATATAACAACCGGTTGGTTTGTCCCCCTGCGAAGGGGGAGGCCAGGAGGGGGTTTAGCAGACGTTTGAGCAGCCAAAACCAACACCCCATCCCGTCCTTCCCCTCGTGAGAGGGGAAGGAGCACGTCAAAACCACCCAGCCTGAATCTTTCGATTTACAGAGCTATCACATTTCTGTTGATAGCCTGAATGGCAAGTTTATTCGCTAAAAAAACTCTGCTTCAATGCCCGCTCAACGCCGCGCAATTCCGCCAGGCCGCGTAAGCGACCAATCGCTGAATACCCCGGGTTGGTTTTCTTATGCAGGTCATCGAGCATCTGATGCCCGTGATCCGGACGCATCGGGATTGCGCGCAGATTACCCGCTTTGCGGCGGATTTGTTCTTCGGTCAGAATCGCTTTGATGACCGCAACCATATCCACATCGCCGTCTAAATGATCGGCTTCGTGGAAACTGCCGGGGATCTCTTCACGCTGGGTAGCGCGCAGATGGATGAAGTGAACGCGGTCGGCGTAGGTCGTCATCATCTTCACTAAATCATTGTCTTCGCGAACGCCGTAAGAACCGGTGCAGAAACAGAAACCGTTGTGGATGCTGTCGACCGTTTCTTTCAACCATTGCATATCTTCAATGGTGGAGATGATGCGCGGCAGGCCGAGAATAGGACGCGGTGGGTCATCCGGATGAACCGCCAGGCTCAAACCGCATTGCTCAGCAACCGGCACGATGCTGCGCAGGAAATGTGCCATGTTTTCGCGCAGTTTAGCTTTATCAATGCCGTCATAAGTCGCCAGACGCGCACGGAACTGATCCAGCGTATAACCTTCTTCCGCGCCCGGTAAACCGGCAATAATGTTGGATACCAGCTGATCTTTCTCCGCCTGTGTCATCGCAGCAAAGTAATCCGCAGCCTGTTTTTGTTCTTCCGCGCTGTAATCGGATTTAGCGCCTTCACGTTTCAAAAGGTGCAATTCGAAAGCGGCGAACGCGATGTGGTCAAAACGCAGGGCGCGGGAACCGTCCGGCAATAAATAACCCAGATCCGTGCGCGTCCAGTCCAGAACCGGCATGAAGTTGTAGCAGACAGTGTCGATGCCACATTCCGCCAGGTTACGGATGGATTGCTGATAATTGGCAATGTGCTGATCGACTTTTCCGCTGCGGGTTTTGATTTCCTCGTGCACCGGAATACTTTCTACCACTGACCACACCAGACCTTTAGCTTCCAGCTGCGCCTGACGTTTTTTGATTTCATCCACCGGCCAGACTTCACCGTTCGGGATATGGTGCAGGGCGGTCACCACGCCGGTCGCGCCAGCCTGACGCACATCATCGAGTGAAACCGGATCATTCGGGCCGTACCAACGCCAAGTCTGTTCCATGTGTTTTCCTTAAAATTGTTATCTGATATCTGAATGTAGTTGACGCATGGCCGGTGATAAGTTCAATCTTAGTGCGCGGTCTGGTCAGGTGGTCTGCTGGTCAGGCCATCAGACCGACATATGATTCAGCATCGAACCGAGCATTAATGTGATCGGGATAACAGATTTAGGATCCAGCACCTGTACGGAGAAAATAATGGATTTGCCCACCCTGAAAGTCGAAAGGCTCTATCGCCAGATTTCTAATGTATTGATTAATTGCATTAATACCGGCCAGTTCGCGCCGGGTGCGATGATCCCTTCAGAACGCGATCTGGCCAAACAGCTGGGCGTCAGCCGCTCATCGATACGTGAAGCGCTGATTGCGCTGGAGATCACCGGCTGGGTGGAAATCCGTACAGGCACCGGTGTTTACGTCAACGACCCGCTTCCGCAGGCCACACCTGCAGCGCCGTTGATGACGTCAGAAGAAGAGTTCAGCCTGCAATCGCTTGTCAGGGCGCGGCAGATTTATGAATCAATGACTGCCGAACTGGCTGCGCTGAACGGCACGGACAATCAGCGGGCCAAACTGAAAGAAATCGCCGATGAGCTAAATGGCCTGAATGCCAACAACGACGCATTTCTTGAAGCCGATCGTCGTTTCCATCTCATGATCAGTGAAATGACCGGCAACGAAGTCCTGCACGACATGATGGGATACCTGTGGGACAAACGCCGTTCCCGCCGGTTTATGCGGCTCGAAAGTCATTACACCGAAGTCGATTTCGCCCGCGAAATGAACGCCGACCACCAGGGAATTTTGGACGCCATTCTGGCGAAAGATGGAGCCGGCGCGAAAGCGCGGATGAGCCGGCATTTACAGCATGTGTACGATCAGTTATTTGCGGAGTGAATGATGCCTGAGCGGGCATCGGGGGCGCTTTTAAATGCCAAATTCAACATCAAAACCTTGGGTTGCCACCCAAACTGGTCTCAAGGAGCGCCTGTCGCCGCGCCCCTTGAGAATCTCGGGCTCTTTAACTGCGCGCTGTCGCTGGCTGGCACTGTTCCAGCAACTCCGGCGAGTGCCGCAAACGCCGCCGCTGCGCGGTACTTTCGCTTCGGGTTTGAACCAGCTCGAAAACAGACTCTCGCCGTTTCTCACCGCTCGCTCAACGTCGTTTTGAAAGCGGCCAGAGGCTCATAGTTCGCAACCTTGCCCTGGCATTTATTTTTCAAAAACCAAAGAAACACTCGGTATTTTTTATGGTGAGATGGCGCGCTCAAAATCCAGCTGAACGGAGCGGCTTCGAGACCAGAGGCTCGAAGACCGAATGAAGGAAGCACGAAGTGCCTGGATTTGCGCCACGCGCCGGAATGACAGAACACGTCCATCGACCCAGCGATAGCGCGCAGTAAAAAAGACGTGGAGAGTCCAGAGAGGTGCCGTACTGGCCCTCTCTGGTCGGTTTCGGCGCGAGCCGCTGAGCGATCACTGCAATTGAAAAACCGAAACTTTCTCGATCAATTTACTGCGCCTCACCGCAAGTGAGAAACTGCCTTTGAAGCCCGGTCTGGCTTCCCCTCAACTCGGGTACGGTACCCAGCTTCCGCCATTTAACCGGATGTAAATTTTCCCCTGATATTCCATCACCACCGAGTTTTCATTCTCTGAAACCAGCGGAGTCTGCGGCAGGTTGGAGGCAAAGGTTTTCCAGTCCATCGTCGGGCTGGTGAAGACTTTGCCATCAACAGCGCGGGAAACCATTTCAGAAATCGCCATGTAGCTGCTCGGGCCGTCGATTTTCATCGGCGTGGAGGCGTGCTGCGCCTGCATACCGAAGAATTTCACGCCGACCGGAATGTGCGTAATGCCCGGGCTTGGAATGTCACGTAAACCGGAAATCTGCATCTTATCGCCGACCAGCGCCGCGCCGTGTTCCGGCACAACCACCAGCATCACTTTACGACCGGATTTCTCCAGCTGATCCATAAAGGTATTCAGCTGGCTGAGCAGGGTCTGTGCACGGTTATGATAATCCGCGCCCTTGTTGCTGCCCACATAACGGTTGCCGTCGTGCAGGGGGATCAGGTTGAAGAAGGTGGCGGTACGTGCCGTGCCTGCTTTTTCCTGATTTTCCAGCCAGCGGGAGAACAACTGCCCGTCGTTGAAAATCGGTGAACCGTCGAATGACGTCAGTTCATAACCCAGACCGGCCTGTGACATCAGCGGGGCTTTCATGTCGGCATCGTCACGCAGGTTGCCGATGTAATTACCAAACACGCCCGTGTGATCCATCGCCAGCTGATTGCTGAAGCCCAGACGCGCCAGATCGTCAAACAGATAACATTGCTGACCGGCAGGCTGGTAAAGATTGTGGTGCGATGTCTGGCCGCAGCTGGCGCGCAGCAGGCGAATCGACGCCGGGCCGCTGTAGGCGGTCGCGGAGTTGAAATTGCTGAACACGAAATCGAAACGCGACCACAGCGGAGAGCTGGAGAGATTCACAGCGTCCAGATCTGACCAGGCCAGCGAACAGATGTTAATGACCAGCAGGTCGAAAGGCTGGGCATCCGCAGGCAGCGCGTCCGGGAACTTCGTCGCCTTGCGGCTTTCGCTCTGGTAGAACTGCTCGAGATAAGCACTCAAATTAGCATTGGTCGGCGGGCCGTTTACCGTGTTGTCACCGGCAGCCTGCGCCGTAGTGGCAGCAGGCGCAGCGGGGGTATTTTGTGGCACGGTGGCTGCCGGAGAGTGCGCGAAAAACGGCATAATCATCCCGCTTAGATTCACCCACAACAGCGCGATGACCGTGAACGTGGTCAGACGTACCCACTGGGAAATAAACAGATAACCTACCAGCAGCGCAAAGCCGACGGCAATCCACTGCCAGTTTATAAAGCGGTCAGCCAGTTCAAGCAGATAGCTTACGCTGAATCCGGCGACGTCCGCGCCCTGATTCATAATTGAACGCCACCCCGGCAGCCAGGTGTCGTGGTACAACAGCGCCAGGCCAAACGGCAGGGCAATCCACAGCCGCCAGCGGTGCAGACGCAACGAAGGCAACGGGAATAATAATACGGCGGCAAACACCAGATTGCTCAGCGCGTCGAAATTCAGATAACCCTGTGAAAGCAGAACGAATTTAAGTAAGAAATAGTAGTTCCAGGCGCCAAGTCCGCGCCAGGATTGCCAGATCCGCAAACGCGGTGAAGAAGAATTCGGTTCGTTCATAGTGGAGTCTTGGATTTCCCTGTAACCGGAGAAGCATCAGTCAGCGCGTTGGAACGTTTACGGTTCTTACTGATCATGCTGACTGTCATCGGGGTTAAATAACGAGGTGAAAGAAAACGTGTCGCCAGACGGTTTTTCCAGCCGGGAAGGCGGCTGCGCAGGGCGTATCCCAGCGGGATGAAAATCACCGCGGCCAGAATAAAAATCTCAATAATGTCCTGGATATCCATTTCACTTACTCCGGCTGCTGCTGAACAGGCGCGTTGTTTAACGCGAGCGTCACCGGCACAGGGGCGTGGACCTGCGCGCGTTTCAACGGTTCAGCTTTTTGTGGGACATACGCTTCAGGGCCGGTCACGGCTTTTGCCATAGGCGGTTTAGCCGCAAGACGGCGGACTTCGGTCTGAATATCCAGCTCCTGACTCCAAAATGTCTGGCTGGTGAAAACGTCTTTCACCGGCAGATTAAACAGGAAGGCCAGAACGTTCTCGACATCGCTGACCTGACAGTTCGACAGGAACAAGTAAAGATGCCGTTCGGTCACGGTAAGAATATCGCCATCGCGGCGCAGGGAACACAACGACATCGCCTGCTGCGGGCTGATCCCGGCGGCAGGGCGCAGCGAAATCAGCAAACCGCGCGATTCGGTGGCCAGTGAGGCATGGTTCCAGATATCGTTCATCACGCTGCAAAAAACCGGCAGCGGCAGATAGCCTTTATGGTGCGTCGGTAACCTGCTGTCGAGCAGGGTTTCAATATCGTCCTGAACATGACGGGTAAAGGTGAGATTTTGCAGATCGTCGAGCAACGTCAGGAAATTGGAAAGCCGCGCTGCCTGCGGAACCACCAGATTTGCGCCACAGGCTTGCAGTAAACGCTGATCCACGTAGCGCAGGGAAGAGTTCATTTCACGCACGACGATTTTCAAACCTGTGCCACGCTGCATACGCAGACGGTGGATCTGGCGCGCCATCACTTCTACGGCGTCATTGCCGCTCAGGGCGAAAATGACCGTCGCCGAGCGGGCGTGTGAGGCTCTTTCTGCAAGCTCTTCATTACTGTCAAACAGGAACCAGCGTTCAGACAGCGCTGGTGCGCCCTCCAGTACGCTACGTTCTGCCAGCAACATCCACTGATCGTCACCGGCCTGTTCGGCCACTGAGGCCGGAGTGTTTTTCTGAATTTCCCAGCCTGTCTGACGCGGAACCAGTGGATAGAGCGTATTGGCTTCAGCACCTAATCCGTCGTGCCACCAGGAAATGCCCCACTGATTTGGGACAGTATCGGTTTTTAAATCAGCAAGACCGTATATATTGCGATGATATAAATGCAGCTGAGTTTTAACCACATTAATACCCGCGCCGTAGCAGATAATAAGGACAGTTGCGTCTTTACTATTCGCACTGGTTCGCATTTCACTCACCCAGCGGGCGAATTGTTTATCATTTAGCGTCTGCCAGGCAGTGGCGGGAAGTAATAAGATCATTAATGACGCAGGGTGACGAGGCAACCGGTTAATATCACCGGGCAACCTGAGAAACGCTTTCTTACCGTCGGCTAACTGGTAATAAAACGTTTGCCTGGGGTGTTTCTTCAAATGAGAGAGAAGAATGTCGTCGTCATTTAGTCTATTTTCTTCGTCAGCGCAAATTAAATTGTGCTGTGGGAAAAATACAGTGACAGAAGTTTCGCCCTGCTGAGCTTCAAGAGCCTGTCCGCACAGGTGATACGCGGCTTCCTGTTTGTCAGCATTGACCCAGTAAAGCCCCCGGGCCTGCATTTGGGCTAATCCATTCCAGTATTGCTTCATGCCCAATGAAAAGGAGAGTGCCATATAGTTAATCTGCTTGTATTCGTTTTAGATAAAAAGTCTGCTTGGGACACACTGAGAAATGTGAGTATAATAAATTCTATCATTGCTACATTAAATAATCATAATACTTCACAATTATGTTTGATACTAAAATGCCGGTATGTGAACGGTAATTTTTGCGTGCCAGACCGCTAGCATTTTGATTGAAGCAGGGAGGAGGAAAGGTGGAGCCCAATATTGTAGACTCGGAAGAATCCGAGCCGTCAAAAGATGATGATTTCTTTGCGCTGAGTCACCTTTTTTCTTTAACTGAATTAAATTACGTGGATGTCGCCCGTAAAGAAAAAATTCCGCAACTAATGTCCCGCTGGCCATTACTGGCTGAGCTGGCGCAATACGATAAACACGGCGCGGAGAAGAAATAATATGGCTGTCATTGCGTTACAGGGATTTCGTGGCGGCACAGGGACAACGTCAGTCACCGCAGCGCTGGCCTGGGGGCTCGCGCAACTCAATGAAAAGGTTCTGGTGATCGACTTTTCACCGGAAAATCTGCTGCGTCTGCATTTCGGAATGCCTTTCACACAGCCGCGTGGCTGGCACTCAGCCTTTAATGCCGGTGAACCCTGGCAGAAATCCGCCATGCGTTATCACTCGCATCTGGACTTTTTACCTTACGGTAATATCGGCCCTGAAAGTGACCACGAACAAAGCGGGACTGCGCCTGAATTTGACTGGATAAAAGCCATCACGCAGCTCAAAAACAGCGGCGTTTATGACTGGATACTGATTGATTCGCCCGCCGCCGATCCGCTGCCTGCACAGGCCATCGCCGACAGCACGCTCGTTTTACTTCACGCTGATTCACAATCTCACATCCGTCTCCATCAGCGCGCTTTACCGGCGAATGGCCGGTACCTGGTGAATCAGTTCGTGCCATCCAGCCAGTTACAGCAAGACATTTTGCTGTTGTGGCAGGAAACCTTACCGACCATGATCCCGGTCATTTTACACCGCGACGAAGCGATGGCTGAATCTCTGGCGGCCAAACAACCGGTCGGCGAGTGGAAAGGAAACAGTAAAATCAGCCGCGAAATTAACACGCTGGCGAACTGGTTCCTGCTGAATTTGCGCGGAGTCCGATAAAATGAACCGCCTGCTCAACCTGTTTCTGGTGCCACCGGTGGTGTCTGAATTACAAGACCGCTACCGGCGGTATCGCGCCAGCCGTGCTTCGCGTATGGCCTCGGGAACCATGGTTTTTTGTATCGCTGTATGCTGGCTGTTCCTGCGCTTTGAATCGCCTTCCTGGCAAAAAGTGCAAACCCAACGTACCCGCTGGTATCCGCAACTTTCACTGTCAAAACCTCGTCTGGCTGATCCTTTACGTTATCTGGTTCAGAGCCTGTGGTTGCTGGTGATTATTCCTTCAAACGGCCTGCGTGAGCGCGTGGTTTATACCCGCTGGCCGCAACGTTTGCGTGAGAAGGTGATTCTGTGGCTGGAATCTCTGCCAAAACAGGTGAAACAGAATCCGCTGGAAATTCGCGTCACACGCCGCATTGGTAAAATGAACCGCCTCGGCAAACGCGTGCTGATTATCCTGACCAGCCTGGTGGCGATTACGCTGGCGATGTTCTGTATTTCGCAGCCTTTCGGTTATATCGCTCAGTTTGTTTTCGTGGTGCTGCTGTGGAGCATTGCGATGATTATCCGGCGGATCCCTGGGCGATTCCCCGCGCTGATGCTGATTGTTCTCTCGCTGACCATTTCCTGTCGCTATTTATGGTGGCGTTATACCTCGACGTTAAACTGGGAAGATCCGCTTAGCCTCATTTGTGGATTGCTGCTGCTGGGCGCGGAAACCTATTCCTGGACGGTGCTGGTGCTCGGTTATATCCAGACCATCTGGCCGTTAAACCGTAAACCGGTGCCGATGCCTGCGGATGTATCGACGTGGCCGACGGTGGATCTGATGATCCCGACCTATAACGAAGATCTGAGCGTGGTGAAACCGACGCTGTATGCCGCGCTCGGTCTGGACTGGCCGCACGACAAACTCACCATTTATCTGCTCGATGACGGCAACCGTAAGGAGTTCGCCGATTTTGCGCATGAAATCGGGGTTCAGTATATTGCCCGTGAAACGCACGAACACGCGAAAGCGGGGAACATCAACCACGCGCTGAAATATGCCAAAAGCCAGCTGGTGGCGATATTTGACTGTGACCACGTGCCTACGCGTTCTTTCCTGCAACTGACCGTCGGCTGGTTCTTTAAAGACAAAAAACTCAGCATGTTGCAGACGCCGCATCACTTCTTCTCGCCGGATCCTTTCGAACGCAACCTTGGCCGCATGCGCCGCACGCCGAATGAAGGCGAGCTGTTCTACGGGCTGGTGCAGGACGGAAACGACCTGTGGGATGCCAGTTTCTTCTGTGGTTCATGCGCGGTGTTACGCCGTGACGTGCTCGATGAAATCGGCGGCATTGCGGTGGAAACCGTCACTGAAGATGCGCACACCTCGCTGCGCATGCACCGCCACGGCTACAGCTCGGCATATATCCGCATTCCGCAAGCTGCCGGTCTGGCGACAGAAAGCCTGTCGGCGCACGTCAGCCAGCGTATCCGCTGGGCGCGCGGGATGGTGCAGATTTTCCGCCTTGATAACCCGCTGTTTGGTAAAGGGCTGAAACTGGCGCAGCGGCTGTGTTATGCCAACGCCATGATGCACTTTCTGGCCGGTATTCCGCGGCTGATCTTCCTGACTGCGCCGCTTGCGTTTCTGTTGCTGCACGCTTACGTGATTTATGCGCCTGCGCTGGCCATCGCGCTGTACGTGTTGCCGCACATGATCCACGCCAGCCTGACCAACTCGCGGGTGCAGGGGAAATACCGCCACTCCTTCTGGAATGAAATCTACGAAACCGTGCTCGCGTGGTATATCGCCCGGCCGACGACCATCGCGCTGTTTAATCCGCACGCCGGGACTTTTAACGTCACGGCAAAAGGCGGCCTGAACAAACATGCGTATGTCGACTGGAAAATCAGCCGTCCGTATCAGGTGCTGATGCTGCTCAATCTGGCCGGTTTGTTCTTTGGTATTTATCGCGTGATATATGGTCGCCCCGACGAAATTCTTACCGTGCTGGTGAGTATGGCGTGGGTGATTTACAACATGATTATTTTGGGCGGGGCGATTGCCGTGGCATTTGAGTCCAAACAGGTGCGTCAGGCTCACCGCGTGGAAGCCAAAATGCCGGCGTCATTAATGCGCCCGGACGGCCACATTTATGTCTGTACCGTGCAGGACTACTCCGACAACGGTGTCGGGCTGGAAACCGAGAGTGCCAGCCAGTTCAAGGCAGGTGACAACGTCACGTTACTGCTTCATCGTGGTCAGCAGGAATATACTTTCCCGATGCAAATCAGCCGTGTATTTGGCAAAAGCATCGGTATGCAGCTTCAGCCTTTAACCACACAACAGCATATTGATTTCATTCAATGTACCTTCGCCCGTGCTGACAGCTGGGTATTGCGTGAAGATAATTTCCCGGAAGACAAACCTATGGAAAGCCTGCGCGAAGTGCTGGGGCTGGGTATTCGCGGCTATCTGCGGATGCTGGACATTGCCCCGAAGCAATATCGCCCACTTGCCTCCGGAACACAGGCGTTTGGCTGCTGGTTGCTGTCCTTTGCGCCACGCAATCCGCCGCTGTCCGTTCAGCCTGATGAATCCAACCTGATGATGACTAAACAATGAAAAGACTTCCTTTGACGACTTTAATGGCATCCGCATTGATGACATTGGCTTTGGGTTCAGCGGCTCCGGCCTTCAGCGAACAGGCTTCTGTGCGCATGGGTAACGTCCCGGCTCCTGACGCCGCGCAGAATATACCTGCACCACAGGCGATTTTGCCGATGGTTGCGCCAGCGGTAAATCCGATGATTATTCCGGGTGCGCCGGTACGCAACGTGACGCTGCCGTTCGCGGATGTCGCTCCGACGCCGGGGGCGATGACCCTGCGCGGTTTTCAGCCCAACGGGCAAATCGAGTTTGGTGTGCGCAGTGACGAAGTGGTCACGCAGTCCACCCTGAATCTGGAGTTCACGCCGTCGCCGTCATTAATTCCGGTGCAATCACACCTCAAGGTGTATCTCAATGACCAGCTCATGGGCGTTGAAGTGATTGATAAAGACCAGCTCGGCAAGAAAAATCACTTACAGATGGTCATTGACCCGCGCTACATCACCGACTTCAACCGCATCCGGCTGGAGTTTATCGGCCATTATCAGAACGTCTGTGAAAACCCGGCCAACTCCACGCTGTGGCTGGAAATCGGCAAGGGCAGCTCGCTCAGTCTGCAATACCAGAAACTGCCACTCAGCAACGATCTGGCGCATTTCCCTGTGCCATTCTTTGATGCACGCGACAGCCGTCCGCTGGTTTTACCGATGGTGTTTGCCGCGTCTCCGGACGCCAGCCAGCAACAGGCAGCCGCCATTCTGGCCTCGTGGTTTGGCGCCAAAGCGCAATGGCGCGGGCAGTCTTTCCCGACGCTTTACAACCAGCTGCCGGACAGCCACGCCGTAGTGTTTGCCACCAATGAAAAACGCCCTGATTTCCTGAAAGACATGCCGCCGGTGAAAGGGCCAGTCGTGCAGATGATCAGCCGTGCGGACAATCCTTACGTCAAAATGCTGCTGATTCTGGGGCGTGATGACAACGATCTGCTGACGGCAGTAAAAGGTATTTCGCAGGGCAATATTCTGTTCCGTGGCGAAACCGTGGGCGTGGATAACGTTGATCATATTCAGCCCCGCCAGCCTTACGACGCGCCAAACTGGGTGCGGACAGACCGTCCGATGAACTTCGGCGAACTTAAACAGTACGCGGAACAGTTACAGTCGGACGGCATCCAGCCAAACCCGATCACCCTGAACATCAATCTGCCGCCAGACCTGTTCCTGATTAACAGCACCGGTATCGATATGCGTCTGAAATATCGCTATACCTCACCGCAGCTGAAAAATACTTCCCGTCTGAGCATCAGCCTGAATAACCAGTTTGTGCAGGATTTAACCCTGAAAACCGGTCATGACGAAGATTCCCAACTCCTGCATTTGTCCCTGTTGCAGGGACTGCTGGATGGCAGTAAAGACCTCAACATCCCGGCGCTTAAACTCGGTGCGGTAAACCAGATGCGCTTTGATTTCGACTACACCTCGCTGCTGGCGAGCGGAACCGAAGGGCGCTGCGAAACCTACACCACCGTGCCAAACCACGTCGTGATCGACGACAGTTCCACCATCGACTTCTCCGGTTATCGTCACTTTATGGCGATGCCGGATCTGCGCGCATTTGCCAACGCCGGTTTCCCGTTCAGCCGCATGGCCGATTTGTCACAGACGCTGGTACTGGTTCAGCCGCAGCCGCACCCGGTTCAGCTCACCACATTACTGGATGCGATGGGCAATATCGGCGCACTGACCGGTTATCCGTCTCTCGGCGTTAGCCTCACGGAAGACGCGGCAAAAGCGAAAACCACCGATGCGGATTTGCTGGTGATCGGCAACCTGCCTGCGGGTATGCGCGACGACACCCTGCGTGATGACAAAAAAGCTAACCTGCTGCTTGATGCGGCGCGCGATGCGGTAAATACGCCAATCCGTCAGGCTACGTTACCGGACAACACCGCACCGGCCAGCGATGCGCGCGTCGACACAAGCACGCAGGTCAGTGCGCAGGGGCCGATTGCGGCCATCGTCGGTTTGCAGTCGCCTTACTTTGACCAGCGCAGCGTTGTGGCGCTGATGGCTAACGGTCAGAAAGGTTTTGAAATGCTGAACACTTCGATGCAGGACGCAAAACAACGTACGCAGGTCTTTGGTTCAGTGACCGTGGTGCGCGATTCCGGCGTAAGCAGCCTGAAAGTCGGCGACACCTACTATGTCGGCCATCTGCCGTGGTGGGAGCGTGTGTGGAATGCGCTGGCAAACCATCCGGCGCTGCTGGCACTGATGGCGGTTATTGTGGTGATTCTGGCTGCAATCTTACTGTGGACCGGCCTGCGTTCTCTGGCTCGTCGTCGTCTGTCTGATGATGACCAGGAATAAGCTTGTGAACACGCGTCGGATAATACCTATTATTATCAACCGGCTGGCCCTGGCGCTAGGACTGGCTCTGATCGCCGCGCCGTCAATTTCGGCGCCGGTGGTTTCCCCTGAACAGTGGTTACTGGAACAGGTTCGCATCGGGGAAGCCAGCCATCAGGATGACCTGGTGCGCCAGTCGCTGTTTCGTCTGGAATTAATGGATCCGAAAAATCCAAAAGTGTTGTCCGCACGCCTGCGCCTTTCCCTGCGGGAAGGCGATCAGGTTAAAGCGCAGCAACAGCTGGAAAGAATTAAAGAGGTGGCGCCGGGTTCTGACGAATACCGTCAGGCGCAGCTGAGCCTGAAGATCGCCTCGCCGGAGATGCAGCAAAAACTCCAGCAGACGCGTTTGCTGGCAACGGCAGGGCGTCTGGATGAAGCGAAAGCGCAGTACGATCAGCTCTTTGATGGCCAGCCTCCGACCTTAGATCTGGCCGTGGAATACTGGCAACTGGTTGCCCGCCTTCCGGGGCAAAAAGCGCGTGCGCAGGCGCAGTTACAGGCGCTGAATAACCAGTATCCTGGCGATGTGCAGCTGCGTTTGCAGCTGGCGCAGATGGCTTTTGAACAAGGCGATAACGCCAAAGCCGTGGTTCTGGTGAAACAGATTGCCGCCACCAACGAAGGGCGTTCGCCCGCCGCTGATTTGTGGCTGGCGAAAATCAAAGATCAGCCGGTAAGTAATGCCAGCGTTGACGCGCTGCAACAGTTTATTGCCACGTTTGATACCGGCCCTCAGGTGATTGCGGCACAGCAGGAACTTCAGCGTCAGCAGGGTTTGCTGGCCGATCCTCATTATCAGGCGCGCGTTCGCGGGCTGGCGCAGGTCAACAACGGCGGTTCAACCGGCGCAATCGCTCCGCTTAAAGAGGCGTTGCAGGCCAAACCGAATGACGCCGAAGTGCTGGGCGCGATGGGGCTGGCGTATTCCCGCGCCGGGAACCGCCAGCAGGCGCTGAATCTTTTCGAGCGGGCCAAAGCCGCCGAAACTGACGGTTATAATTCCGGTAAATGGACCAGTCTGATCCAGACCAACAGTTACTGGCTGAAAATTAGTCAGGGTGATAACGCGCTGAAAGCCAACCGGCTTGATCAGGCCGAAGCGGCGTACAAACAGGCGCAGCGCATCGACTCACGTGATCCGTGGGCACTGATTGGCCTCGGTGATGTTGCCGTGGCGCGCAAAAATGACCCGCAGGCCGAGCAGGCTTATTTGCATGCGCTGCGTCTGGAACGTGATAACAGCAGCGCCCAGCGCGGGCTGGTGAATATTTATCAGCGTCAGTCATCGCAAAAAGCGCTCGATTACCTCAATTCATTACCGGCTGCATCTCAGGCCAGGCTGATTGATAAACAACGTGGTTTGAAAAGTGACATTGTCACTGCACAGGCCGAAAAGTATGTTGCTAACCGCCAGTGGAATCAGGCGGCGAACCGTTACGCCGAAGCCCTGAAACTCAATCCGGATGACGTTTGGACCACCTACCACTACGCCAACGCCCTGCGTGAGGCCGGAGAACCGGCGCAGGCCGACGCCGCTTTCGCACATCTTGCGGCAAAACGTCCGGCAGACCCGGAACAGGTTTACGCATATTCGCTTTATCTTTCCGGTTCTGACCGTGACGACGCGGCGCTTCGCCATCTGCATACGCTGCCGGAAACGAAGTGGAACGACAACATGCGCGAAATGGCTCAGCGTATTCAGCTCGACAAAACCCTCACTGGCATTGATACAGCGTTAGCGGCGGGTAACAAATCGCAGGCGAAACAACGGCTGCAAGCCGCCAATCTGAAAGGCATGAGCCTGAATCAGCAGCGGCGTGTCGCGATGGCTTGGCTGGACGTGGGTGAAACCTCACGCGCTGCCGCACTGTTACAACCACTGAAAACCGCAGTACGGACACAACCTGCCGGGCAGGACAAAGCGCTGATTTACCGCAATGCCGCCAACGTCGAACAACAGCTCGGTCAGCCGCAACTGGCGCGTCAGGATTACGAACAGGCGATGATCGCCAGCGGGATTACCAACAAACAGCCGCAGGACAACGACAGTTACACCCGTCTGACCCGTAACAAAGCCAGCGATGACTGGTTGAAACGTGGTATCCGCTCCGACGCGCATGACCTTTACCGCCAGCAGGATGTGAATTTCACGGTGGACACCGATTCCTGGACATCCAGCGGGACGCCGGGGAAATCCGACCTCACCGCCAACACCACCATGTTCCAGGCTGATATGCCGGTTTATCAGGGACGTGGCTTCCTGCGCGCCGACTGGGTACGTATGGACGCGGGCACATTCGACAACGAGAATGGCAATTACGAAGCCAGTTTCGGCACCTGTAGTGATCAGAATTGCCGGAGCTACCGCAGCCAGACGGCCAACGGCGTCAGCCTTGGCGCGGGCTGGGAAAACGACAAATGGAAAGGGGATCTGGGCACCACGCCGCTGGGCTTCCCGGTTGTTGACTGGGTCGGCGGGCTGGCCTACAGCGGAGACTGGGGCGATATCGGCTGGACGACCACGGTTTCACGCCGTCCGGTTTCAAGCTCACTGCTTTCCTTTGCCGGTGCAAAAGATCCGGGAACCGGCACCACTTGGGGTGGCGTACGCGCGACCGGTGCCAGCCTGGGCCTGAGCTACGATCAGGGGCTGGCAAACGGCGTCTGGGCAGACGTCAGCGCACATCAGCTGACGGGTGAAAACGTCGAAGACAACACCCGCGAACGCCTGATGGGTGGCTATTACTACAAAGTTATCAACGAAGATAACCGGCGTGCCACCGTCGGCCTCAGCTCCATGTTGTGGCATTACCAGAAAGATCTCAGCGGCTACACGCTGGGACAGGGCGGTTACTACAGTCCGCAGCAGTATTTCTCGCTGTCCGTGCCGGTCAATTACCGCCAGCGCACAGAGAACTGGTCATGGCAGCTGGGCGGTTCGGTTTCGTGGTCACGTTCATCCACCAGCGATGAAAAGCGGTATCCGATCCAGAATCTCATACCTGATTCTCTGCCGGACAAAGGTGCTGTCGAAACCGGTAGCAGCGGTTCCGGGTTCGGTTATACGGTTCAGGCACTGGTCGAGCGTCGTGTCAGCTCACACTGGACGGTGGGTGCCGGGGTCGACATCCAGCAGGCAAAAGATTACACACCGAGTCATTATCTGCTGTACGCGAGATATTCCTTAAGCGGATGGCAGGGGGATCTGGATATGCCGCCGGAGCCGTTAGTGCCGTATGCGGACTTTAAGTAATGCCGGAGCGGGCATTGGGCGCTAAGATCTTGGGTTGCCACCCAAGCTGGCTTTAAGGTCAAGACCTTGGGTTGCCACCCAAGCTGGTCTTAAGGTCAAGACCTTGGGTTGCCACCCAAACCGGCCTTAAGAGGCGCCTATCGCCGCGCCTCTTAAGAATCTCCGGCTCTTTAACTGCGCGCTACCGCTCGCTGGCTATATTTCAGAAACTCCGGCTAGTGCCGCAAACGCCGCCGCTGCGCGGTCCTTTCGCTTCGGGTTCGAACCTGCTCGAAAAAAGACTCTCGCCGTTTCTCACCGCTCACTCAACGCCGTTTTGAAAGCGGCCAGAGGTTTTCTAGTTCGCAACCTTACTGCTGATTGTCATTTAAAAAATGCTGCTAAACTTGGATAAGCTTCCAGCCGCTTTCAGAACGCTTGCTGAATGAGTGTTTCGAGACCGAAAGGCTCGAAGACCGAAATGAAGGTACCGCGCAGCGGCAAGTTTTCGCGGCAATAGCTGCGGCTGCTGAAACATAGCCAGCGAGCGGAGCGCGTGTTGAAAAAGCGTGGGGAAATCCAAAAGGGGAAAAGCACTTTCCCCTTTTGGTCGGTTTCGGCGCAGCGGGTTAGGCGATCACTGCAATTGAGAAACCGAAACTTACACCTAATCACACCAAGCGTCAGCGATAAAAAGCGTGATTAAACAGCGCCCTGTTTATACCTCTCCGATCCCCATGCCAGCATCCCCGCCAGCAATGGCTTCAACAATGCCTGGAGTTCAGAGGCCTTGTCCTCTGCATAGCTGAACGGCTCAATCTCCTCCATGTAATTCACCTGTGCCAGTTCCAGCTGGACGGCATGCACATCGTTTTCCGGCTGGCCGTAAGCCCGCGTGATGTACCCGCCTTTAAAGCGGCCGTTCAGAACATGAGTGAAACGCGTCTGCTGCCGGCAGGTTTTTTCGAGGATTTCACTCAGCGCGGGCGCGCAGCTTTCACCGCTGTTGGTGCCGAGATTCAGATCCGGCAACTGGCCGTCGAAAAGACGTGGGATCACGGAGGCAATCGAGTGGGCGTCAAACAGTAGCGCATAGCCGAATTCCTGTTTCATCCGCGCCAGTTCTGACTGAATTTTCTGGTGATACGGCTGCCAGATTTCATCCAGATATTGCTGACGCTGAGCGTCAGTCGGTGTCATCCCCGGTTTAAAGGTAGCGCGCCCGTCAAACAATGTGTCCGGATACAAACCGGTGGTGGCCGTGGTGTAGAGCGGCTTATCGTCGGACGGACGGTTCAGGTCAATCACGAAACGCGAATACTGGCCGACAAGAATGCTGGCACCCAGCACGCGGGCAAAGTCATACAGCTTCGGGATATGCCAGTCGGTATCCGAAAGCGGCAGGGCGGCGTCACTGAGCCCGCTGGCGACTTCCGGCGTCAGGTGCGTGCCAGCGTGGGGAATGCTGATCAGTATTGGTGCTGTGCCGGGAATGAAATGGTAAGGATCGGCGATGACGTTAGCTGCTGAAAGGCTCATGAACGAAATTCTCCCCGGATTTCTCCGCGATAAACGATAGTGCAGGGCAACTGCCCGCCCAGCCAGTAAACCAGTTCTGCCGGTCGCGACAGCGGCCAGTGGATGAAATCAGCGACTTTGCCCGCTTCCAGCGTACCGTGCGTTTCCTGTAATCCCAGCGCCCGTGCGCCGTGACAGGTGATCCCGGCCAGCGCTTCTTCCGGCGTGAGACGAAACAGCGTGCAACCCATATTGAGCATCAGACGCAGCGAAAGCGCCGGAGAAGTTCCCGGATTTGCGTCGCTTGCCAGCGCCATCGGCACGTTATGCTGGCGGAAATGTGCCACCGGCGGGCACTGCGTTTCGCGCAGCAAATAATAGGCACCTGGCAATAAAACGGCGACCGTTCCGCTGGCGGCCATGGCTTTGGCGTCATCTTCCGTGGCGTATTCAAGATGATCGGCGGAGAGTGCGTGATGTCGGGCTGCCAGCGCGCTGCCGTGCAGCGAAGAAAGTTGCTCCGCGTGCAGTTTGACCGGTAAACCCAGTGCCGCCGCAGCCGTAAATACCCGTTCAACCTGATCCGGCGAGAACGCCAGATGCTCACAGAACGCATCCACCGCATCGGCCAGATTTTCGCTGGCGACCACTGGCAGTAACCTGTCGCAAATCAGCTCAATATAGTCATCGGCGCGGCCCTTAAATTCAGGCGGCAGGGCGTGCGCGGCAAGGCAGGTGGATTTCACCTCAACCGGCAACATCACGCCCAGTCGGCGGATCACACGCAGCATTTTCAGCTCGCTTTCCACGCTCAGGCCATAACCGGATTTAATCTCAACGCAGGTGACGCCTTCGGCCAGCAACGGTTTGAGGCGAAATAACGCCTGCGCCAGCAGTTCATCTTCTGTGGCGTCACGTGTGGCGTTAACGGTCGAGAGAATTCCGCCGCCCGCCGCTGCGATTTCGGCATAACTCACGCCGTTTAAACGTTGTTCAAATTCAGCGCTGCGGTCGCCCCCGAATACCAGATGCGTATGGCAATCGACAAAACCCGGCGTGATGATGCCGCCGTCGAAATTGTGCTGTTTGGCGTCAGAAAATGGCGGGGAATCCGCCGCGCTGCCCGTCCAGACAATCTTGCCGCCGGTGACGGCAATAGCGCCATTTTCAATCAGGTTGTATTGCCCGTCTTTCATGGTCACCAGCGTGGCACCACGCCAGATGCTGTCACAGTGAGAGGGCGGTTCGGAAGACAAACAGGGGGAAAGTGCTACCGGCATGACAGGCTCCAGGCTGAATTCATCTTGTATAGACAACTAAAGTCAACCTAACGCATAACCACTGAACCGGCAAGGCAGCCAGCGATAGTTTTTTCTTATTACGAGACGTCTTCCAAAATTTAAACGAAACGATAGCGGCCCGGAACGGCCGCGATTAGGGTATGGCGGAATGAAAGGCATCAGCCGTGGCTGGTGAAACGCCCGAACAACTGGTAACGGGAACCCGGATAAATCAGGCGTGCAGAGGTCACTACGCGGCTGCCGCTCCAGGTACGGCGATGAATTAAGAGGCAGGGCTCATGCTCACTGAGTTGCAAAAGTTCGCGCTGTTCGTCGCTGGCACTCACCGCTTCAACGCGGTGTTCACCGGCGGTCAGAGGCGCGATTTCCATCAGATAGATGTACGGCGTTTGCTTATTGAGCACTTGCTGAAGGTAATCCGGCGCAGTTTCCGGATTAACAAAACGATCTTCAATCTGCACCGGCACATTGTTTTCGTAATGCACAATCTGCGAGTAAAACAGCATTGCGCCAGGTGTAATACCCAGCTGAAGCGCCTGTTCGGCGTCAGCCAGACGGGCTTCACAGATCAGAATCTTGCTGTCGTGGCGGTGCCCGCGCTGGGCAATTTCATCGGCGATGTTATGCACTTCGAGCATCGGCGTGTAGGCCTTGGCTTCGGCGACGAACGTCCCGACGCCCTGCATGCGAATCAGAAAACCTTCGCTGGTCAGTTCGCGTAGCGCACGGTTGATGGTCATGCGGCTGACGCCCAGCTCGTTGACCAGCTCACTTTCAGAAGGTACGCGCTGATGCGGTTTCCAGACACCTGCACGGATCTGCCCGATGATTGCCTGCTTCACGCGCTGATAAATCGGCGCGGGCGTGTCGCTCATGGCCGCAGCCAGTTCGGACAATGTCTGCTGAGACACTCCCTGTTGCGCTGCACTTTGCGAAGAAAGTGGTGTGGGCTCCGACATGTCTCTGACCTCTCAAAAAATACACAGGTATCTGGAAAGTTTCCCGGAATATCCGCCGGTTTCCCTTTAGGAAAAGAAACGGAAAGGCGTGACGGAAAACTAAATTTATAAAAAAAAGGATTGTTGCAAGTTTACAGCGCAATCGGGCATATGTATATGTATAGACAAGTCGCTTAAAAGTTTTGCAATTGTTTCTATAAAATTGCGTTTATGTTTCTTATTGCTGATCAGGAACGCTGTCATGCCTGCTTATTTTGCTTCACGCGCCTTACTTGCCAACGGCTGGGCGCACAATGTGCGTCTGGACGTTGATGCCGCCGGAACACTGAGCGCGGTGACGCCCGGTGGTGATCCGCAAGGCTGTATCCGCCTTTCCGGCCCGGTTGTGCCGGGTATGCCCAACCTGCACTCTCACGCTTTTCAGCGGGTAATGGCAGGGCTGGCAGAAGTCGCCGGTGATCCGCAGGACAGCTTCTGGACATGGCGTGACCTGATGTATCGCATGGTACAGCGCCTGATGCCTGAACAGGTTGGCGTTATCGCCCGTCAGTTGTACATCGAAATGCTTAAAGGTGGCTATACGCAAGTCGCCGAATTTCACTATCTGCACAACGATATCAGCGGAAATCCTTATGCCAGTCGCGGTGAAATGGCCGCGCATCTGAGCCAGGCGGCCGCACAAACCGGTATCGGTCTGACCCTGCTGCCAGTGCTTTATACCTACGCCGGATTCGGCGCTCAGCCCGCGCAGACCGGGCAAAAGCGGTTTATTCAGGATGCCGACGGTTACTTGCAACAACAGGACATTATCCGCAGCCAGATTAAAAAACAGCCGCTGCAAAATCAGGGGTTATGCTTCCATTCGCTGCGCGCCGTTTCGCTCGAACAAATGCAGCAGGTGCTGGCGGCGGGCGATAAACAGTCGCCGGTGCATATCCATATCGCCGAGCAGCAAAAAGAAGTGAACGATTGTCTGGGCTGGAGCGGGCAGCGCCCGATCGCCTGGTTGTATGACAATATTGACATCGATGACCGCTGGTGCCTGATCCACGCCACGCACGCCGACCGGTTTGAACTGGCGAGCATGGCGTGCAGCGGGGCAGTTGCCGGGCTTTGTCCGACGACCGAAGCTAATCTGGGTGACGGCATTTTCCACGGTGTGGATTACCTCGCGCAATCTGGCCGCTGGGGAATTGGCTCCGACAGCCATGTTTCCCTCAACGTGGTGGAAGAGCTCCGCTGGTTTGAATACGGCCAGCGCCTGCGTGACCAGCGCCGGAACCGTCTTACCACAATCTCGCAAAATTCCGTCGGCGATGTGCTGTATACGCAGGCCCTACAGGGCGGCGCGCAGGCGTGCGGTGCGGCAATCGGGCAGTTATCCGCAGGCTACCGTGCCGACTGGCTGGTGCTCGACGGGCAGGATCCTTATCTGTCAGCCGCCAGAGACAGCGAGTTGCTAAACCGCTGGTTGTTTGCCGGCAATGCCGGGCAAATCCGCGACGTGTTCGTTGGTGGTGTCGCGCGCATTGTCGGCGGGCAGCATGAACAGCAACAGGAAGCGGCAGAAGATTTCCTGCACCTGCTGAATCAGCTGGCAGAGGATGTCGCATGACCAGATGGCAGCAATTCTCCTTCGAGAACTTACCGGTAAGCCCGTGGCGAAACGGCGGCGGCGAAACCCGTGAAATCCTCAGCTGGCCGCCGGGTAAAACCGCTTTCGACTGGCGCGCCAGTATTGCCACCATCGCACAGGACGGCCCGTTTTCCGCATTTCCCGGCATTGACCGCTCCATCACGTTGCTGAGCGGCGGGGGCGTTCATCTGCTTTCTGAACCGCAGGTTAATCATCATCTCAGTGAAACGGGCAAACCTTTCGCTTTCAGCGGAGACATCGCGCTGAATGCGAGCTTACTGCGTGGCACGACAACGGATTTCAATATTATGACCCGCCGCAACGGGTGTTCTGCGCAGGTGATTTCTGCCGCTGAAAGCCTCAGTGTTTCTCTCACTGATGGCGGCGTGTTGTACGCCATCCGCGGAACATGGCAATGGCCGGACGGTCGCCAGTTTGGTCGCGGAGAAGGGTTCTTCCACGGCGCTCTTGCTGATGCGAACGACGACGGGGAAAGCGTGGAAATCACGTCGCTTTCGGACAACGGCCTTCTGCTCTGGGCAAAAATTACGCGCTAACCGTGCGCTAAAAAAGAGCGTGCAGCGCACCGAATTGATTCACCCGCTGCCGGGCCACCGGGCAGTTTGAGACAGAAAACGACGTAAAACGGCCTCTGCCGGAACTGGCACAAAGCTTGCTTCAATACAGTCGACTGACTTGTATAGACAAGAATATACAGTAGCGCATTTTGCCTGAGGTTTATCACCGCTTCAGGCGTTCCCCCGACAGGTACTTTGGCAGGAGTGGCAGATGAGCAACATGATTTCCAGGGCTGTGCTGAAACGTTCGTTGTCTTTGTTAGGACTGGCTGTAGCGATGGGCAGCGTGACTGTCAGCGCGGCACAGGCGGCAGATACACCGGTAGCGATTGGTATCTCAGGGTGGACAGGTTTTGCACCGCTTACGCTGGCGGACAAAGCCGGGATCTTCAAAAAGAATGGCCTTGAAGTCACGCTGAAAATGGTGCCGCAGCAGTCTCGTCATCTGGCGATTGCCTCCGGTTCATTGCAGTGCGCGGCGACCACGGTGGAAACCTATTTAACCTGGAACGCCAGCGGCGTGCCGATTAAACAGATTGTGCAGCTTGATAAATCCTACGGTGCGGACGGTATCGCCGTGCGCAGCGGGATTAACAAAATTACCGACCTGAAAGGGAAAACCGTTAGCGTCGATGCGCCTGGCACCTCTTCTTACTTCCTGCTGGCGTGGATCCTCGATAAAAACGGCATGACGATGAAAGACGTCAAACTCGCGACGCTCGGGCCGGACGCAGCAGCGCATGCGTTTATCGCCGGGCAAAACGATGCGGCGGTGACGTACGAGCCTTACCTTTCCACCATTCGCCAGAGCCCGGACAAAGGCAAAATCCTTGCCACGACGCTCGATTATCCGATGGTGATGGATACGCTGGGTTGTACGCCTGCATGGCTGGATAAAAACCCGAAAGCCGCACAGGCGCTGGTGAACAGCTACTTTGAAGCGCTGGATATGATCAAGAAAGACCCTGAGAAATCTAACGAAATCATGGGTGCTGCGGTAAAAGAAACCGGAAAACAGTTTGCGGAAGAATCCAGTTATCTGCGCTGGCAGGATCGCGATGCCAACAAGAAATTCTTCAGCGGTGAAATCGTCACCTTCACCAACGAAGCGGCGCGCCTGTTGACTGAGATGAAAATCCTACGCAAAACGCCGGACATCAACACGTTATATGACGCGAAGTACGTGAAATAGCCATGAAGGACAAAGTCATGAACAGTTCTGTCACTGAGGCAGCCGTACATCCCGTTAATACGCAGTCAGATTTACGCGAGCCGGCACCGTTGCCGGCAAGCAAAAAAATCTGGCATAACCCGATGATGGTGCCTTTGCGTCCGGTCGCAGCAAGACGACGCGGTTTCCTCGGGTTCTGTTTTTTTGTCCTGTTCTTCGCCCTGTGGGCGCTGGTGACGTTTACCGGATTCGTGTCACCGACGTTCCTGGCCAGCCCGGCCAGCATGTTGCAGGAAGGCGTTTTACTGTTTACCGATTTCGATTTCACTACCGATATCGGCATGACGGTGATGCGCGTGCTGGGCGGTTTTGTTCTGGCCTGCGCCATTGCCGTGCCGCTGGGCATTCTGATGGGGTCGTACAAACTGATTGAAGCGTTCTTTGAGCCGTTTGTTTCGTTTTGCCGTTATCTGCCTGCGTCAGCGTTTGTTCCGCTGCTGATCCTCTGGGCGGGTATCGGTGAAATGCAAAAAATTTTGGTGATTTTTATCGGCTCCTTCTTCCAGATAACCCTGATGGTTGCCGTGACAGTCGGCGCTGCACGACGTGATCTGGTCGAAGCCGCGTACACGCTGGGCGCGACGAATCAGAGCGTGGTTCGCCGGGTAATTATTCCGGGTGCCGCGCCTGAAATTGCCGAGCTGCTGCGACTGGTGCTGGGCTGGGCGTGGACATACGTCATCGTGGCGGAGCTTATCGGTTCATCGAGCGGCATCGGCCATATGATTGTTAACAGTCAGGCGCTGCTCAATACCGGGCAAATGATCTTCGGCATTATCGTGATTGGCTGCATCGGTTTGCTTTCTGACCTGTTATTTAAAGCGGCAAACCGCCGCCTGTTTGTCTGGAGTTCACTGTGATGAGCCATCCCAAATTGAGTGTCCGGCAGGTGGAGCGTATTTTCACCGGCCCGAAAGGCGAGAAAACGCAGGCGCTGTTGCCGGTGGATTATCAGGTTAACGAGAATGACTTCATCACCATTCTCGGGCCATCGGGTTGCGGAAAATCCACGCTTTTGCGCATTGTGGCAGGGCTGGATCAGCCGACGCGCGGGGAAGTCTGGCTTGACGGAGAACTGGTTGACGGGCCGGGCGCGGACCGGGGCATGGTCTTTCAAAGCTACACGCTGTTTCCGTGGCTGACCGTGGAACAAAACATCCGTTTTGGTTTGCAGGAACGCGGTGTCAGCAAAGCGGCGCAAAAAGAGCGCAGCGACTATTTTATTAATAAGGTCGGGCTGCGCGGATTTGAGCAGCATTTTCCCCGTCAGTTGTCCGGCGGCATGCAGCAGCGCACAGCGATTGCCCGTGCGCTGGCGAATGACCCGAAAATTTTACTGATGGACGAACCTTTTGGCGCGCTCGACAACCAGACCCGCGTAATGATGCAGGAACTGCTGCTGTCGATTTGGGAATCCTCGCGTAAAACCGTGCTGTTCGTGACGCACGATATCGACGAAGCGATTTTCATGGCGAATAAAGTGGCCATTTTCAGTGCGCGGCCGGGGCGGATTAAGACGGAAATAGCCGTCGATTTCCCGCATCCGCGTGATTACACCCTGAAAACGTCACCGGAATTTATGGCGCTGAAAGCGCGGGTAACAGAAGAAATCCGTACCGAAACACTGCAGACGATGGATCACTGATCTCTCCCTGCGGGTAAGCATTGAACGTTGTTGTGTCAGGTCGTGCATAAACACCCGGCGGGCTGAGGCCTTTGCCGGGTTTACTTCCCGTTTCACTTGTCTATACAGGAATAGATTATGGCTTCTTCATCCACCGATTTAACCCTTTGCCGCCTGCAACCGGGCCACGTTGACCTGCCGATGCTGCGCAAAATTTATCAGGGCAACGTCCGCCTTGAACTGGCTGAGGAGGCGCGTGCTGGCGTACTGGCTTCGCAGGAAACCGTCACCCGCATCGTCGAGTCGGGCAAAGTGGTTTACGGGATCAACACCGGTTTCGGCAAACTGGCGCAGACGCGCATTCCTGCTGAACGGTTGGCTGAACTGCAACGTAATCTGGTGCTGTCGCACAGCGTCGGTATCGGCAAGGATCTTGCGGATAACGTGGTGCGTCTGGTTATGGCAACCAAAGTCCTGAGCCTGTCGCGCGGCCATTCCGGCATACGTATTGAAGTGATTGATGCGCTGATTACCTTGTTTAATGCGGGCGTGTATCCGTGTATTCCGGAGAAAGGCTCGGTCGGCGCTTCCGGCGATCTGGCACCGCTGGCGCACCTTTCCCTGATGCTGATTGGTGAAGGTCAGGTCACGGCGAAAGGCGAAAAAATGTCGGCCACCGAAGGGCTGGCAACCGCCGGTCTGGCGCCGTTTGAACTTGGCCCGAAAGAAGGGCTGGCGCTGCTAAACGGCACCCAGGTTTCAACGTCTCTGGCACTTTCCGGTTTGTTCGAAGCGGAACGCGTATTTTCTGCCGGGCTGGTGGCGGGCGCATTGTCGCTGGAAGCCATCAAAGGTTCGGTAAAACCGCTCGATTCGCGCATTCATGAAGCACGCGGTCAGCAGGGCCAGATTGGCGTTGCAGCGGCGCTTTCAACTATTCTGGCAGGCAGTGACATTGTCACGTCTCACGCCGATTGCGGGCGTGTACAGGATCCGTATTCCATCCGCTGCGTGCCTCAGGTGATGGGTGCTTGTCTGGATAACCTGCATCACGCGGCGCGTATTCTTCGTATCGAAGCGAACGCCGCCTCCGATAATCCGCTGGTTTTCTCCGAAAATGGCGACGTGATTTCCGGAGGTAACTTCCACGCGGAGCCGGTGGCGTTTGCTGCGGACATCATCGCGCTGGCTGTGGCAGAAATCGGTGCGATTTCAGAACGCCGCATGGCGCTGCTGCTCGATACCGGCCTTTCCGGTTTACCTCCGTTCCTGGTGAACGACGGCGGTGTGAACTCCGGTTTCATGATTGCGCAGGTGACAGCGGCCGCGCTGGCATCAGAAAACAAATCGCTGGCACATCCGGGCAGCGTTGACAGCCTGCCAACGTCGGCGAATCAGGAAGACCACGTTTCAATGGCCACTTACGCTGCACGCCGTCTGGGCGACATGTGCTTTAACACCAGCGTCGTCGTGGGCATCGAAGCCATGGCGGCCGCACAGGGGATTGATTTCCATCGTCCGCTGCAAAGCTCTGTGACGCTGGAAAACGAAATGAAGGCCATCCGTGAAAACGTCGCGTTCCTTGAAAAGGATCGCCTGATGGCGCCTGACGTCGAAATGATGCGCCTCTGGGCTTCCCGTGAACACTGGCCAGCGGCGATTGAAGCACTGCTGCCAAGCTTTGTCTGACCGCAAGCTTCGCCTGATTATTTTTACGTTAACACACCCTATTTTAGAGAAGGAACCGACGATGAACGCTCCACAAAAAACGGCCGTAGCCCGCGTTGTTCGTGCGCCGCACGGGACTGAACTGAGCTGCCAGAACTGGCTGATTGAAGCGGCGTACCGCATGATCCAAAACAACCTTGATCCGGATGTCGCTGAGCGCCCGGAAGACCTGGTGGTTTACGGCGGGATTGGTAAAGCGGCGCGTAACTGGCCCGCGTTTGAAGGCATTCTGGAAAGCCTGCGCAAGCTGCGTGAAGACGAAACGCTGCTTGTTCAATCCGGCAAACCGGTCGGCGTATTCCGCACCCATACCGATGCGCCGCGCGTGCTGATTGCCAACTCCAATATCGTGCCGCACTGGGCAAACTGGGAGCATTTCCATGAGCTGGATAAAGCCGGGCTGATGATGTACGGCCAGATGACCGCCGGTTCGTGGATTTACATCGGCGCGCAGGGCATTGTTCAGGGCACTTACGAAACGTTCGCCGAGGCGGGGCGTCAGCACTACAACAGTGACCTGCGCGGCAAGTGGATTTTAACCGCCGGTCTGGGCGGTATGGGCGGCGCACAACCGCTGGCGGGCGTTCTGGCCGGAGCGTGCGTGCTGGCGATTGAATGCCAGGAATCGCGTATCGATTTCCGTCTGCGTACCCGTTATGTCGATTACAAGGCCCATAGCATTGATGAAGCACTGGCGATGATAGAAAAAGCCTGTGCGGAGAAAAAAGCCATTTCCGTCGGCCTGCTGGGTAATGCGGCTGAACTGATGCCGCAGCTGGTGGCACGTGCGAAAGAAGGTGGTTTGCGCCCGGATATCGTGACCGATCAGACCTCGGCGCATGACCCGCTGAACGGTTATCTGCCGGAAGGCTGGAGCCTGGAAAAATGGCATGAAGCGCGTAAATCGGATCCGCAATCTGTGGTGAAAGCCGCAAAAGCCTCGATGGCAAAACACGTTCAGGCGATGCTGGATTTCCACGCAATGGGCATTCCGACCGTGGATTACGGCAACAACATCCGTCAGGTGGCGAAAGACGAAGGCGTGACCAATGCCTTTGATTTCCCGGGTTTTGTCCCTGCGTATATCCGTCCGCTGTTCTGCGAGGGCAAAGGCCCGTTCCGCTGGGTAGCGCTTTCCGGTGATCCGGAAGATATCTATAAAACGGACGCCAAACTCAAGGAGTTGTTCCCGGATAAAGCCAACCTGATCAACTGGCTGGACATGGCACGCGAGCGTATTGCCTTCCAGGGATTACCGGCGCGTATCTGCTGGCTCGGTCTGGGTGAGCGTCATATTGCCGGGCTGGCGTTCAATGAAATGGTGCGCAACGGTGAGCTGAAAGCGCCGGTGGTCATTGGTCGTGACCATCTGGATACCGGTTCTGTCGCCTCGCCAAACCGTGAAACCGAAGCCATGAAAGACGGCTCTGATGCAGTTTCCGACTGGCCGCTGCTCAATGCGTTACTCAACACCGCGGGCGGCGCGACCTGGGTCAGTCTGCACCACGGCGGCGGCGTTGGCATGGGCTTCTCGCAACATGCGGGCATGGTTATTGTGGCGGACGGTACTAAAGAGGCTGATGCACGCCTTTCGCGCGTTCTGTGGAATGACCCGGCAACCGGCGTGATGCGTCATGCCGATGCCGGTTATGAGCAGGCAAAAGCCTGTGCCGAACGAAATGACCTGAACCTGCCGATGTTATGAAACCCGTTCGGGTAAGTGATGAAGACAGCGGCAATTAAACTGAACAAAATCAGCGGGCAGTGGCGCAGGTCGCTGCCCGTTTTGTTTCTAAAATAATCTAAAAATGCGTTAAAAAGTGGCGTAAAACCACGCTGACTTCCGGCATACTCGGGAACAGAATCTTCACAGCACGAGGTAAAAGATGGCTTCAGATCCGACCGTTTTTGATGCAGCAAAAGAGTGCCTGAAAAATCTGGCAAGGCCCGCATCACGGGCACTCGGTGTGTATAACGCCGGGCTTTCAGCCGACGCGGTACAACAAAAATATGGCGCAGCCCGTATCGCCAAACTGGCGAGTAATGAGAACCCGCTGGGTGCCAGCCCGAAAGTCATCGCAGCACTTGAAGCCGATGCCCGTTTCAGTGCGATTTATTCTGATGCCTCGAGCGCGGCATTACGTGCGGCGCTGGCGGAAGAAACCGGCGTCAGGGCGGAAAACATTGTGGCCGGCAACGGTTCTGAAGACATTTTACACATGCTGGCGCTGGCCTTCCTGAACCCCGGCGACCGTGTCGTCACGCTGATCCCGTCTTTTGGTTTACATGAAATTTTCCCGCGAATGATGGGGGCAGACGTCACGCTGGTGGGCGTCAGCGCGCAGCAGCAGTTCGATATTGAGGCCTGGGAACTGGCGCTTTCCACACCTGCAAAAATGGTGATTTTCAGCAATCCGTCGAACCCCGTAGGCTGCATGCTGGGGCGTGAAGGATTCGCCAGAATAATCGATGCCGCCCCGCAGGATTGCATTTTGGTGATTGATGAAGCCTATTACGAATATTGCGAAGACGAGCCAGACTACCCTGACAGCCTGCGCGTTCTGGCAGCGCAGCCGCGTCCGTGGATTGTGTTGCGTACCTTCTCCAAAGCTTACGGGCTGGCCGGTTTGCGAATTGGCTATGGTTTAGCCAGCCATCCTGAACTGGTGAATCTGCTCGATCGCGTCCGGACGCCGTTTAACATTAACCGCTCGGCGCAAACTGCCGCCGTTGTGGCTTTGCAGGACAAACAGCACGTGCGTGACAGTATTGCGCTGGTCACTGCGCAGCGTGAAAAAATGGCCGCAGAGCTGACGGCTCTGGGCTTTACCGTTGCGCCGTCACACGCCAATTTCCTGTTCTTTGACTGCGGCCAGCCGAGCGCGCAACTGGCACATCGATTGCTTACTTATGGCGTCATTATCAAGCCGTGGCGCGAAACCGGCTATGAAAACTGGATCCGCGTGTCAGTCGGTAACGAGCAGGATAACCGGCAGTTTATGGAAAGCCTGAAACACATTCTGTCGGAGGAAGCCGCGTGAAGCGTGCTGCGTTAAACATTGAAGAATTGCGCCGTCAGGCCCGGTGCGCGTTGCCGCGTTTCGCCTTCAGCTATGTGGAAGGCGGGGCGGATGATGAACAAACGCTGAAAGATAATCGTGAGGTTTTTGCCCGCTGGCGCTTTATTCCGCCGGTGCTGACGGATTCCAGTCAGCGCGATTTATCTGTCACGCTCTGCGGGCAGACACTTTCTGCGCCGTTGCTGATTGCACCGACCGGTTACAACGGCATGCTGCGTTTTGGCGCAGACGCCATGCTGGCCCGTACCGCCAGACGCACCGGGATCGGGTATATCCAGAGCACGGTCTCGACGGCGTCGATTGAAGAAATCGCGGCGGAAAACCTGCCGCAGCACTGGTTTCAGCTGTACGTATTAAAAGATCGCGCGGTGACGACCGGCCTGCTGGAGCGTGCGAAAGCCGCCGGATGCACCACGCTGGTGGTGTCCGTCGATGCTGTCCATTTCGGTAATCGTGAAAAAGACAAACGTAACTACCGGCGGCCAATGAAGCTTTCGTTGTCGAGTCTGGTGGATGTCGCGCTGCATCCCGGCTGGGTGTGGAGGACGCTGAAACCGGCGGGTATGCCCGGTTTTGGCAATTTAAAACCTTACGTGCCAGCGGATAAACAGCGCGGCGCGGGTGGGGCGAGCTATTTCTCAGAGCAGATGGATACCCGCCTGAACTGGGAAACGCTTGCCTGGATCCGCAGCCAGTGGCACGGCGCGTTGCTGATTAAAGGCATTCTGGCACCGGCCGATGCGCAACGTGCACTGGACGCGGGCGCTGACGGCATTGTTCTGTCTAATCACGGTGGCCGACAGCTCGACAGTTCGGTCAGTGCGATGGAAGTTCTGCCTGAAATCCGCCAGTTGTGCGGCGCGGATGCCACTATTCTTATCGACAGCGGTTTTCGTCGTGGTACAGACGTGGTGAAAGCGCTGGCGCTGGGCGCGAATGCCGTATTGCTTGGCCGCCCGATGCTTTACGGCGTTGCGGCGGCGGGCGAAGCGGGCGCGCAACGTGCGCTGGAGATTATTTTGCAGGAAGTTGACCGCACGCTGGCGCAGCTTGGCTGCACGTCGGTGAATCAGCTGGGGCCGCATCTGCTGCGTTCTCAGCGTTAATGCGTACAAAGTAAAAACAGTAAACATCCTCAGAATTTTTAACCCGAATCAGTCAAACATAAGCATCACGGAGAAGCAGTTATGCAGGCACAGAACATTATCTTCCCGGCGCAAATCCTGCGCGGTCCCGGCGTTATTTCCCAGCTTGGCGATATTTGTGCATTGCTCGGTAAGCGCGCGCTGGTGATTGGCGGGCATCAGGCTCTGGCGGCGGCAGGGGATAAAATTCGTCATCAGCTGGAAGGCTGTGCGGTGGAACTGGTGGGCAGCGAATGGTTTGGCGGTGAAAGCAGCGAAAGCAACATCACGCGTCTGGCGAAAGCGGTGAAAGACAAAAAGGCCGACATTGTGATTGGCGTGGGCGGCGGGAAATCTCTCGATACCTGCAAGGCCGTTAGCGTGGAAACCAACGTGCCGGTGGTGACCATTCCCACTATCGCCGCGACCTGCGCCGCCGTGACGCCGCTGACTATCCGTTATCACGATGACGGGCATTTTCGCGATTTATTCCCGCTGCCACAGGCCCCGGCGGCGGTCATTATCGACAGTGATATTCTGGTTGCCGCGCCGTTGCGCTGGCTGGCTGCGGGGCTGGGCGATACGCTGGCTAAATGGTACGAATTCCGCGCGATCAGCAGCCATCAAGGCCAGTTAAGCGGCGTTGCGCGATCTTCGAGCGCCAACAGCCGGATATGTTATGACCTGATCGAATCCTGTGGCCCGGCGGCCTGCGACGCAGTGCGCGCCGGTAAACCGAACGCAGAACTGGATCAGGTGCTGGACGCCATTTTCATGTTTGCCGGTCTGACCTCGCTGATGAGCAGCGGAGCCCATGCTGCCGCATCCCACGCGATATACGAAGGCTTCACCGTTTGCGATAAAACGCGCGAATTCGGCCACGGCTTGCTGGTCGGTTTCGGTAATCTCTGCCTGCTGGCGCTGGAAAATCGCAGCGACGAAGAACTAATGGAAGCCATCAGACTCGCCCACGCCTGCGCCGTGCCGCTGCGTCTGAGTGAAATCGCCGAGCTGAACGCCGAAGAACTCGACATCATCGTGAAGGCATCGCTGCATGCACCGGATATGGAGAATATGCCGGGGCATGTGACTGCAGGAGGATTGTATGAGGCGATTTCGCGGGTAGAGGCAATGGCGGATCTGATTTGATCTTTTTGGGCTTGCAGCCGAAGCCTGCGAGTTTTTGAGTAGCGACCTGAACGGGTTTTAAATTCAAAATCAAGACCTTGGGCTCGCCGCCCAAACTGGCCCAAAGGGCGCGTTAACGCGCGCGCCCTCTGGACACCGCGCTTTTTAACTGCGCGCTGCCGCTCGCTGGCTACGTTTCAGCAACTCCTGCTAGTGCCGCAAACGCCGCCGCTGCGCGGTTCTCTCGCCTCGGGTTCGAACCTGCTCGAAAAAAGACTCTCGCTGTTTCTCACCACTCACTCGACGTCGTTTTGAAAGCGGCCAGGGGCTATGTAATTCGGAAGATACATGCAGGCTGGATTTTGATTTGCTCCTTCCCCTTGGCAAGGGGAAGGACGGGATGGGGTTCGAAATGGCAACTTTAAAGGTGGGTTGTTTGCAAAACCCCCTCCCGACCTCCCCCTTCGCAGGGGGAGGAGCAGACCAGCAACTCGCAAAAGCTTGCAGATTTACTTTGCCTCAGGCCGCTTTCAGAAAGCTTGCCGAACGAAGCGTTTCGAGACCTGTGGCTCGAAACCGAGAAAGGGAACCGCGCAGCGGCAAGTTTTCGCGGCAATAATGGTGGCCACTGAAACGTAGCCAGCCAGCGGCAGCGCGCAGTGAAAGAGCCGGAGATTCTTAAGAGGCGCGGCGATAGGCGCCTCTTAAGGCCAGTTTGGGTGGCAACCCAAGGTTTTGACCTTAAAGCTCCCAAGGTCTTGACCTCCGCGATCACTGCAAGTGAAAAACCGCCAGATGCCCGGTCTGACATCAGATCCCCGCTAAATACCCCCCATCCACATATAACACCTGCCCGGTGATATACCGCGCTGCCTCGCTGGTTAAAAACACTGCCGCGCCGGTCAGGTCGTCGAGTTCTCCGAAACGCCCGAGCGGTATTTTCCCCTGCATTTGCTGGCACCAGTCGTCGTTTTCGTAAAACTCAGCCGTCAGGTCAGTTTTGAAATATCCAGGACCGATGCCGTTAACGCGAATATTTTTCGCGGCCCATTCCGTTGCCAGCGTGCGGGTAAGACCGGCCAGTGCGGATTTCGATGCGCCATACGCTGCGGCACCCGGAACGCCGACCTGGCTGGTGAGTGAGCAGAGGTTGAGAATGCTGCCGCCGCCATTTTCTGCCATCAGCCGTGCGGCGGCCTGTGCGCAGAAAAACGCGCCTTTGAGGTTGGTGTTGAGAATGCTGTCCCAAAGCGCTTCGTCAACGTCCATCGACGGACAAAGGTGTTCGGTTCCGGCATTGTTGACCAGCACGTCAGGCGGCGCTGGCAGCGAAGCCATTGCGGCGGCGAAGGTGGCGGGTTGCGTGACGTCGAGCACCAGCGGAAAAGCCTCCGCGCCAAGTTGACGGATTTCCCCGCAGACCGCGTTTATCGTGACGTTGTCACGCCCGCTGACAATCACGCTGGCACCGGCTTTTGCCATGCCGAGCGCCAGCGCTTTACCGATGCCGCGTGAGCTGCCGGTGATCAGCACCTGTTTGCCTTGCAGTGAGAACTGATCAGTCATTAGCTTTCTCCGCCGGGCTGATACCGGCCAGCCATTGGCTGAATTCGTCGAGATCTTCCAACGGCTGGCTGCCCAGCATGACGGACATCGCCAGACCGAGGGCGGAGCTGGTGGGGGTATGGCCGCTGAAACCGCCTGAGCGGAGATCCAGAACCAGCGTCGGGCAGCAGAACATGGCGAGGCGGAAAATCCGCTGCCAGTGCGGCGGCAACCAGCCACGGCGGGCGAGCTGACCGAGCAATGGCTGCCAGTATTCCTCGCCTTTGTCGCGCAGGAAGGCGGCGCGCAGCGGCGTCAGCTGCCAGTTGTGATCCACAAACAGCGTATCGCCGCGTCGCATGACAGTGACTTTGTACAGTTCGCCGCAGCGCGCGGGTTCATACAGCCACAGCGGATGCGCAAAAATATTGTGGAAGGTGGCTTTGATTTCCGCCAGCAGCGCCGGAATGTTGCGCCCGGCGAACGCGGGGTCGAAACTCACCAGTTGCGGAATTTCTTCCGACGTGTCGTACCAGACGTTGGCGTTGTGAGCATCGCCGTGTGCGGTGACGACGCCGTGATCGGCCAGTGCGGCGGGCGCGAGGCGCGTTCCCGCTTCGGCGAATAACTGCCGCAGGCTGTGTTCATACGCGACGCCGTTGATGACCCAGCGCAGGTTGCTCAGTGTTTGCCATTCCAGCTGTTCGTCTTCGAGCTGGAAGGTTTTGCCGACGTAAAAACGCGCGACGCGGCCACCGAAACCGGCGGAGATCTCAGGGTTGTCCGGGGAAACCAGCCGGTGATGGAACAGCTGGTGAATGGGCTCGGCAGAAACGGCGTCCACCGACCCGGCGTTCAGCGTCGGTAGCGTATAGGCAAGGATATCGCGGTCAGAACGGCGCTGGGCTTCTTCGATTTCGGCTTCCTGATCCCACGCTTGCTGCTGTTCGATATCCCGGCAGACATCCGCCATGCGCCGGTCGTGGCGCAGGGTGTACATCAGAATCTGCCGCCCCGGTTCACCGCAGGCATACACCGGCACATCGACCCGAAAGCCGCTTTCACGAAGCAATTCAGCGTTGTAATACTCTTCGATGGTTTTATCTTCGCCTTCTTCATTGTGATATTTGAAGAACAGGGCGCGGCCATCGTCGAGCGTCACCGTACCGTTGAGGGAATTCAGGCTGTACTGGTCGCGGTTGATGGTAAGCTGACCGGCCTTTACGCCGGTGACTTCGCCGATCAACTGGCGCAGCGCATCCGCCGCTTTTTGCCATTCTCCCGCATGGACTAACTGACGCGCCTGCGCGGCCAGCGGTTCACTGCCCGTCAAATTGCTCATCGTTATTGGCCTTTTTTGTTGAGGATCTCAGTGCGTAATGCCGATACCGCCAGCGCGTGACCGGGGAAGCCCTCGTACAGTGCGAATGCGTGGGCTTTTTCAGCCAGCGGCGCGTAGCCTTCGCGGGTCACGTAACCGACAGAAATGCGTTTCATGTAATCGAAAACGGACAGCGGGCCGACGGTCTTCGCCGCGCCGTTAGTGGGCAGAACAGCGTTCGGGCCGAGCACAAAATTCCCCAATGTGATCGGCGTGTAGTTGCCGAGCAGGATTTCTCCGGCGTTGCGGATTTTGCCCATCACGGCCATCGGTTCTTCGGCAAGGATTTCCAGATGTTCCGGCGCGTACTGGTTGACAAAATCAACGGCAGTGTCGAAATCGGGCGTCAGCACCACGCCGCCGTGCGTACCGCATAACACGGCCTGCGAGAAACCGGCGCGCTTTTCGCCGATTTGCGCCCAGTAGCCGGGCAAGGCGGCAATGGCTTCTTCGGCAACGCGGCGGCTGTTTGTCACCAGATAAGCCGAGGAGTCCGGCCCGTGTTCGGATTCTATAATGAGATCTAAGGCCGCCAGCGCGCCGTCCACGCTGTCATCGGCCAGAATTAAGCTTTCGCTGGGCCCGGCGGGAATGCCCGGATCGATAAGGTTTGATAACTGGCGTTTCGCCGCCACGACCCACGGGCTGCCCGGCCCGACGATTTTCAGGCATTTCGGCACGGTTTGGGTGCCGAATGCCACGGCCGCCACGCCCTGTGCGCCGCCGCATTTATAGACTTCGGTGATGCCCACCAGCCTTGCGGCGACCAGCGTGGCGTCGTCTACTTTGCCGTCCGGCCCCGGCGGGGTGATGACAATGGCGCGTTTGACGCCTGCCACCACCGCCGGGATCGTGGTCATCAGAAAGACGCTGGGGAACGAGCCTTTGCCACGCGGCACGTAGCAGGCGACGGAGTCGATTGGCACATGGCGGTCACCGGCAAATGCGCCGGGGCGGATTTCTTTCATCCACATGTCTTCGGGTTTCTGCGCTTCGTGGAATGCGCGGATGTTTTCCACCGAGAAACGGATGGATTCGATAACCTGCGGATCAAGGCGTTCAAACGCCGTGGCGAACTCGGAATCTTCCGCCATGATGCTCATTTCCGGCGCGGTGACCGCGTCGAAATCGCGGGCAAAGCGTTGCAGGGCGGCGTCGCCTTCCGTGCGCACGGCGTCGATAATTGGTGCCACGCGCTCGATGAAAAAGGATAAATCTGCTTCGGTGCGCTGGAATAATGCCGGTGGCAGGTCGGTCGAATCGCTCAGGTCATGAAAAGTCACAGCTTGAAAAGGTGCAGACATGGTAAATCTCCGGTGATCAGGCCAGCGCGGCGCGGGTGTGGCCGCTGCGGATAGTGTGGAGAACCTGACGTTGCAGGTCAGTGAATTCAGGGCTGGCGGTCAGTTCTTCGCGGCGCGGGCGCGGCAACGGCACATCAAACGTTGCCTGAACAGTGCCCGGTCCCATCACCACGATGCGGTCGGAAAGATAAACCGCTTCTTCAATATCGTGCGTGACGAACATCACCGTCAGCCGGTGTTGTTCCCAGATACCGGTCAGCAGTTCCTGCATCTGGTGGCGCGTCATGGCGTCGAGCGCGCCGAAAGGTTCATCCATCAGCAATATTTTCGGGCGATAGGACAGCGCGCGCGCAATCGCCACGCGTTGTTTCATCCCGCCGGAAAGCTCGGACGGCCAGGCGTCAGCAAACGCCGTCAGCTGAACCAGTTCGAGATGCTGATCGGCTTTTTCGCGGCATTCCGCCCGGCTGAACCCGGCGGCTTTCAGCGCAAACTCGATGTTCTGCCGCGCCGTCAGCCAGGGTAATAACGTATAGGACTGAAACACCACGCCACGGTCGATGCCCGCGCCGCGTATGGTTTGCCCGTCAACCTGGACGTCGCCGCTGTCGTAATCCTCAAGGCCTGCCGCGATGGACAGCAGGGTACTTTTGCCGCAGCCCGACGTGCCGACAACCGAGACAAATTCGTTGTCTGCCAGCGTCAGGCTGATATCGTGCAGAACTTCGCGCGTCTGTTTGCCGACCTGAAAACTTTTGTGCAAATGAGAAATAGTTAAAACCGACATCACGCACGCCTCTTGTTGTAGCGGAACAGTACGCGCTCGGCGGCACGCATAATCTGATCGCTCATTAACCCCAAAATCCCCAGCAGCAGGATGTAACCGATAATGGTGTCGGTCTGGAAGAAGCGCTGGGAAACGACGATGCGATAACCCAGCCCGGAAGTGGAGGCGACCAGTTCGGCCAGCACCAGCCACGTCCACGCCCAGCCGAGGCTGATACGCAGTGCGTCCCAGATGCCCGGCAGCGCGCCCGGTAAAACGATGCGGAAGAGAATTTTGCGATCCGGCATGCCGAGCGTGCGGCCTAAACCGACGAAATCGCCCGGTACGCGTTTCACGGCGTCGATCACCATTAACACCTGCTGGAAGAAGGTGCCGATCCAGATAATCAGGAATTTCTGCACGTCGTCCGTACCGGTCCATAAAATGGTCAGCGGCACGAACGCCACCACCGGCATGTAGCGAATGAAATCCACCAGCGGTTCGGTCAGGGCTTTGAAGAAACCGTAACAGCCTGCCAGCACGCCAATCACAATCGACATCACCGAGGAAATGGCGAACGCAATACTGATGCGGTACAGGCTGCTTTTAACGTCACTCCAGAGCGTGCCGTCCTGAGCCAGTGACACCATTTTCAGCCACACGTCGGTAAGTTTTGGCAGAAAAATCGGCGGAATGGCGCCGCTGCGGGTCGCCAGCCCCCACGACAGAAACAGGATAACGAACAGCGCTACGGCGATGCCGACGAACAATTTGCGCGACGGCAGGCGGCCAATCACCATCAAGTTGAGCGGTTTGCGGCGCGAACTCATGGCAGGCTGTTCACAAAGCTGGCGTCAATCACCTGCGCGGCGGTGACTGGTTTTGGAATCAGCCCGGCGGCGGTAGCGGCTTTCAGCACATGTGCAAACGTCTGGTCGGAGAACGAATGGCTGAGCACCTGTTTGTTTTCGGCCAGCGAATAATACTTCACGCCGTCAAACGCCGATTCCAGGTCCGCCGGTGTGGCCCCCACGGCTTTGGCGATCAGGGCGCGGTCTGCGGCGGTATTGGCCTGATAATGGGTCAATGCGGCGTCCCAGCTTTTAATCAGCGCGGCAATCTGGCCCGGTTTTTCTTTCAATACTGAGTCGCGAACCACCAGAACGTCGCCGATCAGACCCGGATCGGAAGAGCCGCTGTAGAGCATTTTCAGCGACGGATCCTGTTTTCTGGCGGCAGAAATGTAGGGCTCGTAAGTCACGGCGGCGGTGACGCGTTTGGCAATCAATGCGCTGCCTGCGGAATCCGCAGGCATCGGCACCGGCGTGATATCACTCCATTTCAGCCCGGCCGAGTTGACGGCACTGTGCAGCAGAATGTCGCTGGTGGTGCCTTCTTCGAACGCTACCTGTTTACCTTTCAGGTCTTTCAGCGTGGCGATATCTTTGCCGACCAGCAGGGCATCGGCGGTTTCGCTCTGATCCAGCAGCAGGACGACTTTCACCGGCAATCCGGCGGAAACCATCGCCATTGCTGTATGTGTGGCGATGTTAGCGCCATCAATCTGCCCGCTAGCTAACGCGGCGTTAATGTCTTTGTCTTCAGCGAAGTTAATGATGTCGACCTTTTCCAACCCCTGCTGTTTAAAAATGCCCTGACTTTGTGCGACGTGCCACTGCCCGTAGCCCAGCCAGGGTTCTATACCCATTTTGAAGGTTCCGGCTTCCGGTGCTGTCGTTGCCGCGCCAGCACTCAGGCTGAACGTCGTGAGCGCGCCAAGGCAACAGGCCAGCGCAACTTTGTTTTTTAAGGCGTTTAAGGTCTGAGTTGGTGACATGGTGATCCTCGCATGGTGTTGAAAGAGAGAAAAACGGCTAATAGAAATCCTAATGTGCAACCCTGTATAGACAAGTGAGTAAAGCAATTACTACGCCACAGTTGAAATCACGGAAGGAAATCAGGCAGGGCATTGATGTTATACATTTTTGAATAATTAATGAGAAGGAGGTAAACGAATTTATAATTAAAAGTGATAACCTGCACCACAATATGACTTTCATTGCTCTGCGCCGGTGCATAAGACGACGGAACCCGCAATATTCCCGCTTAATCGAATCAGCTGGCTTTTGCTTCAGGTCGGGGAGTGAGTGCCTGTTTGAGGGCATTAAAGAATAAATTTAGCACGGAATTAAATGGTGCGCCTTTTTTTACCACCAGGCTGAAGGGGGTGGCGATTTCAATATTATCTGGCATCAGCGCTTTGAGTTTATTTCCGCCCATGAATGCACTGGCATAATGTTCCGGTAAAAAACCGAGATAATTACCGGTCATCAGTAACATGGTGACCGCTTCGACCTGTACGGCGATGGCGTGCGGTGTTGTGACGTCGGAGAAGATATTTTTCTTGCTGTGATTGGCGTAAAAGTGATTCACCCTTTGCGAGGATTTGATTTGTGACTCTTTAATTTCCTGAGCCGGAACGGAGAAGAACGGGTGTTTATCGCCGCAATAAAGATAGGTCATTTCGTGATACAGAAAAAAGTAATCGAATTCCGGTTTTTCCTGATAGACCGGCATGATGCCGCAGGTAAAACGGCCATCAATCACGCCGCGTTCGATCTCGTCGAGTTGGGTGGCATGCAGGCGGATGTTCACCTTTGGCGCCTGACGATAAACTTCGCCTAAGCCACAAACGACGGGCGATTGCGGATCCGTGATGGTGTTGTCGATAATACCGATGTTCAGCTCGCCGAACAGTTCGTGGCGTGCATGATTGAGTTTATCGCGAAAGAGATTGATGGAAGAAAATAAATCCAGGCACGCCTGATAGGCGACTTTGCCGTGTTCGGTTAAATAAAATCCCTCACGTCCGCGCGTGCAAAGTTTCATCCCGAAGCGGATCTCCAGATCCGATATTTGTTTGCTGATTGCCGCCAGGCCAATATTCAGTTCATTACAGGCTGCGGTAAATCCACCAGCTTCTACCACGGTTTTAAAGACGCGCAAAAGTTTTAAATCTGCGACGCCAAGGCTGTGCTGATTAATATCACTTTTCGCGGGTGACGTGTTTCCTGATTTGGAAAGTGGACTTTCCATAATAAATATTTACCCCCGCTCTAAAAATCTACAACATCAAATTCACTCAGCCTCACTCGTTATTACGCTGTAAGCCAAGATTGTTCAGTGTCATTCGAAATTCTGTCTGCTGAAATTTATTTCAACGCCGCCAGACAATACGCTGGATTCAGGTTTGCAACATCTATGCCATAAAAGGAAACGATCATGTCCCAGCTGCCAGAACTTCTTTGGGGAGCCCGCTTCAAACACGGGCCAGCCGCGGCGTTAAGCGCCTTATCGCGCAGCCCGGAATATTATTTTTCACTCGCTGAATATGATCTGGAAGGGTGCCGCGCACACGCATATGAATTAAAGCGCGCCGGTTTACTTGATGAGAATGAAACCCGTCAGATGGTTGAAGCCATTGAGCAACTGGCCGCCGATTTTCGCGCCGGAACCGTGACGCCGGTTCAGGGCGATGAAGATGTGCATACGTTTATCGAACGCAGCCTGACCGAACGGCTGGGCGCACTTGGCGGCAAACTGCGCGCCGGACGTTCCCGTAACGACCAGACCGCTAACGATTTACGTCTGTACCTGCGCGATAACACCCGCAAAATTGTGGTGGCGCTGCTGGAATTACAAACCGCGCTGATCAAACAGGCGGAACAGCATATTCATACCCTCGCGCCCGGTTTTACGCATCTGCAACAGGCGCAGCCGATTGTGTTTGGTCATCAGCTGATGGCGCATGCGCAGTCGTTTTACCGCGACGTTGAACGCCTGCGTGACTGGGATAAACGCTGCGCACTTTCCCCGCTCGGGGCGGCGGCAATGGCCGGTTCTGCCATTGCAATGCACCCGGAATTATCCGCTAAAGATCTGGGCTACGACGGTGCCTGTGAGAACTCAATTGACGCTGTTGCCAGCCGTGACCACGTCGCTGAATTTCTGTTTGCCGGCAGTATGCTGAGCGTCAACTTATCGCGCATTTGCGAAGAAGTTTGCCTGTGGGCGTCGCGTCAGTTTCGCTGGGTCGAGCTTGACGACGGTTACGCCACCGGCAGTTCCATCATGCCGCAGAAGAAAAACCCCGATATTGCCGAGCTGACGCGGGGCAAAAGTGGCCGTCTGATTGGCAACGTGACGGCGATGCTGACCACCATGAAAGGGCTGCCACTTTCGTATAACCGCGACCTGATTGAAGACAAACGCAACGCGATGGACACCGTTGATCAGCTGCTGCTGGTGCTGCCTGCAATGGCCGGAATGATCGACACCATGAAGGTGAACGTTGAACGGCTGCGCGAACAGGCACCGGAAGGCTTCACGCTGGCGACCGAAGTCGCGGACTGGCTTTCCCGCCGCGGCGTGCCGTTTAAGGAAGCGCACGAAATCACCGGCCAGCTGGTGCAGGTTTGCGAGCAACACAATCTGGCGCTGCATGAACTCAGCGACGCACAGCTGCTGGCCGTGGATCCGCGTCTGAGCGGTGACGTGCGCGAATGCCTGACGTTAGAAGCCGCGGTGAATGCCCGCAGCGGCTGGGGCGGTACGTCTCCGGTGCGCGTGGCCGAGCAGATTGAGCGACTGAAAGTGCGTCTGGCCGGACAGTCGGCCTGGGCAACGGCGTACACCGGCCTGTCTTTGTAACATCTGCATAACTTCTACACCTCGCGGGGAGCAGCGAATGACTTTGTATCAGAAGACGTCTGAAAATGTGAAAACCGCTGATATCGATCTCAGCGAATACCACTATGTGCCGCAGCGTTATTACGGCCGGATTTTTGCCTCGGTTGTGATCCTGGTGCTGCTGGCCTTGCTGGTGAATGCCTTTGCGCACGGCAAAATCGAATGGCAGTACGTGGCGCAGTTTCTGACCGCCAAAGCGATTTTGTTCGGGCTGGGCAACACCATTGTGATGTCGGTGCTGGCGATGGCGCTGGGAATTGTGTTCGGGGTGATTATCGCGGTGATGCGCATGTCGCAAAACCCGGTGCTGCGCAGCGTGGCGATGGGCTATACGTGGATTTTTCGCGGTACGCCGCTGATTTTACAGCTGTTGCTGTGGTTTAACCTGGCACTGATTTTCCCGACCATTTCCATTCCCGGCCTGTTCAGTATTCAGACCGTGGACATCATGACGCCATTCACCGCCGCGCTGCTCGGCCTGAGCATTAATCAGGGCGCGTATACCTCGGAAGTGGTGCGCGCCGGGCTGATTTCGGTCGATCTCGGGCAGTACGAGGCGGCGAAGTCCATCGGCATGACGCGTTTGCATGCGCTGCGGCGGATCATTTTGCCGCAAGCCATGCGGGTGATTATTCCGCCTATCGGTAATGAATTTATCAGCATGGTGAAGACCACCAGTCTGGCGAGCATGATCCAATATTCCGAAGTGCTTTATAACGCGCAGACCATTTACTTCGCCAATGCGCGGGTGATGGAACTGCTGTTTGTCGCCGGTATCTGGTACCTGGTGGTGGTGACGGTGTTGTCGCTCGGGCAGAACCGTCTGGAACGTTATTTCGGCCGTGGCACCCGCCGCCGCACCAGCCACTGAGGAGCCCGATCATGAAAAGTATTATCAAAGCCGTGAACGTCAATAAGTACTTTGACCAGTTTCAGGCCCTGAAAAACATCAATCTTGAGGTTAAACACGGCGAAGTGATGTGCATCATCGGGCCATCCGGCTCGGGGAAAAGTACGTTTCTGCGCTGTATTAATCAGCTTGAACGCATCGACAGCGGCGGCGTCTGGGTGGATGACGAACTGGTCGGTTACCGCATGGACGGCAAGAAACTTTACCCGTTGAATGACCGGCAGATTGCCCGCCAGCGGCTGAAAACCGGCATGGTCTTTCAGCGTTTCAATCTGTTCCCGGACAAAACGGCGCTGGAAAACATTATCGAAGGGCCGTGTCAGGTTCTGCTGCGGCCGGTGAAAGAGGCCACGCAGGAGGCCATGGCGCTGCTCGAACGCGTCGGGCTGGCGCATAAGCGCGATGCGTATCCGCTGGAGCTTTCCGGTGGTCAGCAACAGCGCGTGGCAATTGCCCGTGCGCTGGCGATGAAACCCAAAGTGATGCTGTTTGATGAGCCGACGTCGGCGCTCGATCCGGAAATGGTCGGCGAAGTTCTGGCGGTGATGCGCGGCCTGGCCGCTGAAGGGATGACGATGATTGTGGTCACGCATGAATTAGGTTTCGCGCGGGAAGTCGCTAACCGCGTGGTCTTCATGGATGAGGGCGGAATTATAGAAAGTGGTAATCCGGAAGACATCTTGCTTAATCCACAAAACCCGCGGACGCAGAACTTTATCTCTGCCGTCCTCATTTGACCCGTTTGCCGTTAACTTTTGACTATGGGAATGCCTTCATGAAAAAAACACTGTTGTCCCTTATTACTGCGGCTGTCCTGTTGCAGGGCGCGGTTTCTGTCGCCAGCGCCGCTGAGCTGAAACAAAAAGACGAAATCAAAGTGGCGATGATGCCGAACTATCCGCCGCTCGAATTCAAAGATCCGACCACCGGCCAGCTGACCGGCATGGATTATGATCTGGGTATGGAACTCGGCAAGCGCCTGAACCGCAAAATCAGCTGGCAGGAAATCGGCTTCGAACAGATGGTGAACGCCGTCGCGACGCATCGCGTGGACATGATCCTTTCCGGTATGACTGACACCAAACCGCGCCAGGATATCGCCACGTTTGTCGATTACTACAACAGCGGCCCGCAGTTCTACACCACCGTCGCCCACAAAGAAATCAACACCATGTCAGATCTCTGCGGCAAGAAAGTCGGCACCAGCCGCCGTACCACTTTCCCCGCTGAAATCGCTGCATGGAGCGAAGCAAACTGCGTGCCTGCAGGCAAACCGGCCATCGTGGTGATTGGTGCGGAAGGCACGGCGGATGCGCGTACCCAGCTGCGTCAGGGGCGAATCGAAGGCGTGGTGCAGGGCAGCGAAACCCTGCCGTACATCATGAATCTGGAAAAAGACACCTATAAACCGCTGGGCAAAGCTTTTGCGTATCAGGTCACCGGCATGGGGATCAGCAAAGACGATCAGCCGCTGATTGATGCGGTGAAAGGCGCGCTGACCGACATGATTGCCGACGGAACCTATCTGAAAATCCTCACCAAATGGGGCCTGCAGGACGGTGCAATTCAGGAAGTCACCATCAACAAAGGCAAATAACCTCAGGTATCGGAACGACTCATGACGATTTCAGCACAACACACGGCCAGTCTTTGGCCGGAAGGAAAACGCGGCTGCATGGCGCTGGCGTTTGATCTCGACGGCCCGACCGGCGACGCGATGCTTAACGGCACAATCTGGCAGAAAGCGGATTACTTTACCTTCGGCGCTTACGGCCCTTACCGGGCGCTGGGGCGGATCCTCGATTTGCTCAGTGAACATCAGCTTCCGGCGACGTTTTTCATTCCCGCGTGGGTGGTGGAAAACTGGCCGAAACAATGTCAGGCGATTGTCGAGCGCGGCCATGAAGTGGCGTATCACGGTTATCGTCATGAGTCTTTTTACGCCATCAGCGCCGAAAACCAGCGCTGGGTGATGGAGAAGTCCCGCGAGATTTTCTGGCAGGTTTTAGGGATACGCGCCGAAGGTTTCCGCACGCCCTCCGGTGACTGGCACAAGGAAACACCGGCGATGCTGCTCGACGCGGGCGTGACGTATTCCAGTAGCATGCGCGGCGATGACCGGCCTTATCTGATCTCTGTGCCCGGCCATGATCGGCCGCTGGTAGAAATCCCCGGCCGCTGGGAAATGGACGATTACGCGTCTCTGGCCTACACCCGCGAACCGAATTTCCCGTCGGGGCTGGATCGCACCGCCAGTTACGCGCTGACGCTCGACAACTGGTGCCGTGAATACGACGGCGCGATGAATGAAGGGCTGAGCCTGACCACGTTGTTCCATCCGAAAATCAGCGGAAAACCGGGGCGCATCATGCTACTTGATCAATTTTTCAGCCACCTGAAAGCACGTGACGACGTGTGGTTTGCGCGCTGCCGCGACGTGGCTCACTGGTGGATGCAGGAGCATGCCAATGACTAATCAAAACTGGCCGCAGGGCTATCGCTGCGCGGTGATTATCACGGTGGATTTCAACGATATTCACGGCATTCTCAGCCAGGTTCCCGCCGTGGCAGGGCGTGAAAAAACGCTGTCGGTCTGGCGATACGGTACGCTGCGCGGCATCGACCGTTTGCTGGCGCTGCTGGATGAAAAAAACCTGCGCAGCGCCTGGTGTGTGCCGGGCATTGTGGCGGACGAAAACCCGGAGAAGATCCGCGAAATCGACCGCGCCGGTCACGAGCTGGCGACGTGTGGCTATGAATTTGCGCATTTCGACGGGCTGACGCTGGCGCAGCAAACTGACAGCCTGCAACGGGGCAAAGCGGCGCTAAAAGCCCTGACCGGCAAGGTGCCGCGCGGTTTTCGTCTGCCCGCAGGAAACTGGGCACCGGGTTTTGCGGATGTGCTGACGGATGAAGGTTTCAGCTGGACCTCCGGCTGGCGCGGCGATGATTTGCCGTATTTCCAGCCGATGCAGAATGGCTTGCCGTCGCGGCTGGTGGAACTGCCGCTGCATTATGAGATGGAAGACGAGCCGTATTTCGCCTTTAACCTCAGCCCGGCGGTGCCCCCCGCGCAGTCACGCATTGCGTCCTACAGCCAGACACTGGGCAACATGAAGTTGGATTTCGACGGTTTCTACCGTTTTGGCCTGTGCTATGTACTGCGGCTGCATCCGGAAGTGATCGGCACTGCCGGACGCATTGGCGTGCTGGCTGAACTGCTGGACTACATCACGTCAAAACCGGATGTCTGGGTCGCCAGCGCCAGCGAGGTGGCCGACTGGTGGTCACAGAATCAGCCGCAAAACGAGGCTTCCCATCCGGCGCAGATCTGGATGCAACACACCGCGCCGGGAGTCAGCCATGAATAAGCTTTCGCAGCAGCAAATTCTGAGCGAATTCGTGGTGAATACCCATTTCGACGATTTGCCGCCACGGCTGGTGGAACGCACCAAACGGCATATTCTCGATACGATTGGCGCGGGACTGGTGGGTGCCACCAGCGACGTGGCAAAAGACGTGGCCGCGATGATCCTCGGCGAAGGCGCACTGCCGCTTTCACCGGTCTGGGGCTACCGCGAACTGACGTCAGCGCGCAACGCTGCGCTGCTCAACGGCGTGGCGGCGCACGCGCTGGAACTCGATGACACCGGCGGCTGCGATCATTCCGGCGCGGTGGTCATTCCCGCATTGCTGGCGGTGTTGCCGCTGTGCCCGCAACCGATCAGCGGCAAAGCGTTTATCACGGCAGTCGTTATTGGTTACGACGTGGCGCGCCGCGTGCTGGAAGCCTGCGGCGGCTATTCTCCGCATAACCGTGCGGGCTGGCATTCCACGTCAACCTGCGGCGTATTTGGCGCAGCGGCGGCCGCGGGGAAAGTTCTCGGCCTGAGTGCTGGGCAGATCAGCTCAGCACTGGGCATTTCCGGCAGTTTCAGCGGCGGCCTGTGGGCGTTTATCCATGACGGTTCGCAGAGCAAAAAGCTGCACGCAGGCCGCGCCGCAGAAGGCGGAGTACTCGCCGCGCTCAGCGCCCGGCAGGGCATCAGCGGGCCTGCGCAGTTATTCGAAGACAAGTGGGGCGGATTCCTCTCAACGCTGGCACCGCAAAGCGCAATGCCCGAAATGCTGACGGCAAATCTGGGTGAAATCTGGAAGCTGGAGCGTTGTTCCATCAAGCCTTACGCCTCGTGCCGTGGTACGCATTCCGCCATCGACGCGACCGGCATTTTGCTTGAGGAAATGCACGCGACCGCCGGTGATATCGAAAAAATCGTCGTCCGTTTGTGCCCGTTCCTCAACGGCATGTGCGGAGATAATGAAATCGCCACGCTGGCGGCGGCGCAGATGAGCCTGCGTTACGCCATCGCGGCGCGGGTCGTTTTCGGCCACGCCGGGCTGGACGCTTACGGCGCAGCACAACGGCAGGCCCCGGACTTGCTGGCGATGATCGCCCGGATCGTGCTGACGGAAGATGCCACGATGAGTTCCGACGGCGAGCCGGATGTCACGATTTTCATCCGAACCGGCGAATCAAAAACCTTGCGTGTGGATGTTGCACTGGGCGCGCCGGGAAATCCGGTGTCGGATGAGCAGCTTAAGGAGAAGTTTATGTCGCTGGCGACCCGGGTGATTTCAGTGGCGGGTGCCGGGAGGATGTGGAGCTGCGGAATGGAGATGGAGTATTTGCCTGATGTGCAGGGGGTGTTTGGGCGGTGAGGGGGGAGTTGAAATTGGAAAATTTCGAGTTCAACTTTAAGACCTTGGGCTCGCCGCCCAAACTGGCCCAAAGGGCGCGTTAACGCGCGCGCCCTCTGGACACCCGCGCTTTTTAACTGCGCGCTGTCGCTTGTAAAGTATGTTTCAGATGCCGCAGCTATTGCCGCAAACGCCACCGCTGCGCGGTTCTTTCGCCTCGGGTTCGAACCTGCTCGAAAAAAGACTCTCGTCGTTTCTCACTCCTCACTCAACGTCGTTTTGAAAACGGCAGGAAACTGTCTAATTCACAACCTCACTGCTGCTGATCAAAAATGCAGCCTGATTTTATCTTTTTAGAAAGCCTCCAGCCGCTTTCAGAAAGCTTGCCGAGCGAAGAGTTTCGAGACCTGTGGCTCGAAACCGAGTAAGGGAACCGCGCAGCGGCGAGATTTCGCGGCAATAATGGTGGTACCTGAAACAGTGCCAGCGAGCGGAGCGCGTGTTGTAAAAAGACGTGGAGATTCCAAGGAGGCCCCGTCCTGGGCCTCTTTGGTCGGTTTCGGCACTGTCAGTAGAGTGTTCACAGTTATTGAGAAACCGAAACTTTCTCGATTCGCTATCAGCGCGTCACTGCCAGTGAAATCCCGAAATTTTCATTGGCCAGAATCGGTGAGTAACGCCCGGCAGCCGCACGAGGCTGCAAAACCAAATTTTTACTTGTCCCGCTCTGTAAGCTGGTGTCAAATCAGGTGATTAGCGTCCTAACGGGCAAGACCGTTAAACAGAGGAAAATCCCATGTCCCAGACTCTCCGCGTTGGCCTGATCGGCTATGGCTTCGCCAGTAAAACTTTCCATTCCCCTTTGATTGACGGCACGCCGGGCCTTGAGCTGTCGGTGGTATCGAGCAGTGACGCCGCAAAAGTACATGCCGACTGGCCAAATGTCGCGGTTGTTGATTCCCCGGAGAAGCTTCTTGCCGATCCGTCTATCGATCTGGTGGTGATTCCTACGCCAAACACCACGCACTTTCCGCTGGCAAAACTGGCGCTGGAAGCCGGTAAACACGTTGTTGTCGATAAACCGTTTACTGTGACGCTCGAAGAAGCCCGCGAGCTGGACGCGCTGGCGCGTGAAAAAGGCAAAGTGCTTTCTGTGTTCCACAACCGTCGCTGGGATTCTGATTTCCAGACCGTGAAGGCGCTGATCGAAGAGGGATCGCTGGGCGAAATCGTGTATTTCGAATCGCATTATGATCGCTACAAACCGCAGGTGCTTCAGCGCTGGCGTGAAAGCGATGCGCAGGGCAGCGGCATCTGGTATGACTTAGGTTCACATCTGCTGGATCAGGCGCTGCAATTGTTTGGTACGCCGGATTCGTTACAGGCTGACCTGGCGGTGCTGCGTCCGGGCGGAAAAGCGGTGGATTATTTCAATGCCGTGCTGACGTATCCGCGCCGCCGTGTGGTGTTGCACAGCACCGTGTACGCCGTGGCCGAAACGGCCCGTTTTATCGTGCAGGGCGAAACCGGCAGTTACGTGAAATATGGGTTGGATCCGCAGGAAGATCGTCTGAAGGCGGGCGAACGTTTGCCGCAGGCGGACTGGGGATACGACAAACGTGACGGCGTGATCACGCTCAGCCACGACGGCGTGCTGGCAGAGAAATCACTGCAGACCCTTCCGGGGAACTATCCGGCGTATTACGCGGGCGTACGCGATGCGATTAACGGCAACGGCAAAAATCCGGTTCCGGCATCAGACGCTATCCGCGTAATGGAAATGATTGAGCTGGGCATGCAATCTTCAGAACAACAGGCGACGCTGAAAGTAAAAAAATAAGCCGCCGTTAAACCGATTCACTTTTACTCGTTCAACTGGCAAGGAAGGTTCATGTCCTGGTTAAAAATCGATAAATTTTTGCTGATTCTCATTTGTGTGGTTGTCGTGGCGTCGTTCTTCCCTTGTGAAGGGATCTATAAAACGATTTTCCAACATCTGACCACCGCTGCCATCGCGCTGCTATTTTTCATGCACGGCGCGAAGCTCTCGCGTGAGGCGATTATGGCGGGGATCGGCCACTGGCGTTTGCATGTTGTGGTTTTCCTCAGCACGTTTGCGCTGTTTCCGCTGCTGGGGCTGGGCATGAAATGGCTGGTGCCGGTCGGTATTCTGACACCGACGCTGTATTATGGTTTTCTGTATCTGTGTGCGCTACCAGCTACCGTGCAGTCGGCGATTGCCTATACGTCGGTGGCGGGCGGGAATATCCCGGCGGCGATTTGCAGCGCATCGGCGTCCAGTATTCTCGGCGTGTTTTTATCGCCGGTGCTGGTCGGTTTGCTGATGCATACGCAGGGCGGTACCAGCGATACGCTGCACGCGATTGGCTCGATTGTTTTACAACTGATGGTGCCGTTTATCATCGGGCATTTGTGCCGTCCGCTGATTGGCGGCTGGGTGCAGCGTCATAAGAAGATCGTGAATATTACGGACCGTTCGTCGATTCTTCTGGTGGTGTACGTGGCGTTCAGCGCAGCGGTGGTGGAAGGCATCTGGCATCAGATTGACGGTTGGTCACTGCTGGCGGTGCTAGGTTGTTCGATTGTGCTGCTGACCATTGTGCTGATCATCAATACGTTTGTGGCGCGGCTGTTTGGTTTCAATACCAAAGACGAAATCACCATTGTTTTCTGTGGCTCGAAGAAGAGTCTGGCGAACGGTATTCCGATGGCGAACGTGCTGTTCCCGGCGGCGGCGGTGGGCGCGATGGTGTTGCCGCTGATGATTTTCCATCAGATCCAGCTGATGGTGTGCGCTGTTCTGGCGTCGCGTTACGCGAAACGTGTTGCGCGTGAAGAGGCGGCTAAACTGGCCGTGAAAGAGGAAATCAAATCTGCTTAACGGATTGATATAAATGAGAAGGGCGGGAATGCATCCCGCCCTTTTTTATGCTCAGAATTCGGGTGCTCAGAAAAGGTTACGCAGACACTTTGTCGCGAATCGCCTGTTTTTCTGCGCCGGTCAGGAAGGCCATCGTCAGGCCATTTTCCTGCGCTTTGCGGATTTCATTCTGAGTCAGACCGGCGGCTGGCGCGGCAACGTTGTATTCGTTAGCAATCTCGATGCCCTGAACGGCCGGATCGTCGGTATTGATTGACGCCAGAACGCCGTGGCGCAGGAAAGTTGCCAGCGGATGTTGTTCAAACGAGGACACGGTGCTGGTCTGAATATTCGACGTCAGGCAGGATTCAATCCCAATCTGGTGCTTCGCCAGGAAATCCATCAGCGCCGGGTCTTGCGCGGCTTTCACGCCGTGGCCGATACGCTCTGCGCCCAGCTCACGAATCGCCTGCCAGATGCTTTCCGGACCTGCGGCTTCACCGGCGTGAACGGTAATACGCCAGCCTGCGTCGCGCGCACGGTTAAAATGGCTGAGGAACAGGCTGCCCGGGAAACCGAGTTCATCACCGGCCAGATCCAGCGCGGTAATGCCGTCGCGGTGCGCCAGCAAACCTTCCAGCTCTTGCAGACAGGCATCTTCACCAAAAGTACGGCTCAGAATGCCAATCAGACGCACATCGATATCGTGATTTTTCTGGCCTTCACGGATGCCTTCGATCACGGCTTCCACCACGCCTGCGACCGGCAGTTTGTGGTTCATCGCCATGTAATACGGAGAGAAACGCAGTTCGGTGTAGTGCAGACCGGCTTTGGCCGCATCTTCAACGTTTTCTTTAGCAATACGGCGGCAGGCGTCGAGATCGCCCAGCACTTTGACGCCCCAGTCCAGTTTTTGTAAAAAGCTCACCAGATCGGGTTCCGCGTGCATCACCTGCACATGCGGGCGCAGGGCTTCAAGTTCATTGGCAGGCAACGTCAGGTTAAACTGGCGGCCTAAATCGAGAATCGTTTGAGCGCGGATGTTGCCATCAAGGTGGCGGTGAATGTCGGTCAGGGGAAGGCGTGTGTCGATCATGGTGTGCACTCGTTCTTATTGAAATGTGCGGGGCATTATAACTGTATTTCGTTGCGCAACAATAAGGGTTTTATTTTTGCTCCCTCCCCTGCGAAGGGAGGGTTGGGGTGGGGTATTAATGAAAAATCAGACAGTTGAAGAGTATTTTGATCTGATTTTCCTGCTAAACCCCCTCCCTGCCTCCCCCTTCGCAGGGGGAGGCGTTTACAGCAGGGTATTAATCGCTCGAATTAACGCCTGAACACCCGCTTCTACTTTTGAACGCGGACAACCGACATTCAGACGCAGGAAACCTTCGCCTTCCGTGCCATAAGTGTAGCCCGGCATGATCGCGACTTTCTGATGTTCGATCAGCTCTTTTTGCAGCAGTTTGTCGTCGATCTTTAGCGCACGCAAATCAATCCAGGCCAGATACGTTGACTGCGGCGGTTGCCAGTTCAGTTGCGGGAACGCGGCGTTCAGCTGTTCCGCCACATAATGCAGATTTCCCTGTAAGTAATCGCGCAATGCGTCCAGCCACGGTTCGCCCGCATGATACGCCGCGACGTGTGCATGCACCGCCAGTACCGCCGGAGAGGACAAACCGTCGCAGGCTTTCAGTTGATGCAGATACGCATCACGCGGCATTTTATGGCTGATAAAGCCGTACGCGCCGGTCAGTGCAGGGATATTGAAGCTTTTCGAGCCGGATGTCAGCAGCGCCCATTCACCGCGAGCCACCTCATTCCACGGCGTATGTGGGTTCCCGTCCCAGACCATATCCATGTGGATTTCATCGCTGATCACCCGCACGCTGTGGCGCTCGCAAAGTGCTGCAATCAGCGTCAGTTCTTCGTGCGTCCAGACCTTGCCGGTCGGATTGTGCGGGCTGCAAAGTAACAGCAGCGAACAATCCGGTTGCGCCAGCAGGCTTTCCAGATTTTCGGCATCCAGCGACCAGTCGTTGCCGTGTTTAATCAGCGGGCAGGCCAGCAGGTTGCGCTGATTGCCATCAACCACTTTAAAGAACGCGTCATAGGCCGGGGTAAACGTCACCACGCCGTCACCCGGCTGGCTCCACTGGCGTATAAGCTGTGCCACCATGTAAATTACCGACGGGCCATACACCACCCAGTCGAGGTCAATCTGGCTGTTAAATCGCTGCTGATACCAGTGTTCAACGGCACCGAGAAAATCCTCATGGTGCCAGCGACTGTAGCCAAGCACGCCGTGTTGCAGGCGTTTTTGCAGCGCGTCCAGAATGCACGGCGCGGTGGCGAAATCCATGTCTGAAATGGTAAACGGCAGTAAATCGTCACGACCAAAACGGTCGGCGACGTAATCCCACTGAGTACACCAGGTTTTGTGACGATCAACGACGGTGGAGAAATCAAAAGAAGCTAAGGACATTTTTTCACTCCCTGAAGAAAGCAGAAAAGGGCGACACGGCGTCGCCCTGTGGATTCAGTGTTTACACCATCGCCGGTTCGGGCGCTGGCTGATTGGCTGCCTCACGGATGAGGTAATCCAGCTCATCTTTTACCGACTGCACCTGAGGGCCGATAACCACTTGCAGGTTATGTTCGTTAAGATGAACCACACCAATCGCACGGTTGGCTTTCAGCGTCGCATCGTCAACCAGTGACATATCTGCCACGGAAAGACGCAGACGGGTGATGCAGTTATCGAGTGATACGATATTACCGGCACCGCCCAGGGCGCTTAAGATCACCGGCACGTTGTAACCGGATTTGCTGGAAGACGGCACGGCCGCGGCGGCTGGCGTATTTTCAGATTCACGACCCGGCGTTTTGATATTAAAGCGCGTGATGGAGAAGCGGAAGATTGCGTAGTAAGCCGCGAACCAGATTGCAGCCACCACCGGCACCAGATACCACTTGGTGGCTGTGCCGTGCAGGATACCGAAGACCACGAAATCGATGATGTTACCGTCTGTATTCCCGATGGTGACGCCCAGTACCGACATAATGGTGAAGCCCAGACCGGTCAGAATTGCGTGGATCACATACAGAACCGGCGCAACGAACAGGAACAGGAATTCGATCGGTTCAGTGGTTCCGCCGACAACACAAGCGACCACACCGGAAATCAGCAGACCTTTAATTTTATGACGGTTTTCAGGTTTCGCGCAGTGGTACATCGCCAGCGCAGCACCCGGTAAACCCCCGAGGAATGCAGGCATTTTGCCCTGAGACAGGAACTGCGTCGCGCTTTCAGAGAAACCGTGGGTGGTCGGGCAGGAAAGTTGCGCCTGGAAGATGGTCAGGGCACCGCTGACTTCGCGGCCACACACATCCATCGTGCCACCGGCTTCGGTGAAGCGGATCAGCGCAACCAGAATGTGGTGCAGACCGAACGGTAATAGCAGACGTTCGCCGGAACCGAAAATCATCGGCCCGAACACGCCTGCGCCCTGAATCAGACGGCCCAGACCGTTAATCCCGGCGGCGAAGAATGGCCAGATTAACGGGATCAGCAGACCGACTATACCGAGCACGACGGTGGTGACGATCGGCACAAAACGCGTACCGCCGAAGAACGCCAGCGCATCCGGCAGGCGGATGGTGTTGTAACGCTCGTGCAGCATGTACACGATGATACCCACGATCACCGCGCCCAGAATACCGGTGTCGATAGACTGAATACCGAGGATCATCTGGATGTTGTTGGCTTTCAGCACCAGCGGATCAACCGTTGGCAGCGTGCCGTTGGCGGTCAGGTAGAAGTTGATGGCCAGATTCAGTACGGCAAAACCGACAAAACCCGAGAAGGCGGCAACGCCTTTGTTCTCACGCGCCATGCCCAGCGGGATAGCGATGGCGAACATGACCGGCAGGAAGCTGAATGCAAATGAGCCGACTTTGCTCATCCACACGAAAATCAGCTGAAGAACAGGATTGCCCAGTGCAGGCAGTAATGTAACGACATCGTGGCTGCTTAATGAGCTGCCGATGCCCAGCATGATGCCGCAAAATGACAACAACGCGACGGGCAACATGAAGGTTTTACCTAAGCTTTGGAAGAATTCCCAAAGGGTGACTTTTTGTTTTTTATTTGCAGGCATGACTGCTCCCTGAGTGGTTTGGTGTTAGCTGTGTGGTAATGGCGGCTAAGATAAAACGTTTTACCTAAACAATACGTGTTTGAACTCACAATATTGGAAGGTTGCCTCATTATCAGGGTTAAATGGAGGTTTAACGTTTTACTCAATCTGGCGAGTCGGGTATAACTGTTTGACCGCACTACTGATTTAAACGCTTAAGTCCGACGAACGGGTCATAATCCCGTTTCATGGAATCTGGAATGAACGACATAGCCTGATGAATCATAAAAAAATTACGATTATCGATGTTGCGCAGCACGCCGGTGTTTCTGTCACCACGGTTTCGCTGGTGCTCAGCGGCAAAGGGCGCATTTCCCTGAGTACCGCCGAGCGGGTAAACCGTGCGGTGGATGAACTGGGTTTCGTGCGTAACCGGCAGGCCAGCACGCTGCGCGGCGGTGAGTCCGGCGTGGTCGGGCTGATTGTGCGTGACATCTGCGAGCCGTTTTATGCGGAAATGACCGCCGGTCTCAGCGAGATGTTTGAAGCGCAGGGCAAAGTATTATTTCTGCTGCAAAGTGGTCCGTCAGGCAAAGGTCTGATGCGCTGTTTCGACACTTTGCTGACCCACGGCGTTGATGGCATTGTCATCGCCGGTGGCACCAGTTCTATTTCCGGCCTGAAAGAAAAGGCAGATGAGCAGGGCGTTCCGCTGATTTGCGCCGCGCGTTCCGGCGGTATTGAAGGTGTCGACGTTGTCCGCCCGGACAATATGCTCGCCGCCAAAATGGCCACCGAGTATCTTATCCGCCACGGCCACAAACAAATCGCTTACCTCGGCGGCCTCAGTAATTCGTTAACCCGCGCCGAACGTCTCGGCGGTTTTTGCTCAACACTTATACAGTACGGTCTGCCGTTTCGCAGTGAGTGGATTATCGAATGTAATTACCAGCAGAAATGCGCCGCTGACGCCGCCGAAACGCTGCTGACCCATTACCCGAAAATCAGCGCCATCGTTTGCCATAAATCGTCCGTCGCGCTCGGCGCTTATTTCGGCGTTTTGCGCACCGGCGCGGAAGTCGGCGGCGGAGCTGTCGACAGTTTCTTCCAGCAAAAAGTGGCGCTTATCGGCATGGAAGATGCACCGGAATCTGAACTCACCGAACCGCCGCTGACGTCAATCGCGAACTCCGCGCGGGAGATTGGTCATGCGACGGCGAGACGGTTATTGCTGAGGATCGGGGGACAGAATCTCGAAGCACAGAATATTATTGTGCCACCGGGGTTAGTGGAGAGGGAGTCGGCCTGAGAGCACCTTTGAGAAAGGTGACAAATTCAAATTCAAATTCAAGTTCAAGTTCAAAGTCTTGGGCGTCGGCCCACACCGACCAAAGACCCGGTAACGCGCGGGTCTCTGGACTCTGCGCTTTTTTAACTGCGCGCGGCCGCTCGCTGCTATGTTCCAGACACAATAGTGATTGCCGCGAAAACTTGCCGCTGCGCGGTTCCCTTCGTTCGGGTTACAAACCTCGCAAAAAAAACGCTCGTTTTTCCACCACTCCTACGGCGTGATTTTTGAAAGCGGCTGGAGGCTATGTAATTCGGAAGATTGATGCTGGCTGATTTTGAATTGCTCCTTCCCCTCTCATGAGGGGAAGGCTGGGATGGGGTGTTGGTTTTAGCGACTCAGTTGCCTGCTAAACCCCCTCCCTGCCTCCCCCTTCGCAGGGGGAGGAGCAAACCAACCCACGGTTATATTGGGAAAAAGCCGCTGGTCGCTTTCAAAACGACGTCGAGTGAGTGGTGAGAAACGGGGAGAGTCTTTTTTCTCGCTGGTTCGAATCCGAAATGAGAGGACCGCGCAGCGGCGGCGTTTGCGGCGATAGGCGCCCCTTGAAGCCGGTTTGGGTGGCAACCCAAGGTCTTGACCTGGGTTGCGCATTCACTGCAAGTGAAATTTTCTCGATGAAATATCACCGAGTGTGATGCCGGTCTGCATCACTGAGAATCCTGGCTTGTCCCCGTCTTAGGACTCGCTGCTGTCGCATCATCCGCGCCAGCGGTCTTCGTGTAGATAATCTTCTGCGTATCATTCCCGCAATGACCTACTACCTGTCCACCGGCCTGATCAGCCTGATCGTTCGGGACTATGTCGAGCTTAAAGCCGGATTCCGGCAAACCATTGGCGACGATTTTCTGGGCGATATCCGCTTTCACGCTTTCACAGGTGGCAGCCTGAACCGCCAGCGGCGCTAACATCATGACCGCAAGGGCGGCTAAGAGTGTCTTTTTCATCATTCATTCCTTTTATGAGAAACAGTGTATTAATGAGTTTAGCAGATAGAGACAGCGGCAACGTTCGCCGCTGTCGGGCAGGAAAAGGGCGGAAAGATTTTATTACGGTATAACGGTATTACGGCGCCATCAGCTGACGGCCAGTACGGCGGTCGAGGCAGCGCTCGGTATTAGATTCCCAGTACGCATTGACGTTCTGGCTGGCGTTGCATTTATCACGCAGATCCACAGAATTATCGTACTTGGAATAATCTTTCTCAGCGCGCTGGTTTTTCAAAGCCCGCAGACGCTGTGTTTCGTTCCACTGCTCTTTACTCTGGCGCGCCTCTTCGTTGGACATGGCGTCATTGCCGCTGCCGCCAAAGACACAGGTTCCGCCCGCACAGTTGGTGGCTGCCAGCGCAGGTGCCTGCCAGCTTGCTGTCATAACCAGCAGCGCAACAGGCAGTAAACGGCGTAAAAACGTTGTATTCATTAGCTAATCCTTTTAATTTACACATCGCTCAGGCGAATACTTTCAATTATAACATCACCCTGAGTCACGTCACCCAAAGCCTGCTAACGGGTTGAATTCATGTTTAACTTACAACTGTAAACCTGGCGATTCACATGCTCAAAACGACTTTACTGTTCTTTGCGACCGCGCTGGCGGAAATCATCGGTTGTTTTCTGCCGTATCTCTGGCTGCGCAAAGGCGGCAGCTGGCTGCTGCTTTTCCCGGCTGCGCTGAGCCTGGCAGCGTTTGTCTGGTTGCTGACGCTGCATCCGGCAGCCAGCGGCAGGGTGTATGCGGCTTACGGCGGGGTGTATGTGATGACGGCGATGTTGTGGCTGCGGTTTGTCGATGGCGTGAAACTCAGCACCACCGACTGGCTCGGCGCTTGTGTGGCGCTGGCCGGGATGCTGATTATCATATCTGGCTGGAAAACGGCGTAACGATTACTGCGAAAGTTTTTCCATCATCACGATCACTTTCTGAATCACAATCTGCGCGGCGCGGGAAAGCTGACGGCGTGGCGCAACACACAGCGCGAGCGTCAGCGGTTTGGCGCTGCGCCCTTGCAAGGGCACAAACGCCAGCCGGTTTTCCTGCAAATCAGGCAATACGTCAAGTAAACTCAGCACGCCCACGCCAGCCCCTTTGCGGATCAATTCACGCATCATGCGCACGTCATTACAGACAATCGACGGCGTATCCAGCAGCTGATAACGGTTGTACAACAGCTTCGCGCGGGCGTTCACCATCAGCGGTTCCGATGGAATAATCTGCCGGTAAGCCGCGATATCGCTGAACGACAGCGATTCCTGCTTTGAGAGTTCATGCCCGACCGGCATGGCGATGCCAATCGGCAATTCCGCGAACGCCTGTACTTCCAGCCCGGTATGTTCGATAGGATCGAGCAGCAGACCAAAATCCACTTCCGCCGAACTGACCTGTTCACTGATATTCCGGCTGTCTTCAATGCGGATATCAAACGTGAGGTAAGGATGTTCAGCGCCGACTTCGGCAATCAGCTGCGCCATAATTCCTTCACTGAGCGCCGCAATAATGGAAATGGTGACATGCCCACGCCGCAAACCCTGAATCTCATCAAAGCGTTCGCGGGTGCGGGAAAATTCTTTCCGCCAGCGGCGGATGTCATCGAACAAAATCTCACCGGCGGACGTCAGCTTCAGGCCGGTGGGCAGGCGCTCAAACAGCGGCGTTTCCAGCGTCTGTTCGGCCTGTAAAATCTGCCGGTTAATGGCCGAAGCGGAGACGTGCAGCGCTTCCGCCGCTTTGCGCAAACTTCCTGTTCGGGCGACTTCGGTAAAATATTGCGAAAAACGGGAGAAGGGTGACATAGGTGTACTAATTTATGCAGTGAATAAGTGAGATATCTATTATGGACTGCATCACTCATTTTTCCTAGATTGTGCAATGGCCTTTGTAAACAATCACCTCAGATTGTTTTATGTGCAAATCTCTGTGCAAAAGAGGTCAATAAAGGGTAATGACAGGGTTCGTCAAAACACGTTTAGCACGTGAGCCGCTTTTCTTTGGACAGAAGGGGTGCGAATTGTGGCATTCGTACTGCTGGCGCGCGTGCGTGTTTTGAAAAACAACACTAATAACAAGCGTGCGCTTTTGATCACCCGGTTGAAGTGATCACGCGACCAAGAGATTCCTTCTCATGTTAGAAAAACTATTCAAGTTAAAAGCTCACCGTACTAACGTGCGGACTGAGATTGTGGCAGGACTGACTACATTTTTAGCAATGGCCTATATTCTGTTCGTTAACCCGTCCATTTTGGGCGCGACGGGGATGGATAAAGGCTCGGTTTTCGTGGCAACTTGTCTTGCTGCCGCAATCGGTTCCGCACTGATGGGCTTTATCGCCAACTACCCGATTGCACTGGCGCCGGGCATGGGTTTAAACGCCTTCTTCACCTACACCGTCGTGCTGCACATGGGTTACACCTGGCAGATCGCGTTAGGTGCTGTTTTCCTTTCCGCGTGTATCTTCTTCGCGTTGTCGATTTTCAAAATTCGTGAATGGATTATCCGCAGTATTCCGCTTCCGCTGCGTTCGGCGATTGCCGCCGGTATCGGGTTATTCCTGGCGCTGATTGCGCTGGAAAACGCCGGTATTGTGATTGCAAACCCGGCCACGCTGGTGGGTCTGGGCGACCTTACTAAACCGGGTCCGTTGTTTGCGATGCTCGGTTTCATTCTGATTGTGGTTCTGGAAGCGCGTAAAGTGACCGGTGCTGTGCTGATTGGCGTGCTGGCGGTGACGGTTCTGGCGATTGCGCTGGGCTACTCACCGTTTGGTGGCGTGATGTCTATGCCACCTTCCATTGCACCAACCTTTATGCAGCTGGACATCAAAGGCGCATTCAACGTTTCGCTGATCAGCGTCGTGTTCGCATTCCTTTTCGTTGACGTGTTCGATAACTCCGGCACTCTGATCGGCGTAACTAAACGCGCAGGTCTGGCGGACGAAGATGGCAACATCCCGAAAATGGGCCGTGCGCTGGTTGCTGACAGTGCGGCGGCGCTGTTCGGTTCATTGCTGGGGACATCAACCACCACCAGTTATATCGAGTCTGCGGCGGGCGTGAGCGCCGGTGGCCGTACCGGTCTGACGGCTATCGTGGTCGCAATTCTATTCCTGCTGAGCCTGTTCTTCGCACCGCTGGCAGGCAGTGTTCCGGCATTCGCCACCGCGCCGGCTCTGCTTTTCATCGCGGTTCTAATGACCTCAGGTCTGGCCGAAATCGACTGGAAAGACATCACCGTTGCCGCGCCGGTTACCGTGACTGCGCTGACCATGCCGTTCACGTATTCCATCGCTAACGGTATCGCGTTTGGTTTCATCACCTGGACGCTGGCAAAACTGCTGACCGGCCGCTGGCGTGAACTGAATTCCGCGCTGATCGTTCTGTCGATTCTGTTCGTGATCAAACTGGGCTGGCTGAGCGCGTAATCGCTCTGCGGGTTTGAAAAAGGCGTGGGTTTGATTACCACGCCTTTTTTATGCTCAAAATTGGACGAAAACCCAATAAAAAAAGCAGCCGGAGCTGCTTTTCATGTGCATCACAAGGTCTGATCAGTCTTCGCGGTGAACCTGCAAACCGGCCAGAGACTGGCTGACAGGCATCATTTCGATGCTGTTGATGTTAACGTGCTCAGGCAATGTGGAAACCCAGAACACGGATTCAGCCACGTCGGTGGCCGTCAGCGGGTTTGTCTTGTCGTAGGTTTTGCTGGCCTTCTCGTCATCGCCTTTAAAGCGGATGTTGGAGAATTCCGTTCCGCCGCAGAGGCCCGGCTCGATATTGGTCACGCGAACGTGAGTGCCGTGCAGGTCGGTGCGCAGGTTCAGGCTGAACTGACGGACGAAGGCTTTGGTCGCGCCATACACGTTGCCACCGGCATACGGCCAGTTGCCCGCCGTTGAGCCGATATTAATCACGTGGCCGGTGTTGCGTTCAACCATGCCCGGCAGGACGGCGCGGGTCATGTACACCAGACCTTTGGTGTTGGTGTCGATCATTTTGTCCCAGTCTTCCAGCGACGCTTTGTCGGCTTTTTCCAGACCGAGGGCCAGACCGGCGTTATTGACCAGCACATCAATGTTGCTCCATTCGGCTGGCAGGCTGTCGATGGCATCTTTGATGGAAGCACGGTTGGTCACATCCAGCTCAACGGTATACAGCGCGTCACCCAACTCCGCTTTCAGGTCGTCCAGACGCTCTTTGCGGCGGCCAGAGGCAATCACTTTATGGCCTTCTTTGACAAAGCGGCGCGCGATCTCAGCACCAAATCCGGCGGTTGCGCCGGTCACAAAAATAATCATCCCGGTAATCCTTAGTATTTAAATAAATAGAATGAAATAAAAATCGAATCAAAAATGAACGCGTTTGCCCGCGCACAGTGTGTAGAAAAAGAAACTCTATAAGTATTAACACAAAAATAACCAGACCGGCAGCGGATGCCGGTCTGACTTGGTATCATTTTATTGCGGTCACTTTTTCAAATAAGGCGCAATCAGCGATAAATCTGCCGCAGAAAGCCGGTCCGGCGCGGTCTGAGCCTGATGCCAGTATGGATACAGCAACGGCAACTGGCTGACTTTATTAAGCCTTTCAATTTCTTCGCTATTCAGGGTCAAATCTGCCGCGAGAAGGTTGTCCTGCAATTGGGTGTCGTTACGCGCACCGACAATCACGGACGTCACTTGCGGGCGCGCAATCAGCCATGCCAGCGCGATTTGCGCCGCGGAAACGCCGCGTTGCCCGGCGATATCCACCAGAACATCCACCACGTCATAGAGCGCATTTTCGTCACGCACTGGCGGTTCGCCCCAGTCGGCCAGATGGCGTGTCCCTTCAGGCGCGGCCTGATTACGGCGGTATTTACCGGAAAGCAGGCCACCGGCCAGTGGGCTCCAGACCAGAATGCCCAGCCCCTGATCATGCGCCACCGGCAGGAGTTCGTATTCCGCTTCACGCGCCTGAAGGGTGTAATGGATTTGCTGACTGACCGGGCGGATATAGTGATTTGCTGCCGCCACGCCCAGCGTTTTCATCACATGCCAGGCGGAAAAGTTGGAGACACCGACATAACGCACTTTGCCGCTGCTAACCAGATCGTCGAGCGCGCGCAGCGTTTCTTCCAGCGGCGTCTGACCGTCCCATTCATGCAACTGATACAAATCCAGATAGTCTGTACTCAGGCGTTTCAGGCTGGCTTCGCAGGCGCGCAGAATATGGTGACGCGATGAACCGCGATTGTTCGGGCCATCGCCCATCGGGAAACGGGCTTTGCTGGCAACCAGCACGTCATGACGCTGAGTGCCCAGCGCCTTGCCCAGAATCACTTCCGATTCACCGCCTGAATAAACGTCGGCGGTATCAAATAAGTTAATACCCGCATCCAGACACAGGCCAATCTGGCGTTGCGCGGCACTGACGTCAGTCTGGCCGGTTTTAGCGAATTTCCCCTGACCACCAAACGTCATAGTGCCCAGGCTTAGAACTGAAACTTTCAGGCCGGAATGGCCTAACAGACGGTATTCCATGGGTTTTCTCCATTTGTCGGATACTTAATTTCAGTTTGGCAACGTCATTATTTTTCTGACGAAGCCGGTTGCGGTTCAGATTCTTTTTTTCGGCGGATTTCATCGCCTGCGGTAGGGTCGAGCGTCAGACTGTCGAGTGTTCCTGCCAAAGAAAACACCCCGATGATAATAAAAGCGATATGGAACGTGCCGGTCTGCATCCCGGCGCTGGCCGGTAAAAAATGTTCCGCGACGCGCAGCGAAAGCGCGCCGATTGCAATGCCCAGCCCGGTAGAGAGCTGTTGTGCAGTGTTAAATAACGTATTCGCGCCGCCCATCTGTTCTGCCGGAACCTGCGAAAAGGCCAATGTATTGAGCGCGGTGAACTGCATCGAACGGGTCATGCCACTGGCGAACAGCAACAGCAACGTAATGGCAGTCGGCACTTCCGGCGTCAGCAACGCGCAGGCAAATATCGTCGCAGAATTGAGCAGGCCGTTAACCAGCATAATCGACTTAAAGCGGAAGCGGTGCAAAATCGGCGAGGTAAACGGCTTCATCGCCAGATTACCGGCGAACACGGCAAGCACCAGCAGCCCGGCATCAAACGCGTTCATGCCGTAACCCAGCTGGAACATCAACGGCAGCAAAAATGGCAGGGCGCCGATAGCCACGCGAAACAGTGAACCGCCGTAAATCGTGACGGCGTAACTTTTAATTTTCAGCGCCGTCAGCGGCAGCAACGGGTACGCCGCCCGCCCGGAATGCCAGACCGCCAGCGCCCCGACGATCACCGCGCCGCCTACCATTGTCACCGGTTTCCAGTTAACGGAGTCCTGATTAAACATATCCAGCCCGAAGATTAACCCCAGACACGCCGCGCCGGTCAGCACAAAACCGGTGACATCAAACGGCACGCCTTTCTGCCCCGCAACCTGCGGGATCAGCTTGCGGCTGAACATCAGCGCGATAATCCCGAGCGGCAGATTGAGCAGAAATATCCAGTGCCAGGAAGCATACGTCGTAATAAAACCGCCCAGCGGTGGCCCGAGGATCGGCGCCACCAACCCGGGCCAGGTAATCGTCGCGATGGCGCGGATCAGATCTGATTTTTGTGTATTTTTCAGTACCACCAGCCGCCCGACCGGCACCATCAGCGCACCGGCAAACCCCTGCAACATGCGGGCGGCGGTAAACATGCCGAGACTGGTGCTGGCGGAACATAACAGTGACGCGAGGGTGAACAGGATAAGCGCCAGCGAAAAGACGTTACGCGTGCCAAACCGGTTAGCGATCCAGCCGCTGGCCGGAATGAACACCGTCAGCGTCAGAATGTACGCCGACACGCCGATATTCATATCGACCGGATGCACGCCGAAATCTTTCGCCATTTGCGGCAGCGCGGTGACGATCACCGTGGCATCCAGATTTTCCATAAAGAACGCCCCCGCCACCAGCAACGGCAAAGCGGAACCCTGTGGCAGCGAGAATTTTTTGTTTGCGAAGAGGCTCATAGAAGGTAAGCGCGCTAATGAAATAAGCAATGTCTGAGCATAGCGCATCGGGGGAAGGCGTCAATGACGAGATTGGGGGGGACTTTTCTTCTGTGAAAATA